>JBIQKA010000070.1:0-25246 GCA_044507075.1 Myxococcales bacterium
ACGCGTCTCGGCGCGGCGGCACAGAACGTCGTGCTGATCGGCGGCCAGGCGCTGATCCTAGGCGCGCGGATGGGGGCTATGCTCGGCTGCGATGTACCCACTGCGCACTGGTTTGCCGCCCGCGATGCTCTCTCTCCTCGGCGTGGTAAGCGCCGCCGCATGTGGGAGCGGCGCAACCGGCCGTTTCGATCCCACCGGGCCGGACGCATCGATGGAACCGCTGGATGTAAGCGACGGCGGCGAGCAAGACGGCTCGCTGGGGCCGGAACAAGACGGCTCGCTGGGGCCGGAAGATGCTGGCGCGATGGACGCGTCGGATGAGGGAGGAAGCCTCGACGCGAGCGACGCGGAGGTCGACGCGAGCGACGCCGCCCCGCCGGCACCGTGCGACGAGATGTGCGACGCCGAGTTCCGGAACGTGGTCGACTGCCATGGCGACATCGTCTCGGCGTGCAGCGCCTCCCAGGCCTGCAGCTCGGTCACCCGAACCTGTATCGACGCCTGCCAGGCGGCCATCGACAACAAGTCGCCGGTCGGCTGCAACTACTACGCGGTCCACATGGAGCAATACCTGCTCGGCGACTGCTTCGCGGCCGTCGTGGCCAACAACAGCAGGGCGCCACTTCACATCGGCGTCGAGTACGCGGGCGCCGCGCTCGACGTGTCGAGCTTCGCGGCCATCCCGTCCGGCTCCGGCAAAGACCTCTACGGCGCCTACGATGCCGCGGCAGGCCTTCCACCAGGTGAGGCCGCCATCCTCTTCCTTTCGGAGGGCAAGGAGGGAGACCGTTGTCCCAAAGCCGCCGCCGTCTCGGACGGTGACTTCCACGGCACCAACGTGGGCGACGCCTTCCACATCACCACCGACCGACCTCCCAGCGGTCGCCTACCAGATCGGCCCCTACGGCACCTTGGGACAGGGGGCGGGCACGCTGCTACTCCCGACGAGCGCCTGGGACACCAACTACCTCGCCGTCACCGCGGCGCCGCACGACGTGTATAGCCCTTCGATGAACATCGTCGCCATGGCCGACGCGACGACCGTGACGATGCTCCCCGTGGCGGCCGTGACAGGAGGCGGCGCAATCCCGGCCTCCCCAGCTCGCGAGCCGTTCTCCTTCACGCTCGACAAGGGCCAGCACGCCCAGCTTGCGCAAACAGCCGACCTCACCGGCAGCGTGCTCTTGGCCGACAAGCCGATCGGCTTTCTGGCCGGCCAGCGGTGCATGCGCATGCCGAGCGGCACCTCCCACTGCGACCATGCCGAGCAGATGATCCCCCCGCTCCGCGCGCTCGGCAGCAAATACGTGGGCGTCATGTACCGGCCGCGCATCCCGGCCGAGACCTCGTCGTACTGGCGCTTGATCGGTACCCAACCCGACACGCAGCTCACCTGGAGCTCCGACGTCGGTGGGCCCTCGACGCTGCAGCAAGGCGAGTCCGTGGTCTTTCAGACGGGCACGCCGTTCGTCGTCCAGAGCCAGGACGCTGAGCACCCCTTCATGCTCTTCGAGTACATGACCGGCTCGCAGGCGCTGATCGGCTTGAACGGCTACGGCGATCCCGACTTCGTGATCAGCGTGCCTCCGCAGCAATACCTGTCGAGCTACGTCTTCTTCACCGACCCCACCTATCCCGAGACCAACCTCGTCATGGTGCGCACCAGGGGCAAGGACGCCCAGTTTCACGACGTCACCCTCGACTGCCTCGGCGTGGTCCCCGACTGGACGCGGGTCGGGGACGACTACGAGTGGGCCCGCGTCGACCTCAGCCGCAACGATTTCGAGAGCGTGGGCGAGTGCGGTAACGGCGCCCACCAGATCTCGAGCGACGCCCCGTTCGGCCTCTGGATCTGGGGTTGGGGCCGCCCCAACACCACAATCTTCACGCAGAACACCTCGTACGGCTATCCCGCAGGCATGAACCTGCAAACCCTCAACCAGGTCGTGATCCTCCCCGAGCCATAGGACGCCCAGCGCGCGCAGGAAACTTCGCGCCACCTAGAGCTTCGGATGGTCGATGAACCACTGCAGCACGCGCTCGCCCCAGTGGAGCTTGATGTCGCCCGTGGTGCAGGTGGTCGCGTTGAGGCCGAAGTTGTTCGCGGCGCCCATCACGTCGATGCCGCCGGGGATGCAATGTCCGGCGAGCACGGCCTGGCCACCGTAGTCATGGGTGATGTACTCGAGCACCATGTCGGCGCCGGTCCATCGCTTCCAGCTGTAGTGGCCGTCGCCCTCGATCTCCTCGCCGCCTTGGAGCGCGAGCCCCGCGACGATCTGGTCGATCATGGCCTGTGAGTTCTCGTCCGTGGACGCGAGGTCGGAGATGCCGTTCATCACCAACATCGGCACGCGCGGATTCCAGGTGGCGTTGGCCCACTCCGCGCCCATCAGCGCGCCCGCAACGGGAGCCGCGCTGGCCAGGATGTCGTTGTGGTGCTCGAGGAAGTGCAGCGTGGTGAAGCCGCCCTGGGAGAACCCGGTGACGTGGATGCGCTTGGGGTTGACGTGGAAGGCCTCGACCACCTTGGGGAGGACCTGGGCGACCTTGGGCGGGTCGCTATCGAGGTTCCAGGTGCCGCCGGTGTTCTCCGAGGTGGCGCTGGGGTTCACGTAGATGAAGCCGGCCTTGGGCGCCATCTCGTGCAGCAACGTGTTGTCACGCTGTTGGAGCCCCGACATCGTGGCTCCGTGCACGTCGAAGATGAGCCCGCATGCGAGCCTGGTGCACTGCTCGTCGACCAACACCAGATAGGTGACTCCGTCGCACGAGAACGTGTGATCGCCCGGGGTCACGTCCGTGATGCAGTCGTTGGCAACAGGAGCTGGAATGGCCTCGGTGGCCACGGAGGCGAAGGGCGGATGCGTGCTTCCCGCGTCGGCGCCCGCGTCGGCGCCTGGGAGGTCTCCCCCATCGAGCTCCATGTCGGCTGCGGCCGACCCGGAGTCACCGCAGGCCACGGAGCCACACAGCGCGGCCAAGAGGCACAGCCGCGCCAAATGCAACGAATGACCCTGCTCCGCTCTCTCTCGTAGTTGACCGCTCTTGCGGAGATTCGATGACTTCGTTGCCATAACGCAAACTCCTCACGTGGAAGGACAAGCAATGCAGGTGCAACGCTCTATTCGAAGCGAGGGTGTAAGACAAGAGCAGCCTCGTTGACCGAGCCCCTTTCTTGTTTGGCGAATCGTCCTGCGCAGAATCTCTCTCACTCCTCCACACATGGGAATGCGCCGCGGTCTTCACGCATCGTCCCCGATTTGCCGACCACGCCAACTCCTTGACTGCATGGGCCAGCGGAGGAAGCGGCTCGCCCGGACCTGCCCGAACCCTTTGTCCAGGGAGTGGCTCTCACCTTTCGAGGAGGTCACGATGGCAACCATACAAGTCACCGAGAAGAACTTCGCTCAGACGGTCAAGCAGAGCATCGTCTTGCTCGACTTCTGGGCCTCCTGGTGCGGCCCGTGCCGCGCGTTCGCCCCGATCTTCGAGGCCGCCTCGCAGCGGCACCCCGACGTCGTGTTCGGCAAGGTCGACACCGAGGCCGAGCCCGGACTGGCCGCCGCGTTTCAGATCCGTGCCATCCCCACGCTCATGGTGCTGCGCGATGGTGTGCTGCTGGCCACCCAGCCTGGAGCAATCCCTGCGTCCGCGCTCGACGAGCTGGTGCGCAAGGTGCGCGGCCTCGACATGGCGGAAGTCCGCCGTCAGCTCGACAAGGCCGATCGGGCCGCGCGGTCCAGCGCGGGCATGTGACGAGCCAAGCGGGGCTGTCGCAGGCAAACTTGAAGTAGGCCAGCTTCGACGAGAGGAGGGTTACCCATGACGACCTTTGGAATCCGCAAAGCGGTGCACACCAACTTCGACGACGCGCTCGTTCGCGTGACCGAGGCGCTCAAAGCCGAGGGCTTCGGCGTGCTGACCGAGATCGACGTTCAGCACACGCTCCAGCAGAAGCTCGGCGTGACGTTCCGGCGCTACAAGATACTTGGAGCCTGTAACCCGCCGTTCGCGCACCAGGCGCTCGAGACCGACCTCGAGGCAGGGCTGATGATGCCGTGCAACGTGGCGGTCTATGAGGGCGACGATGGCGGCGTGAGCTTGGTGGCGGTCGATCCGACCAAGACCGCACAGGCGACCGGGAATGCGCGACTCGTGGAGCTTGCGGGCGACGTAAAGGAAAAGCTCGAACGCGCGCTCGCCAGGCTGACGTAGCGACCATGCCGGGATTCCGGGTACAGGCAGTGGCTGTTCGCGCGCCGAAGAAGAAACATCCAGCTGGGCTTCGGTTCGCCTAGTATCGTATGGTCGGCTATGCCCAGCGACGCCCTCGACCTCGATAACGCGAGCGACAGCGACCTGCTCACCGCCGCGCGCGGCGGCAACAAAGCCGCGCTCGAGAAGCTCCTCGAGCGTCACCAGGCGCAGGTTTACCGCTTCGGCATGAAGATGTGCCGCGACCCCGAGGACGCGCAGGACGTCCTGCAGGAGACGCTGCTCGCGATGGCCCGCGGGGTGCATGACTTCCGGGGCGCGTCGTCGATCTCGACATGGCTCTACACGGTCGCGCGCAGCTTCTGCATCAAGAAGCGGCGGCGCAGCAAGTTCGCGCCGGAAGGGCCCGCGCGCGACGCGTCCGAATCGAGCGAGGCCGCGGCGCTCCCCGATCCGGCGCGCGCCCCCGACGAAGCCCTCGCCGGCAAGCAGATCGAGCAAGCGCTGGAGCGAGCTATCCGCACGCTCGATCCCATGTACCGCGAGGTGCTGCTTCTGCGCGACGTCGAAGGGCTCACGGCCCCCGAGGTCGCTGAGGTCCTCGGGATCACGGCGCAGGCGGTGAAGAGCCGATTGCATCGCGCGCGCGTCTCCGTGCGCGACAGCCTGGCGCCCATGCTCGGCATCCCGGACGAGGCGCAGGAGGCGTCAAGCACGTGCCCCGACGTCCTCACCATGTTCTCTCAGCACCTCGAAGACGAGATCAGCGCGGAGGTGTGTTCCGCCATGGAGCGCCACCTCGCGGGGTGCCCGCGCTGCCGCGATGCCTGCGACTCGCTCAAGCGCACCCTCGCCTTGTGTCACGCCGCAGGCCCCGCGACGGAGGTCCCTCCTTCGATTCAGGCGGCGGTGCGGCGTGCCCTCCAGGATTTCCTCCGCGACAGCCCCTGAGCTTTTCGTCAGCCGGCGCCGCCCGCGCGCTCACCGCCGCTCTACGTGCTCGGGCGACCGTTCGACACGCCCCTCGCGTGCACGACCGGGAGCTGCGCCCTACTCCACGCGAGCATGCCACCGACCATGTTCATCACACGGCGAAAGCCCGCGGCAGTGAGGAGGTTGGCGGCCTGCTCCGAGCGGCGCCCGGAGCGACAAACGAGCACGAGCGGCTCGCCTCTGGGCCAGCGTGACGCCGCCGACGCGAGGATGGCGAGCGGGACGAGCTCCGCACCCTGGAGATGACCGAGTTCGCCCGTCAACTCGTGCGGATCGCGCACGTCGATCACGCGCGCGGCGGCGCGATCGGCGAAGACCTGCTCGGGCTGCACATCACGGTGCCCGGACGGATGGGGAACAGCTGCATCGTAGAGGGTGGACGACATGGCGGCTTTCCTCCTCAGGCGACCGAGCCATCGTGGTTGGTGGCCCGGCCGAGGTTCAACGGCACGCGCAGATAGCGGCGCCCGTTGGCGTGAGGCCTCGGCAGATGGCCCGCGTCGACGTTGACCTGGACGCTCGGATACAGGAGGCGCGGCGCCTCCAACGCGGCGTCGCGCGCGGTCCGCATCTTGACGAACGCCTCCCGCGTGGTGCTGGCGCGGAGCTGAATGTTCCTCTCCTTGGAGGCGCCGAGGGTCGTCTCGTAGCGGAGCGGGCGGCCGTCCGGTTGATAGTCATGACCGACGAACACGCGCGTCGCGTCGGGCAGCGCGTAGAGCCGCTCGTGGACCGAGCTGTAGAGCGCGTCGGCGCTGCCCGCGGGGAAATCGCAGCGCCCTGTGCCGGAGTCCTCGACGAACAGCGCATCGCCCGTGAAGATCGCGTCGGCGATTTTGTAAGTGACGCAGGCCGGCGTGTGCCCCGGCGTCGCGATCACCTCGAACGCCAGCGTGCCCGCGGCGATCTTCTCGCCGTCCTCGAACAGATGATCGAACTGACGGCCGTCGACGGGGAATGTCTCCGGGAGATCGAAGATGTCGCGGAAGGCCTGCTGGACCTCACGGATGCGCGCGCCGATCCCAACCTTCGCCCCGAAGCGCCGCTTCAGGTACTGGCTTCCGCTGAGGTGGTCGGCGTGCGCGTGCGTCTCGAGCACGTAGTGGAGCCGGAGGGCGTGTTTCTCCAGAAACGCTGCCAGCTCCTCGAGCGAGCGGGTCGAGGTCGAAGACGCCAGCGGATCGTAGTCGAGCACTGGATCGATCACGACCGCGTCGTGGCTCGTCGGATCGTACACGATGTACGTCAAGGTGGAGGTAGCGGGGTCGTGGAAGGTCGCGATCTGCATGCAAAGCTCCTTTCCCTGTCAGAGCCAGGCACTCCGAAAAGGGTTCGCGCCGCCGCCAGAGGGGCGCTCTCCCCGTTGTCGAACCCTTCCCGGCCCGCGCGGCTCTCACCTCCGGAATGTGAAACGATCCCTGGCCCAACTGGGTACTCCGCAGGTAGCCAAGCGCTCACGCCGCTGTCGTCAGTGTGAGGGGTTGGCGTCCATCGCAATCTTCTCGGCGCTCGTTCTACTCGCACCAGGCAGCGTCGCTGCACAGCCAGAAGCGCGCTCTGGGGATAGCCAGTACTCCGCCCGCCTCGGCGCGATCCTCGCGACTCGGGTCGGCGTCGATGTTCGAGCCGCCGACAACGTCGACCCCTTCGCGAAATTGCAGCTCGCTCGTTTGCTCCTCCGCGGCAACATGGTCGGATCTCACATCCACTACCTGCTCGGCGTCGAGCTCACCCGCGAGCCCTACCTCCGGGACATGGAGGTGACGCTCGCATGGCGTCCCGAGCTGCAGCTTCGCGTCGGTCGATTCCGCATGCCGTTCAGCCGTCAGTTTCTGACCTCCCGTGCGCTCCTCCAACTCCCCGATCGCTCTTTCGTGAGCGACTTCTTCCGCGCGGGCCGCGGAACAGGGCTCGCGCTCGAGGGGCAACTATTCGAGGGACGGGCCGACTATCGCGTCGGCGTGTACGACGACATGAGCGGCATCGGGCCGCCCGAGGGTCTCACGGCAGTGGTGCGGCTCGGATATGCGCCCTTTGGGTCGCTCGCATTCGACGAGACGACCGCACGCGCGGCCGGCGACATACGGCTGGCCATCGGTCTCAGCGCATACACCACGATCCCGCCCCGAGAAGACGTACGTACGCCGGATGGCGCGGCTCCCCACGAGCGGAGCGCAGCCAGCCTCGACGTGGCGCTCCGAGTGGGCCCGGTGGGTCTTTCGGCCGAGGCGTTCGTCGACCGCCGTCGCTACATCGATGTGGAGGATCGGATCGGCATCGGAGCCTTCGTGCAGGCCGGGATCTTCTTGATACCTAGGAAGCTCGAGCTCGCAATCCGTATCAGCGGGCTCGCGCAGGACTTGGAGTCGACTTCGGGCACGTCTGCTTGGCGCGCCGACCTCGGCGCAACCTATTATCTGTTCGAGGCGGGAGCAAAGCTGCAACCTGTCTATAGCGTCACGAACACTTCCGACGCGGTGAGAGATTTGTCGCTGGTGACCGGACACAACGTACAGCTCCAAGCAATGCTGGCGTTCTGACGTCACGAAGCAAAGTGAGCAGCCCCATGAACAGCCAATCCGAGAGACAAGCCCATTGGGAGGACACCTACCGTCGCAAGCGCACCGACGAGATGAGCTGGTTCCGCCCGCATCTCGACCAATCGCTCTCGCTCATCGAGGCCTGCAAGTTGGCGCCCGACGCACGTATCGTCGATGTCGGCGGTGGCGCCTCGACCCTCGCAGCAGACCTCCTCGCGCGCCGGTTCACGAATGTCGCCGTGCTCGATCTCTCTCGCACAGCGCTCGACCAAGCCGCCAGCCAGCTCGGCGAACGGGCTTCGCTCATCGAGTGGATTCAAGGCGACGTCACGCACCGCCACTTCGACGAGACGAGCGTAGACCTTTGGCATGACCGCGCGGTGCTCCACTTCCTCACCGACGATGCGGCGCGCGACGCCTACCTCGCAGAGCTACGCCGCGCCGTACGTCCTGGCGGGTACGTCGTTCTCGCGACCTTCGCACTCGACGGCCCTGAGAAGTGCAGCGGGCTCCCGGTTCGGCGCTACTCGCCGGACGAGCTCGCTGCGCTCCTCGGGCCGACGTTCGAGCTCCGTGCCAAGGCGCACGAGGATCACGTCACGCCTGGGGGGACCCACCAGCAATTCGCCTACGTGCTCAGCCAACGCACACGAGCGCCGCTCGCCCAGCGAGACGCCACCGATGCGAGCATCTCGAGCGGGTCGGGGCGTGTCTGACGGTTACTGAACCCTTGCTGGCACGCGCGGCTCTCACCTCCCAAGATGTGGAAAAGCCCCTGGCCCCCCAGAACGCGCGCTCTCAGTGCACATCTTACGCGAGGGCCGCGGCGTCGGAAGACGGGCGGAGTGAGGCATCAATGGGTGAGCTCGTTCTCGCAGGGATCCTCTCCGCGCTCATCGGCGTGGTCCTCGGTCTCCTCGGCGGCGGTGGCGGCATCTTGGCCGTTCCGGTCCTGGTCTACGTGGTCGGGGTAGCAGCGAAGTCCGCGATCGCGATGTCCCTCTTCTTGGTCGGGACCACGAGCGCCGTCGGCACGACCCTCGCGGCCCGAGCAGGTCGCGTGCGATGGAAGATGGGGGGACTCTTCGCCTCGAGCTCGATGGCAGGCGCCTTCCTCGGAGGTCAGCTCGCCCGGTTCGTGCCCGAGCGTGCGCTGCTCGTCGCGCTCGCTGCAGTGATGCTTGCCACCGCGCTCGCGATGTTCCGTGAACGCGCGGAGAGCGCTGACGCCCCTCGGCCGATTGCCGTCTGGCGCATCCTCGTGGTCGGCGCGGCGGTCGGTGTCGTGTCAGGGCTCGTGGGAGCCGGCGGCGGCTTCCTCATCGTCCCTGCGCTGACGCTCTTTGGCGGCCTCGCCATGCGCGAAGCAATCGGGACCTCGCTCTTCATCATCGCCGCGCAGTCGTTCGCCGGCTTCGTCGGACACGTCACCCATGTCGCGCTCGACTGGCGTCTGCTCGCGATCACGACCGCCGCCGCGGTCCTCGGGATGTACGCCGGCTCCACGCTCGGCAAGCGCGTCTCCGTACAAGGGCTCAAGCGTGGCTTCTCCGCGCTGGTCTTCGTGACCGGCTCGGTCGTCCTGGGGCGAGAGCTCTCGCTGCTCTGGACCACCATCGTCATCCTCGTGGCGATCGTCGTCGCCCCCCTCCTCGTGCGCAAGAGCGCGCGCTCGCCCAAGCCCTCAGGGCCGGAGAAGGAAAGCATCACTTCAGCCCGCTTCCGGCCCTGAGGGGCGGCGCGATAGAGTGGGCGTGAACACGCCGTCCGGGCTACCGGAGGAGACCGATGGGGTGGTCGAGGATTGGACGATACGAGGTCCCTCGGCTTGCACACGCCATCCATCGCGCTTTGCTTCCGACACATGGCTCTCGACGACACCCTCCGAATCCGATCGCCCAGCGTACGCTCCTTGTCCGCCGATGATGGTCCGCGCTGGCGCGAGCTGTGGAGCGGCTATCTCGAATTCTACGGCTGCACCCTTCCTGCGGAGGTCACCGAGCACACCTGGCGCCGCTTGATCGATCCGAACGACCAGCCCCATGGATTGGTCGCGGTGGGAGAGGACGACCAAGTGCTGGGCTTTGCCATCTACCACTTCCACCTCTCGACATGGGCACCGGGCGGCTATTGCTACCTGGAGGATCTCTTCGTGGATCCCGCCGCTCGCGGCAAGGGCGCCGGCTACGCCTTGGTCGAGGCCGTGTACCGCGCGGCCGCGAGCCAGGGAGCAGCACGGGTGTACTGGGTCACCCAGGCCGACAACGCCACCGCCAGGTCCCTCTACGACCGCGTCGCAGAGGCCACTTCCTTCGTGCAGTACCGTTGGACGCCGAGGTCACCGAGCTGAGTCGTGGTGACCGCTGTCGTCGTGGGTCAGCCCCGCTACAGCAGCACCAGCGTCGCGCAGTAGCCGTTGATGCAGGAGGCACTCGGGTCGCAGCAATCTCCCGCCGTCTTGCAGGCCTCGTCGATGTCGGAGCAGCTGCCCGTGTTGGAATGGCACATGCCCACGTCACCGAACTCGCCGCCCTCGATCTCGCACTTACCGCCGCAGCAATCGACGCCGCTGGTGCACTTGTCGCCGTCGACGCGGCAGGGATCCAGCGCGGTGAAGGCGCGGTGATTGGCGCTGTCGAACTCCTGACCTCCCACGTAGAACGCCGGATGGCTCGGGTCCACTTCGTACTTTCCGTCCGCGGACACGGTGACGGCTGCGCCCCAGAGCTGGCGCTGCTGACCCTTGTTGCCGTAGTTGCGCGTGCTGTCGAAGAAGACCCAGAAGTAACCGCCCGACGCGACCGGGAGGACGGTTGGGTAGTAGACCTGGTGTACGTCTGCGGCGCTGAGCGGCGCGTAGGGCTTGTCGGCGTCGTAGTCTGCCTGGGTCAAGTTCTCCAGACAAAAGGTGCCCGTGCGTCGCACGATGGGGCGCACTTTCTTGCCCTATCTGTCGCGAAGCATCGTCGACGTGAAGGCCCAGCTGAAGCACGGCGCAATACTCCGTCCCCTACCCCACTGCGGATCAGGCTCGGACCAACGATGCGTCGATGTTGATCGTGACCTCGTCTCCCACGAGCACGCCGCCTGCCTCGAGGGCCGCGTTCCACTGCATGCCGTAGTCGGAGCGGCGGATCTTGGTCTTGGCCGACGCGCCGATGCGCTTATTGCCCCATGGATCGGTGTGCTCCTCGGTGATGTCGGTGACCTGAAGCGTGACGTCGCGCGTGACTCCATGGATGGTCAGCTCGCCCTGGACCTCGAGGCCTGCTCGGTTCTTGCTCACTTTGCGCGAGGTGAAGATCATCTTCGGATACGCCTCTGCGTCGAAGAAGTCTGCGCTGCGCAGATGGGCGTCACGCTTCTCTTCGCGCGTGTTGATCGACGCCACGTCGATCTGCGCCGAGATCGTCGAGGCCTCCGGCGCGCTCGGATCGTACTGAACGCTGCCCTCGAAGCGCTCGAACTCACCCTTCACGTTCGTGATCATCATGTGGCGCACGCTGAACCCCACGTTCGAGTGGGCAGGATCGAGGGTGTAGCGAACGGCCTTGGCCGAAGCGCGCGCGGAGGTGGAGGCGGGGGTTTGGGCGGTGATGGTCATGTGTGTGTTCCCTTCGTTTTAGATAAGAACAATCTAGACCGTTCTCCCAATGTGAACTAGACACAGCAATTCGAACGCATTGTTCGAATTTGAAGAACGATAAAACCCATGTCGCAGGCGCCTTCCTTGGATCTCAATCGCGTAGCGGTCTTTCTCAAAGTGGTGGACGAAGGCGGCTTCACCGCGGCCGCGCGCGCGCTGTCGCTTCCGAAATCCTCCGTGAGCCGCTCCGTGGCGCTGCTCGAAGGTGAGCTCGCGACGCGCCTCCTGCACCGCACTTCTCGCAAGGTGACGCCCACCGACGCGGGGCGCGCCTTCTACGAGCGCGCGTCCCGGGGCATGTCACTGCTCACGGAGGCGCGTGAAGCGGCCGTCGACCTCGGCGCTGAGCTGCGCGGGCCCATTCGCATCACGACCGCGGTGGATCTCGCGATGTGGAAGCTCGCGCCCCTGGTGCAGCGCTTCGTCGCACAGCATCCCGCCGTGACCGTGGACGTCGTGCTGACGACCCGGGTCGTAAACCTGCTCGAGGAGGGCTTTGATTTTGCCCTGCGCGCGGGGGCGATCCGCGACGAGAGCCTGGTGGCGCGCAAGCTGCCGCCCTCCGATTTCGCGCTCTATGCGGCGCCTGACTACTTGGCGCGCCACGGTCGTCCACGCCGCGTGAGCGAGCTCGCCGCCCATCGCTGTGTGTTGTTTCGCGCTCCGAGCGGAAACGCCTTGTGGAACCTGCGCAGCGCGAAGGGCAACGAGTCGGTGCAGGTTTGCGGCCAGGTCAACACCGATGACTTCAACTTCGCGATGCAGCTGGTCGTCTCTGGCGCAGGCATCGGCCTCTTGCCGTCGTTCGTCGTGGAGAGCGCGGGTGTACGTGTGGAGCGTGTACTCGCGCGCTATGCAGCGCCGGGCGCGCCGCTGCACCTCGTGTATCCCGCCGACCGCTACATGCCGCAACGCTCGATGGCCTTTCGTGACCACGTGCTGAAGCACGCCGACAAGCTCGGTCCGCGGAGCGCAGGTAGATGAGCGGGAGCTCGAGGCCAAGGACCTACCCAGCAAGCCCCACTACGGACTGGTTACGTTCGTGGACGACTTCGTAGTGGCGAACGGCGGCGCGCCCTACGCGAACATCGATGCCCTCGAGGCCGCGGTGAACGCCGAGGTGCAGGCGACGCAGCTCAACCCCGCGCGCCATACTCCGTCCCCGCTAACGAAGGATGAATACTCCGTCCCCAGTAGACCTCGGGGCCTTGGCGGGGGGAGGCGGTTAGGACGAGCGAGCGGGAGGGGGGGAGCGGGAGGTCGAGGCTGCAGACGCGGATGGTCCTGGTGTGCGCGATGGACTCGAGGGCGGCGTGGACTTTCGTGAGGCGCTCGCCGCTGAAGGGGCAGTAGAGGAAGAACACGGTGCCCGCGGCGAGCGATGAGACGAGCTCCGCTGCATCCCCCTCGAGCGTTTGGAGGCGTGGAGCGCGCAGGCGGTCCGCGAGGGCACGCGCAGCGCGCACGAGCCTGGGCTGAAGCTCGATGCCCATCGTGGACGCGCCGCTCAGCAGGTGGACGAACGCTACGGCGCGGCCCACCCCGGAGCCGATGTCGACGAACACGTCGGACGCGCCCACCCGCGCGTGCTCGACGACGTGCAGGAGATCGTTGACCGAGCACGGCAGGTACGGGACGCAGCCCCGGGGGAGTTCGGGGTCATCGTCCGGGAGCTCATCGAGCCCCAACACCAGATCGAGCCAGACGTCGCGCTCGCGCGGCGGGATCTCGAGCAGCGCGGCGCGAAAACGCGAGGGCTCGTGCCCTCCTCCCTCGATCCACGCGCGAACCTCCTCCGCGCTCGCTCGGTGTCGCTCCTCCATCTGCGCGCAGTATCTCACGGACCGCCCGTGAACGCGGCGCGATCCCGCCGCCCCCGGGCGCGTCAGCCGCGCGCACGACGCGCGAGCTGCACGAGACGGAAGCACAAGACGGCTGCCGAGAGGAGGCTCGACAGGATCACCGCCCACACCAGCCCGAGCACGCCACGGCCGAGGGTCTCGGCGAACCAGTATCCGAGCACGGGCATCACCAGGGCGTACGCGAGCAGGTGGCTTACCGTGGGAAACCAGTTGTCGTTGCGCGCGCGCAGGGCGGAGGCCGCAACCGTCTGGGCGCCATCGGGGCTGAGCGCGAGGGCGGTGAGCGGAAAGAGGCCCGTGAGCATGGGCGCGAGCTCCGCGTCCGCCGTGTAGGCGCGCGCCAGGAGCGCTGGAAAGAGCGCGACCAAGAGCGTGATCGCCACCATCAGCGTGGTGTTGAGCCCGAGCCCCATGAAGGAGGCGCGGGAGGCTTGCTGATATGCCCTTCGCCCCTCCGCCTCGGAGGTGAGCACCGCGGTCGCGCTCGCCACGCCCAGCGAGAGCATGAAGACCACGGCGGTGAAGTTGAGCACGATCTGATAGCCCGCGACCGCGCGCTCCCCGAGCCGCCCGGCCAGCATGGTCATGCCCGAGAAGGCGCCCGCCTCCGCCGCCTGACTGAGCGCGGCGGCCAAGCCCACGCGCAAGAGCTCACCGTAGGAGGGGCCCGGAGCATCGCTGTGGCCGTCCAGACGCGCGGCCTCGGGCATGCGCCAGATCCAGGCGATGAGCGCCAGCGCGAGCGCCCCGCGCGCGCCCACGGTCGCCCAAGCCGACCCCACCGCACCGAAGTGCGGGACGAGCACCAAATTGAGCACGAGGTTGGCCCCGTTGGCGCCCCACATGATGGTGGTCGAGGCCATCGGGCGCTGAATCGCCTCGAGGAAGAACGCCGAGGCCACGTAGGCGAGGTGGAACGGGACCGACAGCAAGAGCACGCGCATCACCCGCGCGGCAGGGCGCGCCAACTCGGGGGCGATGCCGAAGACCGTGTAGATCTGCTCGCCGAGCGCGGCGGCCACCGCGCAACACGCGAGGCCGGACGCGACCGCGATCACCATGCCACGTCGCCAGACCGAGAGCGCGAGCTCGGGCCGGCCCTCCCCCATCACGCGCGCCGTGTACACCTGCACCCCGTTCAGCAGGCCGATGCCCGTGACCATCAGCACGCCGATCGGCGCCCAGCCGAGCGCCTGATGGGAGAGCTCGCGGGGCGCGATTTGGCCGACCACCATCACATCGACCAAGCCCATGCCCATGATCCCCAGGCGAGCGAGCGCCACGGGCCAGGCGAGCGCGGCGATGGCGCGCCACAGGGCTGCCGATGAGCGCTCGGTCGGCTGAGACATGCGAGCGCGCGTAGTATCCCGGGAGCCCGGCGGCAAGAGCGCCGCACGCTCTCCGTCGACGGGCCCTACGGAGCGCCGTTCCCGCGGGCGGAGCTTTGTGCGCTCAGGGGGGGTCTCGCAGCTCGCCCAGGCGCTCGCGCAGGTACCCGCCTCGCAGCGCACCGGGCGCAGGGTCACCGAACCACGGCTCGTGCACGGGGTTGAGCGGACGGCTGTCCGGGGTGGCGAGCCATAGGCGCAACAAGTGGCGGACGGAGTCCGGCGCATCCTCGTAGGCGTCGCGCCCGTGCCAGACGATGTGGTTGTTCAAGAGGAGCAAGTCTCCCGCCTTGAGGGTGATCTCGAGGGCGAGGCCCGGTTCGCTCGCGATCTTCATCAGCACATCGAGGGCCTCCTGCTGCACTGCGCTGAGGCGCGGCACTTCGGGCACGAATTGCGAGATGAAGATCAGGTCGGGCACGATGTGACTCTTGAAGTAGCCATCTTGCCAGCTGAACACCGGGATGCCGTGATAGGACGCGGGCTCACCGGGCTTCGGGGGCTTGGCGTAGTAGAAGGGCTGGTGCAGGACTTCGAGCAGGTCGGGGCGCGCTTCGCTCAACTGCCGATAGACGGTGAGCGCGTTGACGATCGATGAGCTGCCGCCGCGGGCGGCGGCTTGCACGCAAAAGAGCCCGGCCACGTCGCACGCGTCGGCGTGCAAGCGAAAGGCGGCGCGCGTCTCGTACGGCCGCACATGGGTGCCGTCCGCACGCGGCGCGTAAGTCGCGGCATCCCCCACGTTCGCGTCGGTGCTACGGATGTCGACCAGGCGCCCGCCCCGCGCATCTTGAAAGACCGGGGTGCCGAGGCCGTAACCCACGAGGAAGGTCGTGCGCCGCGCCCGGTCAAGGACGTCCCCTTGCGTGCCTTCGAACGGAAAGCCCGAGACCACGCAAAAGCCGGCGCTCTTGTTGAGGCAACCACGCAGGCGATCCCAGAGCGGAGCGCACGCGGTCGGCACCTGGGCTCGGGTGAACGCATGCCACGGCTTGTCGGCCGCGATGGCGCGCGCGAACGCATCGCGCTCCTCGGGCGAGAGCCGTACGGTGTAGTCTTCGGCGCTCAGATCGGAAGCGATCCACGCAGGGTCATCGCTCGGCGGGGAAGGCGTGTGGGATGGGGTGCGGCGCTCCATGCAAGTACTCTTAGCAGGGGGCCGCGGAAAACCCCGTGCTCAATCGGTCGCTCCGCGCTCGGCTCCCGCGCACCCGCAGCCCTCCTCGCACTCGCATGCGTCCCCGCAGGGGCACGCAGGCCCGCACGGACAGAGCGAACTGGTGGGGCTGCTACGCACGCCGCAGCCGCAGGACGGGATTCGAGGTGGACTTCCGGGATAACGCTTGTTTTCGCTCATGTTCAGCTCCTTTACCCATGCTGACGGGCGACGGGCCGCGCGGCTTACAGTTGAGCATTCGAAAAAAAGGGATCATGCAGGGGGGCAAGCGACGTCGTGGAGATCGCCAACTTCGAGACCATCGCCGGTCTCTATCCAGGCGAGCTCAGCGGGCTCGGTCACTTCGCGCTGCCGTGCGACCGCGGCATGGGACACATGATCTGGTGCGCCCTGAAATGAGCCGAGAAGTGCGCTAAAGGCCAAGCTCGAAAGGGAGAAGGGCCATGGGCTTCTATGAACGCGTGGTGCTGCCGTACTGCGTCGAGCTCACATGCGGGATGAAATCGTTGCTCCCCGAGCGAGAAAAAACCGTCCGCCAGCTCGGTGGCACGGTGCTCGAGATCGGCTTTGGTTCCGGCTTGAACCTGCCCCTCTTGCCGCGCAGCGTGGATCGCCTGCTGGCGGTGGAGCCCTCGGAGCGCGCCCGTCACATCGCCCAGAAGCGCACCGCGCAGCTGCACTGCCCCGTGGACTTCATCGGCTTGGACGCCGAGACGATCCAGGCGCCCGACGAAAGCGTGGACAGCGCGCTCAGCACGTTCACGCTGTGCACGATCCCGGACGCGGTGCAGGCCTTGCGCGAAGTGCGGCGCATCCTCAAGCCCCACGGGCGTCTCTTCTTCCTCGAACACGGACGGGCGCCCGACGTGGGAGTCGCGCGCTGGCAAGACCGACTCAACAGCCTCCAACGCGCCGTGGCCGGCGGCTGCAATATCAACCGGGACATGCCCGCGCTGCTGCGCGCCGCGGGCTTCGCGCTGGATCAATTGGACGCGGGGTACTTCCCCAAGATGCCGCGCACGCACGGGTACTTGCTGCGCGGCAGCGCGATCGCGCGCCCGAACTGAGCGTAGCGTTCGGGCCTGAACCGTGCGCCGTCGTCCCCGGCTCGGGAGCACGGCGGCGTCGCTCAACCAAACCGGGAGCCTTGGGGCCATGATGAGGCAAAATGTGGTCGATCAGGTGTTCAGCGCGCTCGCCGATCCCACGCGTCGGGCCATCGTGGAGCGGCTCAGTCAGGGTCCGTCCACGGTGAGCGACCTGGCCAAGCCGTTCGGGATCTCGCTCGCGGCCGTGATGCAGCACCTCAAGGTATTGGAGCAGAGCGGCCTCGCGCGCAGTCAGAAGATCGGCCGTGTGCGTACGTGCTCCATCGAGACCTCCGGGCTGCGGCTCGCCGAGCAGTGGCTCGAGCAGCGTCGCAGCCTCTGGGAGCGTCGCTTCGATCGACTCGGAGCGCTGCTCGACGAAGCAAGCAACGAAGAAGCAGCCCTCGACAGCCCACCTTCCGCCCCCCCCAAGCGGAGAAAGTCGTGAGCGAGCTCGACTGAGTCGTGCTCGGGCTCCGTGAGCATGTTTCTACGCGTGCGGCGTGGGGTCATGGTAGCGGCTTGCCGCCCGTGACGCCCAGCACCTCACCGTTCACGTACTGCGCCTCCTCGCTGGCGAGGAAGACGAAGGGCGGCGCCAGCTCCGCGGGCTGCGCGGGGCGCCCCATCGGCGCGTCCATGCCAAACGAGGCGTTCTTCTCGGCGTCGAAGGAGGCGACGACCAGCGGTGTCCAAACCGGGCCCGGTGCGATGCAGTTGACACGGATGCCGCGATCGATGAGCGTCTGCGCCAACCCCTTGGTGAAGGTGACCACGGCCCCCTTGGTCGCGGCGTAGTCGAGGATGCCCGGCGATGGCTTCGACGCCTGGATCGAGGCGACGTTGATGATGGCGGCGCCTGGCTTCATGCCCGGTAGGGAGGCGCGCACCAGGTGGAACATGCTCATGATGTTCACGCGAAAGGTGTGCTCGACCCGGGCGTCGTCGATGTCCTCGAACGAAGCGACCGCCTTGCCCTGAAAGGCCGCGTTGTTGACGAGCA
The DNA here is from genome assembly GCA_044507075.1 of Myxococcales bacterium. Classification (GTDB taxonomy): domain Bacteria; phylum Myxococcota_A; class Polyangia; order Polyangiales; family DASUME01; genus DASUME01. Next base: position 17,916 of record JBIQKA010000070.1, read on the forward strand.
CGTCGACCGGGCCATCGAGCGCCTCACGCGCCATTCGCGCGAGGTGCCGGCAGCCCTCGGTCGAGCCGAGATCCGCCTTGAGCGCGACCGCGATTTGTCCATCCACCGAGAGCGCCGCGAGGGACTCCCGCGCGTCCTCCGCTTCTTCGGGCAGGTGACTGAAGGCCACGTGCGCCCCTTCGCGCGCGAAGGCCAGGGCCACCGCCCGCCCGATGCCGCTGTCTCCACCCGTGATCAATGCCCGCTTGTGGCGCAGACGCCCCAGGCCTCGGTAGCTGTCCTCGCCATAGTCCGGCTTCGGGCGCATCGCGCCCTCTCGCCCGGGAGAGTCCTGCTGTTGGCGGGGAAAGGGCGGCGCAGGATGCTTCTCTTTGGGGTGCTTGTTCGTCATGGATGTTCCTCCGAACCAAGCGCCGAGCGCGCTCCCCGCTTCCTCTACGCACGGGATCCAAACCGGCTAGCTTGGCGGCTCCCGGTTCCGTTCGGAGGATCGCGAAGGTCGCATTTTCTGCGGGGTCGCGCGGACACCGCGGCCGCGGTTCGTTCCCCGCTCGAGGTCGCGGTGATCTGTGAGCCCCTGTGCGCGCGCGTGTCCTGACCAAGTTGGCCGAGACACGGAGCGGCGGTTCGCTACCTGAACTTGTAGCCCCACCCGAACATCTGACGAAACAGGGCGTGGTCGCGATAATACAGGCTATTCGATCCGTACTGCGCGCCGGCGTTGATCAGCGTCACGAAGAACATGTTGCGCCAGAACGCCTCGAGTCCCAGGTCGACCCAGGTGGCGCCGGCGAAGTTGGTGCGCCCGTCGTCCAGGTCGCGATTTTTGGTGTTGAGCATGCCGAGCTGCTGCTCGATGCCCACGATGAGCTTGAACAGCTTGGGCAAGGCGATGTCCGTCACGAAGCCGATGTTCGCGCCGAGGCCCACCGAGCGCCAACCACAGCGTCTGTCGTCCACGTCGACGACGACCACGCCGGGCCCCGGGCCGGGCACGTTCCGGATGCGGCGCCAGCCGCGGCCGTAGCAGGTGCGGCCCGCGTGGAAATAGGGCCCCACCTTGAGCGCGCCGTTCGCGCGCGCCCAGCTCACGATCTTGAAGCGGAAGGGCGCACGGAGATCGATGCCCAGGGACTGGCCCCAGCCGGGCAACGAATCGTGGCCGAACGTCGGCGCGGACAGCTCGAGCCCGAAGTCCTGCTGCGCGCTGCCGGTGTAGAAGGCGCCCCGCAGCGCCGCGTATCCTACCTCGGCCACGAGGGCCGTGCCGTTCATCGGCGTGCCGCCATGGACGGTGGGTGTGGAGGTGGTCTGCACGGGTACTTGGGCTGCGACTCGGTGCGTGAACGCGAGCGAGAAGCCCGCAAAAACGAGCCAAAGTGCGAGGCATTTGAAACTGCGCTTCATCCAGTTCTCCCTGGTGGTCGTGCAAGGTCAGCACGCGCGCGCGATTGCTTCAAGCGCGGATCGCGTTCGTCAATTTTCTTTCAACCACGGCCCGCCGTCTTGCCACCAACGCGATCCTCGCGGGCCCGCCACGCGCACGCTCGGCTCCTGTCACGCGATGAAGGTCACCGTCCACTCGCGCTCCTCCCCCTTCACCGCCACCTCCACCGAGTCGCCGACCCGACAGCCCATGATGACCTTCCCGAGGGGAGAAATGGGTGTAACCACCGTTACAAAACCATCGCCGTCAGGCATGGTGAGCTCCATGCCTGCCCCCGCGGGCGCGAGGAAGATGGTGCGCCCGAGGTCGCCGTCCTCGATCTCCACCACGTTCCCCACCGAAACGCGCGCGTTGGTCTTGCTGGGATGGAAGGCCTCGATCGTGGCCAGCTCATCGAGCGCCGCGTTGGCGCGTCGGCCCTGGGCCTTGGCGAGGTTCGAGAACTCGAGCGCCACACGGGCATCGTCGCGCTTCTCGCTGGGGCTCGCGCCCTCGCGCGCTTCCTGCGCGGCGGCCTCGTGCTCACGCATGGCCACCTGAACGGACTCGCGGATGCGGCTCGCGAGCTGATCGATCAGGAACTGTTTGTCCATGGGCGAACGGTAGGCCCGTGGCGCGCGCCCGGGCAAATATCAGGCAGGGCGCGCGCAGCCCCCCCTCCGCCGCTCGCCTCGCCCCCCGAGTGGGCCTAAAAGGCAGGCGGGAGGCACGAAGTGGCCGTCAAGACTGCCGGTTGGGTGCTCGGGTCCGTGGCGGCGCTCGCCGCCCTCGTGTGGTGGATGGGCACGCGCTACGAGGTGGTGCTCCGGCTGAAGGACGAGGTCCCGGTGATGGTCCAGGGCGAGCTGCCGCTGCAGGCCAGCGTGGAGCAGACGGTGGAAGTGGGGCTCGCCAAGGAGCTCGAGGCCAAGGTGCGCCTCGGACCGCTCGCGATCCCGCTCGATGAGACCCTGGACATCCCGGTCGCCCTTTCGGTCAAGGTCCCGCTGGACGCGAAGGTCAGCGTGGACCCGATCGACCTCGCGCTCGATGTGCCGATCGACACGGTGCTCACCGAACGCGAGCTCGACTTGAGCCAGCTCACGATCCCGATCGACACCCACGTGATGGTCGATGACGTGATCGACGTGCAAGTCGTGGTGCCGCTCGACAGCCACGTGAAGACGGCGCTCGGCATCACGGTGCCCGTCAAGGCCAACCTGCCGGTCAAGCTGCGCGTGCCGATCCGCCAGAAAATCCACGTGCGAGATCGCATAACGGTCAAGCCCGACAAGTTCCGCGTGCCGCTCCGCGCGCGCGTGCCCATCAAGATGCAGCTGAAGCTCGCAGACCAAGTGCGCGTGCGCGGCGACGTGGAGGTCCCGATCCGCGAGACGCTGCGCGTACGTCTGCGCGAGACCGTGCACCCCAAGCTCGATCAGGAGATCCCGGTGCGCGTGAGCCTCGACGGCCATCTGCCCGCCCAGCTCAAGGCCACGCTCGACGCCAAGGTGTCGGTCAACGAGGCCATCCCCACCGCGCTCGGCGCCATCCGCGTGGACGCAGCCGACGTCAGCCTGGAGATGCGCCGCTGAACCACGGGCTTGCGCGCGGCAAATTGACTACCCTCCTGCCATGTCCAGCGAAAAGGCCCGCATCTACCACAACCCCCGCTGCAGCAAGAGCCGAGAGACCCTCGCGCTCTTGCGCGACAACGAGCTCGAGCCCGAGGTCGTGCTCTACCTGGAGGCCACGCCGAGCGCGCAGGAGCTCGAGGCGCTGATCGAAAAGCTGGGCGTCGCGCCCCACGACCTCTTGCGCACCAAGGAAGCCGCCTATGCAGAGGCCGGGCTCAACCGCGACAGCAGCCGCGAACAGATCGTGGCGGCCATCGTGGCTTACCCGATCCTGCTGGAGCGGCCGATCGTCGTGATGGGCGACAAGGCGGTGATCGGGCGGCCCCCGGAGCGCGTGCTCACGCTCCTTCGTCGCTGATCCAGATCAGCGCGCATTTTTCCTCGACGCGCCTTCGGTGTCCACCCATGCTGGCATGCGTCATGCGCCATAGCATTCTCCACCAAGCAGCTGTCGCCGGATCTGTCGTCGCCTCGAGCCTCAACCTCTGGCGAGGAACCCTCGTGGTGCGCGCGGCCGCCCAGCCGCCGTTGCCACTCAGGCTCTACGACTACGAAGGCTGCCCCTACTGCCGGCTCGTGCGCCAGGCCTTGACCGCGCTCCATCTCGACGCGGAGATCCGGCCCTGTCCACGCGGCGGCAAGCGCTTTCGCCCGGAGGCCGAGCGCGCAGGCGGCAAGCTGCAGTTTCCGCTGCTCGTGGACGAAAACACCGACACCACGCTCTACGAGTCGAGCGACATCATCGCGTACCTGTTCCGCACCTACGGCGGCGGCAGCGTGCCCCCCGGATATGATCGCAACCTCGGTCTCGTGGCCCTCGGCAGCCTGGCCACCGGCGTGCGCTTTGGGCGCGGCGTGCTCGCGCGGAGCGCGCGCGCGCCCGAGCAGGGGCTCCACTTGTGGAGCTTCGAGTCGAGCCCGTATTCGCGCCTGGTGCGCGAGCGGCTGTGCGAGCTCGAGCTCCCATACACGCTGCACAACCTGGGCAAGGAGCACTGGAAGGAGGCGGGGCCCGCGGCGCGGCGCGTCCTCCCCAACCCGTACGTCCCACGCGAAGGTGGCAAGCGCCACGCGTTCTGGTCGGCACACCAGCGAGTCCAGGTGCCTTACCTGGAGGATCCGAACACCGGGGCGTCGCTCTTCGACTCTCAGCGCATCGTGGAGTACCTCGAGCGCACCTACGCGAAGTGAGCTCCGGCCCCGCGCAGGAAGCGGCTACATCCGCTGACTCGAGGTGCCGAGTCCGTCGCGCTCGCGGAAGCGCCTCACACCGTCTTGCACGAAGGGCGATCGGGCAATGGCGCCCACGAACAGCCGGTTGGCCAGGTCCCATCCCCGTGGCAAGGGGCGCAACACGTCGAGAAACAGCACCACCCGATCCTGGTCGGAGTGGTTCCAGGCCTCGTGCTCGTAGGTATCATCGAACAACAGGCTCTCCCCTTCTCTCCAGGCGAGTCGTCGAGCCGCCACCCTGATCCCACACTGTTCGGGCGCGGGAACCTTCAGACCCAGGTGGTAGCGCAAGAGCCCCTTGTAGGGTCCGCGGTGCGGCGGGATGTGGGTGCCCGGACCGAGGATGGAGAAAAAGGCGGTCTTCATCCCTGGAACCGACGTCACCAGGCGCGTCGTATGCGGACAGGCGGCGCAGTTGGCCTGCGCCTTGTATCCATAGCCAAAGAGCATGAACGTCTTCCAGGCGTCGCCTCGCGCGAGGTGCGCCTGGTCGGGCGAGATGTCCTGAAAAGCGGGGATCTGCGCCCGTTGCGCGAGCACCTGCATGAGCTCCTCCCGAATGGCCGAAAAACCTTGCTCGAGCCTTCGACACCAGTCGAACATGGCGGGATCGAAGGTGGGACGATCGCCACAGTCCGAGCGCTCGGCGACCGCCACACCGCAGCGGTCGAGCAGGCGGCGACCGATGCGCATGCCGTATCTCTGCGCGCGATAGAGGCTGGGCCTTTCCATCTGCGCCTTGGGCATCTCCAATTCACTCTTCATGGCAAGCTCTCCGCAGCTTCGGCCTCGGCACGGCCGCGCGTGCCGTCGAGGCCCCGCGGAGCATCGAACGCAACCTCCGTGCCGCCGACCACGCAGCCCCTCTTGCGGTGCGTTCAGGCCAGCCCGCCTACCTGACAGCGAAAGATGCTGTCGTCCCAGAGCCCGAAGCGCAGGATCTCTCGCTCATCCATGGTCCGCGTGGGGCGCAGCTCCTGGACCTGAAAGCCCGCCCCGGTGAGCCGCTCGATGAGATCGCGACCATACATGCGAACATGGTCGAACTGACCGAAGCGGCGCGCGCGCTCGCGTGGGTCGGTGATGTTCGGGCTCTCGTCGGTCTCGCGGTCGGCCACATAGGGGACCTGGATGTACGCGACGCCGCCCGGGCGCAGCACGCGGTGTAGTTCGGCCATCGCCCGGCGATCGTCGCGGACGTGCTCGAGCACGTGCGAGCAGACCACCACGTCGAACTCGTTGTCGGCGAAGTCGAGCGAAGTGATGTCGCAGTGCACGTCCACCCCCGGCGCGCTCAAGTCCACCGTCACGTAGCGGCCGACCTTGGGGTTCTTGCGGAAGCTACGTTCGGCGCCCCACTCGGGCGCGAAGTGCAGCACGTCGAGCGGGCGCGGCCGGTATCCCCACTCGCGTGTGAGGCTGAGCTTGAGCAGCCTATGCCGCGGCGCAGAGCCGCAGTAGGGGCAATCGCCGAGCCCCATGTCGCCGCGCCAGCGAGAGAAGCGCCGCTCACAGAGCGGGCACTCGACGCGCGAGCCCGCGAACCAGACCTTGGCCAGCTGCCGAGAGCCCAACCGGTAGATGTCGCTGACGACGGGAACCCAGCGATACGGTGAATCCAGCATCCATCCCCCTCGATCCCGGGGCCACCGTGAGGCGCTCCAGGCTCATGCGTGCGGCGTCGGGTGCTCGACGCGTGACCATCGGTCACTGGGGGACGCTGCAGGCGCCATGCCACGCTGGCGGCGTAGCGGCTGGATTGTCAGCGCTGCTCTCGGCGCGCTTTTCGATCGCGAACGGAAGGGCACTTCACGTGGGCGTGAAGGTGCACGGCGCGCGAGGCTCAGCGATTGGTGGGGATCGGCGAAAGACTAACGAGGTAGGTCCAGAGCGCCTTCCGCTCGAGCGGGGTCATGGCGCGCGTGGCACCGACCACGTCGGACATCGGAGCCTGCATCGGCCGGCCGTCCTTGCGCACGCCCTCGGTCAAAGCCCTGTCGAACTCCTCGAACGTCCAGCCGCCGAGGCCGTCCTGATGCTGCGTAAGGTTCGTTGCGGCGGGCCAACTGGGCGGCCCGAACGGCATCGGTCCGCCGGCCAGGTTCTCCCGGTGGCAGCCCGAGCACACCCCCGTCAGGTGCTTTCCGAACTCCGGAGTGTCGGCGGCCTCGGGGGCAAAGGCCGCGTGCGCGCGCGCGTGATCTGGAAGCTTCTCCGCGGAGATCGGGAACTTGCCGAGCACGAGCAGAACGTTCCCGAGCGGGCCGAATTTGGGCTTGGGGACCTCGTTATCCACGGGGGGCAACGAACGAATGTAGGCGACCATGTCCGAGAGCTCGTGGTCCGACATGGCGAAGAAGTCCTCTGAGGGCATCACCGCGGGGGTTCCATCGGGCTTGATGCCGTGGCGCACGATGCGATCCCAGTCCGCCATGGTGTAGTCCTTGGTCACGCTGCCCTTGCCGCCCGTGAGGTTCGGCCCCTTGAAGTGACCTATCGCAGGGTCGTCGATCATCACGCCGCCGCCGAAGTTCGCGCCGTGGCACGCGGCGCACGCGTAGCGCGCCTGGACCAGGTGCTTTCCGCGCTCGATGGCGCGCTGCAGCGAAAGCTCCGCGAGATCGATCCCCGAAAGCGGATCGACCCCTGCATCGCCATCCGTCCCTCCGCGCTCGGCGCGCAACGCCGCGAGTTCAGCCTCCGTGAGCGGATTGGGCACCGGAATATCCAGGGCGTGCGCCTCGTAGCGCTGGGCGAGCTTTTCCCCGGCTTGCTGGGCCGCGCCGATCAAAACGACACTTACACCGAGCGCCAATATGCCCACCACGATGCCCACGACACGGATGACCTTGGACTTCATCGACTTCTTTCCCCCCTGGTCACGAGCATCGCGGATTTCTAGCAAACTTGGCCCGTTCGATACGAACAAAAATGCCGAACGACGCCCGGATCGCGCCTCTCCAGGTAGCCTCCATCGGCGGCGCGACCGGGCACGCGTCGCCGAGCTCAGTGCCTGACCTGCTCTGTCGGCTCCC
>JBIQKA010000070.1:25346-27310 GCA_044507075.1 Myxococcales bacterium
GCGCGACCGGGCACGCGTCGCCGAGCTCAGTGCCTGACCTGCTCTGTCGGCTCCCCCGGCTCGTACAGGCCCAGCGCGCCCGAGGCGACCATGCGAATGCGGAGCGCGAGCTCCTGCTCGGAGTCGGTCAGATCGTGGGCAAGCGCGATCACGGAGTGCAGCGCGCTCCTCGCTCCCCGCAGCTCGTTGAGCAGCCAGCGCACGTCCTGGGCCAGAACTTCGCCGCCGCGTGCGAGGTTCTTCTCCAGATCCTGGGCGCGCCAATCGACGAGCACGCTCTTTGAAGGAAGAACGCCGCCCCCGCCGCAGTCGGGGCAATCGACGGGTCCGTTCTCGGTGGGAAGTTCGCCGGTTCCGGCGCAGCTGACACAGGACGATGGGTTGGCCATGGACGCGCAGTGTACCAGCGAGCGGCCCACGAGAGCGCCGATCAATGGCATGTCGCATGCAACCTGGCGGAAGCAGGAGGACAAATCATGAACAAGGCTTCCAAGAGTTTTCTGGTGATCGCGGGCCTCGCCTGCGCGCTGCCCTCGCTCGGACAGGCCCAAGGTTCCGACCCGCGCGTCGAGCCCGGCTCACCGCCGCCCGCTCCGGCGCCGTCGACCCCCCCCTCCCTCCCCGACTCCCCCGCGACGTCCCGCGTGGCGCCTCCGCCCTCCATGGCGAAGGTGTCCATCGAACAAAGGGGCACGGTCTCGGACGTTTGGGACGCCGAGATTCGCCACAAGGACAAGGAGAACAAGGTGGTCTTGATCGAGACGGATCAGGGCCAAGTCGTGCTTGCGGATCTCGGCCCCGCCGAAACGGTGAAGGTGAAAGAGGGCAACCCGGCCACAGTCATGGGCGAAATGGTCAGCATCGAGGGCAGCCCGCGCTTCGTGCCGGCGCACGTCAAGGTGGGCGCCAAGGCGACCGGTCCTGCGCCCGGAAGCGCCCAAGTGAAGTCCAAAAAGCTCGGCGCGACCGCGCGTCCGCACAAGCAAATGATCTCCGGCAAGGTCGTCGACAAGGAAAAGATGAGCGCCAAGGAGACGCGCATCGATCACGAGCTCGCCGTGATCGAGGTGAGCCCTGGAACGCGCGTCCTGGTCGACCTGGGCCCGAGCGACCAGCTGAGCGCCGTGGAATTCGACGAAGGCGATCGCCTGAACGTCGAAGGCCAGCGGGTGCAGGTCAACGAGTCGTTCATCGTCGTGGCCGACACGGTGCAGAAGGGCGACCAACAGGTCCGGATCCAACACAAGGCGCTGCCGAAGGGCGAGCGGGGCACGAAGACGCAAGGTCTGGGCCCCGTTCCCACCCCGATCGAAGAGTGAGGAACTTTCGTGCCTGGTGGGCGGGCGCCGACTACGGTGCGCGGGAGATGACGCGCTATCAGAGCAAACTCGAGCCCCACGAATGGCGCTACCCGTTGCCGCCCCGGCGGAACGCGGGACACCTTCGTGTCTCCGAATCCCCGCGCCACGACGTTTTCTACGAGGAGTACGGCGACCCGCGTGGTGAGCCCGTCATGTTCGTGCACGGTGGCCCCGGCGGCGGGACCGAGCCGAACCTGAGCCGCTTCTTCGATCCCGCGCGCTATCGCGTCGTCCTCTTCGATCAGCGTGGGTGCGGCAAGAGCACGCCCAGCGCCGCCAGCGACCCGCACCATTCGCTGCTCGCGAACACCACCCAAGATCTGATCGCCGACATGGGGAAGCTGCGGGAGCACCTGGGCATCCGCGGCAAGATGCATCTCTTTGGAGGGAGCTGGGGCAGCACGCTCGCTCTCGCCTACGCCATCGCCCACCCTGAAACGGTTCAAACGCTGATCTTGCGCGGCATCTTCCTGTGCCGAAAAAAAGATCTCGACTACTTCTACCAGGGCAACGCGGCGCGCTACGCACGCGACCCCTACGACACGGAATTGCCCGGCACCTACCAGTGCTACCCGGAAGCCTGGCGCCCCTACGTCGAGGTCA
>JBIQKA010000007.1:0-111563 GCA_044507075.1 Myxococcales bacterium
GAGGGACCAGGTCGCGGCGGTGTCAGGAGCGTTCGTGCACGTCCTCATCCTCGTGCACGTCCTCATCCTCGTGAGGCGTCGTCGTGCGCGTGCGCGAAGCAACCAATACGGTGGTCGACCGATACAAGCGCATGTTGGACTACGAACGACTGGACGTTTACCAATGCGCCCTACGGTTTGCAGCGCTCTCCTTTCAGGTCTTGGAGACCATGCCTCGCGGTCACGCGGAACTTTCTGACCAACTGCGACGTGCGACCATCTCGATTCCTCTCAACATCGCAGAGGGAGCAGGCAAGACGACCGACAGGGAGCGCGCTCGCTACCACGCGATCGCTCGCGGCTCTGCCATGGAGTGTGCAGCCATTTTTGATCTCCTACGCCTGCAGGCTCTCGTCCCCCCTGAGACTGCGGCCACAGCTAAAGCGCTGGCAGTGCGCATGGTCTCCATGCTGAGCAAGATGTGCCGTTGATGAGGAGTGAAGGGGGAAGGGGGGGGGAGTTGGTGCGCGCATGCGCAGGGGGAGGGAGAATTGGTGCGCGCACGGGCACGACTACGAGGACGAGGACGAGGACGACTACGAGGACGAGGACGAGGAACGGGGACGGGGAACGAGAACGAGGACGGGGGCGAGGTCGGGGCGGATCGTCGTTCGGTGAGCTACGCGAGCATCACGCGCGAGAGCACCATCACGAAGAACTCGATGAAGCGCTCGCGGGGGGCGAGCTCCGCGGGCCCGAGTAGGCCCGGGCGGGCGCGCGCGCTGAGTGCCAAGGTCGGGATCGCGGTGATCACGGCGAGCACCAACACGCGCACGTCGACATCGCTGCGCACGAGCCCGCGCTCACGCAGGATGCCCACGGCCGCCTCGATGAACATCATGACGTTGCTGCGCAGGGTCTCCTCGGCCTCGAGCACCTCCTGCGGCCCTTCGAGCAACCGAAACAGCCAGAGCCGCATGAAGGCCTGGTTGGCCTCCAGGTAGTCGTAGCCCTTCTCGATGAGCCCCCGCACCTCGGACACCAGCTCCTCGCTGTTACGGGCCAGGGGCAGCCGGACGATCAGCGGTCCCAACGTTTGTTGGAAGTCCTGATAACCGTGCTGGTAGACCTCGGCGAACAGCGAGGCCTTGTCGCCCACGTGGTACTTGAGCGTGGCGATGTCGATCCCGGCCGTCTCGGCGATCTGCCGCAGGGAGGTGCCCTCGAAGCCGTCGCGCGCGAACACCTCGGTGGCCGCGGTCAGGACCCGCGAGCGGGTCTCCAGGCCATCTGAGCGGATTTTACGCGGGTTTTCGTACTGATTCGCACCTCTCCCGACGCGTCGGGAAGGCGCTCCAGGGCTCGCCGAGGGCGGCGTTTTGGTGTGCAGCTTCGCTGGTTTGTCACGCTTGGCGGACGCCATAGGAGGCATCAGGTGTACCATTCAAGGAGAGTCCCCGCAGGACGAAAAAACTTGCCAAAGAGGTCGCATCGCACACATACTTCCAACATGTGATGGAAGTCCGGGCGGCAGCACGTGTTGCCCCGGGCCTCAGAAAAGGTGGTCGCCATGCAGTTCGACAAGATCCAAGTCAGCCCCACCACCACCCGCAACGTTCGCAGGGTGGAAGCAGCTGCAAACCGGCTCGTGCGCGGTATGGACCGCGTCCTCGGCCGCCTGCATCTCGGCGGACGCAAGGCCCCGTACGACGATCTCGCCTACGAGTTCCTTGGTGGCCCCGCCGAGACCATGCGCAAGAAGCACTACGACAAGAGCCTGCGCCTGCTGTGGAAGGCGGAAGATCAGGCCCCGTTCCTCGGCTTCAAGGACTGTACGGCGGTGGAGAAGCAGCTGCACGAGATGGCCTTTCGCGGCATGACCGATGAAGAGAAGGCCCACATGTCGCGGCTCTCCACCCGCGAGTACAAGGAGCTGCTCAACCGCGAGTACACGCTGCGCGAGAAGCAGGCCATCGTCTCCATCCTCTCGGCGATCGGCCACGGCGAAGCCTACGCCTGGTTGGTCTCGGCCCAGCTGCTCGCCGAGGTGAAGAGCACGGGCGCGCGCGCGGCGTTGACCATGCAGGTGCTGGAAGAGGCCAAGCACTTCTTGGTGCTGCGCGAGCTGGTGCGCGCCTTCGACGTGGAGATCCCGCGCCTGACCACGCCCGAGTACCTGATGCTCGAGCAAGTCATCAAGGCCAAGGGCACCGAGAAGCTGTTCGGCATGAACGTGGTGGTCGAGGGCATCGCCCTGGGCATCTTCGGCATGATGAGCACCTTCCCCGGGCTCGAGGTGCTGCGCCTGTTCCACCTGGACGAGTCGCGCCATACCGGCCTGCCCAACAACTACTTCCGCGAGTTCCCGCTCAAGGACAGCCAGCGCAAGCACCCGCTGCGCCGCCTGCGCCGCCTGGGCATGCTCGTGCCCGCGCTGATGTTGATCCCGATGTTGGAAGACGACCTGGCCGAGCTCGGCATCGACGTGTTCGAGTTCGGCGGCTCGGTGATCCGCAAGATCGGCGTGCTCGCCAAGCGCAACAACTTCGACTTGCCCGCGGACACCGACACGCTGCTCAGGCTCGTGGACAAAGCGATCAACGCCTACGGCGATCTCGCGCGCCCGAACCACGTGCGTCGCAGCTACATCACGGGCGAGACCACCCGGGGCGCAGACGAACTCGAGATCGAGGGCGAGATCTTCGAAAACCGCAAGGCGTCCGCGCGGGCTCAGCGCATCCGCGCGGCCTGATCTCAACGTCCCTCTCCGACGTCCTCCCTCTCCGACGTCCTCCCTTCTCCGACGTTCTCCTTGGTCGGGGTCCCGCAGGCGGGGGGAGGTCGCTTGGTGCTGGCTTGCCTCTTTGTCGCGACCAGGGCGGTTGCGGTGAGGCGTTTGGTCGGGGGCGGTGAGGAGAGCGAAGCTGGCTCAGACGCCCGCGCGACAAAGAGGCGCGCTGATCAGCACCAAGAGACCTCCTTCCGCCTGCGGGCAGACCCCAGTTCGCAGACGAACTGGGGCGCGGGTGCGTCGTAGAGAATTGGGTCCGTTCGTTTGGGAGAACGCAAAGAGGGCGTGGGGCAAGGGCAAGGGTGGGCCGCGCGGATGAGCTGATTGTGTTGAGGTGCTCGGATGAGCTCGCGTGCGAGATCACGTGCCCACTCGAGTGAGCTCAGAGCCGTCCGTGTGGTGACCACTCGAGTTCGCTCGGGCTCAGCAGATCCGCGCGGCCTCGCTCCCGACGTTCTCCTTCGTCTGGGCGTCCCTCACTCGGCGGTGAACCGGATCTCGTCCACTGCCATCAAGAAGCCGGAGTCGCCGTAACATTCCAGGGAGATCGCTGGATTCTCGAACTCCAAGGCAACGGTGAGCAGGCTGCTCGCATTTGCGGGGACGCCGAGGCCGGTGCCCCCTTTGACTTCAGCTGACAGGGTGGTCTTGGTCACGGTCATGGTGACGTTCAAGAACGGGTCGGGTGGTAGTGCCGGCCCATCGAGCAACAAGTGATTGCCGAGGTCATAGAGCTCCACCCCTTCCCAGAGCCGCACGCCGACGCCTCTCATCGGGTCCGCTTGGTCGGTCAGCATGATTCGGCATGTGTTGCTCCCCTCCATGCGCACGCCCAGGAGCTGCAGCGTGGCTGTCTGCCTGTTGGGATCGAATTCGATTTCCCGCGTGACCACTGCGGACTGGACGAGGTTGAAATCCATCCGCAGCGCCCCTCCACTCACGATGACGTTTGGGGTCGCGCTCCAGGTGCTGAGAACGCTCGGATCATTGAAGGGCTCCGAGAACTGATACGGTTCAGGGGCGGGATCGTTGGGGTCGTTGGGGTCGTTGGGATCGTTGGGGTCGTTGGGATCGTTGGGATCGTTGGGATCTTCCGGATCATTGGGATCGTACGGATTGCCGGTGTATTTGCAGGAAGGTGCGCTCACCCAGTTAGGGTCGTTGTAATTGTAATCGTAGTCGTAGTCGTCCTCATCCTCATACGAGTAGCCCTCGCCGGAGTCGAGGGTGCTGAGGACGAAGCGCGTCTCGATCTTCTTGCCGTTGTGCGTCAGCGTGAAATTGCCGGTCGCCCTTTCCTCGACTTGAGACACGAGTACGCGCAGGTGGTAAATCGCGCCGAGCGCATCGGCCACTTCGTCGAAGGCCATCTTCAATTGCTCGGAAGAGGACGCCAGGAACACGCGGCCGTCGCTCAGCGTCTTGAGCGCTTCCTCGTCGACGTCGCCTCCCATGCCCACCGCGTAAATCTTCAGCGACGGGTCTGCTCTCTGAGCCGCCTCGCGCGCCTCCTTGGCAGTCTTGATGGAACTCGCCGTGTCCGAACCGTCGGTAAACACCACCATCACGCGTTGCAGCTGCCGCAGGGAGGAACTGTCTGGCACCAACTTGCTGTATGACGCGACAGCATCGAAGATCTTGGTTTGGGAGCGCGAAGTCGCGGCGTCGTACGCATCGTAGTGGCTCTCCACCACTTGCTTGGCGCCGCTCGCTTGGTGGTAGCTCTCGAACGAGCCGTCGCTGCAATGCAGCTGGGGCACGTTTTCCTCGCTCGCGAACATCGCCACGCTGACGAGCGCCCCCTCGGGCAGGCTATCGAGGAACTGCTTCGAGCTGTCCTTCACCGCCATCTCGGAGCCGGACTGGGTAATGCTGAAGCTCTGATCCAGCAGCAGTGACACCAAGAGCCCGTTGGAGCTCGTCAGGGATTTGGTTCCTTCCACGCCGACTTCGCGGCCGTTGACGACCATCTCGACGTCGTCAGCCTTCAGGCTCAGCACGCTCGTGCTGCCCTCGCTCAAGATGAAGTAGGCATTCGCGTACTCACACGTTTCGCCGGGTGCGCCGTCGCACGGCTCGGTGCTGTAGAACGTCCGATACACGTCGAGACACAGCGAGCCGTTGCAGGCGGTGCGTCCGTCATTGATCTGCGGTTCCCTGCTGCACGCCGTGAAAGCTGCCAATGTGGCCAAGGTCAAACTCGTTCGGTAACACCAACCCATACGACTCGACTCCTCACGAAATTCGCAGCACCCAGCTCCAACGGAGTCGGCGACGGTTGGGCGGTAAGTCCCAGCGTGTCCCGCCCGATCTGAGTGGCGTAGAAGCAAGATCATACGTCAGAGGTTCGAGGCACTCGGCAACGAAAACGTCGGCGCTCAATCATTTACGCTCGCCATTGTCGGACGGTGTAGAGCGAGCGACTTCCAAGTCCGCGCAAGCCGCACGCCGCATGGCCACGCGTTCACGCGCTCAGCGATTTCCCTATGGACCGGCCGCACATGAGCAGCGCAGCATTCGCGCGCTGATTCGTAACGTAAGGGGCGTGCGCGGCTCGAGCAGAGAGCGTTGGAGCGCGCGGGCGCTGCGTGACGTCGCGTTTACGAGCGGTGCGCATGGCCTTGGACGCACTGCGCATTCCACTCCACGAAGTGAACCTTCCCCTTGGTGTTCTGTAACCTGTGGACGAAGGTCAGCACCCGGTGAAGCTCAGCATCCGGTTCTGGCCGCCGAGGACCTCCAGCATGCGGCGGATCGCGGCCCAGTCCTCGCGCTCGAACACATCGCGCAGCGCGCGTCCCCGCAGCACCTGGGGATCGTGCCCCAGCCCGCAGCGCAGCAACGCTCACGCAGCTCCCGGGCAACAGCAAGAACTCGCCAGCGCCCTGCCAGAACTTAGCCCTGAGGCTGCAGACGAGCTGGTGGCCACCAAAGACGCGCCCATCCACCAGCGCCGCAGGCAGGTCCAGCGGCGTTGGCTCGGACGCCGAGCCGGGAGCTATTGAATATGACTTGCAACTTCCTTTTTATTTGGATAAGTCATGCCCCATGGCCGAACACTCCCCTCCCATGTCCCGCGAACGGACCCCCAGCTCCGCCCGGCGTAGCCGGGAAAGCTCCTGTGAAAGCCGGTGCTTATGCGGCAGCCTGTTGGCACGCTTGGTGGGCGACCAGGTGGAGCTCAAGTGCCGGCGCTGCAAGCGGACCACGCTGCTCCCGCTGTCCGAGGCGAAGGCGACCTGAGCGCCGCCTAGAGCGCAAACCGCGAGACCCAGCGGTCGAAGGCGCTCGCGACGTTCTTCAGAAAGTCCCGCGTGGCGTCGTTCTGGAGTTGCCCCTGCTCATCGAACAGCTTGGCCGCCCCGCCCACGTAGGCCTCGGGCTGCTGCATCATGGGCACGTTCAAGAAGACCATCGACTGCCGCAGGTGGTGGTTGGCGCCGAAGGCCGAGAGGTTGCCGGGCGACACGCTGATCACCGCGCCGGGCTTGCCATCGAACACGCTCTTGCCGTACGGACGTGAGCCCACGTCGATCGCGTTCTTGAGGCAACCAGGGACGGAACGATTGTATTCGGGGGTGACGAAGAGGAGCGCGTCCGCGCGGCGAACACGATCGCGGAAGGTCGACCACGCGGCGGGTGTCTGCTCCTCGAGATCCGGGTTGTAGAGGGGGAGCTCGCCGATCTCGACGATCTCGAGCGCGAGCGTCGGCGGGGCGAGCTCGATCAGCGCACGCGCGGTCATGCGGTTCAAGGATCCCTTGCGCAGGCTGCCGACGAGAACCGCGACATCACGCTTTTTTGCCATGCTCTTCTCCCTTTTTCTGGGGTTGCGTCCGAAACACCCCCTACTCTACCTCGGCCCGCCCCGCGGGGCCTGCGCAGCGCTCCGCGCGAGGAACCTGCACAGGCCACAGACATGGCTTGGGGCCACCTGCTAGGCTCGCCCGTGACCATGGGTTTCAGCTTCGTCCACGCGGCCGATCTGCACCTCGACAGTCCCTTGCGCGGGCTCGCGCGCTACGAGGGGGCGCCGGTGAGCGAAGTCCGTGGGGCCACGCGGCGCGCGCTCGAGAACCTGGTGCAGCTGTGCCTGGACGAGAACGCACGCCTGCTCCTGCTTTCGGGGGATCTGTATGACGGAGAGTGGCGCGATTACTCCACCGGTCTCTTCTTCGGACACCAGATGGCTCGCCTGCGGGAGACGGGCACGCGCGTGGTGTGGATCCGCGGCAACCACGACGCGCAGAGCAAGCTGACCCGTCACCTCGCGCTCGGTGAGCACTGCATCGAGCTCGGGCCCAAGCGGCCCGAGAGCCACGTGTTCGAGGACCTGCAGGTGGCGGTGCACGGGCAGGGCTTCGCGACCGCGCAGGTCACCGAAGATCTCAGCGCGCGCTATCCGGAGCCCGTGCGCGGCCTGTTGAACATCGGCCTGTTGCACACGGCGCTGAGCGGACGCGCCGGACACGCCCCCTATGCCCCCACCGACGTGCGCGCGCTGGTGGCGCGCGGCTACGACTACTGGGCGCTCGGACACGTGCATCAGCGGGAGGTCGTCCATCAAACCCCGCACGTGGTGTTCCCGGGCAATCTGCAGGCGCGCCACGTGCGCGAGACGGGCGCCAAGGGCGCGACCCTGGTCCGCGTGGAAAACGGCGCCATCGCTTCGCTGGAGCATCGCAGCCTGGACGTGGTGCGCTTCGCGCAGCTCGCGGTGTCCGCGGAGGGGGCCTCGAGCCTCTCGGACGTGGCGGAGCTGACCAAGGCCGCGTTCGCGCGCGCGCTCGCCGAGGCGGAGGGGCGCATGCTGGCGGCGCGCGTGAGCATCGTGGGCCGCTCCCATGCCCACGCCGAGCTGTCGGCCGATCTGGATCGCGCCCGCGCCCAGATCCAGAGCGTCGCCAATGATCTCTCGGCGGGCGACGTGTGGGTCGAGGACGTGCGCGTGCACAGCCAGCTGCCGCTCGATCTCGAGAGCCTGCGGCGACGCGACGACGCCATCGGTCACCTGCTCGGCGCGCTCGAGCGCAGCATGAACGACCCCGAGACGGCGCTCTTGCTCAGCGATGATCTCGCCGAGCTGAGCAAGGCCCTGCCCGCCGAGCTGCGCAGCGAAGCGCTGGACTTGGACCTAAGCGACGAGGCCCAGGCCCGCGAGCTGCTCGACACGGTGGGGCAGCTGCTCTTGCCGCGCCTGTTGGGGTCGATATGAGGATCGCACGGCTCGAGCTCTCGGCCTTCGGCCCATTCACGAACGCGCGCCTGGAGTTCGAGCACAAGCCGCGCGCACTGCAGCTGATCTACGGGCCCAACGAGGCCGGCAAGAGCAGCACGCTGCGCGCGGTGATCGCGCTGCTCTACGGCATTCCGGCGCGGACCGGCGACGCCCACGTGCACGCGATGACCAAGCTGCGCATCGGAGGCGTGCTGCTCGACGAACAGGGCGCACGTCACGAGGTGATTCGGCGCAAGGGCCTCAAGCACACGCTCCTGAGCACACGGGACAAGCCGCTCCCGGAGGACGCGCTCGCGCCGTTGCTCGGCGGGCTGGACGAGGCGCTGTTTCGGCAGATGTTCGGGCTCGATCACGAGCGGCTGCGCCAGGGCGCCGAGGCGCTGCTCGCGGGCGGCGGCAACCTGAGCGAGGGGCTCTTCGACGCGGGCACGGGCGCGCGCGCGATCCGCGCGACCCTGGCGAGCCTCAGCGAGGAAGCCGACGCGCTGTTTCGCCCGCGCGGGCGCACGCCCCGGCTCAACGCGGCGATCGAGGTGCTGCGCGAGCACCAGCGGGCGCAGCGCGAGGCGGCGCTCTCCCCGCAGGCCTTCCTCGAGCAACAGCGCGGGCTCAGCGAAGCGCGGCGCGCGCGGGAGGAGCGCGTCGAAAAGCGCCGGGCGCTGTTCGAGGAGAAGGCGCGGCTCGCCCGCGCCATCGCGTTGACGCCGCTGCTTTCGCGTCTTTCGGCGCTGAGCCAGGATGAGAGCGCGCGCGCGGAGGCGCGGGACCCGCTCGACGCCTGGGACGCCGAGCACAAGAACCTCGCGGCGCGCTTTCAGGCCACCCGACGCCTTGAAGCCGACCTCCCGCGCGAACGGGCGCGCGCCGAGCGCCTCGGGCGCGAGATCGCGGAGCTGCGCGGTCGCGTGCTCAGCGCGGGCGAGCTCCACGCGGCGCTCGACACCCCCACGCGGACCCGGATCCGCAAGTGCGCCGAGGGGCACGACGCCCTGGCGCGCGAAGCCGAGCTGCTCGCGCGCACCCGCGCGGAGCAAAAAGCGGCGCTCGCGCTGCTCGCCGAGAAGGAGTCCGCGCTTCCTGCCGCGAGCGCGGACGAGGCGCTCGCGCAGCTCGTGGAGCGCCTGGAACGCGAGGCGCTCGGGCCAAGCGCGCTCGCGCTGGAGATGGAGCTCGCGCAGGGAGAGCAGACCCTGCGGCAACGCGCCCGCGCGCTCTCGGTGAGCCCGGACCTCGAGCTGCTCGCGGGCCTAAAACTGCCCGAGGACCTCGCGCTCTCGCGCCTCGAACAGCGCCACGCGGAGCTCGAACAACGCGCCCGCTCGCTGCGCGCCGACGCGAAGTCGTTGCTCGAGCGCTCGACGGCGCTCGAGCGCGCGCGTGACCTCTTGCTCACCGAGGGGGCCCCCGCCTCGCTCGAAGAGCTCGCGCAGGCGCGCACCACGCGCGATCGGCTCCTGGAGCAGCTCTGGCAAGAAGGCAAGGTCCCCAAAGAGCCCACGTTCGGCGCGCTCTCGGCGAGCGTGCGGCTCGCTGATGAGCTCGCCGACCGGCTGCGCAAGGAGGCGCGCCAGGTCGCGGAGTGGGCGCGCATCCAGGCCGAGCAACGCGCCCTCGAGCGAGAGCAGGCCGCGCTCGCACGGGAGGAAGCCGAGCTCACCGCGGCGCGCGCGGCGCTCTCCGAGGAGACGCGCGCGCTCGCCGCCTCGCTCGGGCTCGCGGACGCGCCGCTCCGGGCGCTTCGTCCCCACGTGCTCAAGCTCGGCCAGCTCGCCGAGAGCGCGGCGGCGCTCGCGGCACGCAAGGAGGCCCTGCGCGTACTCTCGCGGCGCGTCGAGGCCGCGGCCGCGCTGCTCACGCAGGCCCTCACGGGCGCGCTCTCCGCCGAGCACACGCCCCCATCGACGCCGGCGGAGGGCGGCGCGGCCTCGCCGGCGGGGACGCTCGCGGCGCTCCTGAGCCAGGCCAAGGCCAAGCTCGAGCGCGAGGCCCGCGACGCGCAAGAGCGCGAGCGGCTGCGCTTGCGCCGCGAGGAGGCGAGCCTTTCGCTGGCCGCGACCACCACGCGCGAGGCCGCGGTGGCGGCGAAGCTGCGCGCCGCGAGCGAGGCGTTCGCTCGCGAGCTCGAAGCGCTCGGGATGTCGGCCGCGCTCAGCCCCGACGAGGCGCTCTCGAGCCTCGACGAGCTCTCGGAGCTCGAACGCAAGACGCGCGAGCTCACCGAGCTCGAGGCCCGTATCCGCCAGGCCACGCGTGACCTCTCGACGCTCACCGAGGACGTGAATACCTTCGCGCAGCGCCTCGCGCTCGACCTCTCGGGCGAGCTCGAGCCCGAGGGCGAGTGCGGCATCCTGCTGGAGCGCATCGAGCAAACCCTGCGCAAGCGGCGCGACTTGCGCCGCGATCAGGAGGAGCGCGCCCGTGAGCGGAGCAAGCTCTCCGAGCAGATCGCGCACCTGGGAGATGGGGCCTCGCTCGCGGAGCTGCGCGCGCAGGTTCGTGACATCGCGCCCGATCGCGCCCGCGCCCGGCTGCTCGAGATCGAGGAGGAGCTCGATCAGCTCGATCAGGAGATCGCGGCCTACGATCAGACCATCGGCAGCAAGGAAGCGAGCCTGAGCCTGCTCGAGCAGCCCTCCAATGCGGTGTCCCTGGCCGAAGAGCTGCAGAGCGACCTCTCGACCGTGCGCGGCCTGATCCGACGCTACCTGGAGGTGCGGCTCTCGCAGACGCTGCTCAAGCGCGAGGTGGAGCTCTACCGCGCGCAACACCAGGGCCCGGTGCTGTCGCGCGCGAACCAGCTGTTTCCGCGGCTCACGCTCGAGCGCTATCGCGGGCTGGACGTGGAGTACGACGAACACGACGAGGCCGTGCTGTGCGCGGTTCGCAGCGACGGCAAGACCGTGCGCGTCGCGGGCTTGAGCGATGGCACGCGCGATCAACTCTATCTCGCGCTGCGCGTGGCGAGCATCGAGCGCTTCCTCGAGCAGAACGCGCCCTTGCCGCTGATCCTGGACGACGCCTTCGTGCACTTCGACGACCAGCGCGCGCAGGCCGCGCTGGAGGTGCTGGGCGAGCTCGCGGGGCGCACCCAGGTGCTGCTCTTCACGCATCACCACCGCATGGTGGAGCTGGCCCGGAGCGCGCTGGGGACGAGCGGCATGGTGCTCCACGAGCTCGACCCCGCGCGGGGCGTGATCAACCTGCGCGACGACGGTCCCCTGTTCGCTCGCCTGTAGAGAGCCGGAACTCAGGCCGAAACGCCCGGCCCCACGCTGCGCAACACCAGGCTCACCAGATCGCTGCGCCGACGCGTTCCGGTCTTGTCGAACACGCGCTTCAGCTGCGTCTTGGCGGTGTTCAAGGTGACGCCGCAGCGCTCCGCGGCGTCGCGCAGCGAACGCCCTTCTTGCAGCAGCACCTGCGTGAGCCGGGCCTCGGCCTCGCTCAGGCCGTAGAGCGCGCGCAGGGAGGTGGGAGCAGCCATCGGTTGGATCTCCGGATCGGTCACGAAGATCGCCACGCAGGCGGGCTCGCTGGGCTCGCGGCCCGGGAGCGGGACCATGCGGACGAAGAGAGGCCGTGTCTTTCCGGGACGCGTGATGGCCATCACGCCGCCCTGCCCCGAGCTCGCGGTCGCGCGGATCAGCTCCGAAAGCGCGCTTGCGTTGTCTCGCTGACGGGCGCTCAGTACGCCTTGCAAGACCAACAGGCCTTCCCCCTTCTTGAGCAAACCCTGGGCTGCGCCGTTCTCGTGCAGCACCACGCCTTCATCGTCCACGGCGAGCGTCGCCAATGGGCTTCGATCGAGGAGCGCCGCGGCCAAGCGCAGCTTGCGTTCGAGCGGATCGGGGAGCGCGACCTGACCTTCCGCATCCGAGTCTGACTTCCGGGCGTTGCCCGTGTGACTGCTCTCGGACGCGTCCACATCGCACGATGAATTCGAGTTGGACTCCATGGGACTTGGACCTTTGGCGCCGCCTTGGGCGGGCGTTCTCCGCGGGAGAGACGCGGGCTTCTTGATACCGGCAGAAGGTACGATGAGTCCGCTTGAATGCTTGTAAGAAAAAGCATCCTGCGCGTTCAAACCTTCACAGACCTCCCGTTTCGTTACTAGAACGGGACTCCAGTCAGATCTGAAGACTCAGGGTGAACTCACCCGTCCGGGTGAAAATACGCGTGTGATCAACCGCCGTGCAGCCAGCTCGAGAGCCAACTCGGGGTGAAGCGCGCGAGGGCGGCGATGGCGGCGATCATCGCGCCGCAGAGCAGGCTGGTGCGATCCTTGAGCGCGAACTTCACGGGATCGTCGAGCATCTCGCCGCGCCCCGTGAGGATCCAGACGCGGCTCACCCAGTACAACAGGAAGGGCACGGCCAACCAGAGGATGCCGGCTTCGCGGTAGGTGCCGTGATGCGCGCCGTTCTCGACGTACAGGCTGAACACCAGGGCAGCCAGATAACCGGACGCCGAGCCCATGCTCGCCACCATGGCGAGATCGGTCTTGTAGTACGCGCGGTTTTTGATCTTGGCGCCCGCGGCCAGCGGCAGAAGCTCCACGAAGCGCTTCGCGAACGCCAGGCTGAGGAAGAAGAACATCGAGAAGCCGAGTAGCCACGCGCTGATGGGCACGGCGGTGGCGATGCCGCCGGCGAGGATGCGATGGGTATACAAGCCAGCCAGGGTGAGCACGTCGAGCAGAAGACGCCGCTTGAGATAGAGCGAATACGTCATGGTGCCCACGAAATACAGGGCGAGCATCAGGGTGAAGCGCGGCGACAGCCAGACGAGCGAGATCGCAAAGCTCAACGCGAGCAGGCCGACGAAGAGCGGTGGCCCGAGCACGACGGGCAGCGCGCCCGAAGCAAAGGGGCGCGCGCGCTTGGTCGCGTGCTGACGATCGGCCTGAAGGTCGAGCAGGTCGTTGAAGACGTAGCCGGCGGAGGCGCAGAACGAGAACGCCAGGGCCGCAAGCACGCCTCGAGCGAACGTGGCTGGGGTCGGCGCCTGGGGAGAGAGCACGAGCGGCAAGACGACGAGCGCGTTCTTGGCCCACTGATGCATGCGGAGCTCGGTGAGCGCCGCTCGCAAGACGCTCGGCCGCCGCGACAGGACCGTCACCTTGGAGGAACGGGCCGCCCGCGACGCCGAGCTTGCGCTCGCGTTCACGAGGAAGCCGCGCGCAGCGCTCTCGAAGACCGGGAAGTCGGCGCGCGAATCGCCGATGTAGTCGAACCCGCCCTCACCGAACGCCTCGATCAGGCGTTGACGCTTGCGCTCCGCCTTGAGGTTCTCGGCACCGTTGCTGGAGAAGACTTGATCGAAGAGCTCCACGTGGGCCGCGACGCGGTCGGCGATGTCGCGATCGGCTGCGGTGGCGAGCACGACCTTACGACCGGCTTGCCTGGTCGCGCGCAACGCGTCGATCAGCCCTTCGCGATAGGGGAGCGCGGCCGCGTCGAGCACGATCATCTCGGAGACCCGTTGCTTGAAGCGGGCGCGCCCTCCGAGCAGCCACAGGGGCCAAAGAAGGAGGAGCCAGGGGCGTTGACGCAACAGCGTAACGACCCCCTCCCAGAGGGTGTCGGTGCCGATCAAGGTCCCGTCGAGATCGACACACAGCGGCCGCCCCTGCGCGCCCTGCTCGAGAAACGGATAGCTATCGGACACAAGGTCGCCGTGGGGCATCGCATGTCATCGTAATCCATTCCGACTAGCCGAGCTATTGCGCGGTTCTGAGCGAAACGCGGCGCAAACGGAACTCCGGCGTCAGCGCCGGCGCCTTGAGCGCGTTGCGCAGCCCCTTGGGCTCGCGTGCCGACTTGCGGATGGACTCCAGGAGACATCCGTCCGCCTTCAGGTCCTCGGGTCGGCCGTAGGTGAAGCGCACGTATTGCCTGGCGAAACAGGCTTCGCCTTTGCCGCTCTCCAGGATCTTTTGGGTCAGCTCGGCCGCCCCGTTGACCTGGGAGGCGTCGTAGAGCGTGACACGCGGGATGGCCACAGTGTTGACTTGCTTGCGCGCAACCTCCACGCCGGTAGTCGTGAAGAGACGCTGTTCGCGCCGGAACCGGCCCAGGCCGTCGTAGTTCTCCGTGACGAAGCCGAGGGGGTTGATCTGATAGGCATGGCAGCTCGCGCACGAGGTGCCCGGCTGCTCGGTCAGCGCCTCGACCGTCTGACGCGTCGTGAACTCGGGCGACAACACCGGGACCTTCATGGCATCGCAAGGCGGCGGCGGGACCTCGTCGCACAGGATCTGACGGCGGATGAAGGTGCCCTTGAGGATCGGCCGCGTGTTGGCGGAGCCGCTCGCCACGATCGCCGCGCGGGTCAACAGCCCGGCGCGCGTCCCGGGCTTGAACTTGGGTGGTTGCGCGCCGCCGTCCCACGGCGGGACACCGTAGATGGTGGCCAGCTCCTCGCTTCGCGCGAACGAGTACGGGCTCTCGAGCCACTGGGCGAAGCTCTCACCGGCCAGCGTGTGATAGATGAAAGAGTCCGAGACGTCCGACAGCATGGCCTCGCGCAGATCCGGCGAAGGCAGATGCTCACCGGCGAAGGCGTCGAAGACGGGGTCGCCCACCAGCGCGTCGAGCGGACGCAAGGTCTGCAGTCCGAACCACTCGTAGACGAAGGTACGAAGGCTCCTGCCTGCGCGCGGATCGTTGAGCAGGTGATCGAGCGCGCGCTCGAGTCCGGCGCGGTCGTCGAGCCGGCCGCCCTCGGCGGCATCGAGGAGCCACGCGTCGGGCATGCTCTGCCAGTAGTGGTAGGAGAGCCGCGCGGCGAGCGCGTAAGGGTGCAGCACGTAGTCGTTCGAGCCCTCGGCGACGGGCTTCAGGACAGGCTCGGATTGATACAGAAACTGAGGCATGCTGAAGATCAGCGAGAGCGTGCTGCGCAGGGCGGGAAGCGAGATCCCCTCCGCCCCATAGGCGGTACGCAGGAACGAGAACTCACGTTCGTCGAGCGCGTGCCGGAACGCCAGGCGGCCGAAGCGCCTCAGGAAGGCGTCGATGCACTGCCCCTCGCTGGTGCGCGGCGCGCAGGCGAGGAGCGCGCGCACGTGTTTGTCGTCGTGCGTGAGCTGGAGCGCGATCTCCTTGGCCAGCGTCATGTACGCATCGACGTGCTCGTCCGAGACCGATTGGTCCATGGTCGAAAAGGGTGCGCCTCTGCCGGTCCCATCCGGAGGCACGTTCGCGAGCGCGGACAACAGACGCTTCCAGGTGGCCGCCGCGAGCGGCTTGGGCAACGTGGCCCCGATCAGATCCTCGACCGTGTAACGCAGCTGGTCGTTGGAGAGCCGCCGCAGCGCCTGCTCCCGCGGCTCATGCGGGCCCTGTTTGCATTGAAAGGTGGGCGGGGGAGCGACGGTCGATTCGGGCGCGCGCGCCGAGCTGAATGGCACGTTCCCCGGCTGGCCGTCGGCCCACACGCCGCAGCCGACCACGAAGAAGACTGCCCAAGCGGGGAGTAGCGAGCGAAGGGACCCGTGCGTCCCAAAGTCAGGCATTGTCCTGGGGCCTCCTTTTGCGTCCTGTCAGCATAGCAAAACCGCCCCGCGCGCACGGGTGCGCGAAGGCCGCGCCACGCGCGAAGGTGAGCCGGACGCCAAAAGGCCGCGCACGCGGCGCGGCAGCGGCTGGAAAGGGAGCGCGCATGGGCGCGTGACCGTGCGGAGAAGCTTCAGGGCAGCTGAATCACGAGCTCGCTGGCTTCGGCCAAATCCACCGCGCGGCAGAAGGCCGCGAACCCTGCGTACTCCGCGGGTCGTACGCGCGCCGCGGGCAAGCGCAGGCTGCGCTCGAGCATCACCTTCGAGCCATCGATCTTGCTGCCCGCCTTGAAGCGCGCCTGAATGGGGTGCTCCTGGGCGGACGCGCGCGGCGCGGAGAGCACCTTGGCTCCGTCGGGGAGGTTGACGCGCACGAGGACCTCCATGGCCTGGGTGGGCGCCACCAGCTGGGTGGTGCTGCGCTCGCCCGCCCGCGCGAACTGGGCCGAGAGCCGACTCGGCAAGATGGGCGGGATCCGGAGCTCGTGATCGGTGCGGTGGCCGAGCGTATCGATCTCGAGCTCGTAGTCGATGACCAGGTTCTTTTCTGCGTCCTCTCGGTTCTCGATGCTCAGCTTCTTCAGGCGCGCGCCGGCGATCACGCTCGGCACGTAGCTCTCCTCGAAGCGCGCCTGCAGTTCGGCAGCGGGGATCTCGTCGAGATCGTTGCGCCAGCTGATGGCGCCCTGGCCGCGCAGGCTCTCGCGCACGTGCAAGGTGGCGCCGCCGCTCTTGGTGAGGGTTGCCTCGACCTCCACGTGCCGCATGTTCTGCAGGGGGTCGCCCGCGGGGACGACCGACCGCTCGGCCTGGGCATTGAGCACCAGGGCGGCCTCGCCACGCACTTGCTGCGGCAAGTAGCCGAAGGGCGCGTGGCGCGCGCCGGCGTGCAACCAGATCGGCCCCTTCTCGGTTTGCACTCGCAGGAGGAGATAGCCGTAGGTCTCGAGATCAGGCAGGCGCGCTTCGCTGTGGTCGGCCTCGAGGCCGCGTGCCAGCGCCAGATCGCTCGGGATGTCGGCGAGGCCGAGCAGGTAGCGCAGGATGCGCTCGCGATGGCCTGTGCGCGCCGCGAACATGGCCGGAGCGAGCCCGAACACCTCGTCGGTGGGCTCGATCTGATCGGTGACCCAGCGGAAGATCTTGGCGGCCTTCACCGAAGCCTGCGCGCCCTGCGCGTCGCCCAGAATCGATGCCAGCGCCTGCCTGGCGGAAGGATCCACCACGTCTTTGTCGGCCAAGAGATCGCGCAGGCTCTCCACGTACGCCTCCCAGCTCACCTTCACGCCGAGGTTCACCGACGGCAAAAACTCACGGGATGCCACGCTGAGCGGCTCCGGCTTGAGCGGCCTGCTCTCGCGCGCGGACCAGCGCAGCACCTTGAGCCCGTCCTTGGTCGTCTGCTGCATCTGGGGCGCGGGACCGCGCGGATCGATCACCGGCTCCATGCTCGGCGGAAGCAGCACCACGAGCTCGGTGTGATCGAAGGGCACCTCGAAGCTCTTGAAGTAGAAGCGGTTGCCCAGGTAGCCGCCCGGAAAGCCCACCGAGGGCGACTCGCCGCGCAAGGTCTCGAACTCGACGTAGTCGCCGGGCGCGAGGTTCGGCAGCGAGAGGCTCGCCTTGCCGGCGATCGCGTCCGGTTCGAGGCGCGTGCCGTCCGCCTTCACGGTGTGCAGCGTGAGCAGACGTGCGCCGTCGGGCACGTTGAACTCACCGTTCTCGTCGACCGCCTCCTGGCTCTGCACGCGCATGATGTTGTGGGTGAGCTCCACGCTGGAGCCGTCTTCGAACAGGCGCACGACGGTGTAGTCGAGCACCAGCACCTGCGGCTCCTGGTAGTCCTTGTTCTCCTTCTCGAACGCGGCGATCACCTCGGCGCCGTTCTTGCGGAAGTCGGCGAACAGCGAGCCGCCGCCGAGCGCCTCCGCGGTCCGGCGCAGGTCGTAGAGCTGGCTGGGGTGGCGCGCGATCGACGCACCGAGATAGTCGACGGCGGCCTGTCGCTCACCCGAGGCGAGCAGCAAATCGGCGCGGTCGAGCACGGGTCCGGGGCGATCCTCCCAGAGCTTGCTGCGCTCTTCCCGCAGCGCGCGCGCGCGCGCCATGTCCCCGAGCACCAGCGCGCGCTCGAGCTCGCTCTCGATGCGCTGGGCCTCGTCGAGCGGATCGGCCAACGCCGAGAGCCGGGCGAGCTCCTTGGCCGCCTCCTCGTACTTGCGCTGTGCCTTGAGCGCAGCGAAGCGCGCCGTCGAGGTGGCGTCGCAGCCGACCACGCGTTCGCTCAGGGCGGCGACCTCGTTGATGCGACCGCGCGCGCGCGCCGAGGCGAGCGAGATGCCCGCCACCGCGCAGGCGTTGGGCAGCCGACGCTCGAGCTCCGATAGACGCTGGTCAGCCTCCTCGGCGTAGCCGCGCTCGCGGAGCTGATCGATGAGGCTCGTGCGGATGACCACCACGTCGGGCCAGCCCTCCTGGGCGGCGCGGAGCGCGTCGATGGCTTCCTTGGCCCGTCCTTCGGCCGCCTCCAGGTTGGCGAGGCCCACGATCGGATACCAGGCAGCCGCGTTCTGCTGCGCCGCGTGACGCAAGAGCTCACGCGCCATGTCGCGACGCAGCTCCACGGGGCGCAGCGGATCGGCGACCGAGGCCGCCGCGGAGAGCACGAGCCAGTGCGCGGTCGGCCTCTCCTGTTGGCTGGCGCGCAAGAGCTCGCGCGCCGCCACGCCGTTTCCGCGCCCGAGCGCCACCTTGGCGGCCAGGTAACGCGAGACGGAGTCGCTGGGCTCGGGCAGGCTGACGTCCGCGATGTCCTCCTTGGTGCCCTCGACCAGGGCCAACGAGACCACCGGGTTCGGGTGGCGAGAGCTCAGCTTGATCTTGAGCTCGTGCTTGCCCGCGGTCAGCTCGAGCGGAAGGAAGCGCACGCCGAAGGAGGGCTGTGCGCGCAGGTCCAAGCGCGCGATCTCGCGTCCGTCGAGCCACACGATCACGCTGTTGGGGGACTCGAGGCGCAGCACGTGCGGCCCGCCCTTTGCGATCTCCAGCTCGGCGCGCAGGTAACTCGTGCCGGGCCGAGGGTCGTGGGCGCCGCGCCCGAGGCCGAGCACGCAGCGCCGGGTGTCGAGCTTGCGCGTCGGGGTGTCGCCGCGGCCTGGGCCGAGGTCGTAGCTCTTGGCGAATGGCCCAGGCGTCTCCGCGGGAAACACCTGGTCGAAGCCGAGCAGCTCACGCGGACCGAAGGGCCCTGCGACGTCCCCCTTTTGTACGCAGCCGGCGTCCCTTGCCACCGCCTCGGCCGCCTTGAGGTCGCCGGCCTGCAACGCATAGCCGAGCAGGAGCATCCGCAATTGATGGGCCGCCGCGAGGCCGAGCCGATCGGCCTGCGGCGCGAGCTCGCCGAGCAGCGCGCGCATGCGGGGCCGATAGTCGACCACCGCGTCGTTCATGTCCCCGAGCGCGCTGAGCGCGGCCTCCGTGAGCAAGGGAGCGAGGGGATCGGGATCGCCCACGCTGCGCCGCAGCAGCTCCGAGAAGGCCGAAAACGCCTTCTCCGGGTGGCCCTCGAGCACGTACTCTTCGGCCTCCACGTAGAGCAGCCGCAGCCCTCGGGCGCCGAGCTTCTTGGCGTGGATCAACGACTCCCGCCCCGCCTGCGGATCGCCGCCGTCCCCGAGGTGCTCGGCGATCGCGAGCTCACTCCAGATCTCGGGATCGTCGAGCGCCTTGTGGGCGCGCTTGCGCAGGATGTCGAGCGGCGTGTCGCCCTGCACCGTACGGGTGCGCGCGCCGCACGCCGAGGCGCAGAGCGAGAGAAAGAGAGCCAGAAAAAGCCGGCCCAGGGCCCTTCGGTTCGAGAACGTCACTTGCCCCCCCGGACGAACGCGATGCGCTGTTTCAGGATCTCGTCGGCCTGCTCGATGAAGCGCCTAAACTCCGCATAATCAGCGGCGGCCACGCGGTCTACGTCCATTTGGAACATGCTGGTGGACACCACCTCCCCGGAGGGGCGCCTCTCGTTCTTCACACGCAGGCTGCCAAACCGGCTCTTCACTTCGCCCCCCGCAGGCACGGAGCGGGCCGCGAAGCCGGACGGTGGATGGACGGTGCGCTGCTCGCGATAGGCGTTCTTGACGCTCAGGTCGAGCGGGAACTTGCGGCTCGGGGCGGCCGCCAACTCGCGCAGCAAGTCGCGCAGGGAGGTGGCGTTGATGCGCAGCTCGTCCCCCTCGAGGCGCGCGACCTGCGGCGCCTTGAGCCGATAGTCGAGGCTTACGTCGCGCTCCAGATCGTGCAGGCCCGAGAAGCCGTGCTGCTCGAGGGTGAGCCCGGGATAGCTGCCCGCGAGCTGACGCTCGAGCCTGTCCTTGCGCGTGCCCTCGGCCTGGAACGTGCTGCGGTAGCGCGCGGCGTCCACGCCCGCGATGGTCTCGTGAACGGTCACCTGACCTCCGCCGTCGGAGCTCAAGTGGATCTGGATGTCGCGCGTGCGCAGGTTGGATTCGGGGGGCAATACAGGGGTCTTCACCAGCTCCGACTTCACCTCCGGACCGACCAGGAGCACCATCACCCCCTGGTCGCCGGCGGGCAGCTCGCGCGTGCCGCTGTGCTCGGCCGTGCCGTCGAGGAAGAGGTCGAGCGAAGGCACGTAGGCGATCGCGTGGTCGAAGACCGAGAGGGAGGCCGGCTCGCTGTCGATGGCGCCGTTCTGGCGGGTGCGCACGAGCACGATGCGCGCGTCCACCCCGGCCTCGCGGAGCATGGTGTAGATCAGCGAGGCCTTGTCCTTGCAGTCTCCAAACCCACGGCGAACCACCTCGGGGACCCGGTAAGGCAGAAAGCCGTGGATGCCGAACTCCAGCGCCACGTAGCGCGTGTTCTTCACCACCCAGTTGTAGACGCGCGCGACGAGCTCTCGCTCGTCCTTGGCGTCCTTCTTGAGCTCCGCTACGACCTTCTTGAGGGCGTCGTCGGCGTAGAGCTGATCCTGGATCAAGCCCCAGTACCAGCGGCCCACGTCCTCCCAGGTCTTGTAGGTCGAGACGTGGAGGTAGGGGACGACCTCGGTGATGCCCGGCATGCTGGGCTCCGAGCGGAGCGCTGCCACGTCCTTGGCCGTGAAGCGATCGACCCTACGCGTGCCCTCCACCTTGCGCTCGTGCTTGAGCGAGGCCATCGCGGGCTTGTTGAAGTAGAACTCGCGCCCGGTGGGCGTGATCAACACGTACTCGACGTGCGCGCGCGGCTCTCCTCCCGCCAACATGTGCAGATCTCCGTAGTAGTCTGCGAACAAGTTGCGCGGCGCGACGTCGTCGATCCGGTAGCGCAGCTCCACGCTGTCGCCCGGCTCGAGATCGGGGAACACGATTACCAAGGCCCGCGTGTCGTAGTAGACGCGGTACCAGGGCTCGCCGAGCTGCTGTTCGTAGGTCTCGGTGGCGTCGAAGACCTGACCGGTCTCGCGGTGGACGCGCGCCAGGCGGATGTCCACCCGCTGCGTCTCGGGGTCGAACTGGATCGAACGCGCCCGCAGTCTGCGCGCGCCCTCCGCATCGTGGACCTGCGCGGCGAACTGTACGAAGCGCGAACCGAGTCCGTTCTCGAACACGGTGTTCACGGTGAGATCCTGCAGCACGGTCACCGGATGACGGCTCGTGCTGCGCCGTCGCTCGAGGATCACGTGGCTCGGCTCGGCGTAGCTCTCGTCGAGCCGCTGCTCGGGCACGATCTGCTCGAGCAGCTCGCGCGTCTCGGCGTCCTGCGGCGAATACTTGAGCGCGGTTCGGAAGCTGTCGGCGGCCGCTTCGGTCTGGCCCGCACGCAACAGGGCGCGTCCGTAGCGCACGTGGGCGGCGGCGCTCTCCGGCGCAAGCTCGAGGGCCGACTTCAGCGTGGCCAGGCGGAGATCTTCGCGTCCGATCGCGTCGTAGGCGTCCGCCACGAAGAACAGCCGCTTTTCGTCCGCGGGGTAGAGGGCGCGCAGCGCGTCGAGGTGCTCGAGGGCCTCCGCGTCGCGGTCGCGAGCGATCGCGTCATCGAGCAGGAGGCGGCGCGCCGTGAGGTGGTCATAGCGCTGGGCGAGCAGGCTCCGCGCGAGCGCGATGAGCTCGTCCTGACGCGGCCTGCGCGAGAGGCTGTCCATCAAACGCGTCTGGATGGACTCCGAGCGCGGAGCTTTCTGGTGAAGGCGGGCGAGCACGGCG
Source organism: Myxococcales bacterium (assembly GCA_044507075.1). Taxonomy (GTDB): domain Bacteria; phylum Myxococcota_A; class Polyangia; order Polyangiales; family DASUME01; genus DASUME01. Next base: position 21,771 of record JBIQKA010000007.1, read on the forward strand.
AGGCTGCTATCGTCGAGCCCGAGCTGGTTGAGCATCATGCTCCGGGCCTTCTCCGCTTCGAGGCCGACGGTGCCGTGCTCGGGCAAACCATCGAGCATGGCGAGCGCGCTCTCCCCGGAGGGGCCGAGGTTCACAAGCTGCGCGTGGGCCAAAATGACGTCTGGATCTTTGGGGGCGAGCGCGCGCGCCCTGGCCACGAGGCGCAGCTTCTCGTAGCGCTCGTCGGCGAGCGTGCTCGCGAGCAACCAGCGCGCCGGCGTCGGCTCGAGCTCCGCGGCGCGGCGCGCGAGCTGCTGCGCGCGCCGCTCGGCCGGATCGTCCGCGCCGGTGTACCAGAGAAAGCGCGCCAGGTTCTCGAGATCGCGCGCGCTCGGCTTGGCCTTCGCCGCGGCCTGCTCGAGCACGCGCAGCACGCTGCGCGGCGCCTTGCCGAGCTTTGCGGGGCTTCCTTCGGCCTTCACGACCGGCTCGATCTTCGCCGGATCGGAGCGCAGCGGAAGCGGCTCCCCCTTGGCGTCGCCCACCCGCAGGTAGAAGCCCCAGCTGCCGTTCGTGACGCAGGTCTTCACCAGCACCCGGTTTTCGCCCTGCTTGGCCGACACCAGCGCGACGTCGCGATCGGGGCTCGGCGCGCGGTAGGCCGCGTCCGTGAGGACCTCCACGCCGTTGAAGTAGACCTTCGAGGCGCCCCCGCCGCCGAACCACAGCGTGATGGGCTGCGCCTTGTCGGAGTGCAGGCTGGTCTCGGCAAACCCACACACGTTCTCGGCCGGACGGAAGAGCGCGTCGAAGCTGACGTATCCTCCCTGCACCACGTCGGGCAACTCGCGGAAGCGCACGTCGCGCTCGCGGCCCCTGTACACGGCCGCGCTGCTGGGCGGCGCGAAGCGGTCCGTCTCGGGCCCGAGCTCCGCGGTGAAGCCACGCTTGCCCTCGTTGTCGAACGGACCCACGACGCGGAACGCACGCACGTAGCCCAGCGCATCGAAGGCCGAGATCGATCCCGGTACATCGCCCGTGCGGCGTAGATCCCAGGCCACGCGCCTGCGCGCGAACACACGGTTCTGAGGGTCCAGCGCCTTCGCCTCCGCGAGCTTACGGAAGGCCGCGAGCGTGATCTCGGGATCGACGTCGTCGGACTGCCGAGCCATCCGCAACAGCTCGAGCTGTGAAGCGGGGTCGCCGGCGCGGGCCAGGGCCGCCGCGGCGGTCTTCTGCTGACGTTCGTCGTACGCCGACTCCGCGCGGACGCTCCACGCTGGGCCAAGGTTCGTGATCGAGAGCAGCGCAAGGGCGAGTGAGAAACGACTTACGAACCGCTGAATGCGTCGCATGGGACTCCAGAAGAACACTCATTCGAGCAGACTCGCAAATCGCGTTCGCTCGCAGCGTAGCCCTCTCGTTCGGGAGGAACAAGGAATCGGCGCGGGCCGGAAAAATGAATCAAAACGCGAAGACCAGGGCGTATGCGCGCGTTCAGGGCGAAAGACGAGCGAGGGCTATCCCACGCGCGCGGCTCGGCTCCAGGAACTGGCTCGGGTCACGCAAGAGCGCGGCGAACGCCCCATCGAGGGCAGCGCGGAGCGCCGGCCGTTCCACCTGCTCGGGCGCGCGCACGGGCACGACGAGCATCGTCCCCAGCATGTCGTCGCGCCCGAGCACGAGGTGCTCGAACAGGGCGTGACCGAAGGGCACCGCGCGCGCGTCGCCGCGCGCGAGGAACGTCGCGAGCTCCGCCTGGAAGCCCTCGGGGTCCGCGGGCAACGCCCGTGCCTGGTCCGGCGCGAGCGCCACCAGAATGCCCCCTTCGTCCAGCAGAGAGAGCGCGTCTTGTTCACGGGTGCGCGCGCCCGGCAGCCGGCGTGCCCGGGGATCGATGCGGGCCGAGAGCAGCCTGTACTGACGCGCGTGCAAGGCCCACTTGGCCTCCGGAAAGGCGAGAAACGCCAAGGCGTTGAAGAAGTCGTGCCAATCGTCGACGCGGGTGGGCACCGAGCCGCGCTCCACGATCTGCCCCTCGTAGAGCTCACCCAGCACCACGGGCTCTCTCCGCGTGCGACGCCGCGGCTTTTTGGCGGGAGCGGCCTCGAAGCGCAGCGGGGGCACCCCCACCTCCTGGGCGCGCGCGGCGTGCAGCGCGCTCCACGTCTCCGGCCGCGGAAAGCGCTCCCCGCGGGCCACGTCGGCCAGCATGGGGTCGAGCCAGCGATACCAGGGGCTCTCGCCGAACACCCGACTGGAGAAGCCGCGAACGTGAAGGAGCGCCACCGAGACGTCCCTAGTACGCGAGCCAGGTGAGCTCGATCTGATCGTCCGGGGCCGAAGCGGCGGCGGCGCGCGCGAGCGCGGCCACCTCGACCCCAAAGCGCGCGCCGGCGCAGCCGAGCCGCGGGAGCTGCGCGCGCAGCGCCTGGGCGCGCGCCTCGGCGAGCCCCGCTGGGCTCGCCGTGACGGCGAGCTGGATGGGCCCGCGGGGATAGCCCCGCGAAAGCGCGCAGAGGCGTGAGAGCAGCCGCGCGGGGCCCGGTTGCAGGCGCGCCCCCGCGAAGGGCTTGCTGAGCAGCACGGCGAGCCCGCGATCGTTGCGCGTCACGCGGGCCCCGCTCTGCGTGAGCCCTTCCATCAGCGCAGCGCGCTCGGACTCGCTTCCGGCCTGCTCGCCGGCCCGCAGCGAGGCGAGCAGCCCGAGGCTCGCGAACAGCGTGTCGTCCGCGAACGCCAGGGCCTCGTCCGGGGCGCTGGCGAGCGCGGCGCGGGCGCGCGCGAGCTTGGCTTCGAGCGGCGCGCGCTGCGCCGCAGGCGCTCCCCACGAGACCAGCGCGAGCTGCACCAGCGCCGCCCGGCCGATCAGCGCGCGCGCGGCCTCCTCCACTTCGGCACGACCGAGCTTGATTCGCTGCTTGGAGGCGAGCGCAGCCCGCGAGAGCGCCAACTCGGATTGGCGACGCACCACCTCCCGGGCGGCCGCTTGCGTGGCCCGTTCGGCCAGTTCCCCCCGCGCGCGATCGTCTTCGAGCGCCTGGGCTTCGAGCCCGGCGATCTCCCGCTCCAGCTCGAGGCGCGCCTCCGTGAGCCGCAGGCGCTCGGCCTCGGTGATCGCGGCTTCGAGCCACAGCCGCGCCTCGCTCTCATAGTCACGGCGGGCGGCGACCTCCGAGGCGTGCTCGATGGCCTTCTGCTGGGCCTCTTCGAAGCGCCCGAACAGGTGGGGAGCGCGGCTTTGCGCGTCCTGATGTTCGGCGCGCGCGAGCCTCGCCTTCTTCAGGGCCAAGGCCTGCGCGTCCACGCCGCCACAGGCCCCAAGCAGGAGGCTCAGGAGCAAGAGCGCGCGCCTCATGGCGACGACTCAGGCGCGGGCGCGCTCGCGGAGACTTCGAGCTGTTCGAGCCGCCGCTCCTCGGCCGCGCGCGCCCGCGCGCTGGCCTCGGCGCGTGCACGCGCCCCCTCGCGACGCGTGTGCGCCGCCCGCAACAGCGCCTTTTCGAGGCTCAGCGCGTATCGCCGCTCGGCCAAGGCCACCCCTGCGCGCGCCAGCGCGTCGGCCCGCGCGCCCGCCGCGCGATCGCCGCGCGCGCGCGCCTGCCGCATGCCCTCGAGCGCCACCTTGGCCCCGTTCAGCGGCCCCTGCACCTCGGGGTCCTGCGCCGCGCGCTGCTCGAGCTCGGCGATCCGTTGCGCGAGCTCGGCGATGGCGCGTGAGACCTCGTCCCCCACCGGCTCAGGCACCGCCGCGCTCTCGGCGGTCGACGCGGGCTCCTCGGCGCGCGCCACTCCGCCCGCCGTCATCCCCTCCAGCGACGCCACCAGCGCGACGCCCGCTCCCGCAGCCAACATGGCCTCCCAACGCATGGCTGCGAGTGTACCCGACGCGAGCCCGTGTCCCAGGAGCCCGCGCACCTTACTCGGCGCGCGCCTGCTCCTCGGCCAGCACCTTGGCCGCCTGCGCGGGCGAAAGCGGGGCCACGCCGAAGAAGGAGCGCTCCTCGAGCGAGACACTCACTCCCTTGCCACCATCCACCACATCCACCTGCACATCGAACCTCATCGCATCCGCGGCCGCCGAGAGCGGCATGACGGCGCGATAGATCGCCCCCTTTCCGAGTTCGTCCACCTGGCCCGTCAGCATGCGCGCACCGAGGTACTCCCGCAGCTGCGCCATCGTCACCACGCGGGAGACGAACAAGTGCCGCCGCGGCGGCGCGCCTTGCTCCTCGAAGCCCGCGGGGATCTCGAACCAGTCCACGTGACGTCCGCTGCCCTTGAGCCGTCCCTGCGCGTCGAGGTGAGCCGGCCGGGGCGCAGGAGATGGCACGGGCGGCGACAGGAGCTGGAGGGCCGCTGCCTGTTGCTCCGCGTCCGGATCGGTCGTCCCGCGAGCGCAGCCAGCGGCGAGCCCGAGCAGGAGCAACGCGCTGGCCCCGACGGGCCCCAAGCCCATACGCCGCGTCATTCCAGCGGACCTCCCCAACCCACGAAGCGGGCAGCGCTCGGGACCGACAGCGCGCGGTTGTACTGGTTCAAGGCCGACCCGCTATTCGCACCGCTGTTGGTGCCGCCCTTTCCGGAGATCATCGCGCGGATCTGAAAGCCGCCCCCGCCGACCTTGGCGTCCGCGGTCACCGTCGTGTCGCTGAAGTTGAACGGCGAGAAGTTGGTGCTCGTCGTGCCGGTGACGCACACGGGCTCACTGGCGATCGAGACGCCGAGGATGAGGCTGTCCTCCAAGTCTTGCGTGACGAAGCGCGTGTAGCGCGGCTCCAGGGTGCTGGCGTCCACGCCGTCCTCGAGCATCGGCTTGGGCCCGCCGTCCGTGTCGCTGTCCGTGTAGTGCACGCCCCACATGCGGCTGGACCCAAAGCCGCAGGCGCCTGTTCCGTCGCTCACGAACGAACCGAAGTAGAGCACACCATTGAAGAGCGACAGCCCCCCGGTGACCGACTCGCCCTCTTCGAGCTTCCAATCCCAGTTGGCGTCGACCGTGCCGGTGAACACGTGGTTGGTCACCGTGCGCTCCTCCGTGAGCGAGACGAGCCGGTGCCTGAACGGATCGGTGCTGTCCCGCACCTCCACCAAGTTGTCGACGTCGCCCGTGCCCACCAGGATCACGTAATTTCCGCTCTTGTCGCGGCTCAAGAGCGGCGGGTGAATCGAAGGCCGCCCCTTCTTGAACGCCTTGGGCGAGCTGCGATCGGCGTGGAACAGATCCCAGAGCGGCTCCACGAGCCAGTTGCTCGGGTTCGGATCGAGCATCGAAAGGCGCCAGAGCACGCCGTCCTCATCCGTGAAGTAGGCCGCGCGGGACACGTCCATGCCCTCGCCATCGACGGCCACCGAACCGGTGAGCGGCGACGGGAAGTGCTGGTGATCGAACTCCTGGATCAACTGGCCGGTGGCCACGTCCACCACATACAGGCCGCGCCCGCGCTGTGCCCAGCAGCGCACCTTGGTGCGCGCCTCGTTCTCGGGGAACTTGGCGAGCGTCTTGTCGGCCACCAGGGTGGTGCTGGTGCAAGTCGGGTCGCTGGAGGCGACGCCGAGACCACCTGGCAAGATCGCGATCGCGCGCTCGCGCGCGTTCGCCTGGGGGTCTGAACCGTCCCACAGGATGCGCACCTGGGCCAGGGCGGGGGTCGCCACGGTGGAGCCCATCGCCGGCGTCGTGAACTGCCAGAGAAAGACCGGCGGCTGATCGGCGGCGGTGATGTCCAGGGCGACGTAAGCGGGGAAGCCGCGCAGCGCCGAGAGGAGGATCGTGCCGTACTTGCCCTTGCGGGTCTGATCGTCGCGCGAGAGCAACATGTTCCGGATCTGCGGCGTACCGTCGAACATCTCCTGGTGCGTGGGCGCGGCCGCCATGGCCAGCTTGTTGAACAGGGCGGGCGGGACGAACCCCCAGAACTCGTGGCCGCCCTTCTGCTCGACGTTGCTCTTGTCCTTCCAGTTGTCGAGGTTGAAGGCGTGCAGCACGCCGTCATTGGTGCCCACGAACACCACGCCGGGTCGACCGTAGCTGCCGTAGTCGGCGCGCAGCTCGGGGTCGGGGGTGTCGCGAGGCGTGGCCACGGCGCGCAAGAAGGCGCTCAGTTGGGCGTCGGGGGTGTTCAGCCAGCGACTGTCGGTGGTGAGCGGCGGCAACACCACGGGGTTGGAGTGATAGATGTCCGCGAGCGCGTTCGCGCGGGCGCTGGGCACGGCCCGCACGTAGTTCACGATCTTCGCCAGGTCCTCCACCTGGCCCTCCAGGCCGTCGCCGTCCGCGTCGCCGAAGAGCTTGCGATCCAGGTCCGCGGTGGTGAAGTCCTTGGCCTCGAACTCGGTGGCGTAGACGCCCTGGCGAGGGTCGATCGAGCTGTCGGGGGCGGGTCGTTTGGTGGAGAAGGTGCCCACGCGCGCGCGGATGTTGTAGGTGGTCTCGAGGCGCTCCTGGCTGCTCGTACGGTAGCGATCGGACAGGCCCGTGGTGGCGGCGACGATGCCGCGGGCGGCCTCGTCGGGCTTCGGGACCACAGTCACGATCTTGCGGGTCCCTTCGCTGGCCTGCTGGTTGAGCCTCAGGTGAAAGTAGTCTCCCTCGTTCTCCTGCAGCGGAAGCTCTTCGGGCTGGGGGGGGCCCCCGTTCTGGCCGGCCGCGCAGCCATAGCGGCGCCGGTAGAGCAGCCCGTCCCACGGGTCATCTACGTCCTGGCCGATGCGGAAGCCCGCGGTGATCTCGTATTGCTGCCCCCCCGCGTAGGGCGGGAGGCCATTGTCCACGATCTGCGGCGACGAGCGCGTGGCGGCGTCGTCGGAGACCTTGACCAGGATCCCGCTCAGCTGCTGGCGCAGCTCCAGGGGCGAAGCCGCCGGGATCACGTCACGGCCGCCGCCCTTCTGCGCGATGTCATTGAGGGTATCGCGCGTCTGCTGGTCGACGTCGAACGCAATGACCAACAGCTCCTTGAGCAACTTGCTCGTGCGCAGCTCCTGGGCGAGCTCCGATTCGGTCGGATAGGGGCACTGGCACTGTTTCTCCGCGCAGTCCTCATGATCCGTGCTCTGGCATTGAAAGCGCGCGTCGCGGAACATGGGGTCGGGCGCGCCGTCGGTGATCAGGATCGCGTAGCGCTCGCGGCACGCGGCGAATTCGTCGTCGCCGCCGAGTTTCACCGAAGGGTCGTTCTCCAGATAAAACTTGAGGTCGTCGAGCATGCCGGCGATCGGCGTGCCTCCGAACGGCCGCACCGACAGCAGGGCATCCTGCACCTCTTGGTTGCGCTTGACGATGTCCGCGCCGTCGTCGGAAACGGCGATCAGGGCGCCGTCGGGCGCGTTCGGGCCACGCGCACCCGAGTTGATGCCGTACACGTTCTCGCAACCTGGGAAGGAGAGCCCGCCGACCCGCCCATAAGAATAGATGCCGGGTGCGCCGACGACCGCGCTCTTGAAGGGCTCGATGCTGAATTGCGAGAGCGGGATGAGGGTATCGCCGCCGAGCGTGGTGCCCACACCGTCGAACGTCATCAAGCCGAATTTGATGCGCTGGGCGAACGCGTCGATGACGCCGTCGGTCGCCTGGTTCTGCAGGATCGTGAAGTCCCCCGGCGCCGTCGTGAAGTTGTGGTGTGGCAGGTAGTAGCCATAGTCGTACGTCTTGGCGTTCTTGTACTTGCTCTCGGTGCGGAGCTCCTTGCGACAGCTGAAGTCGGTGAAGGTGCCCGTGAGCGCCTCGAGCGTGATCGCCCAGCGGTTTTTCTGCAGCGCGTCCGAGGCGGGGTTTCCCGTACACACCGGGAAGGCCTGCGTGGGATTGGAGGCGTTCCCCGGCATGCGCTCCATCGAGCCGGACGTATCCACCAACAGCATCACCACCGGCTTGGGCCTGCGGACATCGAAGGCCGTCCCCTGCGCGGACGCGACGCTGGCCAGCACGCACGGGGCGAGGGCGAACAGGGCCAGGCTTCGTTGGAACCAACGCATGACTACCTCAGCTCGAAATAGGCGCGAGTAATACCCAAGCTCTCGTGCATCTGGCGCAGCTCGCCAGCACGTCGCGTATCCTTCGGCACCCGCAGCCGGGTGTACGCCGTGACGCACACGCGGGAGGTCTCCATCCCGCTCGCCATGCTGCTGTTGAGCCCCATGCCCTGACCTGCGACGCTCGGCATCTTGTATTCCTCGAGCAGCGCCACACCGTCGAACACGAACGGCGTCACGACGCCCGTGTCCGCGTTGTCCTGTTCGACGGTGGCCGTACCGAGCGGATAGCTCGTGCCCCCGAAGATCTCCCGCCTCACCTGCCGCAGAGAGGTGTCGCCTGCGTAGGTCGGCAAGTTGTACAGGGCGCGGAAGTCATTTTCCTCGCCGCCCAGGTTGGCCGTCCAGCGCGTGTCCGCGCGCTCCACGAGCCCCTTGCCCTGCACGTAGTTCGCGCCCAGGTAGCTCGCCACCGCCACCACGAACGAATCGCCCGAGCGGCGCAGGTGCTGGAGCTGGCGCGCCCCCCCCACCGAGCGCGCCTCGAAGGTCGCGTTCTGCGCGGCGAAGACGGCGAGCCCCGACATCATCATGACCATCAGGAGCACGATCAGGATCACGCCACCCTCCTGTCGTCGAGCGCGGGCGCGTCGTGTTCGCGTGGTGCGTGGAGATGACATGGTCCTAGAACCTCATGTTCGGCAGAAAGAACTCCTGGCGGAGCGTGCGCACGCGACCGCGCGCGTACTTCGCATCGACCTTGACCGGGGTGCCCAGCAGGGGGCTCGATTCCACGAGCGTTCCGCGATCTTCACGGGGGGCCGTGGCGGTGATGTCGCTCGCGCGCACGTCCTCGTTGCGCGCCGAGAGCGTCACGCGCAGCGTGGTGGGGAGGGTCTCCCGGCCGGTATAGGCGGTGGTGAAGGTGGCGTCGGTCTGCGGCGCGATCACCCTGAAGCCGCCTGCACCGTCGCTGATCATGTAGTTCGCCTCGAATTCCACGGCGTAGTCGAGCACCACCCGGGTCGTGCGAGGCGTGCGCGTGCCGCCGGGATAGTCGAGCTCGCGGCGGACGAGCACGGCCTTGTTCGCGGAGCCGATGCGCGCGGTCGTGGCCGCGTTGAGGCGAGAGAAGTCTGCGCCCGAGAGCACCTCGACGCTGTACTCGATGAACGAGAGCGGCGTGACCAGGGCGGTGGCGGGCTTGAAGCACCCCTGTGGGATGGCCTGATCCAGCGTGATCGAGTCGGCCGTGCGGCTGGTGACCTGGCGGAAGAAGACGTATCCGTCGGAGTCGATACGCACGAGGCGCCCCTGGCGAAACACCTCGTTGTAATGATCCAGGTCGAAGGTGTCCGCTCCCCCCGTGGTCGGGCTGCGCCGGAAGAAGCTGCGGCGAAAGCTCTCGCGCGCGGTCTCGAAGGTCAGCATCTGGCCGCTGCTGTCGCTGGTGATCTTGTACATGTCACCGTCGACGTAGTTGCCGAGCATCGAGATGGCGTCCACGCGCACGTCGAGGCCCAGCAAGCTCTCGAGGCTGGGCTCGGAGCTCGGGCTCATGGTCTTGCTCGCGTTGCGGCCCACCGCGAGCCCGCGCAGCCTCGCGGCGTACGCGGCGGGAGCGATCTCGTTGGCGAGCCCGAGACAACTCGGCTGGAGGTTGACCTCCGGCGTGGCCAAAAAGCCCGCGCGCGTCACGTCGCGGCGCAGCTGATCGGCCGCAGAGCGCAGGGAGTTCTGGGTCTCGGTCACCCGCATCTGATCGTTGAAGTTGCGTGCCGACTCCTTGCCTAGGGAGTAAGCCGCCGCGATCGTGATCGTGCCGGCGATGATGGAGATCATCAGCTCCACCAGCGTGAAGCCTGCTCGCCTGCGCACGCGTCTCGTGTGAAGATCGTTCATTCCCAACGCACCAGGATGGAGGCCGAAGCGCGCGATATCGATGGGCCGAGCAGGCTCGCCACGTCGGCGGCGCAGTTGGTCTCCCTGTTGGTCACGGCGTTCGCCGGCAGCGGACCGCCGGCTGGACGCGGACGCCAGACCAGCACGTCCGCGCGCACGGTGTCCTCGATGAACACCCCATTGCTTTGTGTCCAGTGCGCCACCCGGTAGCGCAGCTTCACGCAGTTGCGGATGCCCTGCCCTGCCGCGCGATCCCAGCCCCAGGCGTCCGAGCCTGCCGCGTAGACGATCACGTTCGAGTCGGGATCGATGTAGGTCGCAGGCGTGATCCACTGGCCCCACGCGTTCGCCCCCGCGCGCAGGTGCGTGGTCAGCGTCATGTTCGCGACGCCCGGCGCAGTCCACAGCGAAGCGTCGCGCCGCACACGGTCAATCCAGCCCTCGAGGACCTGCAGCGCCACCGTGTGCTCTTGGGCGTTTCGGATGGCGCGCGCGGAGGCTCCTTGCATCAAGGTGAAACCCGCCGTGCCCACCATGAGCACGGAGACCGCGAACATGACCTCGAGCAGCGTGTAGCCGGCGTTTCGTCGTGCACGCTTCATCGGATCACCTTGGCCAACCCGCTCAGCGGAACGAGCACCTGGCGCGGAACGAACTCGGCAGCGGGCTCCGATTCACCCGGGCGCAGCAGATCGAGCTGAAACAAGAAGGCCCCACCCAACGGGCCCATACTCTGCGTGCCATCGGGATCGGCGACACCCGCGACGGCGTTGGCGTCCCGGAGCGCTTCGTTGCGTTGTCCGTGATACACGGTCCCGTTCGGCGAGAAGCAGATGGTGCGCACGTCCGCCGTGAGCGTGTCGGCCGTGGGCGGCGTAGCGGTCGAGAGCAGGAGCTCCCGCAGGCGGAAGCTCGGCGCCTGCGGCGGCGACCAGGGCGGGCTCCCGAAGTCCGCGCTGATGCACTCCGTGCCCGCGATGCGCTCCTTTTCCTTGGCGGTGCACTGCTGGTCCAACGCGACCCAGTTCGTGGTCAGGCAGCTGTTGGTCCCAGCGCGAAGCGTGCGCACCCGCGCGTTGTCGGGGTCGATGCGCAAGGCGTGGGCCACGTGCAGCACGCTCGCGCTGAGCTTGGCGTTGCGCGCCATGCGTACGATCTCACGGGCAGCTCCGGCCATCCGCTGCTCGAGCATGGTCCGCCGCACGCTCACGCCGAAGGCGCCCGTGATGATGGAGATGATCACCACGACGATCATCAGCTCGATCAGGGTCACTCCCTGTCTGCGTCGTGCAACCACCTGCACCCACATGCGCTCGCCCCGACCTCGCCCGAGGGCCCCGCGCTGAGGGGGGCGCGTGCTCGAACGAACCTTTTGCTGGGGGAACATGGGCGATGGCGGCCGATGCAATGCCTGTACCTCCCGGATCAAGCACGACAATCTCCTGAAATTGCCAGGGGATCACGGAGGGGGCCAAGTTCCTGACTGCGCAGGCGATGCGGGAGTATGAAAAAGTTGCGGCGATGGCCGGCGGGCGCTCGCTTCGATCGGCTGTGCCTTGACAGGGGCCCCCGGAGCAGATATCCCACTCGCCCTTTTCGAAGGGACCACGCGAGAGTGGCGGAATTGGCAGACGCGCTGGATTCAGGTTCCAGTGGGGTAACACCCGTGGAGGTTCGAGTCCTCTCTTTCGCACAACAGCAACCAACCTGAACCTTGACCCCTCGGGCACCCCCCGAGGGGTTTCGTGTTTCTGGGTTTCAGGGGACGGAGTATTCGAGCTTAGTTGACGCGCGCGGACCCACGTGGGCGTTAACTAAGCTCGAATACTCCGTTCCCCTGCCCTGCCCGCATTAACTAAGATTGAATACTCCGTCCCCTTTGCTTTGCTTGGGGCATGTCCAACGACACGCACAGCCTCGCTATCGGCTATCTGCTGTGGATCTTTGGGTTCACGGGTGCGCACCGCTTCTACTACGGCAAGCCCGTGACCGGGACGCTCTGGTTCTTCACGCTGGGGCTGTTGGGCGTAGGCTGGCTCCTGGACCTGTTCTTGATGCCCAGCCTGGAGCGCAGCGCGGAGGCCCGTTACGCACGCGGGCCCTTCGACTACACGCTCGCCTGGATCCTGCTCACCTTCTTCGGGTTGCTCGGGATCCACCGCTTTTACCTGGGCAAATGGCTCACCGGCATCCTCTACCTCGTCAGCGCGGGGCTCGCCGGCTTCGGCTATCTGTACGATTACTGGACCTTGAACGGCCAGGTCGACGCCAAAAACCGCGCCTAAACCCCTGAAAAACGAAGAAGCCGGCCCGGAGAGCTCCGAGCCGGCCTTTCAGGTGCTGCTAGGCGCGCGCAATGAGCAGCGCGCGCACGGGCTCACATCATGCCCATGCCGCCCATGCCGCCCATGCCGCCCATACCTCCCATGCCGCCCATGCCACCCATGTCGCCGGCACCGGCGCCGCCCTTCTCGGGCTGGGGCTTGTCGGCGATCAGGCACTCGGTGGTGAGCAAGAGGCCCGCGACGCTGGCCGCGTTCTGCAGCGCGCAGCGCACGACCTTGGCCGGGTCCACGACGCCCGCCTTGAGCAGATCCTCGTAGGTCTCGGTGGCGGCGTTGAAGCCAAAGGCGCCCTTGCCGTTCCTGACCTTCTCCACCACGACCGAGCCCTCGTGACCCGCGTTGCCCGAGATCAGGCGCAGCGGCTCCTCGATGGCGCGACGAAGGATGTTGAGGCCCACCTGCTCCTCTGCGGGGACCTTCACGGCGTCGAGCGCGCTCTGCACGCGCACCAGGGCCACACCGCCTCCGGGCACGACGCCCTCCTCCACCGCGGCGCGGGTCGCGTGGAGCGCGTCGTCCACGCGGTCCTTGCGCTCCTTCATCTCGACCTCGGTGGCCGCGCCCACCTTCACCACGGCCACGCCGCCCGCGAGCTTGGCCAGGCGCTCCTGGAGCTTCTCGCGATCGTAGTCGCTGGTGGTGTCCTCGATCTGGCGACGGATCTGCGAAACGCGCCCCTCGATCTCGGCCTTCTTGCCGCCGCCACCCACGATGGTGGTGTTGTCCTTGTCGGTGGTGACGCGCTTGGCCTTGCCTAGGTCCGCGAGCTGCACGCTCTCGAGCTTCACGCCGAGCTCGTCGCTGATGACCTTGCCGCCGGTGAGCACGGCGATGTCCTTGAGCATCTCCTTGCGGCGGTCGCCGAAGCCGGGCGCCTTCACGGCGGACACCTTGAGCACGCCGCGCAGCTTGTTCACCACGAGCGTGGCGAGCGCCTCCCCCTCGATGTCCTCGGCGATGATCAAGAGCGGCTTGTTGGCGCGGGCTGCGGCCTCGAGCACGCCCAGCATGTCGCGCATGCTGGAGATCTTCTTGTCGGCGAGCAGGATGAGCACGTCCTCGAGCTCGACCTGCATGCGGTCGGGGTTGGTCACGAAGTAGGGCGAGAGGTAGCCGCGATCGAACTGCATGCCCTCGACCACGTCGAGCGTGGTCTCCATGCCCTTGGCCTCTTCGACCGTGATCACGCCCTCCTTGCCGACCTTCTCCATGGCCTCGGCGAGCATCTCGCCGATTGTCGTGTCGCCGTTGGCGCTGACGGTGCCCACCTGGGCGATCTCGGTGTGGTCCTTGACCGGGCGCGAGAGCTTCTTGACGGCGGCCACGAGCGCCTCGACGCCCGCGTCGATGCCGCGCTTGAGCTCCATGGGGTTGTGGCCGGCGGCGACCATGCGGGCCCCCTCGCGACAGATGGCCTGCGCGAGCACGGTGGCGGTGGTGGTGCCGTCGCCCGCCTGATCGGCGGTGCGCGAGGCGACCTCCTTGATCATCTGGGCGCCCATGTTCTCGAACTTGTCGTTGAGCTCGACTTCCTTGGCGACGCTCACGCCGTCCTTGGTGACCTTGGGGGCGCCCCAGCTCTTCTCGATGACCACATTGCGGCCCTTCGGGCCCAGGGTGACCTTGACCGCGTTGGCCAGACGATCGACGCCCTTGAACACACGTTCCTGAGCCTTGGTGCGGTACACGATCTGTTTCGCGGTCATCCGAACTCTCCTCCGTATTGCCGAACCGCGCGTTGAGCGCGCGAGCAACGAGGCCCACTGGTAGCCACTTCTATGCCTACGTCAACCATGGCCCCCTGAAAAACCCGGCCGCTCTTGCGGCGCGAACGGGTCAGCCCGGGGCGGCCTTTCGGGGAACCCGGGGGCGCGCGCACGATTTCGGTACTTTTGGGAGGAATTTTCGGCTCTTGAGCGCATGCCCGGCAGCGAGCGTGGCGAGCGTGCTCGAAGGGCCGGCTCCTTCGCCTTTCGGCCACAGGCGCGGGGCGGGGCAGCAGTGACCGAACGCTCCTCCGTTCTGACCCTGCTCGCCTAGGGACGCCCCGCATGGCCTGTTGGTGTTGACGGCTCAGGGCCACGGACGGCAGGCTAAACTGTCGATGTTGCGGGTTTGCCTCATCCTCGTTGGCTGCGCGTTGTTGAGCGGCGCCGGGTTTCCCGAGTCGCGCCCCCGGAAACGTCAGGGACTTCACCCAAACCTGCGGGCGGTGGCCCTCCTCCAACACCAATGGGCGGCCGAGCCGGAGAGCCCCGCGGCCATCGACCGGGTCATGTTCGCGCGCGCCCTCGCCAAGCTGTGCGCCGGCATGCCCGCCGAGCGGGCCGACCGCTACGCCGCATGGATCGAGGAGAGCGCGCGCGCCCACGGGGAGGATCCCTTCCTGCTCGCCGCGTTGATCCACCGCATGAGCTTGTGTCGAGCGGACTTCTCCAACGCGCAGGGGCACGGGCTGCTCGCGCTCGCTCCGGAGATGCTGAAGGACAACCTCGCCGGCACGACGCTCCGCTACCAGGTGGCGCAGGGGGGCGCGCTGGTGGAGCGCCGAAAGACCTTGCGCCGAGCGCTGACGGCCAAGAGCGCGCTCGACCCCGAGACCAACCTCGAGTGGGGCGCCGCGATCCTCGCCATGTGGCGTGAGCAACACGAGGCGCTCGACGCGCACTTCGACCAGATCGACCATCGCCATCACGTCTCGCACTTCATCTGGGGCGACAAGGTCCCGAGCGATCGCGAGGAGGACCGCGTGTTCACCGATCGTCGGCGGATGCTCGAGCACTACGGGATCAAGCAGGCGGAGCACACCGTGGAGTTCCGCAACATCGTGTGGGGTTCGCCGCTCGAGGCGAGTCCGCGCGTGGTCAGCAGCGCCCCCGGCGCTGCGCGTGATGCGGGCTTGCGGCGCCACAAGGGCGTGGACGTGGAGTCGGTGCAAGGCGAACCCGTGCTGGCCATGGCAGACGGCGTGGTCTTCTTCGCCGGCGTGGACTTGCCCGGACAGGGCGCGCGGCCGCTCGACCCCAAGCAGGTCATGCGCGTGCCCAGGAAGCGCATGGGCCGCGGCGGGCGCTTCGTGTGCATCGACCACGGTCCGAACGGCCCCGCCGCGGACGAAGCCTTCCTGCAGTCCTGCTACATGCACCTGGAGCGGATCCACGTCTCGAACGGAGAGGTCGTCAAGCGCGGGCAACCCATCGGCACGGTCGGTCGCACGGGCTGCAAGCACTCGCCGCCGCACCTGCACCTCGAGATCAAGTCCGACAAGCGACGCTACGACGCGCGCGACATCGTGCCGGGGATCCTGATCGGCGAGCCCCCCCAAGAAAAGAAGTGGAAGAAGCGCAAGATCCCGCGCGTGTGATGGTTCGCTCGCAGATCAGGGCTCCAGCGCCTGATGGCTCGACGCGACCCTGCGCCACTTGAAGCCGATGAAGCGGTGCCAGCAGTCGGTGCAGCGATAGACCTGAAGCGGAAGCCAGCAAAGGGGTGGCCAGCGAAAGGCACCGAGCCGCCGCGAGTGGGCGAGCCGTCGACTGTCGCACCGGGGACAGCTGCGCCGAGAATGACTGCTGCGCGAATGGACCGGCATGAATGCCCCTTTCGGGGAACCCGCACAGCAAGCTCCAAGCCAGGTGCTGCCCAAGCTTCGACTTGCGCGAGAAGCTCGGCCATTTGCCGCCTCCCCCAGCTCCGCAACGGATTGCGCCGTGCCCTGTCGCGCGGCATTTCGCCACGTGCGGTGTGTGCAAGCGCGGCATTTTGGCCGCGGGGCGGCGCGTTCAGAAGGCCTCACGAAATTGTAGATACACGTAGAAGGTGTCGCCGTAGGCCAGGTCGAGGCGCACGTTGGCGCGCCCCTTGGGCTCCACGGCGAAGCGCGCGCCTGCGCCGCCAGCGAGGTGGATTCCCCGGGGCGTGAACTCCGCGACACGCGAGGCGACGCGACCGAGCGAGCCGAAGCCCACCACGGCCCAGCGCGGCGTGAGCGGCACCCGGTACTCGAGTTCGAGCGCGCCGAGCACGCGATCGCGCAGGCGCCCCAGGTACCAACCGCGAAAGAGGAGCGGCCCCCCGAGCGCGGGCAAGAGCTGCAAGGGCGCATCGCCCACCACGCCCGAGGCGACGAAGCGCATCGCGAGCACGTGATCGCGGATCAGCGGCAAGTAGTGTCGCAGGTCCGCGCGCAGCACGACGGCGGAGAAGTCGGAGCCGAGCCATCGCGGATAGAACGTGGCGTCCGCGCGCAAGAGGCTCCCATCTTCGGGCCAGAACAGCCCCTTGCGCGTGTCCCATGAGAACACGGGGCCGAAGCCGTGCCACCAGAGCCGGCCGATGCCGAGTGGGCGCGCCGCGAGAACCCCGGTCATGTCCTCGTCGCGCGAGTCGCTCAGGCGCAGCTGATGACGCACGCCCGCGTAGAAGCGCGCGGCCACGCGCAGCGAGAGCTCGGTCTCGGCCTGCGCATAGCGGTCGGTGTAGTCGCGGCGATCGCGCGCGCGGGTCTCGTTGCCCAGGCCATAGAAGCGGTCCGGCCAGTCCACGTAGCGCACGTCCGAAAAGAGCACCCAGCGATCGTCCCGGAAGCGGAGCTCACTCGTGGCGCCCGCGATGGTCTGCTTGCGGGTGGTGTAGATGCCGTAGGCCACGATGCTGCTCGGCCGATCCTCCCAGGCCCCTGGCATCTGCCAGCTGGCCATCATGCCTGCGCCGAAGCCGAACTGCGTCTCCGGGGTGTAAAGGAGGATCGGAACGCCCTTGATGTGCTTCCACCACGGCTTCGCTTCGCCCTCGCCCTCCCCGCTGCCCAGGGGCGGCCGCGCCTGCGCGGAAGGCGGGCCGTCGTGCGCCGCGGCCTCGACGCTCTGGGCAGAAGCAGGTCGCGAGAGCCACAGGAGAAGTGCGAACCAGCGCACGCGCCGGGCGAAACCACGAACGATCATCGGGGAGCTCGCGGATGCTAGCGCTCTCTGACACCCGGCGCCGCGTCCCGGGGAGCATGCGGGCTGTCTCACGTCACCTGAGACTTGGGCCGGTTTGCCGCGCAGTCGCATCAATTTGGCCCGAACGGTCGGGATCATGGCAAGGCTGGTCTACGTGACGGCCCTGTGATAACAGTGACGTCAAGCATGTCTCTCGCCGTCGTTCGCAACCTGTCCCTGGCAGACCAGGTCTTTCAGCAACTTGCGAGCGCCATCATCTCCGCGGGCTACAAGCCCGGGCAGGCCCTGCCGGCAGAGCGCAAGCTCGTGGAGACCTTCAAGGTCAACCGGCACGTCGTGCGCGAGGCGCTCAAGCGCCTCGAGCAGATCGGCCTCGTGCGCATCACCCAGGGCGGCGGGACCCACGTGCTCGACTTCACCAAGCACGCGGGGCTCGACCTGTTGGCCATGATGGCCGACTACTCGAACGCCCAGCAGTCTGCGATGAGGATCTGGCTGGCGGTCCAAGAGATGCGCGCCGTGATCATGGCGGACGCCGCGCGGCTGTGCGCGCTGCGCGGCGGCGCAGAGCTCAAGGCCAAGCTGATGGCGCTCGCCGAGCAGATGCGGGCGCTGGGCGATGGTCCCGAGCTGTACACGCTGGGGCTCTCGTTCTGGGATCACGTGCTCGACGGCGCCGACAACATCGCCTACCGGCTGGCCTTCAACAGCCTGGTGAAGGGCACGCACGCGCCCCCAGTCAACGACATCGTGCGTACGTGGGCCCTCATCGAGATCAAGCAGGCTGGCTATCACATCGAGCTGGCCAAGCACATCGAGGCGGGTCAGGCAGAGGCCGCGGAGGCCAACTCCAGGGCGTCCGTGCGCCTGGTGACCGAAGCCCTCGAGCGCGCCGTACGCGTCGCGACCGCCTCGCCTGCACCGTTTCAGGCCACCGAGACGCCAGCGGTGGAGCTGCAAGCGGCCACGGTCCGCCGTCGGACCAAGGCTCCCACCACGCCACCGCCCGAGGCGTAGAGCCTGGGCAGGCCGTTCAAGCGGCCCGCTTGATCTCCGAAAGACGCGCGCGCAGCTCTGCGAGTCGCGCGCGCGTGAGCTCCTGCCCGCCATAGCGGGCCTGGGTGTACGCCTCGGTGAGCTCGCGAACCTGCGCGGCAGCCGGAAAGCCCGCGGACGCGAGCGAGCGCGCGTGCGCCTCGGGGCTCACGTGGCTCGGCCGCGCCCTGCCCTGCTTCTCCAGCGTGCGCTCGAGCGCGCGATAGAGCGCCTGGGCTTTGCGCGCGGACTCCGAGAGCGCGCCGCGCGCCCTCGCCCGTTTGCGCAGCGCGCGCCACACGAAGAGCAGGGCCAAGACGCAGCCCAGCCCGATCACCACGCGCTGCGGGAGCTCGTGCAGCGCGTCGCCCGCGGAGCGTCCGGGCGCCTCGTCTGCGCGCTGCGCCTTCTGGAAGCCCAGGCTCGGCCAGCGGATCTCGCGCATGAACGCGCCCAGCTCACGCAAGAAGCGGATCTGCGTGCGCACGTCGTAGCCGACCACCTTGGTCATCCAGTACGCACGGGCGGCGTCCACCATCGCGCTCAGGTCGCGGAGCAGCCAGTCGCTCGGGCCCATCGACATGCGCGTGGCGGGCGTCGGATCGAGCGTGACCCAACCTCGGTCGGGGATGAGCGCCTCCACCCAGCTGTGCGCGTCCGACTGGCGGATCCCGTAATAGCCCCCGTACGGGTTGAACTTCCCTCCGACGAAGCCGGTGACGTTGCGCGAAGGGATGCCCACGGCGCGCAACATGATGGCGAGCGCGGTCGCGAAGTACTCGCAGTGCCCCTTTTGCGACTCGAACAGGAAGTACTCGAGGGGCGCGCGCTCGCCCGTGTCCGGCATCTCGGTCGTGTAGCGAAAGCGCCCGCCGTCGCGCAGGTGCGTCAAGAGCAGGGCGGCCTTGTGCCGGGGATCGTCGACGTTCTCGGTGAGCTCGCGCGCCAGCGCATAGACCTGCTCGTGGCCGGGGGGCAACGCCAGATAGCGCTCGTCGTCGAGATCGCGCGCCACCGGCACGTCGAGCTCGTCGAGCTGGGAGGTGACCACCGCGTCGTAGATCAGGCCGATGTCGTCCGTTCCGCGGTAGCGCAGATCGAAGCCGTGTCCGCGCGTGAGCTTCAAGCGCTCGCGGGGCCCGCCGGGCAAGCCTCGATGCGGGATGCGCACGCCCACGCTGCCGTGGGGTAGGAAGAGCACGGGCTCGTCCAGGCGCTCCAGGATCACCCGAAACACACGGTCGTCCGGGCGCGACATGCGCTTGAGCGCGAAGTACTCGTTCATCCGGGACATGGGCACGGCGGCGTCGCTCGAGCGCGTCCAGGTGCGTCCATCGTAGTGATCGAAGGCGGTCCCGCGCAGGCGCAGATAGCGCGCCTCCTCGGCGGTGCTGAGCGGACGGTCGGGCGTGACGCGGATGACCACGGTGGGGTCGTCGCGGATCACCCCGAACTGGCCGAGCTCGATGTTGTCGCCGAAGCCCGCCACGTGTTGCCCACGCGAGTTGCCGAAGCTCACCATGCCGAGGCCCACGCGCGGAAAGATCACGAACAGCGCGAGCGTCATCAGCAACATCGGCACGCTGAGCAGGAGGGTCCACAACAGAAACGGCGCGCCCACGATGCGCTTGGACGCGAGCACGCGCGCGAGGTCGGTGCCCCCGCGGGCGTCGCGCTGCGCGGGATAGTTGCGCTCGATCTCCCGGCGCAGGTGGGCGAACGTGAGCACCCAGGGGGTGACGATCACGAAGGCCACGAACAACAGCGCGTAGCCGAGGTCCGTCGTGAGCACGGTGGCCGCGATCAGCTGCACGAAGGCGAGCATCGCGATCTGCTGGTAGTCCGCCGCGCTGCGGCGGTTTGCGAGCCGCGAGATCGTGAGCAGGCCCGCGAACTCCATGGCGAGCGCGAGCCAGCCTCCCTCCAGGAAGAACCCGCGCAGCACCTGGATCGCGAGCGCGGCGGGTAAAAGGAGCGTCCAAAAGCGCGACCAGCCTGGGCGCGCAAACCACGGGCCCTCCGTGAACCAACTGAGCACGAAGCCCAAGCCCAAGAAGATCAGGGAGCCTACCGGGAGCTCTCCCCCGAAGCTCAGCGCGCTCAGGCCGAGCAGCGCCAGCACATAGGTCACGATCTTCTGCAGGGCGCTGAAGCTCATGCGGCGTCACGTCCGTCGGGCGCGCTCGCGAGGGTGCGCGCCTCGAGCAGGCGCCCTCCCGCGCTGGGCGCGGCGAACTCGCGGGCCTCGCTCGCGGGCTCGAGACGGGCGAGGAAACGGAAGATGGGGTCGGCGGGCGCGTGCGCGGGCACGTTCGGGGAGCGCTCGCCGCGCGCGCACACTTCGACCGCGTAGCCGCGGCCGAGGGCGTACTCCGCGAGCCAAGCGGTGTGGGCGATCTGGCGCTCGAACTCGGCCGACCAGGCGTCGTCGCCCGGGTCGGGGCGGTGATTGTCGAGGCGGACGCTCAGGAGATGCCCCGCCTCGCGCTCGAACTCGCGCACCACCAACCGACCGAGCGCCGCGCTGCGCTTCCAGTGCACCGCGCGCAGCTCGTCATGGCTGCGGAACTCGCGCAGCTCGCGCGTCTCGGTCCCGCGTCCGCGGGCGTTGCCCACGTGATCGCCCTGGTCATGCATGCTCAGGGACGGGAGCTCCGTCTTGCGCCGCGCCGGATACACGAGCAGCGTGTCCTCCACCGCAAGTTCGCGCCACTTCTCGAACAGCGCGAACGGAAAGCGCGTGGCCACCCGGAACGCCACGAACGTGAGCTCGCCGCGCCGCTCGGGGACCCGGCGATAGCTCGCGACCTGCTCGGCCTTGGGTTCGATCTTGAGGAAGTAGCAGCGGCGGTCGTTGGGCGAGTCGCGCGCGTGGTCTTCGATCTCGATGGAGTAGCTGACGAGCCGCTCCTTGCGGTTCTCCACCACGATCTCGATCAGCATCGGCTCGCCCGCGAAGGCGCGCGCGGGCAGGCGGCGGGTGACGTGGAGGCGGCGCAGCGCGTGCTCGCTCAGGATGCCGCTCAGCACGATCAAGCTGAGCATGAACCCGAACACCAGATACATCAGGTTGGTGCCGGTGTTCACCGCGCCGAAGCCCAGGCCCAGCGTGACGAACACGAACAGCTTGCCCTCCCGGGTGAACTTGAGGTGCCGCCGGTAACGGCGATTCTTGGGCAAGTACCAGGGGACGCGGGCGAGCTCGGACATCAGATGGGGACGGGGATCTTGGACACGAGTTCGCGCACCACGCGCTCGGCGTCCTGGCGATGGGTGCCCGCCTCGTGCGTTCCGCCCAGGCGCACCCGGTGCGCGAGCGCGTGGACCGAGAGGGCCTGCACGTCGTCGGGCGTGGCGTAGGTGCGGCCGGAGACGAGCGCGCGGGCGCGCACCGCGCGCTCGAACGAGAGCGCGCCGCGCGTGGAGGCGCCGAGTGAGAGCAGCTTGGACTCGCGCGTGGCGAGCACCAACCTGTGCAAGTAGCCGACGACCTCTTCGTCGATCCGCACGTCATCCACCACCTGCTGCGCCGCGAGCAGGTCGTCTTTGCTCGCCACCACGCCTAGCTCCTCGGTGGGGTCCTGACCGCGCCGCCGCAACAGGATCTGCCGCTCCACCTCGGGCTCGGGATAGCCCACGTGGATCCGGAGCAGGAAGCGGTCGAGCTGCGACTCGGGCAGCGGATAGGTGCCGTAGAACTCTTCAGGGTTCTGGGTGGCGATCACGAAGAACGGCTGCTCGAGGGGGTGGGTCACGCCGTCGATGGAGACGCGCCGCTCGTCCATCGCCTCGAGCAGCGCGCTCTGGGTGCGCGGCGTGGTGCGGTTGATCTCGTCGGCCAAGAGCACGTGTGTGAACACGGGGCCCTTCCGGAAATGGAACGTGCCCGTGGCCGGCTCGAGCACGCTGCCGCCGAGCACATCCGCCGGCATGAGGTCGGAGGTGAATTGGAGACGTGTAAAGTCCACCCCCAACGAGCGGGAGAGCGCGCGCGCCAGGGTGGTCTTGCCGACGCCGGGCACGTCCTCCACCAGGAGATGTCCCCGGGCGAGCAGGCAGGTCACCGAGAGCTCCACGGCCTCGCGCTTGCCTTGCAGCGCCTTGCCCACGTTGTCCACCAGCGCCCGCGCGAGCCGCGCGGCCCGTTCGGCCGCCTCCGGGTGCGCAGCCAGCGGGTGGCTCACTCTCTCGCGGCTTTCCCCGCGCTGTTGTTCCTCAAAAACGCGATCTTTCGCCGCTAGTTCTGGCCGCGCCATGTGCCTCCGATCGTACCACTGCCCCTGCCCGCCAGCTGGATCTACGTGCGTGTGGAGCACGACGACGCGCCGACATCGAACGTCTCATGTGCGCCAAGGTGATCCAAGGCATGCGCGGACGCGGGCGTCGATGGCCTCAGCCAGCCGCACCTTGCTCGCGGGCGGAACCGCCCGCTTCGACGCGTTCCGCGAGCGCCACGTGCCGCTCTCGACGTGGAAAGCGCGCCGCCTCCCGCGCGCTGAGATAGCGCCCCGCCAGCCCCCCGTCGGTCTCGTCGGAGAGCAGACCAAAGCCGCGTTCGGCGAGCCAGTCGGGCAACGCTGCGGGCGCGAAGCCGAAGCGGTAGGGCTCCCCCACGCGAGACACCAGTGCAGCAGTCAACCTCGCCTCCCCTTCCGGGGCGCCGATCGCGCGTCGATCGATGTAGGTGAGGGCCAACCACGAGCCCGGACCGCTGTATGCGGCGACCGCACGCACCGTCTCGTTTACAGCCTCTTCGGGCAGATACATGGTCACCCCTTCCCAGATCGTCAGTGTGCGCTCCAGGGCGCTCAAGCCGTGATCGCGCAACGCGAGCGGGAGGCCATGTGTTCCGCGGCGCGTGAAGTCCCACGCCAGATAGGAGACGGGCGCGGACGACTGCCCGCCCGTGAAAGCCCGCTTCTTGGCCTGGGTGGCGGGGTGGTCGACCTCGAACACCCGCCCCCCGCGCAAGAGCTCGGCGAAGCGACGGGCACGGCAATCGTAGCCGGCCCCGAGCAACACGACCTGGCGGCCCCCCTGCGCGGCGAAGCGCACCAGGATGTCGTCGAGTGCGCGCGTACGCAGCTGCATCCAGAGCAAAAACGATCGCAACGGGCCACCGAGGGCCATCACGCGGCGACCCAGCAGGGGATATCGCAGACACAGGCGCGCGCCCTGGCCCACGAGCCCGTCGGCGAGCTCGGCCCCGAAGGGATCCTCGGAGAGCCGCAGGCGCTCGGGCAAGAGGCTCCCCACACTGCGTGCCGCCGCCACCCAGGCCGCCGTCGCGCTCGCTCGTCCTCGTTCCATGACCGCCATGGTACGGCAGTTGCGCAGGGCAGCACCCTCCGCGTTACCATCGCGGCCATGCCAGCTACCCCACGCCTCCTCGCTCGCCTCACCGCGCACGCCAGCTCCTGGATGTGCGCCACAGCCCTCGCCCTCTCGGCCTCCGCGGGCTGCACCAAGAAGCCGACGGCCTACGAGACCCTGCCGCAACTCAAGTCGGCCCTCGACGAGCCCGTGACCTCCCCGGAACAGAACAAACAGCACAGCGACCTGGCGCGCCTGGTCAGCGAGGAAGGCCATCTCGAGGGGCTCTCGCGCACGGACGTGGAGGCCAAGCTCGGCAAGGGAGATCCGTGCGCGCGGCACCCCTTGTGCCGAGAGAGGGGCTTCGAAGACGATGACTGGTACTACGAGGTCGGCACGCTCAGCGAGTCCCCCGACACGCCGTACCTGCGCTATCGCCCGGCGTTGATCCTGGGCTTCAACCGCTTCGGCAAGGTGGAGCGCACGTTCGTTCTGCGCGTCGAGTAGCGACGGGGCGCCCACGAGGCGCCAAGCCCGGCGCCTTCAAGTCGCCGTCGCCGTCAAAGTTCACGTCTGCGGCCCCGTCGACGCGACCGCGACCTGTGCGCGGGGGGGGGGGTGGCGCCTATAGCCCGCATGGCCCATCCAAGATAGCCTGAGGTCATGCGCTACTTGCACACGATGATCCGCGTCTTCGATCTGGACGCCACGCTCCGCTTCTTCGATCTGCTCGGGCTCCGTGAGGTGCGTCGCAGAGCCTCCGAGCAAGGCCGCTTCACGCTGGTGTTCTTGAGCAGCGGACATGCGGACGATCGCGCCGAGATCGAGCTCACGCACAACTGGGATCAGGCCGAACCCTACAGCGTGGGCCGCAACTTTGGTCATCTGGCCTTCGAAGTAGAAGACATCTACGAAGCGTGTCGGAGGTTGATGGCCGGCGGCGTGCCGATCCTCAGGCCGCCACGGGATGGGCGCATGGCCTTCGTTCGCTCGCCCGACCAGACCTCGATCGAATTGCTGCAGCGCGGCGCGGCGCTCGAGCCCGCCGAACCGTGGAAGTCCATGCCCAACCAGGGCGAGTGGTGACGACCCGAATATGACAAAGCGCTGACAAAGCGTTGAGACGCGAGCTGATAACTACGTTGCGCATATGCAAGGTAGCGGCGCCGCGGACTCCTCAGAACACTGGACCCATCAATATTTCCATCTTGGTGCACTCCCCTTTTGGCTCGTCCATGTGGCCGCAATCGTGGGCGTGGCGCTGGTCGGTTTCTCCTGGTTTGGCCTCGGGCTCTTGGTCGTGACCTACTACGCTCGGATGTTCCTGATCACGGGCGCCTATCACCGCTACTTCTGCCACCGCGCCTACAAAACCTCCCGCACCTTTCAGTTCGTGCTTGCCTTCTTGGGCGCATCGTGTCTGCAGAAGGGCGCGCTCTGGTGGGCGGGCAACCATCGCCAGCATCACAAGTTCGCAGACACCCCCGAGGACCCGCACTCGCCCCGTGAACAGGGCCTGCTCTGGGCGCACATGGGTTGGATCGTGAGCCCCAAGTACAACCGAACGCGCCTCGAGCTCGTGCGCGACCTGGCGAAGTACCCCGAGCTCGTGTGGCTCGACAAGTTCCACCTGGTGCCGGTCGTGCTCTACGCGGTGGCCATGCTCTGGGCGTTCGGGCCGGTGGGCCTGGTATGGGGCTTCTTGGTGTCTTCGGTCGTGCTCTGGCACGGCACCTTCACCATCAACTCGCTGACCCACGTGTTCGGCACTCGTCGCTTCGAGAACAGCGACGATTCGCTGAACAGCTTGCCGCTCGCGCTCCTCACCATGGGCGAGGGCTGGCACAACAACCACCACTTCTACCAGAGCACCGCGAATCAGGGCTTTTACTGGTGGGAGATCGACATGTCCTACTACGTGCTGCTCGGGCTCGAGAAGCTCGGCCTGGTGTGGGACCTCCGCAAGCCGCCGCAGTGGATCCTCGACAAGGGCCTGGGCAAGCAGGTCCAGGAGCCTCCGGTCGAGAGCGAGCCGGTGCCGAACGCGTGAGCACGGTCTGCTCGCGTCAGAGCTCGAAGTAGGCGATCGCGCGCTCGACCAGGCTGCCCATGTACACCACGCCGTGGTGTTCGCGCACGCCGGTCACCATGTGATAGTCCGGCTCAGTGCCCTGCAGGTCATGGACGATCTCTCCGCGATCGTTCACCGCGATCACCCAGACCGTGCGCCGCGGCGAGAGGAGCGCCTCGGGCAGCTTCCACACCAGCCGGCGCAGGAGCGGGGCCCGCGGCAAGAGGAGATCGAGCATCGGATCGCGCGGGCTCGCCTGCGTGATCCAGATCAGGCCATCGGTCCCGCGTGCGATGTTGTCGGGGAAACCGTCGAGGTTTTCGATCAGGGTATCGCTCGTGCCCGCCCGGGGCCCTGTTAGCCAGTAGCGGGTCAAGCGATAGCCGCCGGTCTCGGCCACCGTGACGAACGACTCGTCGGCGCTGAGCGCCACGCCGTTCGCGAACTTGAGGCCATCGAGCAGCACGTCGACCTTGCCGTCGGGCGTACGGCGCAGGAGCCTCCCCGTGGCCGAATGCTCGAGCAGGTCGGCGCGCCAGTGATCGATGCCGAAGCGGCGCGAGGACGCGCTGAAGTAGATGGTTCCGTCGCCGGCCACGGCCGCGTTGTTGCAGAACGTAAGCCGCTCGCCCTCCGCCTGGTCGGCCAGCAACGCGAGCTCGCCCGCGGCCGAGAGCCGCAAGAGCCCGCGCCGGGCGTCGCAGATCAAGAGCGCTCCATCTGCGAGCGCCTCGATCCCGAGCGGGCGCCCGCCCGTGTCCGCGAGGGTCGTGATCGACCTTCCGTGCTCGCGGATACGCAGGATGCGCCCGTTTGCGAGCCCCGTGACCAGGCTGCCATCGGCCTCGACGAGCACGTCTTCGGGCCCCACGCCGGGCACCTCGATCAGGCGCAATCCTCCCAAGGCGCGCCGCCTGCTTCGCGTGGATGGGACGCGCGCAGGGGGGCGCCAGCGCTTGGGTTGGACGGGAGGTCGGGCCATCGCGGGCTTATAGCGCGCGCGCCCGCGCACAACTCACGCAATGGCGTCCCCGGCGCCCTGACGCAGCATGCGATCGAGCGCGCGCCGGGCCTCGAGCGTGGGTCGGCTGCCGCCCGCGCCGCACAACCAGAGGTTGTCGCGGGCACGCCCCCCGTGGGTCTCGATGTGCATCTCGATCGGGAACAGCCCGAGGGTGGCCAGCGAGGACAGCATCGCTCCGAGCAGACCGAGGGAATCCTGGGCCTCGAACTCGAGCATGAGGGTCCCGCCGTAGTCCGAGGAGTCGAGCAGCGCGTAGCGCGCGAGTTCGAGCGTGTGGCCACCCGGGTAGATTTGGGCGCCCTCCCCCGCCAGGCCGATGTACGAGATGCCCCGCGGGTCACGGGAGCCCTCGAGCGCGATCAGGGCCAGCTCGGCCACCCACGAGCCGTCATGGGCGCGCTTGGCGTGCACGTGATCGATGGAGATGCGGCGCTCGGCCAGGCCGCTGCCGAGGGTGGCCATCCAAGCCGGCCGAAACGGCCCCCCGAGGCGCACGCGAAACCGGTCCCCGCCCAGCGGTGTGAGCTCGCTCCAGGCCGAGCCATCGCGCACGAACACAGTCGAAGCGGGCGGTTCCGCCCGCGCGCAGGTGGAGGAGGAGAGCGACGCGCGCGCGCCCCCGCTGGCCGTGACGTTGGCCGAACCGGTGCCCTCGCTGGATGCCGTGCTGGACATAACGGAAGTGTGGCTCTCCGGCGGGCCCTCCAGCAAGCACGAATATGCTGAATTTACAGAGGTTTCACGGAGGTATCGCGGCCGTGTCGAGGGCAGGTCCAAAGCCAGGTCAACAGTGCTTCGCGGCCCCCCCCTCACCGCAGGGTCAAAGCATTTATGGGACAACATCAAGCCGGGAACGATATCGTCGAGAGGTCATGGCGACGAACGCACTGGGTCCGGTAGACCAGCTCTTTTTGCTGATGGAACGTCGGCAGCAACCGATGCATGTCGCGGGCCTACAGCTCTTTGCCCTGCCCCCCGAGGCCGACGACGAATACGTCCGCGAGATGGTGGAGCAGGGCCGCACCCAGTACGAGCCCCAGGGCCCGTTCCGCAAGCGGATCGTCACCCGGCTCGGACGGCCATTCTGGGAAGTAGACCCGCTGCTCGACCTGGAACATCACGTGCGCCACTCGGCGCTGCCGCGCCCTGGCCGCATCCGCGAGCTCCTGGCGTTCGTCTCCGCCGAGCACTCGAACCCGCTCCATCGCGAGCGCCCGCTGTGGGAATCGCACGTCATCGAGGGCCTGAGTGATCGCCGCTTCGCGATCTACACCAAGGTCCACCACGCGATGATGGACGGCATCTCGGCCATGCGCTTGGGCACCCGTTCGCTGACGACGGACCCGACCCTGCGCGGCATGCCGCCGGTCTGGGCCATGCCGCCGCGCAAGCGCACGAAGGAGGTGCCCGGCGACGAGCTCGATCCGGGAGGTGCGCTGTACCGCATGGCGCAGGCCCTGCAAAAGCAGCTCTCCACCGTCCCCGCGGTGATGCGCGAGGTGATGAAGCTCTCGCAGCGCAGCCAGCGCGACGCCGATCACGTCTCCATCTTCCAGGCGCCGCAGTGCATGCTCAGCAACGAGATCACGGGCTCGCGTCGCTTCGCCGCCCAGTCCTACTCGCTCTCGCGCATCAAGAAGCTCGCCCGCGCCTACAACGTCACTCTGAACGACGCGGTGCTCGCGATCTGCGGCGGCGCCCTGCGCACCTATCTCATCAAGTTCTCGGGCGACGTGCCCGACGAGCCCTTGATCGCCATGGTGCCGGTCTCGTTGCGCCAGGACGAGAGCGCGGGCGGCAATCAGATCGCCATGGTGCTCGCGAACCTGGGCACGCACATCTCCGATCCCACAGAGCGCATGCGCACGGTGAAGGCGTCGGTCGATGACGGCAAGGCGGCCACCGCGCAGATGACCCCGGAGGAGCGCCTCAACTTCACCGCGCTCCTGCTCTCGCCCACCTTCCTCCAGCTGATGACGGGGCTCGCGCCCAAGCTCGTCGCCTTCAACGTGATCATCTCCAACGTGCCAGGACCGCGGGAGACGCTGTACTGGAACGGCGCGCGCCTGGTCGGCATGTACCCGGTCTCGCTGGTGTTCGATCGCATGGCGCTGAACATCACGCTCACCAGCTACGGCGACTCCCTCGAGTTCGGGCTGACGGGCTGCCGCCGCACGTTGCCCTCCATGCAGCGCCTGCTCGACTACCTGGAGCGCGCCATCGTCGAGCTCGAGGTCGCTGCCGGGATGCGTAACGCCGCAGAGTAGCTTCCTTGTCGTTCGAGCGAGGTCCCATGTCGTATTTGTGCTCGCGAAAACGGTCGGATGCGGGGCATCTGGTCGCCCGCTACCCGCAAAGCCCGTGGGCAGCTGTGCTCGGGCTGGTCTCGGCGAGCCTGGTCAGTGCCTGCAGCGGCGACGGCTCGGGTGAATCTCCCGACGAGCGCTGCAAGCGCACCGTGTGCGAAGGTGGCCCCCGCGGCGATGGCGACCAAGGTGACGATGACCAAGGCGATGGCGATCAGGGCGACGGCGACCGCACACCCGACGCAGGCCCGGCTGGCCCCTCCGAGCCGCTCGCGGGCTGCAGCGATCGCACCGCCGTGGCGTTGTATCCCGACGCCACGCCCGCGGACGTTTCCCAGACGGGCCCGCAGATCTGCGCGGTGTCCACGGGGATGCGCGCCCCCTTCAACACCTCGATCGCGGTAAACGAGAAGGGCACGGTCTTCTACGCGCCCGCGCTGGTCACCGGCGTGGCGCGCTCCGAGGACAACGGGCAAACCTGGGAGGGCCCTCTCAACAATCCACCTGGGGAGAAGGACGGCAATTGGGGTCACACGTGGTTGTGGCGCGATCCCGTCACCGGGCGCCTGTTCTTCACGCTGTACAACTCGTTCGCAGGCCCCTGTTTCGGTGGTACGGGCCACAACGCGTGGTTCAGCGACGACGACGGAAGCACCTGGACCAACCTCGACAAGGGCATCGGCTGCGGCAGCTGGGATTGGGGGAAGATCGTCACCGGTCCCGCGCGGCGCCCTGAGACCCAGCAGAAGCTGGAGGAAAACGGCTATCCGAACGTCGTGTACTTCTGCGCCGGCGGCCCCACCTATGCGATCGGCCCCAATCACTTTTGTTACCGCTCGGTCGACGGCGGCAAGACCTACGAGCGCACCAAGGGTGATGCCATCGATCCCACGCGCGGCGAGGTGGGCTGGCCCAACGCGGGCTACGTGGCCCCAGACGGCACGTTCTACAAGGCCCACCCGTCGAGCAACGGACTCTCGCTCTCCACCAGCGAAGACGAGGGGGACTCGTGGCGCCCCACGCCGGTGCCGAACACGCGGTTCACCGGGAACCCAGCGACGCTCAACTTCCTGTCCAGCAACGTCACCGGCGACGAAGACGGAAACCTCTACGTCGTGTGGGTCGACGACGTCGACCTCAACCCGCGTCTCGCTTACTCCAAGGACCGCGGCGCGACGTGGTCGGCGCCGATCATGGTCGGCGCGCCCGGTGTGCGCGCCTCGGCCTGCGTGAACGTGTCGGTGAAGCGCCCGGGCTACGTGGCCATCGCCTACTACGGAAGTCCCCAGGCAGAGGCCGCGGGCAACGGGCACACCGTGAACGATCAGCGACCGTACGACGCGTACCTCACCGTGAGCACCAACGTGTTCGTGGAGCGGCCGCTCTTTTGGAGCGCGAGCGTGAACACGCCTGGCAAGCCCGCGGTGCCCGGCCTCGATTTGCTCGTCAGTGAGTACGTCGGCGCTCCCGCGTTCGGGCCCGATGGTTCGATCTGGATCGGCTTTCTACAGGACGACGAGGGGCTCGTGGGTCGCATGACGCCGCCCCCCGAGTGAGCAAGGCTCTGCGCGCCTACCCGGGGCCCCCAGCATTTCCTTGGCCCCAGGCCTGCTGCTACCATCGCGCGTGATGTCCGCACCCCTTCCGTTCGTCGCCCACCGTAACCCGGCCTTCCTCGAGAGTGATCAAGCGCGCCCCGTACGCATCCTCTCCGAGTACCTCGACCCGCTGCGACGCTTTGAAGAGCAGGGCGTACGCGACACGGTGGTCTTCTTCGGATCCGCGCGCATTCGCGAGGACGGCCCGCTCGGGCGATACTACCAAGACGCGCGCACGCTGGCCCGCTTGCTCACGGAGTGGTCGCAGACCTTGCCAGAGGAGGGGCGCTTCATCGTCTGCTCTGGCGGGGGCGGCGGCATCATGGAAGCCGCCAATCGTGGCGCCCGGGACGCAGGCGGCAAGACGATCGGGCTCAACATCGGCTTGCCCCATGAGCAGCAGCCGAACCCGTACATCACGCCGGAGCTCAGCTTCGAGTTTCGCTACTTCTTCATGCGTAAGCTCTGGTTTGCCCACCTGGCCCGCGCGATGGTGGTCTTCCCCGGGGGATTTGGGACCCTGGACGAGCTACTGGAGCTCCTCACGTTGGCCCAAACCAAGAAGCTCGCGCGCGTGATCCCGATCGTGCTGGTCGGCCGGGAGTACTGGGACGAGCTGATCAACTTCAAGGCGCTGGTCCGCCACGGCATGATCGACGCCGAGGATCTCGAGCTGTTCGACATGGTCGATTCGCCCGAGCAAGCCCTGTGCGTGCTGCAGACCAAGCTGCCCATTGGAGAACGAGTCTGCAACGTCGCCTTCGCCGAGAGCAAGACTCGGCACATGCCATGAAAGACGCTGCTCGACCTGGGGCACGCGTCTGCTCTAATTGGCGCACATGCGCATTACCTTCGCCGGCGCAGTCGGCACCGTAACCGGCTCACGCTTCCTGCTCGAGACCGACTCCTCCCGTATCCTCGTCGATTGTGGGCTGTTTCAGGGCATCAAGTCGTTGCGCCTCCGCAACTGGTCGCCCCTGCCGTTCAGCGCCGCGAGCGTCGACGCGGTCGTCCTCACACACGCGCACATTGATCACTCGGGGTATCTCCCGCGTCTGGTCAACGCAGGCTTCCGCGGCAAGGTCTGGTGCACCAAGGGCACGGCGGACCTCCTGCACATTCTGCTGCCCGACGCCGGCTTCTTGCAAGAGGAGGAGGCCCGGCGCGCCAATCGCTACGAGTACACCCGCCATCATCCTGCCCTGCCGCTCTACACCCGCGAGGAGGCCGAGCGCTGCTTGGAGCAGCTCTCGCCGGTGGACTTCCACACCAGCTTCACGCCCGCTGAAGGCATGCAGGCGAGCTTTTCACGCGCGGGCCACATCATCGGCTCCGCATGCCTGCGCGTGGAGGCCGATGGACGATCCGTCAGCTTCTCCGGAGATGTGGGCCGACCGCGCGACGCGTTGATGCGCCCTCCCGAGCCCCTCTCCCCGAGTGATTATCTCGTGCTCGAGTCCACCTACGGAGATCGGCTCCATCCCGCCGACGACGTGGCAGAGCGCCTGGTCACGATCACCAACGTCACGCTGGAACGCAAGGGCACCCTCGTGATCCCCGCCTTCGCGGTGGGGCGCGCCCAACACCTCTTGCACTTGCTCGGAAAGCTGCGCGAGGAGAAGCGCATCCCTGACGTGCCAATCTATCTCGACAGCCCGATGGCCATCAGCGCGACCCAGCTCCTGCTGCGCCACCCGACCGACCACTCGCTCAGCCCGGCCGAGTGTGAGCGCCTGGGCGAGGCGGCGCACTTCACGAGAACGCCGGATGAATCGCGCCTCCTGGACCAGGACGCGACCCCCAAGATCATCATCTCGGCGAGCGGGATGGCCACGGGTGGCCGCGTCCTGCACCACTTGCGACGTTTCCTGCCCGAGGCCCAACACACGGTGCTCTTGGTGGGCTATCAAGCCAGCGGAACACGCGGCCGCTCGCTCCAGGATGGCGCCAACGAGCTGAAGATTCACGGCCAGTACGTCACGGTGCGCGCGCAGATAGCGCACATCGACGGGCTCTCCGCGCACGCCGATTACGCCGAGATGATCGCCTGGCTCGGACAGAGCGCGCTCTCGCCGCAGCGCGTGTTCGTGGTCCATGGTGAGCCCGGCCCCGCGGACGCGTTCCGAAGGCGGCTGCGCGACAGCTTCTCCTGGGACGTACGCGTGCCGGAATTCGCAGAGGTCGCCGAGCTGACGTGACCGCCGGCCTAGCGCGCGGCGGGCCCGGTCCGATCGGCAAACGCCCGTGCAATTCAGTCAGAGGATCCGTACCGCCCGGTCATTGTCGGTCTGTAGACCCGGGCCTAGGCTGGCCCTAGCTTTTCGCCCGTATCTCCCTCGGTGCGGGCTCGCCCCGAAGGAACCGGAGGCCCCTTGACCCTGCTCCTGTTCTACGCGTACGTGGCTGTCTGTGCCCTGGGGGTCACGGCGGTCATCGCGGCGCTGGGCTACCTCGTCTGGCGGGGCCATCTGGCGTTCTGGTCGCGGCGCTTCGCGCTCTCCCCCGCGTATGCCGAGGTCGAAGAGCACACGCTGCCGGACGGCGGCGTCGTGACGCTCCGTCGGATCGCGCCCCCGCTCGAGGCGCGCGCCCATCGCGTCCCCGTGTTGCTCGTGCACGGCCTGGCCATGAGCCAGCACTGCTTCGACCTGCAGCAGCAGTCCCTCGCGCGCCACCTCGCGCGCGAGGGCTTCGATGTCTGGCTGCTCACGCTGCGCTCGGGTCGCACGTATCTTTGGCCGTTCGGCCCCAAGCACTGCGACTTCGCGGCCATGGTCAGCCACGATCTACCATTCGCCGTGGACACCATCCTCTCTCGCACTGGCCACCGCCAGCTCGACATCGCGGGGCTCTCCATGGGCGGCATGCTCGTGTACGCGAGCCTCGGCCGGACACTTGCGCAAGACAAGGTTCGTAAGGTCGTGGTGTTCGGCTCGCCGGGTCAGATCCGGCCGCTCGGCCCGTTGAGCCTCTCACGCTTCATCCCCGCGACCTTCGCGCTCAGCGTGCCCCTGCGCGCCCTCCTGCGCACGATCGCGTTCGCGCCGCGGCTCGTGCCGAGCTTGGTCTGGAGGCGCCTCTACAACCCGCAGAACCTCGAAGCGGAGTTCGAGCGGCGCATGCTGTGGAACATCTGGGAGGGCATCCCTGGCCGGCTCGGCCGCGACTTCGTGATCTGGTCGGCGCGCGGGGGCGTGATCTCCCTGAACGGGGCCCCCATCCTGGACGGCTTGGCCAAGGTGGAGGTGCCCGCGCTGTTCTTCGCGGGCAGCGTCGATTGGCTCGCGCCGGTGTCTTCGGTGCGTGCAGCCTACGAGGCGTGGGGCAGCGCGTCGCCATGGGTGGACAAGCGCTTCGTGGTGATGGGCCGCGCGGCCAATGGCGCAGCCTTCGACTACGGTCACTGCGATTTGATCCTGGGTCGACATGTCGACCGGGAGGTGTTCGCCCCCACCCTGGCCTTCCTGTGCGAGGACGAACAACGCCAGGTACACCAATCCATTTCGAGTCCCAAGCCCGGCGTCGCCGCACGGCCTCCCCTGGCCCTGCCCGCCTGAAATATCCTGATGATGGAGCGTCCATGAAAACAGTCGTGCTCGCCCTGTGCACCGCACTGCTCGCGCCCTATCAGTGCGCCACAGCCGAATACCAACCGCTGGAAGACACGGCGCCCAAGTCGCTGTGGCTGCTCGCCGAGCGCTTCGAGAAGGAGGGCCAGAGCTCGGCCCGCGAGACCACGCTCAAGCAGCTCGTCGAGCAATACCCAGGCTCACGCTACGCACGAAGGGCGCGCGCGCTGCTCGGTATTCCCGACCCAATCGATGAACGGCTCGAACTGCCCGAGCGCGAAGACCCCGCGAGCGAGCCCGAGGACGCTCCCGAAGAGTCCACCGCCGAAGCCTCCGAGGCGGCCGAGCCCGCCCCCTAGCGCGCGCGTGGGTGCCGGGGGACGGAGTAACGCCCACGTGGATCCACGTGCGTTAACGAAGCTTGAATACTCCGTCCCCCGGGGCGCTGACTCGAGTCAGGCGGCGTGCGACGTCTTCTCGGGCAGGGCGCGGCGCTTGGCTACGCGCTCGGGCAAGCGGGTGAGATCCATGGGGGGAAGGCGCGCCGTGATGCGGCGCAGGTAGTAGCGGGCCACGCCGAGCAAGACCTTGGGGGTCATCAGCTCGAGCGGCTGCTTGACCATGTGCAGCGCCTGCAAGAGCGCGATGAACACGTCGTCTTCGTACTGACACGCGCGCAAGAACGTGTGGCCCACGCGCCGGCTCAGCTCGGTGTACCAGGGCCGTACGCCCTCCGTTCCGGGCCAGGCGAGGTCGAGCAACGCCGTGGACTCCCACGCCGGAAACGCGAACTTCTTGGCGGCCGGATAATAGCGCTTCGCGAGCATGTCGAGGTTTGCGTCCTTGCGCAGGACATCGCGCAAGATGCGGGCGCAGGTCACGCCGATGGACATGCCCTGCCCGTACAGCGGGTTGTAGGCCCACACCGAATCTCCCACCGCCAAGAAGCCCTTCATCGCAGGTGGGGTGCGCTCGAAGTGGTTCCAGCGCATCTCGAGGCGACGAAAGGTGCGAACCTTCGTGATCGGCTCGGCGTGCGTGAGCCACTCCTGAAAGAGCGGCGTCTGGAAGCGCTCGCCGAAGACAGCAAAGCCCGCCTCGTCGTGGGGAGGATACTGCTCGTTGAAGCCGCCGATGGTGACCACCCACTGATTGTCCTCGAGCGGGGAGATCACCCCCCACTGCGGCCGATGCGGGAACAATTGGTCGACGGTCATCGCCTTGTTGCGATACGGACTGTCTGGACGCACGCGGTAGAAGCGCGAGGCGTAACCGCAACGCGAGTCCACCACGGTCTCCTTGGGCATGGGCAGCCCGCGCTCTTGAAACCAGCGCTTCCAAAGCATCGCTCGGCCCGAGCAGTCCACCACCAGCTCGCCGCGGATCTCCGTGTGCTCCGGGCGATCGGTGCGCACGCCGACCGCGCGCAGGCCGGACCCCGAGCCCTCGGTGATCAGCTGCTCGAAGCAAGTCCCGTCGAGCAACGTGATGTTGGTCCCGAGCGCGCGTAGGCGCTGACGCTCGGCGAACTCCAGGAGCGTCCGGGTGGCCGCGAGCGCCAGGAACCCGGTCTCGAACAGCGGGCAAAACCCGACGTCCGTGCAGCGCGCCACGTCGCGCCCGTGATCGAGCTGCACCGCGCCCAAGCGCAGGGCCTCCTCCGAGAAGCCCGGAAACAGCTCCTCCAGCTCGCGTTGCCCACGCAGCGTGAGGTTGTGGATGTGATAGCTCTGCTGGACACCACGACGATGCTCGGGCCGCTCCGTGGACAGCGCATCGCGCTCGACCACCACGACCTCGCGAAAGCGCTCGGAGAGAGCGCGGGCCACGGCCATGCCGACCATGCTGCCCCCCACGACGATCGCGCGATCGTATCCCGGAACGACGTTCGAATTGCCCACTTTGCTCCTGTCGAGCCAAGGTGAGTATCAGTAGCCGGCAAATGGAGCAAGGGCGGCCGACGCCGCGCGAGCGAATCTCTACCGCGAAAACCTAATAATCCTCACACAAATACGTGCGAGCTGCGCCACATGCGGCGTCGGTCCAGCCGCTCGGGCCCACCAGCAAGCAGTCTTCGGCGTTGCTGCAGTTGCCGAGGTTGAGCAGGCCGCAGCTGCAGCCGTCGTTGTCCGGCTGGCCAGGGCTCCAGGCCATGAACGCGCCGTCTGTGGCGGTGCAACTGGTCGCGCTGGCGCTCGCGAAGCGGCAGAACTCCACCCCTTGCTCCGATCCCGTGAGGGGATCGACCCAGCGCCAGATGCCCTCGGCGTTGGTGCGGGTACAGCTTCCGATACCCAGGCAGAGCGCGCCGCACGAGAAGAGCCAGCGCGTGGAGCTCAGCGCCATGCGAACGCCTCGATCGTGACGCCGCTGTTGGGAGCAGGCCGGCCGTCGTCATCGTCGCGCGTGGCGATCAGCGAAATGGTGACGCCCGCCGCGAGCGTCACGACGCCGGCTGCGATTCCGATCCACAGTCGACGCTTGCGCACGCGGTCGGGATCATCGCGCCGCGGAAGCACCGTGAGGGCAGCTTGCTTCTCCTCACTGTTCCCCGCCCTCGCCGCATCCTCCGCGGCCAACGATTCGCGCAGCGCGCGCACGCAAACCGGAGGCGCTCCCGAGAAGGTTAGCCAAATCAGGGCGGCGGCGATCCAAGCTAACCAGGGCATGACAACCCGAATTGCAACTCACGCCATGGTAAGGGCAGAGCACAACCGTGCACAAGCGAACCGAATGGAGCCGTCCTCGGCGCTCGCACGCCATCGCGGCACACGGCCGAATGTGGCCATGGAGGCGATTTGGCGAGCACTTTGTGGTGGGGAGCGCTGCTCGACGCGCGTGCGGACCCGCACAGACCGCGGATCACTCAGGAATTGAAATGTAAACAGGTACTTGGAACGTGGCTTGCGATGTACGTGGCCATGCGGAGCGCAGACCACCGAGCACTGTGTACGTCGCTCGCCCAGGCCTCTCAGGGTGGCATCGTCCAGGCGCCTTTGGCCCGCGAATCGAGCGACTTCGGCGCCGGGACACCGCTGGTCCTGTTACACCCGTTTTCGATGTGCTCCGCTGTATGGCGACCCGTGCTCCCGCTCTTGACACGCGAGCACGAGGTGTTCGCGCTAAATATCCCCGGGCACTTCGGCGGCGACCCATTGCCCATGCGCTTCAAGCATTCCGTCCACGCTTGCGTCGACCTGCTCGAATCCAAGCTCGACGCCCTGGGCATTCGCCGAGCCCATATCGTGGGCAGTTCGCTGGGCGGCTGGCTCGCGCTCGAGCTCGCGCAGCGACAGCGGGCGCTCTCGGTGGTCGCCCTCGCGCCCGGCGGCGGCTGGCAGATCGGCAGCCGGCAACACCGCAGGCTGCTGCGTCACATGCGCATGGCGCGGGTGCTCGTCCACTTGGGGGGACCTGCCGCGGGTGTCCTCAGTCGTTCCGCGCTCTTGCGCAAGGCCTCGCTCAGCTACACGGTGGCACACCCCGAGCAGCTCTCCCGGATCGACGCCCGCATGTTCATCCACGCCGCCTGGCGCTGCACCAGCTTCGCGGGGGTCGTCGGCTGCTTGGCCACGCAAGGCCTCGCCGGCCCGCTGAGCGTGCCGTGTCCGGTGCGCTTCGTGTGGGGCAGCGCCGATCGGGTCCTGCCGATCCGTGACTACTCGGAGCTCTGGCGGCGCGCCGTGCCCCACGCCGACTGGGTGGTGCTGGACGGCGTAGGCCACGTGCAGATGCACGATGACCCCGAGGGCGTGGCGCGCAGTATCCTGGAGGTGACCTGCCGTCCGCCCCTGCGGCGCGCGGCCTCGATGTGATACCGTGGCGGGCGCGAGCCGAGGCTCGCCGGAGCCGCCCATCATGTCTCAGCTCATCATCCGAGATCTCCGCCCCGAAGACCGCGAACAGGTCCGCCGCGTCTGCTTCGAGACCGGCATGATGGGTGAGTCCATCGCCGACCAGTACCGCGACTTCGACAGCTTCGTGGACATGTTCACCCGCTACTACACGGACATCGAGCCCGAAAACAGCGTGGTGGCCGAGCTGGACGGAAAGATCGTCGGCTACATGTTGTGCGCGCTCGACGAGCGAAAGGCCAAGACGCCCACGGCGTACATGCTGCAGCACGCACTCACGCGCGGCGCCTGCTTCCGCCCCGGCACCTTCGGCTTCTACGTGCGCGCCGCGCTGGACTCGATCGCCGATCTCTTCGGCCCGCGCGCGCCCAAGCTGGACCTCGACCAGTACCCCTCGGCGCCCCACATCAATCTGCTCCCCGAGGCGCGGCGTTACGGCGGCGGCAGCGAAATGTTCTACCGCGTGTTCGATCACATCGTCTCGCGCGGCTCCAAGGGCATGCACGGATCGATCGTCGCCAGCAACCGCCCGATGTTCGAATTCGCGACCAAGAAGATCGGCTGCGTCCCGGTGGGCAATCCCTATCCGGTCATCGGCCTGCGCGACAAGCAGGGCAAACGCGTGAATCTGCAGACCATCGTGATCGGGCTGAGCGACTGGGAAGTCGGTGCCTGGAAGAAGCCGGACTTTCGCGGGTCCGTGCCCTTGGCCAACGTTTGAGGGTCCGGACACAGGAAGCCATGTGCGGGGTGTACACGACCTCCCTGAGTATTTGCTCTCTTTCCATGTTTGAGAGGAGCCCATTCGAACCTAGAGTGAGGATCCATGCGCGGCCTTCTTGTCCTTGCCTTCGTAACCCTCATTGGCGCTTGTGAGGAAGAGGGCGATTCGCCTTCGGAGCTGGCTGGAGAAGACCGCCCCGACGCGAAAGTTGAGTGGCTAGACGCAGGCCTGACCGACGCCGCGATGACCGACCTGGATTCCGCCGCGCCGAGACCATGCGGGCCCGGGAGCGAGTCCTTCGTAGAACGCCTATCCATTCGCGACATCGCTCTCTACCAGACGGTCAAGGTGCCGCTAGTTCAGGCTGGCTCGTGGGATGACACCCGCAAGGTCCCCGTGGTGCAGGGCAAGGCTGGACTCATCCGCGTGTTCGTGGAGCCCGATCCGACCTTTTCGCCGCACGCGGTGCGCGCCGTGCTGGCGCTCGACAATGGCATCCCGTCGCCTCCGCTGGAGGCCACGCTGATACCGCGGGTTCGCTCCTCGGATTCTGATCTCGAGACCACCTTCAACTTCCCGATCGCCGCGAGCCAGATCGGTCCCGACACCGCGCTGCGCGTCGCACTGATCGAGCCGGTGTGCGCTCCCAATCGCGTGGACAACCCCGCCGCGCGCTTTCCCCTCGATGGCGCACAGCCGCTCAAGGCTGCACGCATCGATCCGCTCCGGGTCATGCTGGTCCCCGTTCAGCTCGGCGAGCTTACTCCCGACACATCGGAGGCGCAGTTGAGGAGCATCGAGGCGGCGCTGCTCGCGCACTATCCGGTACCCGCGGTGCAGCTCTCGACACACACGCCCCTTTCCTGGCCCCACGAAGTGCGCGCAGACGGCTCTGGTTGGAGCGACTTGCTCAACGAGATCCGCAAACTTCGCATGAACGATCAAGCCACCAAGGAGATGTACTACTTTGGCCTCGTCGCACCCGCGAAGAACCTGGCCGCATACTGCCTCGGAAGCTGTCGATTCGGCCTCGCGCCTCAGACAAACTCCGTGAACGCGCTCGACCAGGTTGGTCTCGGCGTCGGGTTCGCAGACGAGACCACGTCCAGCACCATCATCCACGAGCTCGGTCACGCGCACGGTCGGGCGCATGCCCCGTGCGCCCCGAGTGGCAGCCTGGTCAAGGACGCCGACCCAGATTACCCCTACGCCGATGGAACGATCGGTTCCTGGGGCTGGGACTCACGCACAAACGCGCTCATGGAGCCCGCGTTGAAGGATATGATGGGCTACTGCGAACCGTCCTGGGTCAGCGACTATAACTACGCCGCCATCGCGGACCGCTCCCGCACGGTAAACATGGTTTCGACGCAGAAGGCCCGGACTCTGGCGGCCACGAGAAGCCGCACCTACCAGGGCCTCATCCTGTACGGGAACGGTTCCGCGCGCTGGGCCGGCATGAGCACGCGAGAGGCGCCAGCTGGCGAGGTCGAATCGGCCCATGCGCGCGACAGCCGCGGCCGCTTGCTCGAAACGGTACCCGTCGTGCGCGTACGGCTCGACCACTCCAGCGATAGCTTCCTGTATCTTCCCACGCCGATCTCGACTTGGGCGACACTGGAGCTCGCGGACACGACGCTCTCCCTCTCGACTATTCAGCCTGCGCTCTAGCTTCCAGCTATCCGTCACCCGGAGCGATGGCCGCACACCTCGGGTCTCACATGCATTGGACCGTGCCCGACACGCACATCGTGAGACCGCAATCGGCGAACTCGGGCATGTAGTCCTCGTCGACCATGCCATCGCAATCCTCGTCGATGTTGTCGCAGATGTAGTCGCCAAAGAACGGGAAGCCTGGGAAGCAGGTGTCCTCAATGAAACCGTTGAAGCAACTCAGGACACCCTGGCTCTCGCAGGCGCCCTGACCGCAGGTGGTGACCACAACTGGAAAGTCTTCATCGACCCAACCGTCACAGTCGTCATCGAGGAGATCGCAGGTATCGTCGAGCGGAGCAGGCTCGCCGGGAACGCAGGTGTCGACGATACTGCCATTCACACACTGCTCGAAGGAGAAGCGGGCACACTGGCCAACACCGCAGTTAATTTGGAGGGGGACAAAGTCGTCGTCGACGGCACCATCGCAGTCATCGTCGACGCCGTCGCAGAACGCGTCGAACGGAGCCGGGAAGCCCTCTGTGCAGGTGTCGACGACCACGCCGCGCACGCAGACAGCCGAGCCTTCACGCTGACACGCGCCGATACCGCAGGTGGTGGCAAAGCCCACGCTGCCCGCCGCGCACGGCACACAGGTCCGTGAACCAATCGTGTTGTGGCAGCCTTCGCTTTCAGGACAGCCGCCGTTGCCGACCGCACATTCGTCGATGTCGACACAGCCTGCGTAGCCATCTCCCGCGTAGCCGGCTGGACAGGCACCGCACTCGTAGCTGCCGGGAATGTTGGTGCAGGTCGTAAGCGCATGGCAAGGCTGCAAGAGACACTCGTCGAGGTCCTCACAGACCACGCCGTTGCCGGTGTACCCGGTAGGGCAAGGTCCGCACAGATAGGAGCCCACGGTGTTGGTGCAGGAGGAAACCTCGCTGCAAAAGGCCGCATGGGTCGCACATTCATCGATATCGTTGCACGTTCGACCGTCGCCCTCGTAACCCTCTGGACACGGGCTGCAGATGTACCCACCGAGCGTATTGCCGCACGTCACGAGCGGACTGCAGTCGTCGAGATCCAAAGCACACTCGTCGATGTCGACGCAGCCTGCATAACCGTCACCGCTGAACCCGACGGGACACGCGCCGCAGAGATATCCACCGACGGTGTTATCGCAGGTGACGCGCGGGTCACACGGATGGCTGGCACATTCGTCGATGTCGTCGCACGTCTGACCGTCGCCAGTGTATCCGTTCGGACAGGCACCACAGGTGTAGCTTCCGTTGGTATTCTGGCATTCGACGAGTTCGCTGCACGAATCCGTACCGAGCTCGCATTCGTCGATATCCGTGCAGGTGTGACCGTCACCCGTGTATCCGCTCGGGCAGGCGCCGCACTGGTAACTTCCGGCCGTGTTGCCGCACGCCACGAGCGTGCTGCACGTCGCGGTCCCCTCGGCGCACTCGTCGATGTCGCTGCAACCCGTGGCGCCCGTACCGCGATAGCCCTCCGGGCAAGGGCCGCACGTGAAACCGCCCTCGGTGTTCGTGCATTCGACGAGGCTGTCGCAGACGTGATTCGGGCCTACGCACTCGTTGATGTCGATGCAACCGGTCTGGCCGCCGCCCGTGTACCCAGCGGGGCAGTCGCCGCAGATGTAGCTCCCGGGAATGTTCGTGCATGTCACGAGCGGATCGCAGCCGTCGAGGGACTCCTCGCACTCGTCGATCTCCGTACAGATGTGACCGTCTCCGCGGTAGCCGCTCGGGCATGCCCCACACTGGTAGGAGCCTTCGGTGTTGCTGCAGAGCACGTGCGGACTGCAAGGCATGCCGACCTCACACTCGTTGATGTCGATGCAACCCGTGGCGCCCGTTCCCGTGTACCCCGTGGGGCAGGGACTGCACGTGTAGGAGCCCTCCGTGTTGATGCAGGTAGTGAGGGCGTGGCACAGTTTGTTGAGGCCTTCGCACTCGTTGATATCGATGCACTGCGCTCCGACCCGCTCGTAGCCCAGAGGACAGGGAACAACGGCCTTGCCCATCGTGAAGGTGATGATCTCACCTGCCCCCTTGAGCGCGAGACGACCGCTGGTAACGCGGATCTCGATGCGATCGAACAGCGCACCTCCAGCAGCAAAGCGCGTCCGTTGTGTACCCGAGTTCGCGGCAGTCTGCGTCCCGAGCGATGTACCTCCCGAGAAGAACGTAACCGATGCCGTTCCCGTGCCGTCGAACCGAAGCCACACGTCGAGCGCGTGGGCGCCGCCGAGCACGGAGTCCTGTCCAACGTCCACGCGCAGCACTTCGTTGCCGCCAATCGTATCCGTGTAGCCTGGCAACAGCTCGCCGAACGACTGCACGCCCATACGTGCGCTGAGCAGGGTTGCGTTTGGATAGGCGAACGGCGGCGCCGGCACGGACACCCGCATGAGATCGGGGCCGAGACCGAAGACCAGAGGGCCAAGGTTCGCGATCAGTGTGCGGTGCGACTGATACTGGACATACTGGTTCAAGAGTCCGGTGGACAGCACCAACGACAGTTCGCACGCATCGCCAGGACCGAAGCCGTTGCTGTTGGCTTGATCGGTATTCGCCGTACGCGGGCAGTTGTCAGCGGCATCGGTGATCCCGTCGCCGTCCACATCGTTCACCAGGGCATCGCTCCTGGACTCGATCTCGGGGGAGGTTCCCAAACCTTCGAGGCCACACCCCTCGATCGCCAAGAGGAGGAGAACCAGGGAGAAGCGACCACGACACCACGACTGCCAGAACATGCACACCCACCATTCGACTGAGCGCCGCAGGCGCAAGTCGCATTCGAGAGCCTTCGGCACTCGCACAGGAAGGCAGGCGGACGCCGAAAACCGAGACCTCATTCGGTAAATGACTGCCGTCACCCCGTCAAGCCACGGTCGGGGTGATCGCAAGACTGTCTAGCGCGCGAGGATGCGTGATCGCTCACAATACGCAGTATTGAAAATGCTCATCCGTCCAGCTCGCAGACAGCTCGCGTCATTCTGAGGGCGGCAACAGAAGGGCAAACAGGGCGCGCC
This sequence comes from Myxococcales bacterium, assembly GCA_044507075.1. Taxonomy (GTDB): domain Bacteria; phylum Myxococcota_A; class Polyangia; order Polyangiales; family DASUME01; genus DASUME01. The sequence goes on from JBIQKA010000007.1 coordinate 65,125, forward strand.
TGCTCTCGATGCGGCGACTCCAGAGCAGCCAGATGCCTCTGGACGAGGGCACTGCGCTCACGTCACGCAGATCGGTCCGTGCCAGTTCATCGGCGGCAACCGCGAGTGAGCTCGTGTCGATGCCTTGCGCGGTGATCGCGCCCACGGAGAATGGAGCACCGATCTGGTAGGCGACGACGAAGCTGTCGTCGTTGCCCGCAGCGATCGTCGGCAGCGACTCCGCGGCATCCGTATTCACGAGTGCCACGGAGCTCTCCGTCAACGGCGTTCCAAAGCGGTTTAGAGCGCGGGTCATGATGTTCCCCGCACCGCTAGTCCGCTGTGTCCAGGCAATCTTGTATTGGTCGGAGCCGAGCGTGGTGATGCTCGGTTCGCTGTGAGCGCCGTCGGCGACGCTGATGGTTTGGCCATCCACCGGCGCGAGCGCGGCGCCAAAACGACGGGCCCGCACCCCGAGGACGCCGCCTTCTCCGCTCCAGGTTTCGGTCCAAGCGACCGCGACCTGCCCCAGCGAGCTCGCGAGGGCCGATTTGCCCTGCGATACGCCCGCCGCTGCCGCTCCAGCGCTCACGCTCTCGCCCACCGCTTGCCCGTCTGCGCCGAAGCGCCGCAAGCGCACCCGGCTGGCATCGCTTGCGCCGCTACGCTCGGTCCACGAGATCACGAAGCCGTCCTCCACGGACACCACGCGAGGGTCGCCCTGCGCCGCGCCGTTGTCGTCGACAGCCTCCAGCATGGAAGGTTGACCCTGCTGGTCGACCAAGCGGAATGCAATGCCGCTGCTCGCGTCGAGCGCGGGACTGGCATACACGGCCACAAACCCGCCGCTCGCAAGGCCTGCCACCGTGGGCTTACTCTGAAAGCCACGCGGCAACCCCGTCTCGAGGTCGAACGCGTCACCGAGCTGAACGCCGAACGGATCGAAGAGCGCGCCACGCACGCGCACAGTCTCGCCGCTGAGATCGTCGGCCATGTACACCAACAGAGCCTGGCCGAGCCCATCCGTGGCCAGAGCGGGCGCAGGCCCCGCCGGCCAACCTTCCTTCACGATCGGTTCGAGCGCGCGCGTCTCCACGTTGCAACTCGCCGAACAGCCGTCGCCGTCGTCTAGATTGCCGTCATCGCAGGCCTCGAAGGGCACGCCGTCGGTGCCATCGGAGCGCGCACCATCTCCGCAGCCCGGCTGGTCGCAGATGCCTGCCACGCAGTGTCCCTCGGCCGCGCACGTGCGGCCGCTCAGGGGCGTCCGCACGCACAGGCCGAGCACGCACTGGGTGGTCTCGCAGACGGACGAGGGCTGACACGCAGAGCAGCCTTCGCCATGCTCCCGATAGCCGAGGACCTCGGCGACGTGCGCAAAGAACACGTTCGAGTAGGGCGCTGCGATCTGCGTAGGATGGCTCGCGCTGCGGTCGAGGCTCGCCGCCGCGATCACCTCGCGCGCGCCATCGACCGTGCGCGTGAGATAGATACGACCGCGCTTCGGTTCCAGGGACAACTGCGGATTCCAACCAACCGGCTGAGGAAAGGCAAAGCCCGAGAGCTGCACGGCTTGGCGGCCGTCGGAGGTGAGCCCCTGCGCGGTCGGGCTCACCGCGCTCGCTTCGAAGCGGAAGTCCGCTTCGTCGCAAGGCATTCCTTCGAGCGAGCCATACAGGGCGCATCTGAGCCCCGAGTCGGTCCACCACAGCTCGTGATCCTGCGTGAGGTCAGTGAGGGCTCCAGCAGGCAAGTAGAGGTCCACGCTCGGCGGCTCCCCTACCCCGTCGAACGTGATAGCCGCCTCTGGACGACCTGCGTAGGCCGCGACTGCTTTTTGGATGGCGATGCGCTGTGCTCGCTCCGTGGCGGACCATCCCTCGGCTGCCTGGATGCGGGCCGCCAGGCTCTGACCCAGCCAGGCAAGTGCATGGAAGACGCCACGCGAAGCGAAGTGCGTGGGCCAGGCGTCGCGCGCGAACGCGCCACGTCCCTCGCTCAGAGCAAACAAATGCTGCCCGTTGGGGGCACCGTACGTTCCCGACAACCCAGCCGCCTGCACAGGGTCCGTGCTCGTGCGTGGTAGCAGGCTGAGTCCTCGCGCATCGGCGCTCTGCACGAGCCGCAGCGCCGCATCACCGAGCTGTTCGCGCGACACACCTAGCGCGCTCAAGACGGCTGGCGCGCTGCTCGGTAGGCCCTTGAAGCGGCCCGGATCGGCCTCGATCAGCCGCGTACGCAGCGCGTTGACGAATGCATTGCCGGTGAGGGCGTCTTCGTAGGCTCTGGGCGAAAAGTTCCCCGACACGAAGCTGAGCCCCGGCAAGAGCGGGTCGAGCGCTGCCAGGCGAAGTAAGCTCTCGGCCAGCGTGTCCTCCGCGACCCTGGCGGGCCTGGTGACGGTGGGAAAATGCCGGAAGGCCCCCTCCGCACCGTCCTGCGCGGGGACGCCGAGATCGTAGAGGCCGAACGGAATTCCGAGCATGAGGCGCGCGGCAGCCAGGCGCGAGTCGCGCAAGGAACGCGTTGCGTCGATCGTGCGCATCCCATCTGGGCCGCTGCCGAACAGACTTTCGATGCGCTGTTCGTAGGTGTCGAGGAGGACGAGAAAGTCCGCGACGAGCTTCTCCGATTCGCTCGCCGCGAGATCCCACAGGCGCTGCTCGAGCAATGGAACTTGGTTGTCCGCCGCCACACCGCTGTCGACGCAATCAAACTCCGAAAGCGCCACGCCGACCTCGACGATCAGATCACGCGCCGCCTGCTGCGCCTGCAGAGCGAGCACGAAATCCGCCTCGGGATCATGGCTGGGCGCGACGTAGTCGCCGAGCTTCCCGGTCGTGACGGCTGAACGGTAGGCCTGCAGGAGGCACAGGCGGCGTGACACCTCGCGCTCGGGAAGGCACAGCTGGCCGTTCGCTCCCTTGCCCGTGAGCTCTGGTTCGGCGCAGTGGGCGAGCAGGTCTTCTTCCAGGTCTCGCGAGGACGGCTGGAAGGGCTGCCCTAGGTCGATCGAGCGCACGGCGCTGCCGAGCTTCAGCATCAAACCGCGCTCCCAGAGCAGCGGCACCGGAGAGACCGGCAGCAACGCGAAGTCGAGGCCGCGCGTGGGTTCGGCGAACGCACGCGGAACCTCGACCGCGATGTCTGCGTCGTGAAGCTCGGCCAAGGTCGCGTGCGTGCCGCTCGCCAGCGGCACGCTGCCACAACGATCCTGCTGGGTGTCGAGCGGATCGAGCGCGATGGCCGCGACCACGCCGCGTCCGAGCGTGGTCGTGCGGGCGGCGTCGCGCTCGAGCAGGTAGAGGCGAGTCGGAGCGTCGGGCTCGAAGGCCACATGGAACACGGCCGCGCGCGCCGCGCGATCGAACTCGCCGGCCAAGAGCTCCACGGGCGGGCATGGGTGCCCAAAGAGCGTCCCGAGCGCGCACGCAGCCTCGCCCTCCCCCTGAGCGAGCTCATAGCGCGCCGCGCTCTCCGCGGTCGCGTCTCGGGGCAACGGGATGGTCACATCCACCAACACACCTGGCTCGGCTCGCGTCACGCACACCTTGGCGTGCGACAGCCCGAGTTCAGGCTCCGCGCTCACGTCCCGGAGCACGTCGAGCGCCCCCGCCGGGAAGAACTCGGCATCGACGGCCTTGCGGGCCGCGCGCCCCGCGTACTCGAGCGCTGCGCTCGTGCTGCGCGCGGTGTACGCAATCCCGTCCGTGGCGTCGAGCGTCGCCCGGGCCTCCGTGATCGCGGCGACATAGCCGAGCGGTGACGGCTCTCCCAGGTGCCGCAGCGTCTCGAACACGCGATGGGGGCCGCCGAACATGGCCCGCTCGACGACGGGTGTGCCCGACACACGCAGGCTCTGGCGCAGGAACGCGGCGGCCGCGTCGAGTTCGTCCCCCGTGATTTGAAACTGAGAGAGCGCCAGATTCACGTCACTTTCCGAGAGGCCACCAAAGACCACTGGGAGTGCCGCGCGCAACGTGGCGAACCAGGCCTCGCGCAGCGACTCGCCAGCGAGCGGCTCCCCGTCGACCCCGAACAGCGGCGTACGCAGCGTAGTCAGCATCAAGCTGGTGGGCCCGACCTCCTCGGAGACCGGATAGCGAACCGGATAGCGCGCCGGGTCGTCGACCGCGGTGACAGGTTCGCCGCCAAGCGGCGTGAACGCGCCGTAGGGAACCCCGATGTGCAGCTTCAACCGCTCGAGCAAGCTGTCAGTGAGCCCGCGCGTGGCCTGCACCCGTGCTTCAGGATCCTCGGTGGCCGCGTCGTACCTATCGTGCAGGCGCGCGTCGAGCAGCTGATCGGCGAGCGCCGTGCTTTTCGGCAGCGCGTGCGCGGCGTCCGCCATGGCCCGGGCCGCCCACTCCGGCCAGCTCGCCGTGCTGTCCTCAGACGAACGAGGGCAGCGGTCGGGATCGAACATGGCGCCAAGCCGCCCGATCACCTCACGCTGCACGAAAACGGCATACATGGCCCAACTCGCCCGGTCGTACGTGTCACGCGACGTGACCGCGAACAGCGCACCCGCGTGCTCCGAAGAGCCGGTGTCCACACGCGGCGCCGATCCGTCGAGCCACAGCGAGCCATTCGGCGACGAGACCGCGAAGGCCAACGCCGTCTTCGCCCGACAGAGCGCCGTCTCGGCCGCGAGCGCTCCGGGGAGACCGCAGGCGGCATCCACCGGCCACGTCGGCTCGTTCACACCGTGCGCGAGCGCGACCTCCCTCCGACAGGCGAGCTCGAGATGCCCGAAGACCTCCTGGTAGGACGCGTGCTCCGGATCGTCGAGCGGCACGCGGATCGTAAAGGGCGTGCTGCCCTGCCGCTCCTCCACACGCACGCTGCGTGCGTACAAGAGGGGCACGATTTGCCCAGGCGACGAGAGCGTGGGCCGCGTGCCGGGGAGATCGAGATCGAAGCCCGCGCCAGCGTCGTGGGAGGCGCCGCTATCGGGGAGGGGCTCGGAGGGGGGCAGGGAGTGAGGGTCGGAGCTGCAGGCGGAGGCAGTGAGGGCGAGAAGGAGGACGAGTGCGCGTGGTAGCGCGGCGCGCGAGCCGAGGTTTCGAAGGGAAGGACAGCGCGGCATGATGGTGGGACCGGACTGGGCAGAGCGAGCAGCGATCGACGACCATTGCTACTGGGGCAACAGTGTTCGCCATGCGGCCGACCTTGAGAGAGCCCTACAGACCGTAGCTTTCATACAGACCTTTGCGAAACACTGCGACCGCCTCAACCTCCGTGTCGGGATCCTTGTGCTGACCAGGCGCATAAATTGAGATACCGAGCTTCTTAGAGATGAGGCCCGTTTCATCCACTTCGACATCCGGGTCTATGGCCTTGACCAGCGTGAGAACCTCGCGGAACGGCCGTTCCATCAAGTGGTGACCGTCGAGCAAAGGATCGTTGGGCGGATACACCTCGATGAACTCAACCCTACCCGGAGCCGGAGGTTGATATGCCACTTGCACCGATCCATCGCAGAAGACGTCCGTTGGCATCTTGTCGTTCTCGTTTTTCATGAACGAGTCCTCCGGAGGTCCCATATCTTGGTGGAGTTCGTCCCTCGTCTTGCCTAGGACGAAATCACCGATGCTTTGATATCCGATGATCTTCATGGCGAAACTCCTTTCAGCCTGGAGTAGTGGGGGCAGGCGTCGGTTCCTGCGCCGGCGGCTTTAGCTTTTCTTCAGGAATTTCATTAGTGTACTTCTGCATCTGCTCGATCGCATCATCGTACTTGTTGCCAAACTTGCTTCTGATGTCGTCGATGTCCATCTGTTGCGCCTCTTTGAACTTGCCTTCCTTAATCAGCTGGCGCTGTTTCTCTATGTAGGCTTTCGATCCCGGCTGCATTCCGTGACTGGCAGTTTTGCGGTGATCGGCCTGTTCCATTTGGATGGCTGGGCCATCCTTCTTCTTCAGGTGGCTGGCGCCATCTGCTGGTATGTGGTGCGAGTCGAGCTTGTCCCCCTTTGGACCCTTCATCTCTTCGTGTCGGCCACCCTTATACTTCTTCGGCGCTGGCGGTGGCTCCCCCGCTCCCTTTGAAAAGTTTCTTATCTCATTGAGCCGGTCCGCGGTCTTGACCATCTGACGGCCGCCGTAGGCCGCGAGCGCAGCACCGCCAATAGCGACCGGCGCCGCCACCGGAGCGGCCGTACCGCCCGTCGTCAACATGGCACCTATACCGGTGGCTGCGCCGATCGTCCCAACTGTGCTTTGGACGACCGCCGTGGCCGAGCTCGCCGCCGCGTAGGTATTCTGGACATGCGGATCATTCATGATGGACGCGAAGTTCGCCGAATCCGCGATCATGAGGGACCGGGACACGCGTCCATCGGTGATCGCGTCGGCGGTGCCCACAGCGAGCGCCACGGCGTGCCGTCCCGCCTGCTTGAGTGCATGCGTCACATCCGCCATCTTGATGTCGGGCCACAAGCCAAGCGGATCGGTGCGCTGCAGCAGGTTACCGGCGACATAGTGATAGCTGTTGAGTGATTCACCACCCCCGAGAGAGTGAATCTCCGCCGGATCCGGCGACGCCCAGCGCCCCAGTCGGGGCACAAGATAACGCTGGCCGAAGTAGGTGAGCCCCACCTCCTCATCTGCCTCTTTGCCGGTGAAGCCCACGGGCTCGAGCGGGATCTGGGCGGCTGACACGGATGGCTGAGAGGGCGATGGGCCGATCTCCTCCGCAGCGAGCCAGTGTTCGCGCGCGCCATTTGGATAGAATCCGGTCGCCTCGAGCAACTCTCCGCTAGGAAGATCGATCACCGCGCTGGTGCTGCCGACGAGGTTGCCGATCGCCATCGTGATACGATGCCCAGGGTCGAAGAGCGTAGAAGAGGCGTCCTGAGTCTTCCAAACCACGCGCGCGCCAGCGACCAGGTACTGGCTCTCCGCTTCGCCTTGCACAGACTCCCAGTGATCGCCGTCCTCCAGATCGACCACCATGCCGCGCCGCTCGAACTCACCCGGATAGACGTAGAGCGCGGCCCGCTCGTCGCTGCTTCCCACGGCGAGCGTATGCTTGACCGTGCGCTCGTTGTCAGCGTCGTAGCGGTAGCGCTGACGTGCCGCGTACTGCCACGTACCTCCACCTTCGCGGTCGTAGCGACGTGCCTCCTGGAGGCGGTTGATGGCGTCCCAACGGTAGACGTAGTGCTGCTCGCTCGCGCACGAGCAGCCAGCGCGAAGAGCACTTCGACGAGCAGCAAGGTCAGTACCGCCTGGGTCGTGACAGCTCGTCGCCGAGGCGTGGGTGCACTGCGCGTGCACGGTCATCGCCAACAGATTTCCACCACGACCATAGTCCGCCTCGAGCCAACCGCCGAGATCGCTGGGCGTCGTGGAGTCGAGGTTGCTCGCGAGGTAGAGCGCGCTGGGCCGGCGCGCCGGGCTGGCTCCGGTCGCCAGATCGTTCCCGTTCGTGATGCGCCCCAGGGAGCGCTCGTAGAACATGTGTCCGTCGTCGTTCCAGGACGTCATGTTCGCCAGCCAGTCGTGCTGGTAGTCGAACTCCATCACGCGGTCTTGCGCGTTCTTGGGGAGCATCTTGGGTGCGGTCGCCGCCATGGGATCGGCGGCGCGATGGGCCTCCTCGGTGTCGCGCCAGTCGGTGGCGTCGTCGTACGCGCCTTGCTCGCCCTTGTACGTGTAGCTCACCTGGGCAACGCGGTAGAGCGCGTCGTGGGCGATCTGCTGGTTGAATGGCTTGTGCCCCTCCGGCCATTCGGCGCCCGGGCGGAGGTCGTCCATCGCCACCAGGTTGCTCGCACCATCCCAGGTCAGACGCTGGTCGACGATTGTCGACACGTAGCCAAGGGCGCCGACGGCGGCGCCGGGCACACGAGCTCGTGTCGTGAAGAGGTGGATAGGCCGCCGACGCGCGTCGAACACGGTCGAGCTCTCGGTGGCTGCCCGCCCCGTGAACGCACCGTCTCCATACTGGGTGCGAGCGACCAACCCGTCGCGCGTGTACGTGTTCCTCGCGACCACCGGATGAGCGGTCTGACCGAGCAGGAGCTCGGCGCGGCGCGGCGAGCCGTTGCGGTAGTAGTGGAGGCGACCGCCGATCGTCGGCATGTCGGGCTCACCAAACGAGGCGCCGCTCGGCAGCGCGTTCTGGATCAGGCGCCCGGCGTGATCGTATTGACTCGTTCGAACGTAGGTGCTGGCCGTATCGTAGAGCACGGTGCTCGCGCCTGCGCCGGTCTCATCTCCGCCGTCGAAACGCGGAAGCCCACTTGCGTCCAGAGATGGCGAGCCCGGAAGGTCAGCGGGTGGTTCGATGACCGCCAACTGCTTCGACGTCGCAACGATGTTGCCCCGCGCGTCGTACGCCATGACTGAGCGCTGCGCCGTATCCTGAACAGCGAGCGCGCGTCCCAGCGTCCCCGTGGCGCCAGGAGGGAGCATGCTCTCCGCCCACGTCGGATAGACGTCGTAGTAGTAGCGAGTATGGACATTCACCGCGCCGCTGGTGAGGCCCAACGATATGCTAGCCGCCGGAACGTCGGCGCTGGGGAGCTCCCCCGTCTGCGCCTCCGCACAGCCGACGTACGCCTCCCCCAGGATGCGTCCTGCAAGGTCGTAGTAGAAGTTCTGACCGCACCCCCGTGGATCGCGGACCGCCACCAGATCGCCGACCTTGTTGTAAAGATAGCGCCAGGTACGCCGCGCGAGGGAGGTCTCGTTGCGGTTGTCAGTATCGGGATCTTCGGATGCGATGCGGCGACCCCACGAGTCGTAGTGGAACCTGCGCTCCACGTACGTGCCCGTCATGGCCCCCTCTGGACGGAGCACGTTGTCGCCCGTCACGGCGCGCACCACGCGAGTGACCGAATCGTCCGCACGGTAGTACATGAAGAGGCGGTGGTTCTCCCGCGTGCCGCTGGCCGTGACCTGACGCTGCTGACGATCGATCACGCGGCCATGGCCGTCGGTGCGCTCGGTGGTGCAGGTACCTCGAAACGCCTGGCTTCCGTCCGCCGTGAAGCCGTTATCGACCTCGTCACAGAGGTCGCGGCTGAGCGCGTGGTAGCTGATCGAGCTGTAGCTGTTGTCCTCGTTGACCGTGAGCGTGGGTCGACCGAAGGCGTCGAACAGCACACGGCTGTACGGGACGAGGGGGCGCGCGATCACCGCGCGGAAGTCGTCCGCGCTACCGTCGAAGTACGCGGCCTGGTAGGCAAGCCGGACACTGCCCTTCTTGGTCAGGACGGTCCGCCCGGACGCGGTAAAGGCGTGCGCTCGACCGTCGTCCCAGGCGCCGGAATCTGTCTCGCCCTCCGTGAGGCTGACACGCGAACGACCCAGGCCATCGACATAGGTATGGGCGACGATCTGATTGTCTGGATGACCAAACACGCTGCACGAGACCAACGTCCTGGTGGTGACGCGACTCAGCGGACGGCTGGCTGGGGTGGTCGTTATGTCGTAGTCGATAAGCACGCTGGGCGTCCGCGTGCCCTCGCACCCCTGCCCCCCTGGCCTGACGGCTGCAGTCAATCGCCCCAACCCGTCGTAGCTCACCTCACTAACGTAGCCGTTGGGGTCCGTCGAACTCTCGATCGCACCGAGACCGCGGTCCCACACCGCGCTCGTCGTAAGGAAGCGCTGGCTCCCAGGCGTCCCCTCGACAGCCGTGGCTTCGCTCGTGATGACGTCCTGGTACTCGCTGTCGTACGTGTACCGTGCGTCCCGCAGGCAGGGATTGCCAGCTTGCGAGCTCACGATGCCACCGTCACAGGTCTGGATCGTCTGTCCCCAGAGATCCAACGCTGAGGAGCTGACTTCTACGTCATTGGTCTGCGTAAAGGCTTGAGCCCCGCCGCCTCCACCGAACTCGAAAGCACCGACCGACGGCAGATTGGCTATGCGAGCGGTCATCTGGAGATCGCCGCACGCCGTGTAATCCATCTGTGTTCGGCGGTACTGGGCCGTGAGATCCGCGACGTAGCTCTCGGTCGTGCGCCAGAGCCATCCACTAGCCGAACAGCTCGCGTCCGGAATCAGCACGGAGCGATTGAAGGTCACCACCCGCTCGTCGCCGACGGCCTCGCCGTACTCGCCTACCCCGTTTCGCCCCCACTCCGTCTGCTGGATGAGGTTTCCGGCGTTGTCCACCACGTCCATCGAGCTCTGCAACCGGGCGAAACGGAGGCTTCGCAAGGTCACCGTGTGCGGGTCGTCTCCGCTCTCAGCAGCGGCGGAATAGACCGCGTTCACACCGCGATTGGGGCGTGCCTCCTCTCGCACCACGCTAGTTAGGCTGATCGAGCTCGACGGACCGGTCGCGCCAGTCGTGTCGTAGAGGAATCGATCGCCCTGTTTCACATAGGCGTAGGATACATTGACGCCGTTGAGTCCTGTTTGAAGGCGACGTACCGCATAGGCAGCATGGTCGGTGCTGAGTACCTTGCCCCGCTCATCGAAAACCTCACTCAGGTACTCGCGGCCCTTGAGCGCTTCATTGGGGTTGTCGGCAAGCCGGTCGACGCTGATCTCATTGGGGCGACGTCCCTGATGAAAGAAGGTTCGATGGATCGAGGTCGGTTCGTACTCGTCGCCGAGCGCCACCGCGTCCGCGGCACCGAAGCCGCGGAACTCCTGCTCGATACCTTCGTAGTAGCCGTCGTGGTACCGATACTCGGTCTCGCTGACGGCGCTCTCCACGCCGAGCGCATCCAACCGGTCGCTCGTGCGCATGCGACGGACGACCGAGCTCACCACGGGGCTCCCGGCGATGCGATGCACGCACATGCCCGAAAGGCCCATCAAGCGCGCATCGCAATCCGCCGTGCTCGCCCCAGGGAGCAGCGGCTCCCGGTGCCACGTGAAACAATCGAGCGCCGCGGCGTCGCAGCTTTGCGAGTCCTGCAGATCCCGCAGGTAGTCCTGGGCGCTCGATCCGTACTCGAGTGTGGTGAGCGCACCGAGCCCGTTGTCCACGCCGATCAAGAGGCGGGGCTTGATGCCGCCCATCAGATCGATCCATCGATAGTTCCCGGCCTCGGCGTAGACCACATCGACCGTGGCGCTCCCGTCGATATCGGTGAGGCGCACGCGCTCCAGCGCGTCCACCGCGAACGGCGTGCCATCCACGACCAAGCGATCCGAGAAGGCAACGCCACCCTTGTTGAACCAAACTGCGAGGAAGTCGTAACCCACCTGCAGAATGTCAGCCGATCCGTCGTGGTTGACATCCACCAGGTGCATGCCCGCGAGTTCGGCGTTCAGCTCCAGCGGCGGGTTCGCCATCTGGATGTGGCGGATGTGGCGATTTGCGTCGTCGCACGCATGCGGGCCGTCACCAAACGCGCCCTCGCCGCGCCCCGGCCACCAGACCACTCTGTCCTTCGCCACCTTCACGATATCTGAGAGCCCGTCACCGTTCATGTCGGTGATTCGGACGTTGGGATCGGCGAAATCGAGGTTCTGTCCGGCGTAGAGCAGACACGACTCGACGGGATCCGTGCTCAGGGCCCACCCGTTCCCTTGGAACGAAGCCGACCCATACCTACCTTCACCGTCCGGGTAGCGCCCGAGGTTCAGCCAGGTCTGCACGCGCGTGCCGGTCGTTCGGACGATGTCGATGAGATGATCGTTATTGACGTCGATCGTCTTGATCGCGAGGCCGTCAGCACCAAGGTCGATGCGTGGATCGGTGACTCCGGGGGGCAGCAGGTCCGTGACGTGCGCGAACGACCAACCAGCAAGCGGTTGATAGGGGCTTCCGCGTGGCGTCGGCTCCTTACCGAGCACGAAATACCCGTAGTTCGCCTTGCGCGGCATATGGAGCAGATCGCCCCGACCGTCCCCGTCGACGTCCATCGGGATGACGTTGGGATTGGCGAGGTTGAGGATGTTGCTCAGCCCTCCCGGGATATCGATGCGCGTTCCTTCCGAGAATGCGCCGGCCGTTCCGGGCGCGCTCGCCGAAAAGCCGTTGAACAGCACGCCAGCGCCGCCGTTGTAGGCAGCGGGGTCGGTAACGAGGATGTCATCCAAGCCGTCCGCGTTGACGTCGAAGAAGTCAACGCGTCCCTCGTCCGCCGAATGGTTAGGACTCGCGAGAGACCTGCGAACAGTCGAATCAATGCCGCCAAATCCGGGAACTTGCGCCACCGCGCTAGGTGTCGAGTAGGCAAACGTGATCGGCGGAAGCAGGTCACCGACGATGGTGTCCGAGAGACTCGATTCAGGCACCGTACGCTCGCCGATCAACATGCCGTACACGGTGTCCGCCCGCGAGGGCCGCCCTTCGAGCTGCAAGCTCGTCAGCAACGAGTGATAGCTCGCCGAGTCATATCGCAGGTGATAGCGCCGAACGAGCGCACGCGACCCAGCTCCACTCACTGCGCTGGTGATCTCGATGCGCTTGAGCCGTAGGGCGCGCTCGGTGCGCCAGGTCGTCGCATAGCTCGATGTGACATCGCTCCGGGACTCGTAGACGAGTCCGACGCGATGTGCGTACTCGGAGAGATCCACGGCACACCGACGGGCCTCGGCCGCCATGGCCGCCCCGCATCGCGCGGGCGTCGTGTAGTAGGCGGCCAGCGGGTAGACCGTGCCTCGATCGGTGAAGTAACGGAACTGCACCGTCGAGCCGTGGGCGTCGCTCATCCTGACCAGAGGCCACGAGAAGATGTGGGTCGGAAGCTCGGGATCGGCCTGCACCGCAGGGGTGCACGTGTTCTCTTCCCCTGGGGGACATGCGCCGAAGTCGAAGCGGGTACCGTCCTTCGCCTGAACGACCCAGCGTGTGGAATCGGGTGAACGAAAGAAACGAAGAAATCCTCCTTCGACCCGCGAGCGGTACTGCTGCCAGTCCACGAGCTCCTGTGGGACCGTGCCGCCGTCAATGGACGATGTCGTGTTCGAGTCGACCGGGACAAGCTCCTGGCCGCCGTTGTACATGAAGGTGTCTTCTTGAGCGTGCCAAGCGCTCCCGTCGATGTAGCTCGGCAGCCCTTTGTCGGTCTGACGCGAAATGAACGGAAATCCCAACGACCAGCCGATGCCCGCGAGACCATCCCCGCCCGTCGTCGAGTACGAAAGCGTGAGGCTCGGCTGCACGCTTGCGCGCCCCTCGGGCACCACGATCGGTACGGAGTAGCTTCCGCTGCCGCTCGACAGGTCAGGCGTGAAGCTCTCACCCATCCCCTGGATCGAGCCTTCACCAGAGGGTAGCGCGAGCTTTTCCGAGGAGACCGCGGTCTTGGCGTCTCCCGATGGGAGTGTGCGTTCAGCTTCGGGATTCTCAGAGACCCCTCCGACGCCAGCGACAGGCTCGATGGCAGGCGGCTCATCCTTTGGCGTCACCACGTCGCCGCGGGAGATCAGCGTGCCTCCTCGAACGAGCTTTTGGTTGCGCTCTTGCTCGGAGAGGAGACGTTGTCCTCGCACGTCGAGCGGCTGTGCTTCCTCGCCTTGAAGGCTCTCGCGCTCCGCGGGGCGCGCGCGGTCGACGGCGATCTCGCGGACTTTCTGGAGGCCGCGCGGACCGTCATCCCGAAGTGGCATCCGACCGGGTGGCGTGAACTCCTGGGCGCGCGCCAACGGCGCGGTGACCGGAAGCCAGAAGATCAAGGTCGCCAGCACCGCCGCCAGCAGCCGTTCGAGGATCAGAAGAGGTCGCATCCGAATGCTCCGGAGGTCTAGGGCGTGCTGGCGATCGGCTGACTTACTGGAGCCGGGTCCAGTAGCGGTACTGCATCACGAGCTGCACGTCCTCGAGGTTGTTCCAATCCAAGCCGTCGGCGTCGTAGATTCGGATCTTGAACGCACCGTCGATCGGACGGCCTCGGAACTCACTCCGCCAGTAGTCCGAGATCAGGTTGCGATCCGCGCCGGAGATTGGGTTCGACAAATAGCGCTCGGCAAGAAGCCCCTTGGCCTGCTGAATCTGGCCGGTATACAGCGAGGCGCGCACGGCGTTGCCCTCGTAGTCGCGGATGCGGTAGGGGCCCGCTTGCTGTAGCGAGTACTGGAGGAAGCTGCCGCCGTAGCACGCAGAGGGCAGGTTGCTCAGCGAGCAGTCCTTGACGCCCGTTCCGACCAGGTTGACCGCGATGTTCCCGAAGCGATAGTTGAAGTTGCCTCGTGCGAAGCCAGCCTGCGGAATCAGCGTCCCCTTCTCGATTTCCTCCAGGGAGATCCCGAAGTCGGCCTCGTAGAAGCAGCGCTTCGGAAGCTTGGTCGTGTCGCCGTTCGCGGCGCAGTCCCTGTCGGCGCCGGGCGGGCAGTAGTACTCGCATCCGCGATGCCAGCGCGAGCGGAAGGTGGAGCCGTCGGTGTCCTCACCGTGGCCGATAATGGCCGTGAGCACGTTCGAGGTGGGGAAGTAGGGCGACGGCATGGTCGATTGGTCGCTCGCGATGCGCTCGAGCTGAATGGCAGCCAGAGCCTCGCTCCCGTTGGGACTCGGCACGAAGCCCACCCCGAGCGAACCTCGGCTGGGAACATTGATCTCGGTGAAGTAGCGAACCCAGCCCTCCTCCATGACGGGATCGAAGATGGTTCCCTCCGCTCGATCGACGCCGATCACGACCGGCATCATGGTGCTCGTTGGATCGCTCTTCTGCAGGACCCGAGTCTCCGAGGTACCATCGGGATAGTCGATGACGACCGGAAGGCCCGTGCTCCGTTCATCCGACTGGTACCAACTCAGCCAGTACCGTCCTCTTTCGGCCGTGATCACCTGACGCATACGTGCTGCACCGGCGATCGTATTGCCGCCGGAACCGCCACCGCCTTCTCCCGCGAGGCCGTACTTGGTGGCAAGCTGCGCGTGCAGTTCAAGCACTTCGGCTTCGCTGCGCTGGTTTTGGTGCCACATCCACTCCGCGAGCGCACCACGAAGAACCACGCCGGAGGTCCCCGTGCCCGGGCGGTTGTCGCCGCGCGGCGAAATGACCAAATCCTCAACTTCCAGCGCCAGCGCACCGTTGACGTAGAGCGCGGTACGGTTTGCAGCGCTCGAGGAGTGAAGGCTCACGATGAACGGCTGGCCGGCCGTGAAGACGGGGTTCGGCGTGGTGTACATGTTCCCGCCGCCGGCGGCCAAGCCGTACCACATGGAGAGCTTGCCCGTCGCGGCGTCGGCACGCAAATCGGCGGCCAACCCCGGACTGTTCAGACCGATCATGAGCAGGCCGTTGACCCCGCTGCCCTCGTTGACCCGCGCAACCATGGTCATCACGGTTTCGTCGTGGGGCACGCTGCTGGCGACACATGCCGTGTCCGTTGGCAGGCGCTCGCACTTGGAGCCTGCCGCGCTCGTAAGGAAGGCCTGCGTGCCGGTGAACTCGAGTCCGAAGTGGCTTCCCGCGAACGTCCCCAGCGTCGGCCCCCCTGTCGTGACATAGCGGGCGCCATTGCCGCGATCCCACACGGTGGCCTCGCCGATCGGATAGCCGGAGGCTGGGCTCTGGCCCCCATTGGTCTGCGCCGCCATCATGTCGTCGCCCTCAATCCAACGCACGGGACCGCGCAAGGGTATTTGGTAGCGTCCCGACAGATACGCCTGGAGGGTGTCGACTTCCGTCGCCGACAGGGCGCGACTGTATTGCATGTGTTCGGCCAGCTGAATGGCGCCCGCTCCCGTGAGCTGAACGAGCCAGCCGCCGATCCGTTGAGGTGTCATTGGCAGGTCGCTCCAGGCCGTCAACACCCCGTTCACCCAGAGCTTTGTGCCCGAACTATCGCCGGTCGCTACGATGATCTCGCCACGGGTGTCGGGCGATGCCGGCCCCAGGGTGACCGCGCCAGAGAGCTGCGCTTGATAGTAAGGCGTGGTCGACCGCCAACCGAGGATTGTATTTCCACTGCCGACCTGAAGTGACAGCGCACCACCGGTAACGTCGCCGGACGCGACTGAGTGGTTGGTGTTGAGCAGGACTGCTTGCCCTGCGCTGGTCGGCCGTACGACCACCGCGATCGTGAGGGCTGGCAGAACCTCCGGATGCGCCTGCGTGCCTGCGAGCGGCGCGCCCGCGGGGAAGTCCAACGTGGGCTGTCCCCCGATGCCGTTCGCGAGCAGCCTCATGTTGACGCTTGTTCCGTTGGGCCGCAGCGTGCGGTTCTGCCCCGCAACGTTGGTGCCCAGGTTGTCGCAAGTGGACACCCAGCCCGGGGATCCCACGACCTCGGTGCAAGCATCACCGCGGAACCAGTACTCGAGGTTGTTCGTGGGCGGTACGAGTGTGTCGTCGAACACGGGACCGGTGGGCGGTGCGCCAGGGTCGCAAGACGTGACGCTCTCACCGGCCAGGTTGAAGCTGACAGCCATACCGAGCGGCCGACAGCCGACCTGGTTGTCCTCGCATGTAAAGGGCGACCATGTTCCCTCCTCGGGAACATTGACAGTCTGAATCCCGTCGTTGCAGCCAAACGTCCAGCCGCGGGAAGTAGCGTTGTCCACCGGATCGACGCTGGAGAATGTCTTACCATCGGTGTGGTAGAGCAAGTTCCAGCCCTTGCGGGGCGGCATCGGCTCACGCACGTTCATGATCTCGTCGCGCAACGAGACAACGGCCACGTCCTCGCCCGCCTGGAATGGCTTGTCGACACTGTAGCTCTCAACGAAATTCGAGAGCTGCGTGACCCAGTCGCCAATGTAGCCGTCAGCGTAGTCGTAGTCGTCGGGAGACTTGCTGTTCCGCTCGCTTTCAACCTTGTCGCCGGTGCGGATCTTCTCGTAGTCGATTCCGCTCAGCGCGCAGAGTTTGTCAGCCCATTTGGCGGGGGCTTCGACGAGGGTCATGTCGTCCGTCATGAAGCTGAGGCTGACTCCCAACTTCTGCTCCACGGAACGACGCGCGAGGTACGCCATGCGGAGCGCGTTGTCGCGAGCCTTCTCGTAGCGGACGCGCAAGGTGTTCATGCGCGAACGCATGGCCGAGTTGACCGCGTACTGGCGTCCGAGGTCATCGCTACCCAGCATGAGCACCTTGGCCGCAGAGCGACGAGCTTGATTGCGTTGCGTCTCGAGCCTTGCGAGCGCTGCCATCACGTCGGTTTGCGTCCGGAGCATGCCCGTCAGAGCCTCGTGTACCTTGTCGAACTGAGACGAGATCTCGAGCGTGGTCTGGGCCATCATCGCGTTCAACTCGGCCTGGGTTGCCTGCTGTCCGAGCTGCACTTGCTCATCGAGCGCCTTCGAGATGTCCTTATCCAGCTGGAAGTTCGCCTCGTTGATCTTCTTGATCTGCGTTTCCGTCGCGACCTGGACGGCGGTGTTCGCGCAAGTGGCGGCAGCCGAGCCGATCTTGCCCGCGATGGCGCCAGAGAAGGTATCGAGCAGGCCGGCGCCCGCCGCCTCGGCCATGGCACCGGCGCACGCGGTGGCGGCGCTGGAGATCGCCTGCCTCGTGTTCAGGTTCTGGATCAGGAGCTCGTTCTCCTCCTTCGCGAGGTTGCGGCTGTTGATGTAGGCCTGCACGTCCGCGATCTTGAT
The DNA here is from genome assembly GCA_044507075.1 of Myxococcales bacterium. Lineage (GTDB taxonomy): Bacteria > Myxococcota_A > Polyangia > Polyangiales > DASUME01 > DASUME01. The sequence goes on from JBIQKA010000007.1 coordinate 82,568, forward strand.
GTTGAGCTCGAGCGCTTCAGCGCTGGCCGAGGCCTTCGCGAGGATGGTCGAGACGTCGCGCATGGCTTGGACGGCCATGTCACCCTGCGAGCGAAGGGTAATGAGCAAGCCAGCCAGGTTCGCGACGGTCTCGCCGTAGGCGCCGCGATGCTCTGGAAAGGTCTGCACTGGGCCCGCGCCGCCGAGAGCCGTGATGACGTCTCCGGGCATCCCGGCGACGTACATGCGGTCCAGGCTGTCCTGCACCGCACGCGCAGAGCAGTTCATGCGCTGGATAATGGTGGGGAAGTCGTCCACTCCGTTGAGGTTCGGTGGTGAGCGCAGCAAGGTGTCACAGGAAAGCGCACCGCTCTCCTGGGCTGCGCAAGCGAGCGACATGCCGTCCAGCATCGCGCGCAGCGGAATCTCGGTGCCGATCTCGTCGCACTCTACGCCGACGACCCCGACCCACCAGCACTTCTTGCCCTTGGCAAGAACGCTGCTGCTGCGTCTCCCTCGGATGAATCGGTACATGTCGCCGTCGCCCATGTACAGGCTGCCATGGCCGTCCGGCGGATACGCGTTGACTGCGGGGCGGGGCTTGTCCTTCCACATATTGTTGGGATACTTGAGAATCCCGCCGTGCCCGAGCACCCAGGTCGGCATGTCGCTCGTCCGTTTGGGATCTTCGAAGTACTCCACGTGGAAGGCGCCGCGCGTATAGAGCTTGCTGATACCCGTGGCGTACAGCTTGTCGTGGGCCGGTGTGATCCAATAGGTGCTGCCCGGATCGTACCAGTACCAGCTGGGTAAGGTTCCGCCGCGGAGGAGCTCCCGGAAGGTGCCGTCCTGCTCCTGCTCATAGCGAATGATCACGTTGTCGAAGCTCGAGCCGGTGACGATCTTGGTCGCCAGCACCGCGTCGAACATGCGCGGTTTGATCGTGTAGCGAAGGTCGTCCTCGGTCCAACCGCCGCAGAACAGGGGGCGATTCCAGTCGCTGCCGAATGCGTCACACACGGCGACGGCCTTGGGATCAGCGTCCGGGTTGGCGGGATCGGCCATCCAGTGGCGCTTGTACGGCCAAGTGAACTGAACGCTGGACGAGTCGTAGGGGCCGCTCTCGTCACCGAACTGCATCCAGGTACGGCCACTCTTGGTGACCTTGAACATGCCGAAGATGTCCTCCTCGATGCCGATGTTCGCTGCGATGTCGTAGAGTTTCGCCTCCTCCATCCAGTCTTGCTTCTTGTATCCTGGCGGAGCGTCGTAGGCGTACTCCTTGATCCAGCGTTTCTCGAGATCGAGCACTGGCTGACAAGCGAACGTTTGCTTGCCTTCAGGCATCGACGTCGTTTCATTCTCCGTCACGAACATGTTCAAGTGACGTGTGATGCGCTTGGCGTAGACCTGCCCTGCCTGAGGTGAATCACCGAGATCCGCGATGTTGTACATGGCACCGCAGCTACCTTTGCCAGCGACCTTGACCTCGCGGCTCAGTCCCGAGCATGCGTAGCCGATCTCGTCGGGGCAGACCATCGGGAGAAGAGGCTTGCCGCCACCACTCGGGTAGTACACCCAGACACACAAGTCCTGGTCGCCTACGGCTGCCCAATCTGGCTTGCTGTTCGTAGCGAAGCCAAGACAGTTGGCCGCGCCCGAGAGCTCGGAGTCGGCGGTCGCATCGCCCGTCGATATGCTGCTGGTCAGCGCCGTCTCGATGTCGCAGGTGTCCGAGCCAGAGCAAGCCGCGCGCGCGAACGAGGGGACATTGACGACGCCCCCGCACAGGTCCTCGAGAGCCTCGCGCGCATCCTCGGCGCGCAGATCCATCTCGAGGCCTTGCTGCACGAGCTGACTGCCGAGCTCGTCGGCGCGATCGGCCGCCTCCCGGGCAAGCCTGAGGTAGTGCGCGAAGCTCGATTCAATTTCGTCCTGCCCCTCGCTTGCCTGCGTCAGCTCGTTCTCGAGCGGGATCTTGACGTCGAACGGAACACCGGCGCACGAAAGCTGGGTCTCTTCGGGGTGATCTGGATCGGGTGAGAGCCCCTTGGCCAGGATGTCGAGGAGGTATTTGCTAAAAGGAGCGTGGAAGCGCTGGTAGACGACGCCCGCTCCCTGCTGCGCGCCTTTGCGCGCGGTGATGGCGGCGAGCACTTCGGGCCCGTCGTCATCGGCGGGATCATCGCACGTGATGTAGATGCGATCGCCGTCCAGGATCCTCCGCACATTGACCGTCCCGCCGATGGTGCGCGGCGGCGCGAGCGACTCTGTGAGCAGGATGTCCGCAAACACGTAGCCCTCCTCAGAGGAAGGCTGGACGATCCAATAGCCTTCGGCCGTGTTCGCTGGGGCTGCGAACTCGTATTTCGAGCAGTCCACCGTCGCGCCTCTTCCGAGGGAGCACGCGAGGCCGACCTCACCGAGCCATGCGCCGCACTGGGCCTCCAGAGCCGCAGAACTCGGGAACTTGAGCCCGTCGCGTCGGATGTTTTGATAGCTTACGCCATCTCCTGTCGACGGCATCGAGGTCGTGACGATCGTAGCGAGCTCGGTGTGAGAGAGGATGAAGCCGCGAAGCTGCTTGATCTGCTCGACCCAGGGCGCTGAACCTTCATCTGCATCCTCGAGAAATTCAGGCAGATGACTATCCAGATACATCAGCAGTGACATCACGGACTCGCGCCCGTAAATCACTTCGTTGTTGAGAAACCTCTCTTGGCTCTTGTCCGGGTCACCCGCGGTGATCGCATAGAGATACGCTGGATGAAGAGGGGTGAGGTCCTTCTCCGTGCCGGTCACCTTGGTGGGAAGTCCGGCTTGCAAAGCAAGCGGAAGAATTGGACGCCCCAGGGCCTGCGACGACTGCACGATGCGCGTGGAAGCGCGCAGCAGGTCCTCCTTGGTGATGTGTTCGGACAACAGCAGCTTGTCGGAGCTCGTAAATTCGCCGAATGCAGCCGGATTGGCTGCCTTGAGAAGGGCCAACAGATCGTCGGCCACGTTCGTCACGCTTCGCGTTTGCCCCTTGAGGGCCTCGTCGCACCACTTGGGCGCCGCCACCGGTTGATTGATGCAGGGATTCACTCCATAGCCACGGAGCAACTTTTCAGCCTGAATATCCCCATTCGAATTCGCCAAGGCCGTGACTACGGCCAGCTTGTCGCCATTGCCGTCGACCGCCTGAGGAGCATCCCTGCCCAAGAAGACGTAATAGGGCTTACCCGTTTCGACCACCGTCACACCATTGCCGTACTCTGGCCAAGGCGTTTGCGAGTAGAGAATCGCCATGCCCGGCGGCACAGGAGCAGTCGGGTCCGTAGCTTCGAGCGCCCATCCCTCGCGTCGGAATCGGAGCGCGCCCGTCACGTCCTGGGACGTCGTCGTAAAGAGGGCGCCATTCGCCTGATAGGTCAGCACCTCGATGTAGCCTGGGGGCGCGGACGCCGCGTCCCGCCACGTGTCTGGCGGCAGCATCCAGTATCCGTAGTTGAACCGCTGCTTCGCTACGGAGGCCGCCTGTGTCGTGGCGAAAAGGAAATCCGTACGCCCGCTGTGGCCGTAGCCCTGCATGATGAAGTACGGCTTGGGTTGAACCTTGTCGTAGAGGCGCTCGGGGACAGCGACGAAGCTGCTCACACCCTCGAGCCGGGAATCGTGGCGACCGCGCCATCCATCCACAAGGGCGGCAATGGGGTCTGCGGCGCCTGCGCGCTTCTCTGTGGCGGCGGCGGCAATGTACTTCTGCGCCTTTTCCGCGGCTTCGAGCATGGTATGGGTCGCGTCGATCAGGTTCGACACCATGATATCGCGAACCGTCGTCCGCTCACCGGTGAGCGGGGTGAACGAGACCTCCATTCCCTCGAGGCATTCTTCCCTGCGGAGCATGAGCTCCGAGGAGATCAAGCTGGCGCGGAACAACTCCGCGGACAGCAGCGCCCAGGTCGCTCGGTCGCTGGACTTGGGTGGCTTGACCCGGTATTCGACGACCACCTTGGCCGGATCCCACTTCTGGAAGAAACTCGCCAGCGTGTTCGAGCCGCCCGAGTCGGCCAGGGAGGCAAACGTCGCTGGCAACTCGGTGCCATGGGTGAGAATGACGCTGGTACCGCTGATCGGGGCACCCGTGCCGAACGGCTGGAACGCATGGCTGATTTGAAGCGGCTCGGTCTCTTCCGCGACGTGCAGCATGTAGTGCGCCATGCAGTTGAAAACCAGTGGTACGAATGGACCCAAGATCGGGGCCGGATCAATGCTTCCGTCTAGAAGGGGCAGAGTCGGCACACCAATAGCGGTTCCGGGGATGGCGCTCGAGCACCCCTCGAAAACGTCTTGGTCGGAGGCAGAAACCTGACTGACAATGTCGCCGTTTGCGGTGAGCTCCTCGTAAGCGCAAGCGCTCATCAGCTTTCTAAAGAACACTGAGGTCGTTTGCTCGGCGGAGGTGTCCGGGAAACCGGTGCGAACGGTCGCGGGCGTTCCGTTCAAGCTGGCATCGATCTTCCATTGCTCGATCTCGACGGTTCGACCGGCAAGAAGCGGCGATGCGATGCTACCCACGTCGGTGCCCTCCTTGGGAGGGCTGCTGAAAATGTCGGGTGCTGGCTCGCCGCGACACGCAGCGAGCGCGGCCATCAGCGCTACCAGACTTGTGGAAAGAACGCGGTGTGATCGAACCCGGGCTTCGCGCATGGATGCTTGTCTCCGCATAGGGCAAAGGGCACCCGCTCGTCGCAGCTTTCGGCCGCTGACAGTAGATGGTCCGCTCTCGCGTGAGACGGACGGGAGCGCAGAAGACCCGGGCAGGCCCTCATCACGCAAACCCCAGAGCGCCTTCCTTCTACATTAGGGACTAGGGCCCTGCACCGATTTTTTGTCCCAACTTGGGGTGATTGGAAGTGGACAACGCAATGGAGGAGGATTCGGCTCACCCCACCTAAAGCCCGAGCGCGGAGAATGGAAGAAGGCGCAAGGATGCTTGTTACTCCGACAACGCTGCGCCAGAGTGACACCGTGTTGCTCGACCTTGAGCTTGAAGGGGTGCAATACGGCCCCTCACGCAGCTTCGCCCGCTAGGTACTAATGCTCGGCCGAGATCCCAAGCAGTGCGCCGAGCGCGCGCCACAGCGCTGGCCCTTCCATCCACACCATGATCGCCACCCCCATCAGTGACTCGCCGGCGATCAGTCCCGACGACACGGGGATCGTGTAGGCCTTGTCGAGCGCGGGCCTCCGTTTGGCGAAGAACCAGGCGATCAGCGCGCCCATGAACATGGAGATGGAGTTGAACGCAGGGATGACGCCGGAGATGCCGAGCGCCGTGGGTGAGGGCAAGAACTTCCGTACCCTGGGCGGCGCGAGCTCCTCCGCCACCGCGAGCAAGACGCCGAGCGCGCAGCCCACCAACACGGCCGTGAGCGCGCCGCGGGGGAGCGCCTCGATGCCCTTGGCGAGCATCTCGGCCACGCCGGCCCACACCTTGGCGGCGGGGGCGGGGAGCTCCTCCGAACCGAGCTTCTCGGGCGTGGCGATCAACGCGTACACCGGCACGCACATGAGCGTGCCGGCGAGCACGCCGAAGAGCTGAGCGATGGTCTGCTTTCTGGGGTTGCCGCCGAGCAGGTAGCCGGACTTGAGATCGGTGAGCAGGTCGGCGGCGTGGGCCGATGCGGCGGAGGTCACCGAGGCGGTCATCAAATTGGTGGTGATGTTGGCGGGCGCGATCACGCCGTAGGCGAGCTGCGTGATCTTGCCGAGCGCGCCGATCGGGGTGACGTCGGTCTCCCCCGTGGCGCGCGCCGCCACGATCGAGAGCAGGAAGGTGCCGGCCACCGCGAGCACGCCCATCCACCAGCTGATCTGAAAGAACCAGTGCCCGAGCAGCACGCAGGCAAGGCCCGAGATCAAGGTGCCCCATAGGGTCCAGGAGACGGGCACCTCGATGTCTGCGAGCGGATCCTGCGCCGTTTGCGCCCCGGGTGCACGCTGGAACATCCCGCCCATGCCCGCGAGGGCCCGCACGATGACGCGCCAGCGAAAGGCCAACGCGGTCAAGCTCGACGCGATCATCAAGCCTGTCGCGGGCCACAGCGTCCACGAGACGATGCCCCGATAGCCCGGCTGCACGATGCCCGCCGTGACCACCATGTCGCCCGCGACGCCGAAGAACAGGACCGCCCCCAGCAGCAACGACGCGCCCACGCGGATGCCCATGATGGCACCCGCCGCGACCATGATGCTCGAGCCCTCGAAGCCGATCGTGAGCTCGCCGAGCCAGCGCTTCACGCGCTCACCGAAGAACAGCGGGAATGCGCTCGGGATGGCGTGCACGCCCATCACCGGCGCATCGCGCGCGAAGGCCAGAGCCGAGCCCACCATGGCCGCCCCGAACAGCGCGCGCGCCTTCCGCACGGCTTCGAGACCCACCGTGTGCATGGAGCGCAAGGTCTCCGCCGTGGCGATCCCCGAGGGGAAAGGCAGCTTTTCGTGGTTGATCAGCTGTCGCTTCAAGGGCACGGCCAGAAACACACCGAGCACCGAGGTGACGAACAACCACGGCATCATCTCCCACCAGTGAAGCGATCGACCGGTGGCCATGAACAGCGCAGGGAGCGGCGCCGCGAGCCCGGAGCTCGCCATGTAGCCCGCCGCGCTGGCCGCGCTCGACATCGTGTTGTTCTCGAGGATCGTGAACGGGCTCTTGCGGTAGGCGGGCACCACAGCCTCGAGCGCCTTGAACACCGAGAAGGCGATGATGCAGGCCGTGATGGTCACCCCCAGGCCCCAGCCGGTCTTGAGTCCCACGTACAAGTTCGAGATCGACATCAGCGCGCCGATGACCATGCCGCTGATCAAGGACCGCGGCGAGAGCTGGCGAATGTGATCTCCTTGATAGACCTCGCTGCGCCAGGCGCGATCCTCGGCGAAGGGGTCCTCCTCGTGGCAGGCGGGGCGAGGTTCGAGCGGATCGGATGGGCCCATCGGGCGGCGAGTATAGGGAGGATCGCGTGCGAGCAGAAGGAAGCTCGAGTAGCGTCGGCACGCCAAGTGCTTATCCCCTGAGCATGGGCCCAGAATCGTCGCCGTTTTGCCCAGAACTCCCGACGGAAATCCGTCCGAGTAGCGGAGCGGCCCGCGGCGCACGCGCAGCGAATGCGCGGCACGCGCAGATCTTGCGCCCCCCATGCTCCAAGGAGGAACTGTCATGCAAGGTTCAGCGTCGTCCATCGGATCATCCGTGGGAAGCTCCCGAGCCCGTGTCCGCGAGGTCGCCCGGGAGGAGCCCCATTCGGGCCCATGGTTCTTCCTGCTCGCGCCGGTGAGCCTCGCGCTTACCATCGGCGTAGTGGTGTATGTGTCGCTCCTCAGCTTCTAAGAACGGAGGCCTCCCATGGCGCGCAACAAGCTGTCCCAAGTAGCAGTCGTCGGCGCGGATTTCTCGGCCGGCAGCGACCAGGCGATCTTCTGGGGGCTGCGCTGGCTCGCGCAGTCTCCCGACCGCACGCTGCACCTGTTCCATGTGCTCGATCCACGCGATGTGATCGACGACCCGGAGGTGCCCGCCATGCTCACCGCGGAGCATGTGCTCGCCAACGCTCCCAACCTGCTCTGGCAACGGGCCGAAGCCCTGAGCTTCACGGCGCAGATCTCGGTCGATCGCCAGCGCCTCCAAACCCATGCGCGGGTTGGTCCCGCCGTCGAGACGCTGCTCCAGGCGTGCATCGACTACGACGCCGACTTGTTGGTCGTGGGGACCCATGGCCGCAAGGGCTTCGAGCGCATGCTGCTCGGCTCGGTATCGGAGCAGTTGGTACGCAAGGCCCGCTGTCCCGTCGTGGTGGCGCGCCCCGTCGACTACGGGGGCTGCGCCAAGACCACGCTCCCCGATCCTCCCTACCCCGAGGGCGATCCCCGAGCGCATGCGCCCCGTAGCCGGCCACCCCACGAGCCCATCGTGAGTACGGAGAGCGCGAGCTGGAGGCCCTCGGACAACGGCCCCACGGGCTTCCGCATCGTCTGAGCGCCGCAGCCCCCTTGGGGTGAACGGCCTTTGTTCTCCCAGAAACCCGGATGAAAGCGGGTCGCCAGCGACGTTGGGGAACAAGCGCCATCAAGCGGCGCAGGGTGAAAATGCGAAGCTTCTTGATGGTGCTCGGCGCGTGTGCTGCTGTGGCCTGGCCGAAGGCCGCAGCAGCACAGCTAAACATGACTGATCACGCTGGATTCCGTGTGGGGGCAGACCTCGGCGCGGGCGCGGGGATCTCGTACATCCGCTACTTGGGTCACGACTTGTTCAAGGCAACGCCAAAGGTCTCCGCGCAGCTCGACGTCTCTGCTCACTACGTGTTCGAGAACGTCCTCGGCCTCGGGCTTCATTTGGGCGGCGCGTTCGTGCCGTTCGACGCGGAGGTGGAGGGAGAGGTCTTGGCAGGTGATGTGGGCCCCTCTCTCTTGCTTCGCGTCCCGTTCGGACGAACCGAGGCGACCTTACGTCTGCCCTTCGGACTCACCCTTGCAGGCGGGACCACGCGGCAGAAGGGAGGCAACCTTCTCGGCCTCGCCGTCGGTGGGCTGACCACCTCCAATGAACTCGGAGTCGGCGCCCATGCGGCGGCTCTGCTCGGCGTGTTCCACTGGCTGACCGAGAGCCTCGCCCTGCACATCGAGACTGGCCCCTGGTGGCGCGCGTTCTACCGGGACGAGATCTCTGCAACCTATACGAGGGATTCCATCATCACGCACACGACCGAGAAGGTCACCCATGGCTTGGTGACATGGAGCTTTACCTTGGGTCTGCATTGGGGGGCGGGCAAACGGTCCCGCCCCTAGAGCGCGTTTCTACGGATTCAGGGAGCCGTCAAGACGGGGATCGGGCTGCGCCGGACGAGGGCCTGGGAGACGCTCCCGAGCAGCACCCGCTCGACACCATCCTTACCGGTCGCGCCGATGCAGAGCAGGTCACTCTCCCACTCCTCCGCCTTGGCGATCAGCAGCTGCTTCGGATCGCCGTCGTACACCAGACAGCGTGTGCGCTCCTTGAGCTCGGCCGGGACCAGCTGCTCCAGCTCGTGCTCGAGAAAGCGCATGTAGCGCTCGGATTGCTCCGGGGTCGGCCACGGGACGCCCAAGTGGGGCTCCTGATCGCCCACGTAATGCTCGGGATGCACGTGCACCACGTCGACGTGGCCTCCGTTGCGCCGGGCCAGCTCAAAGGCGAACTCCAGCGCACGCCGTGCGGGCTCGGAGAAATCGTAGGCGACGAGGCTCCTCTTCAGCGGCCGCGGGGCCGCGGTCGGCTGACTGTCGACCTCCGCCCGCACCGTCATCACCGGCACCAGCGCGGTGCGCAGCACGCGCTCGGCGACGCTGCCCAAAAAAGCGCGCCCCAAGAAGCCTCGCCCGTGTGTTCCCATCACCACGGCGCTGATCTCCGGCGACTGCGCGCGCTGCGCGATCACGCGCGCCGCGGAGCCCTCCTCCAGACGCAGGGTCACCTTCACACCAGCCTGCTCGAGCTTGCGCTTACGCTCCTCGAGCAGCTCGGTTCCGCGCGTGCGGATCCATTGCATCCCCTCCGACGACATGTCTTTGCCCAGGCCGGGCAGCTCCGGCATGTACGGAAGCTGGTACACGTGCAGCAGCTCGATGGGTTGCCCGAACGCGGACGCAAGCTCACGCGCTCGCTCGAGGCCGAGCTCAGACGCAGGCAGAAAGTCCACAGGACACAGGATGCTCGGCTCGTTTGGCATAGACTGAGCGTGAGCATAGCACGTGCCACACGCCACCTTTTTTAGAGGTCGGCGGAGGCTGCGCCGCGCCGCCCGCGAGGCGGTGCGGGAATTTGTGAAATGCGCTTTTAGTCGTCCTCGCCCTCGAGCTCATCGGAATCCGGCCCCGATGCGTCCTTGCCGAAGCCCTCCCCGAGCCCCCATTCCTTGAGGCGATACTGGATCTTTCGCCGGCTGATATCGAGGAACTCGGCGGCCTTCGCGGTGGAGCCATCGGCGGCCTCGAGCGCCTGCATGATCGCCATCCGCTCGAGCTCCGCCAACGTGACCCCAGGCACCAGGAGATCGAGCGCTTGATTGGTGCGCTCTGCGCCCGCGCCCGGCAACACATCCGCCTGGACCTCATCGCCCTCACTCAAGACCACCGCGCGCTCGATGGCGTTCTCGAGCTCGCGCACGTTTCCGGGCCACGGATAGCTGAGCAACGCCTCCAGGGCGGCGCTCGAGAAGGTCATGGGCGGCCGGCCGTTCTCCTCGGCGATGCGCTGCAAGAAGTGCCGCGCGAGCAGGGGCACGTCGCTGCGCCGCACGCGCAGGGGAGGCACGTCGACCTGCACCACGTTGAGCCGGTAGTAGAGGTCCTCTCGGAATTCTCCGACCTTGACCTTCTCCTTGAGATCCCGGTTGGTGGCCGCGACGATGCGCACGTCGACAGTCAAGGTCTCGTTGCCGCCCACGCGCTCGAACTGCTTCTCCTGCAGAAAGCGCAGCAGCTTCACCTGCAGCGCGAAGGGGATCTCGCTCACCTCGTCGAGGAAGAGCGTGCCGCCGTGCGCCTGCTTGAAGCGGCCCTCCCTGCGCCCCACCGCGCCCGTGAAGGAGCCCTTCTCGTGGCCGAACAGCTCCGACTCGAGCAAGCTCTCCGCGAGCGAGGCACAGTTGAGCTTCACGAAGGGCTTGTCCTTACGGGGTGAGTTCTGATGGATGGCCGCGGCGATCAGCTCCTTGCCCGTCCCGCTCTCTCCGTGGATCAACACGGTCGCGCGGCTCGGCGCCACCTGGCTGATGACCTTGATGAGGCGCTGCATGGAAGGGTGCTGGCCGAGGATGTTGCCCATGTTGAAGCGGGCATCCACGCGCGCGCGCAGCTCGCTCGCTTCCCGCGAGAGCTTCGCCTTCTCGGCGGCCCGCATCACCAGCGCGCAAACGGCGTCGAGATCGAGGGGCTTGGTGAGGTAATTCTCGGCGCCCTGCTTGATCGCCTGGACGGCTGTCTCGATGCTGCCGAAGGCCGTCATCACCACGAAGGCGGCGTGGGGCGCGAGCGGGCGACCGCGCTCGAGCAGCCCGAGCCCGTCCAGCACCGGCATCTTCAGGTCCGTGAGCACCACGTCCGGATCGAAGCTCTCGAGCAGGCGCAGCGCATGGGCGCCGTCGGCTGCCCACTCCGTCGTGTACCCCTCTTCGCGCAGCAGCTCGGCGAGCGCCGTGCGTGCGTTCACCTCGTCGTCGACCACCAACACGCGCCCCTTGTCACCCATCCTGCTCCACCCTTACCTGCCGGCGCGAGGTGCCCGAAAACCCAGACCGCCGAGCCCAGGGAACCTCCCACCTTCGCACCTTGGCATTTTGGCAAGTTTGCACCAACCACGCCCGCATTCTCGGCCGCCTCGCGCTCGGCCCGTACGCAGAGTCTGCGCATGGCCGGATCGGTTGCGCAGGTTTTGCGCTCCCGCGCGCGACCTGATTTACCCCCTCGTCACCCGTGACCCCGCCACAGCGGGGCCGCCCGACCTCCGACCAGCCCGCGGCGGGTGCTGGCCCGCGGCTTGCTGAGCCGGCCCGGAACATGCGTTTTCGCGACATCTTGGCCGCCGACGCCCTCGAGGAGCAGGGATCACAAGAACCGTCCCCAGCAAAGTCGCCCCCCCGGATTGACCCAGGCGGCGCGTTCGAGGAAGCTCAAAGCTTTGTCACCCCTCGGGGAGGGTACTCCGTGTCCGATGAGCGTTTCCTCGAAGAGCTGAAGGACTACGTGCAGTTCACCGAGGATCACGCGCGCGCGCTGGCCTCCGTGCGCGAGCTGATGGAACCGGGCTTCCCCATCATCGTCAACCGCTTCTACGACGCCGTGGAGCAGAACCCCCGGGCCGCGGCCGTGTTCACGGGTGGCCGCCCACAGATCGAACGCCAAAAGAACTTACTCCGCGTCTGGCTCGCCGGTCTGTTCTCAGGGAGCTACGGCCTCGATTACATGCGGCTGCGGGCGCAGATCGGCCGAACCCACGTGCGCATCCGGCTCGATCAGCGCTACATGTTCACCGCCATGAACCTGGTGCGAGAGGGCTTACACAAGCGGCTCTCCGAGGTCCCCGCCCCCAACAAGCCGCTGACGCACAGCGCCATCGACAAGATCTGCGACATCGAGCTCGCGATCATGCTGCAGACCTACTCAGAGGACTACTCGGCGCGGCTGCGGGACAACGAGCGGCTGGCCACGCTCGGACAATTGGCGGGCTTCATCGGGCACGAGCTGCGCAACCCGCTCGCGGTGATGGAAACATCCCTCCACCTGCTCAAGAAGCGCACGCCGGACAGCGACGAGAACGCCGGCAGACACCTGGCGCGGCTGTCCGAGCAGCTCACGGTGTCCTCGGAGATCATCGACTCACTGCTCGATCTCGCGCGCGATCGCCCCCTGGAGCGCGCGCCCGTGGACATCGCGGAGCTGTTGCGCGGGGTCGTCTCGCACCTCGCGCCGCCCCCGGAAGTGCAAATGGTCACCATCGTCCCCGACGACTTGCCCACCGCGCGCCTGGACGCACAACAGATGCGGCACTTGGTGGGAAACCTCGTGAGCAACGCCATCCAGGAGCTCGCGGAGCTGCCGAGCGAGGCGGCGAGACGCATCGAGCTGCGCGCGCGGCGCAACGGAAACGACCTGATCTTGTCGGTCGACGACAGCGGTCGCGGGATCCCCGAGGCCGTGCGTCAGCGGCTGTTCGAGCCGCTGGTGACCGGTCGCCCCAAGGGGCTCGGCTTCGGTCTGGCCCTGTGTCGGCGGGTCGCCGAAAAGCACGAGGGGCACATCCGGGCCTTGAGCAGTGAATTGGGCGGTGCGCGCTTCGAGGTACACTTGCCCTCCGCCTTCGGAGAGCCGAACCCATGAGCCCGAGCGCCCTGATCGTCGATGACAACCGCGCCCTCGCCGAGGACCTGGGGGAGATCCTCGAAGGTGAGGGCTTCGCCGTGCGCGTCTTTTTCGACCCGTTGAAGGCCGTGGCCGAGAGCGCGGAGCTCTCGTTCGACGTGGCGCTGATCGACGTGCGGATGCCGAATATGGATGGGGTGGAGCTGTGCCGGGCGCTCGCCAGCACCCACAGCGGCTCGGCGTTCATCCTCATGAGCGCCTACGCCGATGACCAACGGCTCCGTGACGCTCGCTCGAGCGGCGTAGAGACCGTGTTGAACAAGCCCATCTCCGTGATGCACCTGCTCGAGGTGCTCCAGTCGCTGACGAGCCGGTAGACATGGCGGACCATATCCTGGTCATCGAAGACAACCGCGCCCTGGCCGAAAACGTCGCCGAGATGCTCGAGGAGGAGGGCGCGCGGGTCACGATCTGCGCGGACGCAGCGGCGGGCCTGCGCGTGGCCTCGGAGCAGGGGTTCGACCTCGCCATCGTGGACATCGGCCTGGGCGGCCAGGTGAGCGGCCTCGATCTGGTGCCCAAGCTGCGGGTCGCCAACAGCATGGGAGAGGTCCTGCTCGTCACGGGCAACGCCACCGTGCAGAGCGCGATCCAGGCGATCCGCAGCGGCGTCTACGCGTACGTGCAAAAGCCCTTCGACGCGGCGCAGTTCACGACCCTGGTCCATCGGGCGCTGGCCCAGGTCGCGCTCAAGCGCGAAAAGCAGCTGCTCACGCAGCGGCTCTCGGCCTCGGAGGCGCTCTATCGCGGCGTGGTCGACACGGCAGAGGCCTGCATCCTCGTCCTCGATGCCACGGGCGTCGTCCGGTTCGCCAATCGGTTCGCCAACACGTGCCTCCTTTCGGCGAGCGGCGCTCTGGTCGGGACGCCCTTCGTTTCGCTGGTGCAGGCGAGCGAGAGCGAGCGCGCCGAGCGACTCCTGGCCCGCGCGATCGCGGGCGGGTCGGTGCATGATCACGAGTGCCGACACGCCGGCGGCAAGACCGTGCGCTGGATGTTTACACCGCTCGACTCGCCCACCGAGCTCGCGTTGCTGGAGGTCGATGGCGATCAGTCTCCGGTCGTGTTGGCCGTGGGCATGGACATGACCTACCGGCTCGTGCTCGAGCGCAAGAACGCCGAGGCGGAGGCGATGGCCGCGATGGGCACCCTGGCCACGAGCCTCGCGCACGAGATCCGCAACCCGCTCAACGCGGCGCTCCTGCAGCTCGAGCTCCTGCAGCGGCGGACGGCCAGGTTGTCGGACCCGGAGGCGGCGCGGCGGCTCGGGGAGCCGGCCGAGATCGTGCGCCAGGAGCTGACCCGGCTCTCCACCTTGCTGAACGACTTCCTCAATCTCGCCCGGCCCCGTCAGCTCGTATCCGCCTCGGTGCAGGCCGCCGATCTGCTCCAGTCGGTGGTGACGCTCAAGCAACCTTACGCGCAGAGCACGGGGGTCACCCTGCGGGTAGGCGAGATCGAACCTTCGCTCACCATGCGAGCGGACGCGGACAAGCTCCGGCAGGTGTTGATCAACCTGGTCGGCAACGCGATCGAGGCGCTGGTCGAGAGCGACGGTGCGGACAAGGTGGTGGAGGTGGCCGCACGATCCACGTCCGAAGGGGTCATGCTCACGGTCACCGACAACGGCCCCGGGATCCCCGACGAGGTGGCCGCGACGATGTTTCGCCCGTTCGTCACGAGCAAGGCCGGCGGAACCGGCCTGGGTCTGGCCATCGTCGCCAAGCTGGTGGCGCAACACGGAGGCAGCGTGCAGGTGCAGTCTCGTCCCGAGGGCGGCGCCATCGCTTCCTGCCTGATTCCGAACTGAGCGCCCACGTTGTAGGCCGCGCACCCAGGGCGCATTTTCTCCGTGCGCTCTCTGGCATCGCTCTTGCGTGGCTTGGGGTGGAACCAAGCTCCAGGAGTCGGTCCTTGATGGCACAAGATGAGCGAGCCCCGCTACGGGAGCTCCTAGCGTCCCACGTTTGCATCGTGGGTCCTTCGGAGACGACGGTGCAAGAGACGATTCCGTGCCCTTACCGGGATTCCACCGTGTCGGAAGCGGACTGTCGAAACTGCCCGCGGGTCAAGCATTTGGAGCACGACGCCCAGGGACGGTTGCGAAAAGTGTGGTGCCATGTGAACGCGCAGGCCGCGGAAAGATCGCAAGAGCCGTTCGTCAAGCTGCGGCGGGCGTCGGTGCGCGAGCTGATGAGCCGCAACGTCATCTGCGTGCGCCCCGAGCTCTCGATCGACGCGCTGGTGGCGCTGTTCGTGGAGACCGGCCTCAAGGCCGTTCCGGTGGTGGATGACGTAGGTCAGGTGCGCGGCATGGTCGAAGAGAGCGAGGTCCATCAGGCGATCCACGCGGGCAGGAGCGGCGGTTCGGAGTCCTCATCGCGCTGCGCAGGGGACGTCATGATGCCGGTTCCCTTCGTGGTCCGCGAGCAACTCTCGGCCTTTCAAGCCGCGGGACTTCTCGTGTACGAGAGCATCCCGCGCGTGCCCGTGGTCTCCGCGACGGGGCAGGTCGTGGGGATCCTGTCGACGGCCGATCTGCTCTACTGGGTCGCGCGGGCCGATGGTTATGTCCTTCCGACCCCGAGCAAGGTGAGGTGATCGGCCCTGGGCCCCTCACCGCGGCGCGACGAAGCCGCCCGTCACCGTGCGCTCGAGGCCGTCCGCGCGGATGAGCAGCTTGACGGAGCGTGGCTTGCCGTCGTCGGGTGCGGTGGCGAACACCGGGATGCGGCGCGCGCTCAGCGCCGGCAGGGTGACCTCTCGGTTCGGAAGCACGTACTTCAAGCCGCTCGCCTCGTCCGGCGTGATCTCGAGGGCCAGCGGCTCGTTGGCCTTGTTGATCACGTGCAGCTCCATGCCGTTTCGCACCTCACCCGCGTCGCGGTCGAGCACGAACGGCGCGCCCGGCAGACGCAGCAGGTTGATCTCGAACGAGGAGCGAGCCCGGAACGCGAACGAGGCCACCGCGAGCCCGAGCACGCCGAGCGCCGCGTACACGTACACGCGCGGGCGGGCGAACTTCTTTGGCTTGCCCTCGAGGCCGTTGAGCGAGTCGTAGCGGATGAGGCCCCGTGGCTGGCCGATCTTGTCCATCACCTCGTCGCAGGCGTCGGCGCAGGCCGCACATCCGATGCACTCGAACTGGAGCCCGTTGCGGATGTCGATGCCGGTCGGGCACACTACCACGCAGCGATTGCAGTCCACGCACTCTCCGCGGCCGGGTGTCTTGGCATGCCCGCGTGGTTCGCCGCGCGCCTGGTCGTAGCCAATGACCAGCGTGTCACGATCGGTGAGCATCGACTGCATGCGGCCGTACGGGCAGACGATCAAGCAGAGTTGCTCGCGAAACCAGGCGAAGTTGAAGTACATCAACACCGTGGCCGCGAGCGACCAGGCAAACGCCTCGGGGTGCGCCGCGGGCGACGAACGCACCATGCGCAGAAGGGTCGGCCAGGGCACGAAGTAGCTCAGGAAGATGTGCGCCACCACCATCGACACCAGCACGTACAAGGCGTGCTTGGTGACCTTGCGGACGGCCTTGTTCACGCTGAGTGGCGCGCTGTCACGGCGCAAGCGCATCCCGCGCGGCCCTTCGATCAAGCGCTCGATGCGGCGGTACACCCCCTCCAGAAACACCGTCTGAGGGCACGCATAGCCGCACCACACGCGCCCCCAGATGGCCGTGGCCACGATCAACGCAAAGCCGGCCCCGCTGAGCAGGAAGAAGGCGAGCCAAAAATCCTGCGCGTTGAACGTGGCGCCGAACAGGTAGAAGTGACGTCGCTCGATGTCCATCAGGATCGCGGGATTCCCGCCGATCTTGATCCACGGCGTGACGGCGTAGATCAGGATGAGCAGCGCGAACCCGAAGTAGCGCCGACGCGTAAAGCGCCCGGACACATCGGCCGGGATCACGAACTCGCGCCGACCGTCCGAGCGTAGGGCGCTCGAGCGCGCGTCGTTGTTCAAGACCGGGAGGCGGTTCGCCATGATGCCCTCAAAGCTGCGGTTCTGCGGGTGCAGGGTTTGCCGTCTCGGGGCCGGGCTCCGCCCATCGTTCTCCCTCCGGGGCCTTACCGGGGAGGTTCTTGTTGCGCAGCGACAGCACGAACGCGGTCACCTGCGCGACGCCCCCCCGCCCGAGGGCGGGCCCCCAGGCCGGCATGCCCTTGGCCAGCACGCCGTCGCGGATGGTGCGATAGATGTCGATGGGCGCGCCGCCATGGAGCCACGCGTCATCGGTCAGGTTGGGACCGATGTTGCCCTGCCCTTGTGCCTCGTGACAGGCCACGCAGTTGGCGGCGTAGACTTGCTGGCCCATGCCGAGCGCGGGCGTGTCGAGCTGCGCGAGCAGCTCTCCGTCCGTCGGGTCCTTGCCGGTCTTCTCGGCCTGACGCGCGACCTCGGCGTAATAGGCCTGGGTGAGCCCCTCGCCGGCGCGAAACTCTTCGTAGTAGAACCAGTATCCTATCGAGAAGGCGATGGCGACATAGAGCGACCACAGCCACCAGCGCGGAAGCTGGTTGTCGGCCTCGAGGATGCCGTCGTACTCGTGGAGGATCGCGCCCTGGATCGGATCGTACTTCTGGGGCTCGCTCACGGCTTGGTCTCCTTTTGCGGGTCCTGGTCGCGCAGCGGCAGATCCGCCACGCGCGCGTAGCTCTCTGCGCGCTTCATCAGCGTGGTCACGGTGACCGTGACGAACACGACCATGAACAAGCCCAGCGCGAGGAGCGGGAACGCGAGGAGCGGACTTGCGAGAAAGAACTCCTTCACCATGAATGACATCACTCTCCTCCACTCTTGCTGAGCTGCATCTCACCGCCCGGCGCGCCCTTCGGTGGCTTGCCCAGACGCTGCAAGTAGGCGATCAACGCCACCAGCTCGCTCTCGGGCACCACGGAGCGCTCCCCGAGCTCCACGAGCTCGGCTGCGATCTGCTTGGCTTGCGCCTCGGCGTCGCGCGTCGCGCCGGCGATCTGCTCGGGTTTGTAGGGGACGCCCACCGCGCGCATCGCGCGCAGCTTGTCGGGCGTGGTCGCGAAGTCGACGGTCGTGGTCGCCAGGTGTCCGTAACCCGGCATGTTGGAGCCGGGCGAGATCTCGCGCGGGTCGATCATGTGCCGGTAGTGCCAGGCGTGGTTGTACTTGCCGCCGACGCGCGCCAGGTCCGGCCCCGTGCGCTTGCTGCCCCACTGGAACGGGTGATCGAAGATGGAGTCGTCCGCGTTCGAGATGTCGCCGTAGCGCGCACTCTCCCAGGTGAAGGGGCGGATCATCTGCGAATGGCAGTTGTAGCACCCCTCCTTGAGGTACACGTCGCGGCCCTCTAGCTCGAGCGGTCGGTATGGGACGTTGCTCGTCACCGCCAGCGCCTCCGTGCCCGAGATGACGGTGGGGACGATCTCGGCCACCCCACCTGCGAGCACCGCGATCACGGTGAAGGAGCTGAACCACAGGGCGCGCCCCTCGAGCAGGCCGTGCCAGGCTGGCTCCCCCGCGCGCTTGAGCTGCAGGATCACGGTCCCGAACACGCCGATGCCGATCACCAGCGCCATCAGCATCACGTTGCCGATCGGGTCGACGAAGGGGAACAGCGCCAAGAGCAGCGCGATCACGCCGGTGAGCACCACGGGTTTACCGAACGCGATCTGCTTCCACGGGATGGTGGGCTTGCGGTCGATCACCTCGACCACGGTCACCTCCTCGTCCTCGAGCTTGCCGGACTTGGCGGTCTTGAACAGGTTCCAGGCCATCAGGACGAAGCCCGCGAGGTACATCGTGCCGCCGGCCAGGCGCATCCAGTACATCGGCTTGATGGCAAGCAGCGTCTCCACGAAGTTCGGGTACATCAAACCACCCGACTCGTTCTGCGCGCGCCACATCATTCCCTGCGTGATGCCGCTGATCCACATCGCCGCCAGATAGAGCAGAATGCCCATCGTGCCGACGTAGAAGTGCAGATCCGCAGCCGCACGCGAGTGGAGCTTGGTGCGATACAGGCGCGGGATCAGGTAATAGAACATGCCCGCGGCCATGAAGCCGTTCCAGCCGAGCGCGCCGCCGTGGACATGGCCGACGATCCAGTCGGTGTAGTGCGCCAGGCCGCTCACCGTTTTGATGCTCAAGAGCGGCCCCTCGAACGTGGCCATGCCGTAGAAGGTGATGCCCGCCGCCAGGAACTTGAGCACGGGATCGGTGCGCAACTTGTCCCACGCGCCGCGCAGGGTCAGCAGGCCATTGAGCATGCCGCCCCAGCTCGGGACCCACAGCATCAAGCTGAACAGCATGCCGAGGGTCTGCGCCCAGTCCGGCAGCGCCGTGTACAGCAGGTGGTGAGGCCCTGCCCAGATGTACATGAACACCAGCGCCCAGAAGTGGATGATCGAGAGCCGGTAGGAGAAAATCGGGCGGTCCGCCGCCTTGGGCAGGAAGTAGTACATGATGCCCAGCACGGGCGTGGTCAGGAAGAACGCGACCGCGTTGTGCCCGTACCACCACTGCACCAGCGCGTCCTGAACGCCTCCGAAGACGCTGTAGCTCTTGAGGAAGGAGACCGGGACGGAGAGGCCGTTGATCACGTGCAGCACGGTGATCGCGATGATGGTCCCGATGTAGAACCAGAGCGCCACGTAGAGCTGCCGTTCGCGGCGCCGGGCGATGGTCCAGAAGAAGTTGACGGCGAAGATCAGCCAGACCACCGCGATCGCGATGTCGATGGGCCACTCGAGCTCGGCGTACTCCTTGCCCTGCGTCATGCCGAGCGGGAGCGTGATCGCCGCCGAAAGGATGATCGCCTGCCAACCCCAGAAGTGGATGCGCCCGAGTAGGTCCGACGCCATCCGGGTCTTGAGCAACCGCTGCGTGCTGTAATACACACCCGCGAAGATCATGTTGCCCACGAAGGCAAAGATCACCGCGTTGGTGTGGAGCGGTCGCAGACGGCCGAAGGTGAAGTAGGGCCCCAAGTTCGCCTGCCAAAAGGCCAGTTGGAGCGCGATGACCGCGCCGAGCGAGAGCCCCACGATGCCCCAAACCACGGAGGCGAGCGAGAAGAGCTGGGTGATGCGGTCGTCGTAGCGGAACGTGACGCGTCCGTACGATTCAGAATGGGCCGCGGTCTCGGCAGGAGCAGTGACACTCATGGAACGGGTCCTTTTTGGGTTGAAGAGTGGCTAGCGACCTCGGTGACCGGGTCGCTCCAGTTGTCCTCGAGCGGCAAGATCGCGAGGCGATCCGTGTGCTCGGCCTGCACGTTCAGGAGGCTCCAGGCGAACAGCCCGATGGCACACAGCCCCCACAAAGCGCCCACGAAGAGCAAGAGACTCACGACTTCCACAGGATCCTCCCGGGTGACAGGGAAAAGCCGGTAAAGACCAGCACGGTGAGGGAGCTCGCGGGCATGAGCACCGCGGCGAGCCACGGCACCATCCAGCCCGCATAGGCGAGGCCGACCACGAGCACGTTGTAGGCCGTGGCGAACGCCAGCGCGCCGCGCACGGTCTTTCGCACCTTGCGCGCGACACGCAAGGCCGAGCGCACGGGCGAAAGGCCCGGCGTGAGATAGTAAAAGTCCGTGCGCGCCGGCACGAAGGGTCGATCGATGGCCGGCGTGCCCGAGCAGAGCGCGCGCGAGAGCGCCGGGCCATCGTTGATCCCATCGCCGAGCATCAGGGTGTCGCCGCGATCCAGGGACGCGAGCAGCGCGACTTTGCCGTTCGGCGTGAGCCCGCCGTGGGCCTGCGCATCGTCGATCTGCAAGGCCCGCGCGAGCTCGTGGACATGCTCGGGCTTGTCGCCGCTCGCGATCCACAGTCGGTAGCCCTCCTCACGGAGCGCCTTCACCTCGCGTTGGGCGTCGGGACGCGCGACCTCCTCGGTCTCGAGCACGCACAGCACGCGCTCGTCGGCAGAGAACACCGGGCCGACCTCGAGCGCCGCTCCGGGAGCGGCCCAGGCAGGGGAGCCGAGTCGATAACGGACGCCGTCGACACGACACTCGAGACCGACACCCGAGATCTCGAGGACGTCCACCTTCAGCAGCTTCGCTCGCTCGTCGAGCGCACGCACCGCCCGCGCGACGGCCGCGCTCTTCGGGTGACCGCTCTGGCTCGCCATCGAATACAGCACGTCCCGCTCATATGCGCGGAGCGTGCCAAGAGCGGCGGGCGCCTTGAGCACGAGCGAGCCCGTGGTCAACGTGCCCGTCTTGTCGAAGACGATCTGCCGAACCCGCGCGGCTCGGTCGAAGAACGTTCCGTCGCGCACGAATAGCCCGAGCTGACGCAACCGCGCTACCCCGAGCTCATAGGCGAGCGGCGTGGCGATACCGAAGGCGCACGGGCAGGTGACCACCAGCGTCGCGGTCGCAAGCTCCAGGATCCGCTCGGCGGAGTACCCGCTCCACCACCAGAGGACCACGCCCCCCGCAGTCGCGAGCAACACGAGCAGCACGTACAGACGCGCGAGCACATCCCAAAAGTCGCCTCGATGACGCGCGTCGCGCTCGGAGCCATCGCGCAGGAGCAGATCCAGGTCCGAGCTCTCGAACGAAGCACATGCGGTCGCATGGAGCGGGCTGCGCCCGGCGTTGATCGAACCGGCGATGAGCTCGTCGCCTCCGTTGAAACGGCGGGGCTCGCTCTCCCCGTTGATCCAGTCGAGCGAGCAGCTCGCCACGGGGTCAGTGAGGGTCGCGCGCACCACCACGAGCTCTCCCGGACAGACCAGGAGCTCGTCTCCCGGTCGCACCTGGGCGCAAGGCACGAGCTCGGCGTGTCCGTCCCTCACCACGCGCGCCAGGAGCGCGCTCGCCCCCTCGCTCGCGAGCAGCTGGCGCCGATTGCGCTCGATCAGCCGCTCTTGCAGCACCCGGCCCACCAGCATCAAGGCGATGAACACGCTGACGGTGTCGAGATAGCTCGCGTGTCCGCGACCGAGGAAGAGCGACCAGACCGAACCCGCGTAGGCGAGCAGCATGCCCACGGCGATCGGCAAATCCAGGTGGAAGACGCCCCGCTTCAGCCCGGTGAGCGCGCGCCCCACGAAGTAGCTCCCGCCCACCAGGGTGCTCAGGGTCGAGAGCGCGAAGCTCGCGTTTTGCACCAGGTCGTAGAGCGCGCCCTCCTCGAGCCCGAAGTACGTGGTGGCGCTCAGGAACATGGTGTTCGCGGCCAGCGCGATGCAGACGCCGGTCCGCAGCAAGAGCCCGCGTTGCGCGGGCGCCGCTTGCTTTCTGGCCGGGCCCAGGCGGTAGCCGAAGTCCTCCACCGCGTGCACGAACTCGGGCAACGAGAAACCCGGCTCGACGGCGCACGTGAGCTGGCCGAGCGCGGGGTTCAATCGAATGCTCAACGCCCCCTGCGCACGCTTGAAGACCGCGTCGATCAGCCACACGCAGGCTCCGCACTGCAGCCCCTGGACATCGAGGGAGAAGCGGCGAACCTGCGCGCTTTGGTCCGCCTCGCGCTCGAGCTGGCCCATGAGTTGCTCGAGCCAGGGCTCGCTCCCCTGGGTCGTGCGCAGCGCGGCCGGCGCGAGCCTGCGCCCGCCGCGCAGGTCGTAGTAGCGAGAGAGTCCGCTCTCTTGCAGCAAGTGATACACGTGCCGGCAACCGGAGCAGCAGAAGGGATCCGACGTGCGCGACGGAAGATCGGAGCCGCAATGCACACAAACCGTGAAGGACTCCACGGGAGCCGCGGGCGCGTGCACGGCCTGCAGGGTCATGGCGCTCCTTCATGGATTGCGGCGTGACAGCTCGGAGGCTCCGCATCCTCTGACGATGCCAGCGGGCGCGCCGCGGTCAGCGCCGCGCCCACGAAGAACACGGCAGCCAGGATCCCCCGCTGAGCCCTCCCCGCGCGGGCGGCAAAGCGCGCGGAGAGCCCGCGCACGCCCAAGAGAACCCCGCCGGTCAGCACCGCGAAGGTGCACATCAGCAGGGCTCCAGACAGCGCGTTGCCGAGCGCCACCGCCGCGGAAACCACGGTGAACAGCGCCCCACAAGGCAGGAGGGCGGTGGCGGCACCGAGCAGCAGCGGTTCGTCTGCGAGTTGGCCCAACACGCGGCCGGCCCAGGTCACCTTCGGCGCCCGTCCTAGCGAGATCAGGGTTTCCCGGCGCGGCAAGAGCTGACGCACACCGGCCACCACGAGGAAGACCACGAGCGACGCGCTGACGACGACCTCGAGCCAGCGCACCCAACGGGACTCAAAGAGGACATGGCCGACGCCGCCCGCGAGCGATCCGAGCAGCGTGTAGCTCACCACGCGCCCGAACGCGTAGGGCAGCGAACCCGAGCGCCCTCCGCGTGCGCTCGCGGCGGCGACCGGCCCACACATAAGGGCGCAGTGCGTCCCAAAGGCGAGCGCGAGCGTAGCGCCGCCAGCCAGCGGGACCATCAGACTGGACATCGCGGATGAGCCTCCAGAGCACCCCTTAGCCCGAGCAAGTGACGTGCCGCAAGCGAACGGCCGGTTTCCGCCCATTCTTCGGTGCTTTCAACGACTTCTGGTGCGCATTCTGCGCTGCGAAGCCGGGGCCGCGCAGGTTTTGCGCAGGTTCCGTCCGCGGTTGATCGCGATGCTATCGTGGGGCAACGACGACACAAGGTACGTTTGCCTACAACGAGGGCGCATGGCGACAACCTGGGACGTACGACGACTGGACCCTTCGATCGCTTGGCACGCGGTCACAGCAGAGGAGGCTTTGCGCGAGCTCGCGAGCGCTGCGCACGGACTCTCGTCGAACGAGGCCCAAGAGCGCCTGGAGTCGATTGGCCCCAACGCGCTACCCGAGAAGCCGCCGAGTTCGCTGCTCTGGCTGTTCTTGCGCCAGTTTCAGAGCCCGCTGATCTACCTGCTGCTCGCGGCCGCCGTCGTGGCATTCGTGCTCGGCGAGCGCACGGACGCCGCGGTGATCGTGGGCGTCCTCTTGATCAACGCCGTGGTGGGCGCCTACCAGGAGGGCCGCGCCGAGCGCTCCATGGCGAGGCTTCTCCAGCTCGAGAAGCTCAAGGCGCGCGTGCTGCGCGATGGCCGAGAGCGCTCGATCGAGGCCCGCGAGTTGGTCCCGGGAGACGTGATCCTGCTCGCAGCCGGCGATGCGGTGCCGGCCGATGGGCGGCTGCTCGAAGCCGTCAATGTCGAAGCCGCGGAAGCGGCCCTGACCGGAGAGTCCGTCCCGGTCCCCAAGGCGCCCGAGCCACTGGAGCGCGCGACCGGCCTCTCGGATCGAACGAACATGGTCTTTTCGGGCACCACGTTGACCGCCGGCCGGGCGCGCGCGGTGGTCACGGCCACGGCGACGCAGACCGAAGTGGGCAAGGTGTTAGAGCTCGCGGAAGGGGCGCAAGGGACCAAGACCCCGCTCGAGCGCAGGGTGCAGCACCTCGGTAGCGTGCTGCTGGTGGTCGGCCTCGCCGCGTTCGCCTTGATCTTGCTGCTCGGCTACCTGCGTGAGCTGCCGATGGTCGAGGTGCTCATGATCGGCATCAGCCAGCTCGTCTCGGTGATCCCGGAAGGGCTACCGGTGGCCATGACGATCGCGCTCGCGGTGGGGATGCAGCGCATGGCGGCCCGCGGCGCGGTCGTGCGGCGCCTTTCCGCCGTGGAGTCGTTGGGCTCCACGACCGTGATCTGCACCGACAAGACCGGGACCTTGACGCGCAATGAGATGACCGTAACCGCGGCCTGGCTGCCCGACGGGCGCGAGCTCGCCATCACGGGCATCGGATACGCACCCGAAGGTCAGGTGACCTGCGATGGACAGCCCGTGGCCCTGGAGGATCCCGCGCTGCGCAAACTGTGCGAGGCGGTGACGTTGTGCAACGACGCGCGCCTCCTCTGGGACGCCGACCCCGGACAGGCGCAGGGTAAGCCGCGCCCGCTCGGCGACCCGACCGAGATCGCGCTCTTGACGTTTGCCATGAAAGCGGGCCTGGACGTCGACGCGCTGCGCGAGGGCTCCCCACGCAACGCGGAGATCCCCTTCGATTCGCGGGCGAAAGCGATGGCCACCCAGCACGAAAGGCGCGTGTACATCAAGGGCGCGCCCGAGGCCGTGCTCGAGCTCTGCAGCGAGGAAGGCGGCGACGCGCCAAGCCGCGAGGCCATCCGCGCGCAGAGCGGGCGCATGGCGGAGCGCGCGCTGCGCGTGCTGGGTGTGGCCGAGGTGGAGGACGTCGATCTCCGCGAAATCGGCGGATCGTTCGAGGCGCTCCGCGGCAAAGCGCGCTTCTTGGGGTTGGTCGGGCAGCTCGACCCGCCGCGCACCGAGGTGGCGGCCGCCGTGGAGACCTGCCGAGAAGCCGGCATCCACACGATCATGATCACGGGCGATCACAAGGCCACCGCGCGCGCCATCGGCGCGACGCTCGGCATCATCGCGGAGGGAGATCTCGCCCTCGACCGACGCGAGCTCTCCGCACGGAGCGACGAGGCGCTCACGCACGACCTCAAGCACGTGTCGGTGTTCGCGCGCGTGGAGCCGGCCGACAAGCTGCGCATCGTGAAGGCCCTGCAGGACTCCGGGCAGGTCGCCGCGATGACCGGCGACGGCGTCAACGACGCGCCGGCGTTGGCGCGCGCAGACGTGGGGGTCGCGATGGGGATCACGGGGACCGATGTGGCCAAGGAGGCGGCCGACATCGTGCTCACCGACGACAACTTCACGACCATCGTCAACGCGATCGAGGAAGGGCGCATCGTCTTTCAGAACATCAAGAAGGTCGTCGTGCTCCTGCTCTCGACGGGGCTGGCCGAGATCTTGGTGCTGGTGTTGGCCCTCGCGCTCGGCTTTCCGCCGCCCTTCGTGGCCGTGCAGATCCTCTGGAACAACGTCATCACCGAGGGCACGATCACCATCAACCTGACGATGGACCCCGCGTCCGGCGACGAGATGGCGCGCCCGCCCCTGCGGCGAGGCGCCCCCATCCTCGACCGCGTGAGCCTGTTCCGGGTGGTCTTGCTAGGCCTCGTGATCGCGGGCGTGACGCTCGGCTTCTTCATCTATCGTTCGCGCTCCGACGTGAGCCTCGAGTACGCGCGCACGGCGACCTTCACGCTGCTCGCGGTGTGCGAGTGGTTCAACGTGCTCAGCTGCCGCTCGGAGACGCGGAGCGCGCTCTCGCTGGACTTCCTGCGCAATCACTGGTTGGTGGCAGGGCTCTCGGCGTCGATCCTGCTCCAGCTCGCCGTCGTCTATATTCCGGCGCTCAACGGGGTCTTCTACACCACGCCGCTGCCGCTGGAGGAGATGCTGCTGGTCGTCGCCGTGGGCTCCACCGTGTTGTGGGTCGAAGAGCTCCGCAAATGGCTCGTGCGCCAACGCTCGCGTGAGCACGCACCCAGCGCCGCCTGATCCCTGCACCCACAAGGGCGGCAGCGTGTGTTTACGGCAGCTCGCGCTCGCTGAGCAAGCGCAAGAGCTCGGCCACCTGCTGCCGCGAGGCGATCAGCTCGGCCCGCATGCGCAGCACGATCTCGGTCCCCTCCCAGTTCACATCGAGCTCGCGAAGCAACGTGCGCGCGACGCGCGCGACCTCGGCGTGGCGCGGCGTGAGCTCCTCCTCCCGGTCGGGCAAGAACGACGCCTCGCAGAGGCGTGCGTAGAGCGCCTCGTCGCCCTCCAGCAAGAGCAACAGGCTGGTCTTGGTGAGGCGCGTGCTCATAGCGCGATCCCTCCGCGCACCTTCTCCGAATAGAGCGGTTCAGTCGCCTTGAGCGCTTCGACGAGCGCCGGATCGTCCTTGTCCGGCAAGCGCACTTCGATCTCCACGAAGAGGTCTCCCTGCTCGGCGCCGCGCTTGACGCCCTTGCCCCGCAAACGCAGGCGAGCCCCCTGTTGCGTCCGCGGAGGGACCTTGAGCTTCACCGCACCCGAAGGCGTGGGGACCTCCAGGGACGCGCCAGCGTACGCCTCCGACAACGTCACGGGGAGCTTCAAGTGGAGATCGAGGCCCTCCCGGCGAAAGTGCGGGTGGGGCAAGACGCGCGTGGTGAGCAAGAGATCTCCGGGCGGCCCGCCACCGAAGCCAGGGCCCCCCTTGCCCCGTACACGCAGCTCCGAGCCATCGTCCACGCCGGGCGGCAGCCGCACCTGAACCGCGCGCGTGCTGCCGAGCACCCCGCTGCCCCCGCAGCGATCGCACGGATCGCGCACCACGCCGTCGCCTCCGCAGCTCGGACACACGCTCATCAGCTTCATGGGACCGCGCACCACCTGCACCCGTCCCTCGCCGTGACACTGCGGACAGGTGCGCGCCTCCGCGCCTGGCTTCTCGCCCGTGCCCGCGCAGACCTCGCAGGGCCCTTGCACGGGGATCTCCAGGCTCACTTCTGTTCCCTCGAGCGCGGTCTTGAAGTCGAGCTGCACCGTCGCGTGGATGTCCGTGCCCGCGGCCGCCCACGGCGCCTGCCCGGGGCTCCGCGCGCCCCGTGCGCGACCTGCGCCCCTCGCCCCGAACAGATCACCCAGGTCGAAGTCGAACGGAATGTCCTCTGCGCCCGCCGCGGCGCGGCGGCCCTCGGCGTACTGCCGATAGGCCCGCGCCTGCTCGGGATCGAACCCGCCGCGCAGCCCCTCGTGTCCGAACTCGTCGTACAAGGCGCGCTTTTCCTTGTTGGTGAGCACCTCATAGGCGGCCGCGATCCGCTTGAACTTCTCCTCGGCCTCGGGCTTGCCCGGGTTCACGTCGGGGTGATGTTCTCGGGCGAGCTTGCGATAGACCTTGCGAATCTCGTCTTCGCTCGCGTCCCGCTTCACCCCCAGGGTCGCGTAGAGGTCCTGCTGTTCTCCGGTCATCGACAAAACCTCAGCGCGCTCCGCGCATTCTCGTAGGTTCCCCGTCTTGCGCCCGAAAAGCAGCGCTCGGCGGCGGCTCCCGACTCCTGGTACAGATAAGTCCAGGAAGCACCGCAGCAAGCCCCACGGGCACAACTCAGGGCTTGCGGAATGCACGGCACGTACGAGAACGTTCTCGGGCGACATGCTCCGCTTCTCCCCACGCCTGCTCTCGTTGGTCGCACTCCTGTGGTTTGCCAGCCCACGCGCGACTGCGCACGCAAAGGACGTGCACCCTCCCGAGGCGCCTGTGGAAGTCGAAGCAGCCCCCGCGGAGGTCGCGCCCCCGGTCGAGGACGCGAGCGTCCCGGTCAGCCCCTCCGCCCCCCTTCCCAGGCCGCTCCACGATACCGGCTGTCGGCCGGGGGACTGTCCCGCACGCGATGTCACCTGGGCCCCCTCCAACCTCGCCCCCGCACCTGCGGCAACCGGTCGCCCTCCGCCCGGCGCCATCATGCGCACCACGCGCGAGGCCCGAACCCAGCTCGCGCCCCCGGCTCCGAAGAGACTGCCCAAGCTCTGGCCGCCGATCGTGTTGATCTCGATCGGCGGCACCTTGCTCGTGCCAGGCCTGATCGAAACCACGTTCTCCGTGATCGAGGGCGGTGGGAGGTCCTCTGGCGACGGGTTCGCCCTGCTGATCCTCGGGGGAGGGCTGACCGGCGCTGGCGTCGCCTGGCTCAACAGGCGCAGGGCCAAGCGCCGCAAGATCCTGGAGCAAAACCAGGGATTTTTGAGCGCCCGGGGGGCCGGAGATCACACGGGTCCGCGCCTGTCCTTCGGCGCACACGGGCTCGGGGCCAGCGTTCGCCTACAGATGTGAACCACCTTCTGGATACCTGTTCAGGTTAGTGGTAGCTTGCGGCCAGCAACGTGATCGGCCGACTCACTGGTATCATCGTGGATCAGACCCTGGACGGAGCCTGCGTGGTCGACGTCTCCGGGGTGGGTTACGAAGTTTTCATCCCCATGGGGGCCCTGGGCCGTCTGCCCCGGCCGCCCGAGTGCGTGACCTTGCACGTGCACACCCAGATGCGCGAGGACGCGCTCACGCTCTACGGCTTCCCCACCCTGGAGGATCGCACCGCCTTCCGCACCCTGCTCGGCGTCAACGGCGTGGGCCCCAAGCTCGCCCTCGGCATCATGAACAGCCTCAACGCCAGCGAGCTGGCCGACGCACTCAACCGCGGCGACAAGGCGCGCTTCAAGGGCATCAGCGGCGTGGGCCCCAAGA
>JBIQKA010000262.1:0-3850 GCA_044507075.1 Myxococcales bacterium
CCACCAGCGGTCGTCGTTCATGCCGCCCCGCGAGAAGAACGGGAAGAAGTGGTACTGCCAGCGCACCCCCGCGGGTTCGCGCTTCTTTTCGAAGTATGAGTTGAGCGAGAGCGTGCGGTCGTACTCGCTGCGGACCCAGCGCGTGTAGAACGGAAAGACCGCGACCGTCTTGCGCTCGCTCGAGGTCGCGCTGAAGTCCCAGTAGAACGGGAAGCCGATCCGGCGATCGGTGGTCTTGCGCTGATTGCGGAACTCCCAGTAGAGCGGGAAGAGCACGCGCGCGCTCTTACCCTTGGCCTCGTTCTTGAAGTCCCACCAGAACGGGGGCACCGCCAGGCGGTGCGTCTGGTTCTCGCGGTTGATGAAGTTGAAGTAGATGGGCGTGATCGCGAAGTGGCTGCGCTGCGGCGACTCTTTCCGGTAGAGCAGCGGGTGCACGTTGAAGGTCCAGCTGTCTTCGGTGAAACCGTACTGGAAGGTGGGGAAGATCCACCAAGTCTGCTCGTCGCGCTCGAAGCTCTTGTAGCGTCCCACGAGCGGGGTCACCCAGGTGCTCCCGATGCCGTGGTGATACCAGCGCGCCATGAAGGGGAAGATGGCCAGGGCGTCGTTCCCGGGATCGCGGAAGTGCCAGAAGATGGGAGCCAGCACGAGCCCCCGCGACATGTCGCGGTTGTCCCAGAGCCGAAAGAAGAACGGCCCCACGGCGTCGAGGTTCTTGTCGCCGCGCTGCCGCTGGTAGATGGGGCTGACCCAGAACGTGCCGCGCTTTTCGCTGCGCGCGTGCGAGAGCAGCGGCGTGACCAACCTGAAGGTCTCGGGGCCCGTCGCGTGGTGGAAGAGCAAGAAGGGGACGGTGGTGCTCTTGAGCTCGGGCGTTCGGCTGTGAAACGCCAGCGGAACGAGCCCCCATTTGCTCGAGTCGGCCGTGCGGTGGTGATAGAAGGGCGGCACCACCGTGGTGGCCTTGAGCGGATCGTCGTCCGAGAAGCGGAAGAACACCGGTGGAATCATCGTGAAGCGATCGATGTCGTCCTTCTTGTCCCACAGGATCGGGAACAGGCCGTGCCAGCGGGCGCGCTCGTTCTTCCAATCGAAGTAGGGGCCGATGATGGTGCGGTGCTTCTTGTCGTCGCCGTCGATCCAGGTGAGCAGCGGCGGAATGATGGTGTGGTGATGTCCCTTCAACACGCCCGTGCTGAACAGCGGGAACAACCCGAACGCCCAGTCCTTGTGGTCGCGGTGGGTGTAGAAGGGAGGCAGGATGAACGTGTTGCGCTCGGGCCCGCGAAAGGACCAGACGAGGCCGAGGGCGACATCGGCGTTCAGCTTGGGGCCGCGCCGGTAGTAGTAGGGGACGATCAGCCGCTCGAAGGACTCGGGTGCCTTGCGCTCGAAGTAGAATGGGAAGAGCGCGGTGGTTCGCACGGCGCCGCGATAGTCCCGCATGTATGGCGGGATGATCAGCCGCTCCTGCTCGGGCTCTTTTAGCGTGATCGCGCCCGAGATGCGTTGGGGCGTCTTGCGCGCTTCGCTCGCGGGCTCCTCGCCGGCTTCGGGTTCCGGCTCGGGCTCCTGGAGTTCACCCGCCGCGGAGGGCTCGGTCTGCGGCGCGCCTTCCTGCGCGCTCGGCTCCTCCTCGGGCTCCGACGTCCCCGCCTCTTCTTCTTGCTCGGCGCCTTCCTCGGCGCCTTCCTCGACGGGTTCCTCGGTGCCTTCCTCGGCAGGTTCGCCCACGGGAGGCTCGCCCGCTGGGGGAGGGGCTTCGCCCGCGGGATCCTGGGCCCACGCTCGGCTCACGAGCGAGACCGACAATAGGCAGCCCAGGCCCATTGCCAGGCATCTCACGGAGCATTTCACAGCCCGCGCTCTACAACCTCACAGGGGAACGCGCAACAAGCGCCCGGAAGACGAAAACCCCTTGCGCTCGCGGCAGGTTGTCCCCGCTGCGGAGGGGCGAACTGGGCGCAGGCAGAAGGTCTGAGGCCGGTCGGCCGCGTGCTCAGGCCCCGCGCGCCAAGCCGTGGTAGGCCGCCGTGGCCTCGGCCAGGGCTTGCTCCAGCGAGCGTCGAACCTCTGGAGAGAGGTGCGCGTGGCGGTCCGGGTGGAGCTCCTTGGCCAGCGCCCGCAGGCGCTTGCGCGCCTCCGATCGGTCCTCGGACTGCACGGGCCGCTCCTTGGGTAGGGCGGCTCTGCCCTGTATCCCGCGCAGCAAGGCCCCGAGCGGCATGCGCAGGCTGACCTCACTGACGGGCACGTCTTGGGCCTCGAAGCGCGCATCGTGACCGTGGCGCTCGGCGATCTCGAGCAGCGCCGCCATCCGCTCCAGCATCTGCGCGCGCAGCGCCTGGCGCACCACCGAGCGTTCGACGCCCGCGATCTCCACCGCCAGCGAGCCCGAGCGCGCGTCCGGGCGCCACAGGGCACGCACGCAGCTCGCGTAGGCGTGGCTGCTCAATGCGCCCGCGCGACGCAGCACGTCCAGCAGCGGATCGAACCGTCCTGCGACGTGTACGCCCACCACGAAGCCGGCCTGCACCCATACCCCGTGGCGCATCCCGTCCCGGTCACGCAGCACGACGAGCCCATCGCTGCGCGACGCCAGGGTCGTCCACAGCAGTTCCTCGAGCGAGCGTTCCGTGAGCAGGCGCGGCGCGTCCACGGGCACAGTGTCGGCGTCCGGCCGCGCTTCGACCAAGAAAGCGACAAATGCCCCTGACGGGGGACACCCGCGGCGCGCGGGGAGGGCGCGCGCGGCACAGCCTCGATGGACGCCCGTTGGGAAGGGAGCAAGTGATCTGTCGGGGGCGCGCGCGGGCGGACCTTCCGCGTGCGGCTCGGAGGCGCGGCGGGGGTCGGGTAGACTTTGGGGACCATGATCATCGTCACGGGGACCAAGCGATCTGGCACGTCGATGTGGATGCAGATCCTGAGGGGAGCGGGCTTTGCCATCGTGGGCGAGGCGTTTCCGCGCGATTGGGCGAACACGATCCGGGAGGGGAACCCGCTTGGGTTTTACGAATCGCCGCTGCGCCGGGGGATCCACCTGGCGACCAACCCGGATCCGTGCACCGGGGCCTATCTCTGCCCCACGGCCACGCGGAGCGTCGTGGTCAAGGTGTTCGTGCCAGGCCTGCTGCGCACGGACCTGCGCTTCGTGCACAAGGTCATCGCCACCATGCGCCCGTTCCGAGAGTACATGGCTTCGGTCGAGCGGCTCTACCGCATGGAGCACGAAAATCGCCGTGCCCAGCGCAGCGCTCCGACGCTGCCGGCGGCGGCCATCACCGCCACGCGGCCCATGGTGGCTCCGGTCCTGGCTTGGTGGAGCGAAAACTACGGTTTGCTGCGCGATGCCGCGCTCAGGCGTTACCCGCTCCACCTGGTGAGCTACGGCCGCGTGCTTTCGGAACCCGCTCCCCGTGTGCGGGCAGCGCTCCAGTTCCTCGGGGCAGGTGATGAAGCGCGGGCGCGGGCACAGGTCCGCTGCGACCTGCAAACGCAACACGGTGGGCGAGCCGAAGGGCCCCTGTTCGATGCGGAGGCCGAAGCCGTGTTCGACGAGCTCTACGCGCGCGTCCATGACGGAGTGCGCCTGGATCAGGCATTCTTCAGTCGGCTCGACCGCACCCATGCGCGGCTGATGCCCAGGCTCCAGGCCGAGCACGCGCGCGTCTCGGCGCTGCGGCGGACACGACAGCCCCGCGCGCCCGCTTCCTCATCTTCCCCCACGCGGCCAAGGCCCCCCGCCTCGACGAACAGCGCGCGCAGGTAGCGGTCCGCGCGCCCGCAAGCCTCACGCAGCGCGCCGACCGCGCTTGCCCTTGATGAGGTGCGCCACGGCCTCGCC
>JBIQKA010000071.1:0-24100 GCA_044507075.1 Myxococcales bacterium
TGCTCGCGGTGGGGGCACTAGCCGGAGCGTCACAGGCCCGCGCAGACGACCGTCCACTTCGTCTCATGCGTGACCCGTTGCCGTACACGGACGTCATCGATGCTTTCGACGACGACGATCCCTTCGATCTCAACGCCAGCATCGGCTACACGCGGATCGCCGATCGCGGCACCATCCTGCGCGAGGTCATCGATCCGAACACGCACAAGCTGGGCCGAGAGAAGATCGCGGAGAGTGAGCGCGTGGTCAGCGAGTTGATGTTCGGGTTGGACATCGGTCTGTACAAAGACGTGATGGCCTTCCTGCACCTGCCGCTCATTCTGAGCGACGCCCGGCAACTCTCGGTGCCCGGCGGCAGCAGCGCCGACGCCATCAACGATCCGCGCGGGCCGCTCCACGACCCCTTCGACTACGGGGGCGTGTCAGGCTCGCTCTTCTCGGTGCCGTTCAAGTCACCCACACGCGCAGGCTTCGACTACATCGGGATCGGCGGCGCGTGGGCGGTGCT
Organism: Myxococcales bacterium; assembly: GCA_044507075.1. Classification (GTDB taxonomy): domain Bacteria; phylum Myxococcota_A; class Polyangia; order Polyangiales; family DASUME01; genus DASUME01. Next base: position 509 of record JBIQKA010000071.1, read on the forward strand.
CAATCAGCAGCGACATGCCTGGCAGCCCACGTGGGTCTTCATCCTGGAGGGACGGCGCGCCATCGGCACACCGGTCAAGCCTTGCCAAGAGATCAACGGTAAGACGGTGTGCGGTAACAAGGCGCCCGGCGGTCAGGACATCGATGGAGATGGTGTGCCCGACGGCACAGCCGACGCCTTCACGGGGCAATCTGCCGGCTCGAGCCGAGGCTTCAGCGGCATCCACTTCGAGACCCGCCTTTCACGGCGCTACCGCTACATGGAGCCCTACATGGGCCTCGGCGTGCTCATTCAGTGGGCATCGACGGCCAGCAAGTACTTCAATCCAGGGGGCAGGCTCGATGGCGTGATCAACGCCCTCCCGAGCCAGACCGCCACCGCGACTTTGGGGACCGGCATCATCCCCTGGGAAAACCGCGGTCGCTACCAGCGCTTCGCCATCGATCTACGGCTGAACACCACCTACCTCTCTCAGGGCAAGGACTACAGCGCGCTCTACGACGCGCTCGGAACGAGCAACCACGCCGAGCTCGCGCGGCCCAACTTCGAGGGGGTACGTGGCGTCGATCCCGATCTGAGCGGCCCGCTGCGGCCCTGCAATACCAACGATCCCTCGGACACCAATTGCTTCGTCGGGGAGAAGGTCCCGTTTTACGGGCTCACCGATCTTCGTCCGCGCCTCAAGTACGGCTTCCGCGTGGGGATCGAGATGCAGGCGGCCGAGTACGTCCGCTTCAATCTGGGTACAGGCGTGAGCTGGGTGACCAATTACGGCATGACGGCCTCCGACCCATGCAATCCGACCGTCTCCGGTGACAATCGGGGCGAGGCTTACCGCGGCAGCACCTGCGGGTCGGGAGCCGTGAACCCCGCCCACCGGCCGACCGTCGATCTACCCGGCCGCCGCTTCTTCATGCAGGGACAGATCCTCGTGGACCTCTACGCCACCGCGACCGCGCAGTTCTAGGGTTCTTGACCCTCGCCGCGCCCCCGGGCGAAAGTCTCCGCAAGGGGAGGGCAATGGGGAGCGGACTCGCGAGCTGGGCACCCAGGGAGTTCGTCGAGCGTGCGAGCAGAAGGGCGCTCGGTGAACTCGTCGAGGAATGCGAGGCCCGCTTCGTCATGGTGCTCCCGATCGGGGACGGCTCCAGCGAGCTGGCGCAGGGACTTTCGGCGTCGAACCCAGCCCGCTCCGGTGAGCGCGCCGCGCTTGGATTTCGCACGCTGCAGGGGGACGCAAGCTCCATGTTGGCGGCGACCACGAAGCGTCCATCGCGCGCCTTCACGGCCGCGCACTTTTGGGATGTCCCCGGAGCCTACGTGCCGATCCCGCGCCACTTGCTCGAGGTTGCCTGTCACGTGATCCCGATCCGCAAGCGGTCGGAGGTCTCCTTTTTGGGGCGGATCTCGATCGGACGCGTGAATGGACATGACATCGTGCTGCAGCATGCGAGCGTGTCGAGATTTCACGCCTGGTTCGAAGTGTCGGCGGATGGTCAGCTTTACGTGGGCGATGCAGGCAGCCGCAACTACACCTATGTGAATGGCGAGCGCGTCTCGGATCGCACGCGAGTTCTACCTGGGGCCAAGCTCACGTTCGGCCTGCTCGAGACGCACATCTACACGCTCGAGTCCTTCTGGAAGGCGCTGCACCCGGACGCATAGCGCGTGGGGCGCGCTGTGCTGTGGCGCGGGCGCGCTCTTGCTGGCTGCCACCGCGCACGCCGATCCTTTTCACCATCAGGCCACTCCGCTCGGTGAGCGCGCGATCGGCATGGGCGGTGCGTTCGCGGGGCTCGCGAACGATCCTTCGGCGAGCTACTACAACCCTGCAGGCCTGGCGCGGCTCGATGATCTGACGATCTCCGCCAGCCTGACCCTGAACGCGCTCGACCGCATGAGGGTGCAGAGCGGCTTCCGCTCCAGCGAAGGCAGCGCCGACCTCAAGCACACCTCGCGCCCGGCGCTCCCTGTCTTCGTGGGCTTCGTGAAGCAGCTCGGCTGGAAGGAAGGGGACGCGCGGCGACACGCGATCGCCTTCTCGACCATGACCGTGGAGCGACGTCGGATCGACTTCGACGCCGCCATCGAGGGCGGACCGCCCGGCAATCGTAAAGTGGACACGCTCTCACTCGACGACGAGCGCAGCGTGCGCTGGTACGGGCTCTCCTACGCCTATCGCGTCTCGCAGGAGCTCTCGTTCGGGCTGAGCTCCTTTCTCTCCTTCAGCACGATGTCGCACGCGGAGGAGCGCTTCGATCTGCAGCTGGCCGACCTCGATCCCGCGAGCCCCAACGTGTATCGGCAGGCCATCACCTCGGTGCACAGCACGTTGGCTCGCTTCAACGTGAAGAGCGGCGTCTTCCGCCTGGGCGTGCTCTACGCGCTCTCGGCGCGGCTTCGCTTCGGGGCCATGTTTCAGCCTCCGAGCTTTCACATTCGCGGCAAGGCCTCCGTCCGCGACCGCATCCTGACCACGGTCGCGAGCCCCGAGGCTCAAGGCACGAGCTACTACGACGGCAGACAAAGCGGGCTCGCATCTCACGATCCGGTGCCCTGGGAGCTGCGCCTTGGCGTGAGCTGGGCCCCCACCTATCTGCTGCTGTTCACCTTCGACGCGAGCGTTTACGGGAAGCGCGGATCGAAGAGCGATCCGGTGATCGCGATCGGGCGGCGCGACGTGACGCCCGGGACCGATCGCGCTCCCGAGCCCGGCGATCTCGTGCTGCAGCGCTGGTGGGGCAAGCGCACGGGGAATGTCGCCGTGGGGGCGGAGTACCGCATCCGCGATCTGATCCTCCTGCGCTGCGGGCTGTTCTCCGATCTCTCGGGGGCGCCGCGGTTGCCCAAGGACAGCCAAACCTACCGCCCGGCAGACATCAGCCGTCTGGGGGCCACGCTCAGCGTGGGCCTACTCGCGCGCGGCTACGATGTCTCGCTCGGCGTCGTGAGCACGTTCGGGTGGGGCAAGACGATGGCCTTCACGCCCGACGAGCTCGAGGCGCGCTACCGCCGTACCCAGGTGCAGGAGCAGACGTTCTTCGTGTTCCTGAGCGGAGCGCGCCGGGCCGTGGGCAAGCTCGCCGAAGACACGGCCGAGAAGCTGAAGCAGCGACGGCAGCAGCAGGACGAGGACTGAGGAACAAGTCGTTCACCAGCGTACGAGCTCTGCGGCTTCGCTCAACGTAGGCGCGTCGCGATCAAAGCGCAGCCCGCCCACGCTCAACGCGCCCCCCTCGGGGAGCGCGGTGCTGCTGTGGTAGGCGCGGGGCTCTGCGAGCGAGAGCGTGGCCACGGGCACGAGCTCCGAGGCCTCGCTGCTCATCAATGCGAAGCGCTCCAGGCTCAGGCTCATCTTGCTCGTGAGGTCGTCGAGTCCCCCTGAGAGCAGCGCGCCGCCGTCGGAGAGCTCCGCGATTGCTCCGCCCAGATGTGCTTGCAAGGTCGCGCACGGCTGCGCGGCGCCGCTTTCCGCGTCGAGCACATAGCAACGTCGCAGCGCTGCCGGAGCGCTGCAGCTGCCCTGCCTGTCCGGGAGATCCGTGAGCGCGAACGTGGGGCTGTCGGCGTCGCCGCAGAAGGGCGGCAGGCTGGCCGAAACCAGCGCGCGCCGACCGTCTCCGAGGCGTGCCGTCAGCGCCTGCGGGAAGGCATATTCGGGGTGGGGAGCCGCGGGGGGCGTGCTCGCGGCCTCCGGGAACGCGGTGTTCGTCGCCTGCTGTGAGCTCCCCGCGGGGAGCTCCGGAGCGGAGCGCCAAAGTTCGGCGAGGTCGCCGTTGTCGCGCGCACGGTTACCCGCAAAGATCCAGATCGCGTGCTGATCCATGGACGTCAGCGCGAGCGCGCTCGGCGCGGCGCGCTCGCTCGCGAGCTCCCCGCGCAACGTGGCGCTGGTGCCATAACCGCCGGCACGCGCAGCATCGAAGATCTCGTAGCTGCGCGCGCTGTCTCCGCTCCCAAGCCCCCCGGCGAGCAGCACCCGGCCGGGCGTCCCTGCGATCGGCGCCGCAGCATGCAGGAAGCGAGCGGCGAGCAGCGGCGCCGGGGCTTGGGGGGCTGTGGCACTGCCCGCGAAGCGTCCGCGGACGGGATCGCGCGCGCTGCGCGCCCCGAGGGCCGGATCGAACAGCTCGAAGCTCGCGCTGGCGCTCGCCATTCCCTGGGCGTCGAGCGGGATGAAGCGTGGGAGCGCGGGCGTTGCGGGATCGAACAACACCAGCGCTGCGCGCGCCCCCCCTGCGATCAGGACGCGGCCATCCGAGAGCGGCGTGCTCGTATGACCGGCGCGGGCCTCGAGCAGGCCTCCAGGTATTTCGTGAAATAGGAGGGTGTTGGGATCGAACAGCCAGGCGTCGTTCAGCGCGACCACCCGGTAGCAGCGTGCGTCGCTAACCGCCCCCACGGGGCAGGTCACGCCCACGGGTGCGCCGAAGCCGCCGCTGATCAGGACGCGCCCATCCGGGAGGGCGCTCGCACGGTGCAGAAAGCGGGGGGGCGGGGCATTCGACAGCGGCACGCTCTCGTTGGCCACGCTCAGGACCACCTGGGCCTTGAGGTGCTCGCCCCCCGCAAGCGCGAGCGGTCCGAGGGATCCCAGGTAGGCGATCTCACCGTTCTCGCGCTGTCCCTCCAGCCGCACGCTGAGCTGTGTATGTGCGGGCAGGTCCTCGAGCACGAGCCTTCTTCGCCCCTCCACGCTCTCGAGCCCCTGCACGCTGGAAACGCGCAGTTCGGGGGCGGCCTCGCCGACGCGGTAGCTCACGCGGACGAAGGCGACGTCTGCTGGTAATCCTGGACCTTCGGGGCCCACCACGGCGAGCTGCACGCTGAGCGGGGCCTCTTCGGTGTGTTGCGCGCAGGCCGCTGTGCCCAGCGCGAGCGCGCCCACGAGCGCTGCCGCCGTGCCGGGCAAGCGCGTCGAGCCAAGGCGCGCGGAGAGCCACGCGTGTTCCGAGTCGGTACGGGCCACGGGAGAACTCCTATCAGAGCCCGCCGAGGCTGTCACTGCGCTCACTTGTCGTGGCGCAGGGCCACCACCCGCGCGTAGAGCTCGCGCTTGTCGAGGCCGTGCAGGGCCGAGAGCTCGCGGGTGATCTCCTTGGCGCCCAGCCCCCGCGCAAGTCGCGCGCGGATCGAGGCGTCGAGGTCCAGGGCCGCCGCTTCCTCGATCTCTGGGTCGCTCACGGGGTCGAGCGCGGGCCCGTGTCCCTCGACCACCAGGCTGATCTCCCCGCGTGGTTCGTCGGCAGCAAAGCGCGCGCTGAGCTCGTCGAGTGAGCCGCGCGCGACCTCCTCGTGGAGCTTGGTGAGCTCGCGACAGACGGCGGCCCGGCGGGTCCCCCCACACGCGGCGACCAGATCCGCCAGCGTGTCGCGCAGCCGGTTCGGGGACTCGAAGAGCACGGTCGCCAGGGGGTCGCGGGTGATCTCCGCGAGCGCGTCCCGACGCCGCCTCCCCGAGCGGGGCAAGAACCCCACGAAGCGAAATTGGTCCACCGGTAGCCCCGAGACGCAGAGCGCCGTGATCACCGCGCTGGGCCCAGGCAGCGCCTCGACCCGGACCTCCCGCGCCAGGGCGGCCTGAACGAGCGCGGCGCCTGGATCGCTCACCAAGGGGGTGCCCGCGTCGGTCACGAGCGCGAAGCGTCCGCCACGCGCGAGCTCCTCGGCCAAACTCTCCACGCGCTCGGCGCTGCTGTGCGCGTGCAGGGAGGCGAGTGGGGTCTTGATCGCGTGGTGCGAGAGGAGCGTCCTCGTGCGGCGCGTGTCCTCCGCGAGCACGCGGTCGGCCTCGCGCAGGACGCGTAGCGCCCGCAACGTGATGTCCTCCAGGTTGCCGATCGGCGTGGCCACCAGCCACAAGTGACCGCTCACGGCTCGAGCATCTCGCTGCCCAGCTTCTCCTCGAGGTACTTCTTGAGGCGCAGCTGGAGGCGCTTTTCGAGCTGGCGCACGCGTTCGCGACTCACGCCGAAGTCTGTGCCCAGTTCCTGGAGGGTACGTGGGTCCTCGGCGATCAGGCGTTGATCGAAGATCTGCCGTTCCTTGCCGGTGAGGGTCCTGCCGAACGCGTGCAGCTCGTTGTGCAACAGTCGGCCGAGCTCCTCGTCGGCGAGGAGCTCGTCGACCCGCGTGCCGAGCGCCGGCATCAGATCGACACGGCTTTGGCCCTTGGAGTCGTCATTGCCGACGGGCGTGTCGAGCGACATCTCCCCCGCAGAGAGGCGGCGGTCCATGCTCGTGACTTCCTCGGCGGTGACGTCGAGCCGCTTGGCGATGTTCTCGGCGCTGGGTTCGATGCCCATGGCCGAGAGGCGCGCCTTCTCTTTGCTGAGGTTGAAGAACAACTTGCGCTGCGCCTGCGTGGTGCCGAGCTTGACCAGGCGCCAGTTGTTGAGGATGAAGCGCAGGATATACGCGCGGATCCACCAGGCGGCGTAGCTCGAGAGCTTCACTCCCTTGTAGGGGTCGTACTTCTTGACCGCCTGCATCAACCCGATGTTGCCCTCCTGGATGAGGTCCATCACGTTGCGGTACGCACGGCGGTAGTCGTAGGCGATCTTGACCACCAAGCGCAGGTTGCTCGTCACCAGCTGGCGCGCGGCCTCGAGGTCGCCGGCCTCGTGATAGCGGATGGCGAGCGCGCGCTGGGACTCGGCGTCGAGCACGTCGTAGCGGTGCACGTCGCGCATGTAGGCCTGGAGAGCGTCGTAGCGCGTGAGCGCCCCGGACTGGTCGGGCTTGGCCTTGAGCGGAAGCTCGTAGTTGCTGTCGGCGTCGTCCTCGGGCTGGATCTCCGCGTCCCCGGCCCGCTCGAGCTCGGTGTCCTCGACGATCTCGGCCTCGAAGGCTTCGTCCTCCGACTCCGTGCGCGGCTCGTTTACCCCCTCGGCGTCGAGCGCGTCCGCGCGCTTCGTATCCCCTTCGGGCCCAGCGGCGCGCAGCTTGCGCTCGCTCGCGGAGCGCTTCGCACGCTTGGCCGACGGGGGCGCCTTGGAGCTCTTGGATTTCTCCTTGCCCCCTGCTGCTGCTGATGGCCTATCGGCCGCTGGTCGCCGCTCTTTGGCCATTCCCGCGTGTTCCCCGAAAGTCGAGCAAGCAACGTAGCGCGTTACGGGCCAGGCGTCATTCGTCGTCGTCCGGGTCGGGTGGCGCCGCGACCGGGGCCGGCGCGGGCGCGGGCGCGGGCGCGGGGACCGCGGCGGCCCCCTTGCCCTTGTACCTCCCTGCGGGGATCGCTCGCGCCGAGGCGAGCGCGCCCGTGAGACGGTAGGCGAGGCCACCGTCGGGCGTCTTGGCGGCGCGCAGTTGGGGGCCATTGTTGCTGTCGAGCAGGGAGAACATCGCCTTGGTGCGTCCGCTCTTGTTCTTGTAATGGTCGGTGAACTTGATGCGCAGCAGGATGTCCAGACGCGAGCGGCTGAGCGGGTCCGCGAGGCGCACCTCGCCGCTTCCTTCGAGCACCACGTCGGAGCCCGTGGTGCGCAGCCTCTTCACCTGACCGAGGCCGTCCTTCACGTCCAAATCGATCACCACATCCCCGAGTTCGACGGGATCGATGGTCAGCCCACCCATCGAGCCGATCTTCACCTTCGCGACTCCGTCGCCGATCACCATGTTCCTGAAGGTGATCTTCACGGTCCCGTTGCTCTTCGCGGGCTCCTTGCCGAGCGTCAGGTCGAAGTCCCCCTCGAGCGTGCCCTTGGCGGGCAGCGAGATGAGGGACTCGAGGAGCCCGAGCTTGCCCACGTCGATCTTGGTGAGCGTGGCGTCGATGCGCTTCTGCTCGCCGTCCTCCTCGTAGATGCCCTCGATCTCCCCCTGTTCGAGGGTCGCATCGAAGGTGAGCGACTTGCCTCCGAACAACAGGCTGAAGAGGCCGAAGCGTGCGTGCGCCTCTTTGACCTTGAGCGCGCCGTCATCTACCGGTTTGCCCTTCTCGGCGGCAGCGGCAGGCGGCGGGAGCACGGTCGGCTCGGCCTTCTGCTTGCGCACCGTGACGTCGTTCAAGGCGACGCCCGTCAGCCAGTAGGGGGAGAGGTCGCCGATCTCGAGCGTATATCCGGCCCCGCTCTCCGCGACCTTGTCGCTCAAGAAGGAAGCCAGACGATCGTAGGGGAAGGTCCAGTAACAGAACGTCCAGAAGCAGACCCAAAAGAAGGCGTTGTAGCCGGCCACCATCAACCACTTCGCCCTGGTCATGGCTTGGTCTCTCCCGGCTTCTTGGCGGCGGCCTTGGCGTCTCCCTTTTCGGGCTTGATGCGCTCGTAGGCGGCGATGCCCAGATCCACCTTGTAGCTGTCGCCCTGCGAGTAGTGCTCGATGAGGATGCGCTCGATGGCGATCGGAGAGCGCTCGTCATCGATGTTCGCGAGCAGGTGCATGATGGGCCGCAGCGACACGCCGCTGAAGCTCACGCGCACGCTCTGACGCCGATAGCCCCCCGCGACCTTCTCGGGATCCTCGACCACCTGGCGCACCTCGATGCCAACCGCCTTGGCCCTGCCTTCCACGTACGCGGCGAGCGCGGGCGCGCGATTGCGGTAGCGCTCCTCGATCGCGTGGCGCTCCGCCTCGCGCTTGTCGAGGATGGCGCCGGCGCGGTCGATGTCCGCCAGCACCGACCGGATCGCGTCGCGCTCGTCCTCCACCTCGGCGAGCGAGGTGGTGGTGGTCCACACGATCGCGAACGCGATCAGGGCCACCACCACGCTGCCCATGATCGAGAGCATGCGGCGCTCGCGATCCGAGAGCTTGTCCCAGTTTTCGCGCAGGGCATCGAACATGTTCAGCGCCCTCCCTTCGAGCCTTGGGACTTGCCCTTGGCCTTGGCGGCGCCGGGACAGGCGATGGTCCCCGAGAGTGTGTAGCTCTTGCGCTCCTGGCCGGGGACCGTAGAGGTCTTGCCGCGTTCGAGCTGCTCGATGCACTCGTGCCCGTCGAGGGCGTCGGCCACCTGGTCGCGCGCGGTGAGATCGGGCAGCTGGCCCTGGAGCTCGAAGCTCCCGGTTTGCCCGGTCTCATCGAGGCTGATCTCGAGCTTCCGGGTGTCGTGGGTCACGGTCAGCGGGACCGCGGCGGAGATCGCCCCGAGGGCGCGCAGGGCGTCGAAGCGAGGCAGCGGATCCTTGGTCGCGCCACCCCCCTCGAGTAGCTCGCGGGCGCGCTTGGGGCTCTTGGTGCTCTCCCCGAAGTGCCGCTCGGTGATCTTGGCCAGCTTCTCCTGGAGCGCGTCGCGCTCCTCCCCGAGCACGCGGTACTCCGCCCAGACACGGAACGAATAGCTCATGATCAGCGCCAACGCGCAGCACGCGATGAGCAGGGCGTACTCGCGCAGCTGACTCACGCCCCCCGGCAGGGCGAAGCGCCCCTTGCGCATATCGAGGCGCTTTCCCCGGCGAACCGTGCGCCCAGCCAGGGCCAAGGCCCTGCCGAAGACGGGGGAGGGCTCCACCTGGCTGGCCTTCGGACGCGGCAGCAGCGCGCGTTCGACGGGCAGGTTGAGCTCTTGGGCCAAGAAGTCGGAGAGCCGCGGATCGGCTGATTCCTCGCCCATCAGCAGCACCTTGCTGATCAAGGGGCCGCCGTCTGCGCGGTACTTCATGATGGTCTGGGAGACGGCGTTGCGGAAGTTCGCGGGGCGTGTGTTGAGCGATTCGACGCCCTCGTCGACGGTGCGCGCGAGCTCGCAGGAGCCGCCCCGCAGCACGCAGAGGTCGCCGCTGTCTCGGTCGAGGTGCAAGAGCAGCCAGGCTTCATCGGCTGGTTGCGCGAGGAAGGGGGCAAGCCCGTCGAGCGCGGCGGCCCCGACCGCCAGCTCCTTGGGCTGAATCTCGAGCCGCTCGAAGGACTCGATCACCTCTTGCACCACGCTCTCGGGGACCGCGGCGGCCAGCAGGGAGACCTCGGTGCCGATTGTGCCCACCTCCTGGTAATCCACCAGGGACTCTTCGACCGGGAAAGGCAAGAGCGGGTCAAGCTCGAACGGCAGCACCTCGGCCGCGCGCTTGCGGGCGGCTGCGGGGATCGACAGCACGCGCAGCGAGGCGCGCGCGCCGTCGATGGCGGCGATCACGTGGTCCGGGCTCTGGCCGAGCTGCGCAAACAGATCGCGGACCGCGGACGAAAGTACGCTCTCATGGGCGGCGCCCGCCTCGATGGCGGGGATGGGGACTTCGACGTAGCGCTCGACCTCCATGCTGCGCATGCCCGTCTTGAGCAGTGCGCCACGGATGCTGCGTTGTGCGATGTCGATGCCTAGCGTGGTAGCCACGGATTGTCTGGCCTTTCTCGTGCGGACGCGCCGGGCGTCCCCCAAAAACTAGTCGATGCGATAGTAGGAGAAGATGCCGAGGGGGGGCATCCTGCCTGCGTTGGGTGGGGGAGGGTTCCACTTCTCGTCGGTGGTCACCACGGTGCGGATGGTGCGACGCGAACGGCCCACGCGCCCCGTGCTCTCGATGGTGAGCACGTTGGCGTTGGTGGAGAACATCCGCTGCATGCGCCGGCGCAGGTCGGCCGGTTGGGCAGGGAGCACCAGCGGTGTGAACATCATGCTGGTCGCGCCCATCGCCTGCAGGATGGGCATCAGCCGGTCGTAGAGGGGACCCGAACCGGTGATGAAGGTGATGAAGTCGGACGCGCGCGAGAACCAGGGGATGTTGAAGCTGATAGCCTGCGCCGTTTCGACCAGGGTAATGAACTTGATGCGCTCCATGCCCGTGGGGTCCGAACACAGCGGCTGATCACGGATCTCGGTGAAGGTACAGAGGCGAGCCAAGAGCACGTACGGCTCTCCTTCGTTGGGGTTCACGCGACCACCGCCGTAGATGGTGATCCGCCGCGACGAAGGATTGTCCATTTCGGGCTCCACGAAGCTGGCCCAGAAATCATCGCCTACCCCGCGCACCAGGCGCAGCTCCTCGAGCGTGTCGAACGGCGCGTTCTTGATGCTGTAGGGGTCGAGCTGCTCGCGGTAGTAATCGGAGTCCTCGGAGCCGGAGCTCTGCACCACCTGCAATACGGGGTCATAACTCGTGCGCTGCTCGTCTGCGTCCCACCAGTCGATCAGGTTGGCCAGCACGTCCAGGCGGGTGTTGAGCCGTCCTTTTTCGTCGAAACCGGAGAAGATGGGATCGTAGATGTTGGGGCTAGGGTTTGGAGGGCTGCCACCGAGCAGCGAGTACAGCGGCGTGGCCACGTTGGCGCGGCCGACTGCCAGGTCCTGGATGCGCGGATCGTTGACGCTGATCTTGCCGTTCTCGGCCGCGGCCTGGATCTCGAACGTTCCGCCGGTGTTGCCGAGGCCCTCCGCCAGGTCCATATCGAAGCCAATATCCGTGGCGTTCTCCTTGGCGCCCTCGAAGTTCGCGAACGGCTCCAGGATCACGTTGGCGAAGCGCCACACGGGGAGCTGGGGCGGCGGCCGGCCTTTCATGATCATGCCCCAGATCGGTGTGACCAGCTGGCGTAGGTTCTTCTCCTGACCGATCAGCATGCGGGTCAGGTTGACCCCGCTCTTGGCCAGGTACTCTGCGCGCAGCTGATCGCGAGCGGCCATCGACGCGGAGAAGCCCTGACCCGTCACCTCGTGCAGATCCGTCACGAGCACGGCCAAGATCATCAGCGCGATCAACGACAAGAGCAGCGCGAAGCCTTGTCGTTTCTCACGTCGCCTTGTCTGTGGGTGATGGTTCATCTCAGTGTGCATGGTTGAAGGCCCAGGTCATGGGCAGGATGGCGCGGGTGCCGAACACCTCGCGCTGCCTGGGATTGGCGATGCCTGGAATGGTGAGCTTGATGCGGACCTGTGCGGGCAGGCGGTTGACCTGCCCAGTGCCTGACATCGTGTCCCAGCTCGTCTGCCACTCCCAATTCACCGGATCGAGGTACTCCAGCTCGAACCCGAGGACATCCTCCAGCATGATCTCCACGCGGCCGCCCTCCTGGGGCTTGGCATCGATGCGAGCCTGCATGCGACGGGCGAGCACCTTGCCGTCGCCCCTCGGGTGATCGGTGAGGAAATAGGAGATCTCGTTCTGGTCGGACTCCTTGGCATCGCGATAGATGCGGGTGTGGGAGACCGAGGTGAAGTCGACGCGATCCCCGAAGCCGCTGTCTTTTCCGACGAAGGCGGTGCGCATGCTCTGGAGCGAGGAGAGCGGGTTGTAGTGCATCGACACGTAGGCCATGGACAGCTCGCGCACCATGCGCTCCATGGCGGAGCTCAGCTCGTGGTAGCGATTGAGCTGTGCCTCGAGCTTGGTCTTGGCGCGGGAGGTCTGCGCGAAGCCGCCATAGACGAGGGCGCCTACGGCCGCGAAGATGGTCATCGCGATCATCACCTCGATCAGCGTCATGCCCTGGGCGCGCCTGCTCATCTGGTTGCCCCCCGCGGCTGGGGCGACTGCTGCGGCTGCTGCGGCGCCGGCGGAGCGTTCGAACCGGGGGTCGGCGCGGGGTCATCTTCATCGTTGGTGGAGGCCAAGAGCGGGAGCTCGTTGACGAGGAACTGGACCACCTCGAAGCTCTGCTCCGAGTCGCCCTCCCGCCACATCACCTTCACGGTGGCGCGTCGCACCTGCTCTTCGATGATCGGCTTCATGACCGGGAAGGCGAAGCTCATCACCATGCCCGAGATGGGATCGCCGCCTCCGCCCATGCCGCCGCCGAAGCCGCTCTCGGTGCCCGAGGTCGTGCTGTTTCCTCCGAGGATCGGCGGCAGCCCATTGAGCGGTACACCCATGCTGGTGGGATCCGGGAGACCCCCCGGCTGTCCAGCGCCGAGCGGAGGCGAGGCCCCCGGAGACGGCGTCCCCTTCCCGTCGACGGGGAGCCCCTTGCCATCCTTGGTGCCCTGGAGCGCGTCCTTGGCCTCATCTTCGGTTTGCGCGTACGAAGAGTCGGGGAGCACGATGCGCTCCACTTTCCACTCGCAGCTGTAGCCGTCGTGCTCGGCCTCCTCGCAGCAGTCATCGCGGCCGTCGAGCTGGGAGCCAGGCCAGCCCTCCTTGGCCACCTTCTCCTCGATCTCGCCCATCTTGCAGCGTGCGAGCAAGGTCGCCACGGTGGTCGTGCGCGCGCGGTGTGCGATCCGAATGGCGCCGGCCTCGCTCGCGAACAGAGAGCCCAGGCCGATCGCCATGATCACGACGGCGACCATGATCTCCATCAACGTGAAGCCCGCGCGGGCGCGGGAGACGCGGAGCGAGCGCCTCATAGGCCATCCTCCAGCTCCGAGGCCTCGTGGTTGCGCTTGCTCGGATCGTCGACCAGCACCTCCGGCTCGAATGGCACGTTGTGCACGGTGGCGCGGCCGGTCAGGGGATGGATCTCCACGGAGTAGATGGTGTCGTCGCGGTCGCGCAGCTGCACGACGGCGTGCTGCGTGAGCCCGCTCGGAAAGAAGAACAGGTCGGTCTTGCCGGTGACGCGCGGCGCCTCTTCGTGGGCCACGATCACCTTGGCGATCTGGATGTCGTCGCCCACCGGGGTGTTGCTGAAGCGCTTGATGGGCTTGCCGTTGTCTCCCCGGATCGGGCTGAAGGGGGAGGGCGGGAGCTGCAGCTCGTCGATCGGCTTCTCGAGCCTGGCCTTGGCGACCGCCCACGGATCGATGGCCGCGCCCGGATCCTCGCGGTCGTTGTCGCGCACGGCCTCCTCGCGCATCGGAGCGTCGCTGCGGACCAGACTCACCCGCCCCTCTGCCTCGCTGAGCTCGACGGTTCCATCGTCGAGGTTCAGCGTGAGGCGCACGGTGGTCCCGTTGGCCAGCGCGCGGTGATAGCCGTACTGCGACAGCGCCACGAGCCGCACGCACGCGCTACGGAGGTTGGTCTTCGTGATCGCGCCGAGGCCCACGGACACCCCGCTGGCAGCGATCGCGACGATCACGATCACCACCAGGATCTCGATCAGCGTCAGCCCCGCGCGCGCGCGACGGCGCCCGGCAAACGTGCGCGCGCGTCGCCGCCCGAGCACGGGTCCGAGCGACTGTGGTCGCCAAACATGTGGGCTGAGGGCTGGCACGGTTCACTCGAGGGCTCTGTGGTTCACCTGATGTCGTCGTCGGTGTCGAACTCGCCGTCCGGGCCGGCCGAGATCACGATGATGTCGGTGCCGTCACACTCGATCTTGTAGGGGCGATCCCACGGATCGGTGGTGGCCTTGTTCTTGTCGATGGCCTTGTCTTCGATCAGCTGCTCCATGGTCGCGCACTCGGCGTTGTTGGTGGCGATGTAGAGCTGGACCGCCGTGCGCACGGTCTCGACGCCGGATTCGGCCTGCTTGTTCTTGGCCTTCTGGAGCTGCGGCACCACGGCGATGCCCACGCCGGTCGCGACCAGCGCCATGATCACGACCACGATCATGATCTCGATCAGCGTCATGCCCTGCTCACGCAGCTTGCGCGGGTCGAGGCGCCCTGGACCCGCCGCGAGCGGGGCCACGCGCGCTGCCTGCCGATCGACGCGGGCGCCTTCGCCCGCGAGCGAACAAAGGTCGCCCGTGCCCGAGCTCTGCATCTCTTCTTGTTGCGTTTCAGACATGTTCGAGATCTCCTGAGTTCCCGCTTCGCACGGGGGCTACATCACGTTGTCGTCATCGAGGAAGGACCCGCTGGGCCCCGCGCTCAGCACCTCGACTTCCGGCGTAGAATCGCCGGTGCATCGCATATAGAGTCCGCGGCCCCAGGCGTCGGAGGGCAGCTCGTGCAGGTAGAGCACCCCCGAGCGCGGCGGGTGCACCAGCTCGTTCAGGCTGCGCGGGCAGCGCCCCACGTCGTGCACGAAGGCCTCGGCGGCGCGCGAGACCTCGCTCAGGGTGGCCCGGGTCGCGAGGATGTCGGCCCGCCGGCCGCCCAGCCAATAGGCTCCACCCAGCAGCGCAGCGACGCTCAACAAGAGCGCGAAGGGCAACACCCGCCTACCCGAGAACATGGCGCGCAAGAGGCTGTCCTCGCGCTCCCATGGCAGGGGCAGACGTGAAACTCTCTTCCGTGCTCGCTTGGCCACGACGTCAGCCTCCCGTCACGAACTCGTTCATCTGCATCAACGGCATCAAGATGGCGCCGGTGATGCCGCCCGTGATGCCGCCCATCAGCAAGATCATCGCGGGCTCGAGCAGGCTCGACATCGTCTCCACCTGTGCGTCCACTTGATCGTCGTAGGCGTCAGCCACGTTCTCGAGCATCGATTCGAGCTCGCCGGAGCGCTCGCCGATGGCGATCATGTGGGTGACGATGGGCGGAAAGCGCTTGCTGCGGGCGAGCGGCTTGGCGATCGACTCACCTTCTCGGATCGCCTCGCGGGCCTCGTCCACCACGCGCATCAACTCGGTGTTCACCAGCACGTTGCGGGTGATCTCGAGGGCGCCGAGCACGGGCACGCCGCTGCGCAGCAGGGTGGCCAGGGTGCGAGAGAAGCGGGCGCAAGCAACCTTGGTGGTCAGCGAGCCCACGATCGGAGCCGACAGCATGAACAGATCCCAGCGCTTGCGCCCGCTCGGCGAGGCGTGCCAGCGCTTGAAGCCGTAGAAGGTGCCCGCGACCGCTGCGAAGAGGAGGTACCAGTAGTCGGTGAACAGCGAGCTGATGAACATCAACAGGCGCGTGTACCAGGGCAGCACCTGCCCGAAGTCGTCGAAGATGGCGCTCACGCTCGGCACGACCACCGTCATCATCACGGTGACGACGAGGAAGGTCATGACCATCATCACGATCGGGTAGGCGAGGGCGCTCGAGACCTTGCCCTTCAGACGGTTTTGCGACTCCAGCACGTCTGCGAGGCGCGCGAGCACCTGATCCAGGTTGCCCGATACCTCGCCCGCGGCGACCATGTTGGTGAACAGATCCCCGAAGATCTTGGGGTGGGCCTTGAGCGCCACGTTGAAGGCGATACCTTCGTTGACCTTGTCGCGTGTGTTGGTGAGCGCGTTGCGCAGGTCTTCCTTCTCGGTCTGCTCGATCAGGGCGTCGAGCGCCTCGACCAGCGGGATGCCGGCCTTGAGCAGGGTGGCAAGCTGACGGGTGGTCAGCGCCAAATCCTGCATCGAGACGCGAGAGAACAGCCGCTTGAGATTGATGTTGCGTGCGTCGCGCTTGCGCGCCGCGCTCTCTTCCTCGAGCTGGGTGACGAGCACGCCCTGGCGGCGCAACGCGGCGCGCAGGCCCTTGGGGCTGTCGGCATCGTCGATGCCTTTCACCTCCTTGCCCGCGGCGTTGACGCCCTTCCATGCGTAGACCGCCATGCGCTACTCCAGATCGCCCGCTTGGGTGGCTGCCAAGACTTCTTCGACGCTCGTGATCCCGCGCAGCACCTGGCGCGCTCCGTCCTGGCGCAGCGAGCGCATCCCGCCGAGCTGGCCTGCGCGGCTGATGGCGTTGGAGTCGCTGTTGTTCAGGATCTCCTTGCGGACGGCGTCGGTGATCACGAGCAATTCGTAGATGCCGATTCGCCCGCGATAACCCGTGTTGGCGCAGGCTTCACAGCCCGTCGGTTTGTAGAAGACGGGGCGTTCGCCGCCGGCATCTTCCACCAACAGGTCGTTCGCGTGCGCGCCGTGTCCATCCCCCTGGGGCTGCGAGCGCGCGGCGGGCGTCTTGCTGGAGGTCGCGGTAGGGTCGTCCGGCAGCGGCGCGAAGGAGCGCCAGTCGAGGCCGAGAGAACGCAGGTCTTCGTTACTGGGCAGGTACGGCGTACGGCACTTGGGGCACAGCTTGCGCACGAGTCGCTGGGCGAGCACGGCCATCAAGGAGGAAGAGATGTGGAAGGGCTGGACGCCCATCTCCACCAGGCGCGTGACCGCGCCCGCGGCGTCGTTGGTGTGCAGCGTGCTCAGCACGAGGTGGCCCGTGAGCGAGGCGTGGATGGCGATCTCCGCGGTCTCGTGGTCGCGGATCTCACCGACCATGATGATGTCTGGATCCTGACGCAGGAAGCTGCGCAGCCCGGAGGCGAAGGTGAGGCCGATCTTCGGCTGCACCTGGACCTGGCCCACGCCCTTGAGCTCGTACTCCACCGGATCCTCGACGGTGAGGATGTTCACCTCGGGGCGGTTCACCTGGTTCAGACAAGCATAGAGCGTGGTGGTCTTGCCGGAGCCCGTGGGCCCGGTGACCAATACGATGCCGTTGGGCCTCGTGATCAGGTGCTCCATGGTCGCGTACTGCTCTTTGTCGAACCCGAGGTCCGTCAGGTCGAGCAGGATGTTCTCCTTGTCGAGCAAGCGCATGACGATGCGTTCGCCCTTGGCCGTGGGGACCGTGGATACGCGCACGTCGATCAGCTTGCCCTGGATCTTCTTGGTGATGCGGCCGTCCTGCGGCAGCCGCTTCTCCGCGATGTTGAGTCCGGCTTCGATCTTCACGCGCGCGACGATCGACGGCAAAAAGCCCTTGTGGGCGGACTTGGTGGGGTAGAGCTCGCCGTCGATGCGATTTCGGACCACCACTTCCTTGTCGGTGGGTTCGATGTGGATATCGGACGCGCGGTCGCGCACCGCGTTGTAGAAGAGGTTGTTCACCCAGCGGATCACCGGGGCCTCATCGGTCATGTCGATGAGGTCCTGCAGCTCCTCCTCGTCCTGGGCCTTGCCCGAGTCGGCCAGCGCGTTTTCGTCCTTGCGCTCGTAGACACGGTTGATCGCGCGCTCGATGGCGTCCACCGGGGCGGCCACGGCGGAGACGGGGACGCCGAGCAGGGCGCGAAGATCGTCGAGCGGCGTGGGATCGAGGGGATTTGAGACCGCGACCGTCACGCGCGAGCCGTCGCGTCCGATGGGCAGCACGCCGTGCTGGCGCGCGAAGTTGATCGGCGTGCGCTCGATCAGGTCAGCCGGGACCGCCTCGGCCTTGATGTCGTTGACGAAGTCGAGGCCTGCCTCGTCGGCGAGGGCACGGGCGATCGCCGTCTCGTCGGCCGCGCGCATGGCGAGCAGCACGTCGGGCAACCGGGCGCTGCGCTCTTCGGCAACGCGCAGCGCCTCCTCGACGCGATCTGCCGAGACCACGCCACGTCGAACCAAGATTTCGCCGAGATATCCTTGCTCCATCGTCATGGTGCGGGGGGCGGGGCCGCCTCCTCGGCGGGCGGAGGTGGGGGAGGGGGAGCCTCGGGGGCCTCAGCTGGCGCAGAGCCATCGATCACGGTGTCACCGCTGTCGTCGTCGCTGTCGTCAGAGAGCGGGCCGATGCTGCCGATGGGGGGCCGCGCCTGGTGATCGGCGGGCGGCTCCTCGGCCAATTCCTGCTGGATCCGCCGGTCTTCGTTGAGAACGTGCATGTACCTGGAGATTTCCGCGATCAGCCCCCGTGTTCGCGAGTAGTCGATGGCCGGGCGGTAATTATGGGCGCCGAACACGAAGTAGCGATCCAAAAACTCCTGGCGCTCGCGCATCTTGCGCTCGTAGATGGCGCGCAGATCCGCCTGGGTTCGCACGATGTAGGGCGTGAGGAACAGGAGCAGGTTCGACTTGGCCTTGGTGGTGGTGGTGCGGCGGAACATCGCGCCGATCAGCGGGATGTCTCCGAGCAGCGGGATCTTCTTCTGGCTGCGGTTCACAGAGTCGCGCATCAAGCCGCCGATGACCACCGTCTGCTGATCGCGCACCACGAGCTGTGTCTTGGCGGTGCGGCGATTGATGGGGAACGCGATGGCGTTGCCGGGCACGGCCGCGCCCACGTCCGAGATCTCCTCCTCCAGCTCTAGACGGATCTCGTCGCTCTCATTGATGTGCGGGGTGATGCGGATGCGCGTGCCCACGTCGCCGCGCGGCGGGCTGCCCGCGAAACCGCCGCCCAGGCCACCGAGGCCGCCGAGCGCGCCCAGGCCGCCCATCGCCCCCGTCTGCGTGGCGCCCGCGCCCTGCGCACCGGCCAGGCCAGCGAGGCCCGCGAGACCTCCGAGACCGCCCAAGGCACCAGGCGAATTTCCCTGCAGGGGAACGTTCTGGCCGATGTTGATCTCGGCCTGTTCGTTGTTGAGCGCCAGGAGGTGCGGCGTGGAGAGCAGATCGCTGTCGCCGGTCTGGGCCAGGGCGGCCAGGGCGACGCCGAACGAGGGGACGCTCACGCCCGCGGGGCCGCCTTCGATCACCGGCCCCTGGATGCCGATGGCGATGCCCGAGAGCGCCTCCGCGCCGCCCGCGGCGGTGACCTGCGAGGAGATGCCGGGCAGACCGCTCGCGAGCGCGCCGGCGTTCTGCACGCCGTAGCCGAGCACGCCGAGCGAGCCCTCCTTCGGGAAGTCGGGTACGCCGGAGAAGTAGTTCAAGCCGAGGTCACGCGAGTTGTTCACATCCAGCGTGAGCACCACGGCCTCGATGAACACCTGCCTGCGCTCGGTGTCGAGGCGGTCGATCACGCGCTTGAGGGCGGCGTAGTCGTGCAGCGACGAGGTGATGACCAGGGAGTTGGTGGGCTCGTGTGAGGTGATCGCTACGGTGCCCTCGAACACGGCGTCTTGGCCCGCGGGCGCCTTGTTGCCGGCGCCGCCCGCCGGGCGCTTGGCGCTGCTGCCGACGAGCGTGGTCAGCGTCTTGGCGATTTGCTCGGCGTCCCCGTGCTGCAGGTAGTGCACGTGGATGCCGCCGTCGCCGTCGAGCGGTACATCGAGGTGTCGGATCAGCTCGAGGATACGCAGATAGGCGCTCTCGGTGGCCATGATGATCAGCGAGTTGGTGCGCTCGTCGGGCAGGATGTTGCCGACGCGGAAGCCTCCGGCGCGCGCGCCGACGGTGCTGGGAGCGGCGGGCGCAGCGGGCTGCGCGGCAGAGCTCTTCTTGGCCGTGGAGGCGGCCGGCGGCTTGCTGCTGCTGCCGTTCTTGGTGCCGGTGTCGAGCGGAAAGATCTCGGTCAGGCGCGCGGCGAGATCGCTCGCGTTCGCATGGTGGACAGGCTCGATCCAGAGCTGCTCGCCGCCGCGCTCCACGTCGATCGCGTCGATGATGCGCAGCATGCGGCGGATGTTGTTGCCGGTGTCCGTGATGATCAACGTGTTGGTCGGCGCGTAGGCGGTGATGTTGCCCTCGGCGGACTTGAAGCGCCCGAGCAGGTTCGCCACGTCTTCGGAGGCTACGTAGTTGACCCGGTAGAGGTGGGTCACGAAGCGATCTTCCGCGGGCACGTTCTCGTCGATCAACAGCGGGATGGTCTTGGCCTCCACGCCCTGGGATTCGACCACCTTCAAGTACTTGCCGGAGGGCACCAGCGCGAGCCCGTTGAGCTCGAGGATCGAGAGGAACGCGCGGTAGGCCTCGGCTGCGGTCACCTTGCCCGGCGCGTAGACGGTGGCCTTGATGCTGCGCGTCTTGTTCGGGATGATGAACGCCTTGCCGGTGATGCTCGACACCAGGCGCACGAGATCCGTCAGCTCGGCGTCCTCGAGGTTGAACGTGACCTTGGCCGCGGGCGAGGTGGGGCGGAAATCGATGCCCGTCTCGAAGGGCGGGATCTGCGGCGGCGTGCTCTCCATGGTCGCGCCCGGGACGGGCTCACCTGCGCGCTGATTAAGATTCAGAGGGCGCGAGGGAGACCGCGTCTCGCCCGCCTGGGCGAGCGCCCGAGGGGCGTTCCCGTGGCCGTCCATGGCGGCCAAGAAGGCCGCCACGGCAACGGCGGACCAAGATCCTCTGAGTCTCACGCGAGCTCCTTCTCTGCGACTGCTGCGGCGGGTCATTTGACCGAGTACTCCATGGTTCGAGCCTGGCCGCGTCGGACCATGGCGATGCTGAACTGATCCATCTCGCGCAACTTCGTGTACGCCTCGAGCGCCGAGTCGGGACTCGAAAGATCGAAGCCGTTGATTGTTCTCAACACGTCACCGTTTTGAACGCCGAGCTTGCCCAACAAGCTCGAGCGCCGGATGCCATAGACCTTCACGCCCACCGTGCGACCGTTTTCTTCGAAGGGGATGATGCGCGCGGCGCGCATCAGCTCTGCCTGGTTCGAGAGCACCTTGTCGAGCAGTGCGCGCGAGACGGTGTAGTTGGTGTCGCTGACCTGGGTGATGCCCTGGTTGAGCTCCTCTTCCGAGATGCCTCCGCTGGTCTTCGACTTGGCCGGGGCGGCGGCTGCGGGCTCGGGCTTGGCCGCCGCTGGCGGCGGCGTGGCCGGCTGCGGCGGCTTGAACATCGCGATCTGACAGAGCGGTCGCCCCGACGGACGTAAAAACACGCGGTGCTCGCGGATGCCGAGCACCTCGTGGCCATCCACCTGCATGCCCTGGCGGTAGAGCAGGGTCTTGCCCTGGGCTTCGATGGACGCGAAGGAGAGCTCGGGGGTCTGCGGGACGACCATGGCCGCCACGAGGCGCACGGGGCTGCTGCAGAACTGGGGCTCGCCGTCGAGGTCCTCCTCGTCCAACGATTCGGCGCCCTCCGGGGTGGTGGGCTCGGTCGTGATCGCACCGACCGCCTGCGGGGCTTCCCAGTCCATGGGGCCGGTCTGCGAGTCGAACATGTTGCGGTTGAGCACGGCCTCGGCGATCTGCCGGGTGGTCTCCCGTCCGTCCGTGACCTGCACGCGCGGGCGCGGGAGCGCGCCGGCCTTGCTCTCCTCGGGCGAGAGGGGCAACAGCTTGGCGGCCACGATCTGCGTGGCGCCGCGTGCGCAGAGCATGGCGGTAAGCAGCAGCGTGGTCAGGATCGCTGACATGCGAATCACGCGTTGCTTTTGGTCTTTGCCCATTCCGGTTCCAGCTCTGTCTCGCGTTCAAAGGGGGCTGCTAGAGCAACCCTCGTGCCGGGGCTACAGGGGGCCCCTCAGGGAGCGGATTTGCGCCGAGTTGTCGCAGGTTTAGCCAATCCTGCAAGCGTCTGACTCCGCGACATCTTGTCAGTGGCCGCGAGGCTCGCAGCGGAGCGAACGACAAATTGTCAACCGTCTTCGACGGCTCCCTCCTCGGCGCTCCCGTCGCTGCGCTCTGCGTCGAGCTTGCGATAGATGGTTCGCGTAGCAATTCCCAAAAGTTGGGCCGCCAGGCGCTTGTCGCCTCCGGTGTGCTCGAGGGTGGCGTGGATGACCCGTCGCTCGATCTCCTCGAGCGGCGTCCCGATCGCGAAGCTCAAGGCGCGTTCGCGTGGAGAGGCGGTCGCGATGGGCTCCGGCAGATCGTCCTCCTGGATCGTGTCCTGGGTGCTCAGCACCACGGCGCGCTCGATCACGTTCTCGAGCTCGCGCACGTTGCCCGGCCAGTGATAGCCGCTCAGTCGATCCAGCGCCTTGCGCGAGACGCGCAGCGGAGGGCGGCCGTTCTTACGGCTGTAGACCTCGACGAAGTGATCGACCAGGAGCGGGATGTCCTCGCTGCGTTCACGCAGGGGCGGGCAGGTGATCGCGATCACGTTGAGGCGGTAGAACAAGTCCTCGCGGAAGCGCCCCTCGCTGACCTCGCGCGACAGGTTGCGATTGGTCGCCGCGATCAGCCGAAAATCGGCCTTCTCGGTGCGCCCACCGAGCGGCTCGTAGGTGCCCTCCTGCAGCACGCGCAAGAGCTTCACCTGCACGTGCGGCGCGAGCTCGCCGATTTCGTCGAGAAAGAGCGTGCCCCCGCGCGCCTGAGCGATGCGGCCCTCGCGCCGCGTGGCCGCCCCCGTGAACGCGCCCCGTTCATGCCCGAAGATCTCGCTCTCCACGATGGTCTCGGGCAGCGCAGCCAGGTTCACCGCCACGAACTCGCCCTTGCGCTGCGAGTGCTCGTGCACGTGGCGCGCGATCAGCTCCTTGCCGGTGCCGCTCTCGCCGAGCACCAAGACATTGGCCGTGCTCGGCGCGGCCTGGGTGGCCACCGAGAGCGCCTTGCGGAGTGCGTGGGAGGAGCCGACGATGTTGCGCTGCTTGAGCTGCGTCAGCTCGCGCTTGAGATCGCGGTTCTCGCTCAGGAGCGCCTGCCGCTCGGCCGCCTTGCGGACGGTGGTCGCGATCTGGACCCGCTTGAGCGGCTTCTCCACGAAGTCGTAGGCGCCCTCGCGCATGGCCTGCACGGCCGTCTCCACCGTCCCGTAGGCGGTCATCACCACCACCACGCTGTCGGGGGCTACGGTGCCCAGGGCCTTGATCAGGGAGATCCCGTCCATGCCCGGCATCTGCAGGTCGGTGAGCACCACGTGGACGCGGTGGTTTCGGCAGATTTCCAAAGCTTTCTGACCGGTTGGGGCCACGAACGTGCGCATCCCCTCGCGCGTGAACAGGCGCTCGAGGGACTCGAGGTTGGCCGCCTCGTCGTCCACCACCAGCACCGTGATGTCGGTTTTGTCACTCATCTTGACGAAATGTCCTTGCGTATGACGGGATGACACGGGCTGTGATCGTCTGTCAAGGAACGTTTCGGGGAGCGTGTCCGTGATACGCGTGAGACGTGCCCGTGATACGAAGGGGGGTGGGTTGGCTCCGCAGGGCGTTGGCGATCGCCGCTTGGCTCGCGCTCTTTTCCCAGGCCGCGGCAGAGGGGGGACCCGCGCTGCGGGTCGCGGAGCCGCGCGAACTACGCGTGGGGGAGCGGACGACGCTCGAGGTCACCCTGGAGCTCACGCCGGACGTGGCGTCGCCGCTGCTGGTCACGCAGACGGTGGAGGGAGAAGCCGTGGAGGTCGTGCGCG
>JBIQKA010000071.1:24200-26823 GCA_044507075.1 Myxococcales bacterium
CACGCGCCGGGCACCAGCATCGTGCGGGTGCACGCGCTGGTCTACCGCTGCCGCGAGGTGTGCCAGGCGCTCGAGCTGGAGACGCGCGTCAGCGTGGTGGTGCTCGCGCGTTGAACGGTGCGCCAGCGCGTGTACTGGCGGTACACGCTTTGTCGTCCCTCGGTACACGCGGACGCTGGCTTTTCAGCGGGCAACTGCGCACAGTCGTGAGGTGCCTGAGCTGGCCTCAGTAAACGTCTTCCAGTACACGGATTACCGGGCGGCGCTGCGCGATCTGTACGCCGCCAAGAAGGCGCTCGGGCACGGCTTCTCCTATCGGGCGTTCTCTCGGCGCGCAGGGCTCCGCTCCACCAACTTCTTGAAGCTGGTGATGGACGGGAAGCGCAACCTCTCGGGCGATGCCGCGCGCCGCTTCGCGTACGCGCTGGGACTCACGGGGGCGGCCTCCGACTACTTCTGCGAGCTCGTGAGCTACAACCAGGCCTCGGACTCGCGCGAGCGCGCGCGCTGCCACGAACGCTTGGTGCGCTTGCGACCGGAGCGCGCGCTGCGAGAGCTCGGCGCGCATCAGGCGGCCTATCACGCGAGCTGGTACATCCCGGCCATCCGGGAGCTCGTCGCGCGCCCGGATTTTCGCGAGGATCCAGCCTGGATCGCGCGCACGCTGGTGCCGCGCATCACGGCGAACAAGGCGCGCGACGGCCTGGTCACGCTGCTGTCGCTCGGGCTCCTGATACGCGACCAGAAGGGCAAGCTCGCCGTCGCCGATCCGCTGATCACCACCGGGCTCGAGCCGCTCGGTCACCACGTGGCCGAGTACCACCGCGCCATGCTCCAGCGAGCGAGTGAGTCCATCGATCTCTTCTCGCGCGAGTTGCGGGAGATCGGCTCGCTCACGCTCTGTATCGACGAGAACATGCTGCCCGTCTTGAAGGCGAGGCTCCAGGCTTTCCGCCGAGAGATCCTGCAGGACGCCGAGCGTGTCGGGACACCGCAGCGGGTGGTGCAGCTCAACTTTCAGCTGTTTCCGCTGTCCCAGGGCGTCGAAGTGAGCCCTCCAGTAAAGCGCACCGTGCGTGCCCAGAAGACCAAGCGCGCGCGAGCGCGCAAGCACACCGAGGAGAACAGAACGTGAATCGACCGACTTGCCTTGCTTGGCTGCTCCTGTGTGTGTGCGCGTGCTCGGGGGGAGAGACGGGTAATCCGCCGGCTGCGCTCGATGGCTTTGAAACGCCAGGCTGCAAATCCGACCTGGTGACGAAGTCGGACGGTGCGTCCCATGCGCTTGCCACCAACAATCCCCGCTACGATGGGCTGACGTGCTTCGTGTGGGAGCGCCTCTCCGAGGACTCGCTGCGCATCGAGGTCACCAACCACGCGGACGGCTGCGGTGCGGATCAAGTCTGGGCGCCGAGCGCCGACCTCAACGACGCGGGCGAACTCGAGCTGCGGCTCGACAACCCGAGCTGTGCCAGGGCGGGCTGCGTGAGCTGCATCTACGATCTCTCGTTCACCGTCAGCGTGCCGGAGATGACGGCCGACCTCGACGTGGTGCTGTACGGTGATCGCTGCGATGGGCCGGCTGCGGTCGAGGGGAGGGCCACGCTCGCGCTCACCACGGCGAATCGCGGAGAGAGCTGCGTCTACGTCGACTTCGGCAGCGCGCGCTGGAGCGAGTGCATGTCAGGCGGGAACGGGCGACGCTTTGCGCCGTGCGTCGCGATCGACGACTGCCTGGAGCTCGGGGATCACTGCGAGGAGGGACTCGTTTGCGGCGAAGCCGTGCCGGGCGAGCCACGCTGCTTTCCCCGTTGTGACGCTGAGGCCGACTGCGCGTCGTACCCTGGGACGCATTGCCAGGGGGGGGGCTGTCAGCTCTGAAGGAGCGGTGGCGCGATCGTCGCGAGCGCTTCCAGTTCGGCGCGCTCCAGGGTCTCCACCTCGAGGAGCCGCCGTGTGATCGCCTCCAGCGCCTCCTTCTTCTGCTCGAGCACCGACTTGGCGCGCGCGTACGCGGCTTCGACGATGGTGCGCACCTCGCGGTCGATGGCTTGCGCGGTCTCCTCGGAGAAATTTCGCTCTTCTCTGAGGCCAGCGCCCTCCATGAAGCGCAGGCTCTGCGAGCGGCCGTAGGCGAGCGGTCCGAGCTCCTGGCTCATGCCGAAGCGGCACACCATGTGGCGGGCCGTCTCGGCCACGCGCTCGAGGTCGTTCTGGGCGCCGGTGGAGACGTCGGCGAAGATCACGTCCTCGGCGGCCCGCCCGCCCAACATCACGCAGATGCGGTCGAGCAGCTCTTCGCGCGTCATCATGTAGCGCTCCTCTGCGGGCAACTGCAGCGTCGCACCCAGGGCGCCAATCGAGCGCGGGATGATGGTCACCCGGTGCACGGGGTCCGCGTGTCGCATGGACAGCGCCACCAGGGCGTGTCCGCTCTCGTGGTAGGCCACCCGCCGCTTCTCTTCCTCGCCCATGACGCGGTTCTTCTTGCGCAGCCCGAGCTGAATGCGGTCGAGGGCCTCCTCGAGATCCTTTTGGCTCACGCTCTGGCTGTTCTCGCGCGCCGCAGAGAGCGCGGCCTCGTTGACCAGGTTGGCGAGGTCGGCCCCCACCATGCCCGGCG
>JBIQKA010000263.1:0-3826 GCA_044507075.1 Myxococcales bacterium
GCCGGCTGCTGCTCGTCCCCGACGCCAGCGTCGACGCGAACGGGAAGCCCACGGCAGGCATCCGCCGCTTCAGTTTGGACGAGGGCGGCGCTCTTCACGAGTTGCCCCTGGTGTCCGTGGCGGTCTCTACGACCCTACCGGTGCGTGAAGTGAGGCCCCTCTGATGCTGCTTCGCGAGGAGACCGCGGCCGCTTCCGCGATCGTCGAAGCGGACCTCGTTTCCTCGCGTCTTCACGCGCGCGTCTGGTGGACGCTCGCCCTCTTGGTGCTGACCAGCCTCGTGCTCGGGCTCTTGTTGGGGCGCGGCAGCCTCGATGATCCGCTCTTGAAGGACACCTTGCTCTCCATGCGCGCCCAGCGCGTGGCCGTGGCATTCTTGGGCGGCGCGGCGCTCGCCACCGGTGGGGTGATAGCTCAGGCCCTGTTTCGCAATCCGCTGGCCGATCCCTCGGTGCTGGGCACAACCGCAGGGGCCAGCCTGGGTGGCCAGATCGTGCTGATCGCGAGCGCTTTGGTGTTCCGAGGACAACTGCCCGCAGCGTTTGCGCCGGAGATGCTCGTGCCCATGGGCTGCGTGGTGGGTGCGGGCATCGCGCTCGGCGTCGTGCTCCTGATCTCGGCGCGCATGAAGAGCCCGATCACGCTGGTCCTGACCGGCTTCGTGCTCAGCACGCTGTTTGGCAGCTTCAGCCAGCTCTTGATCAGCGCATCGCAGGAGTCCTGGCAGCTGATGCGCGCCCTCAATGCCTTCATGAGCGGAAGCGTGAGCGGGTCGGGTCCGCGTCAGGTCACGATCGCCGCCTTGTTGGTGCTCGGAGGGACCTTGCCGGCCCTCTTCTGGTCGCGCTCGTTCGATCTCTTGTTGTCGGGAGAGGAGGAGGCGCTCTCGCTCGGCGTGGACGTGCCCCGCGTGCGGCTGTGGGCCGTGATCTGGGCTGCGACCATCACGGCGGGGGCGGTGGCGGTGGGGGCGAGCGTGGGCTTCGTGGGGCTCGTGGTGCCGCACGCCATGCGCGCGCTCGTGGGCCATGCCCATCGCCGCCTGATGCCCGCGGTGTTCGTAGGGGGTGGAGCGTTCCTGGTGTTGTGTGACGTCTTGACGCGCATCATCCCCTTCGACGGGGAGCTCTCGCTCGGGGCGATCACGGGGCTCATCGGCGCGCCCGTCTTCCTGTGGATGCTCAAGGACCTGGAGCGGGGACGCAGCCATGACTGAGGCCCTTCGCGCGCAGCATCTCCATGTGACGCGGGGCGCACGCCCAGTGGTGCGGGACGTCGGCCTGAGCGCGCACTACGGCTCGGTGCTCGCGATCGTGGGGCCCAATGGCGCGGGCAAGAGCAGTCTGGTGAAGGCGCTGGCGGGGCTCTTGCCCTTCTCGGGCACGGTACACGTCGATGGCCGAGAGCTCACCAAGCTGAGCCCCACCGAGCGTGCGCGCCGGATCGCCTGGGTTCCGCAGCAGTCCTCGATGCAGGCAGATCTCTCGGTGGCCGAGCTGGTGGGCCACGGGCGCTTTTCGCATGGGAGCCGCTGGTTTCGGCGCGCGGCCCCGTTGGATCCCGTGGTTCAGCGCGCCTTGCGGGTCACGGACGTGGCCCACCTCAAGCACCGCGCCTTCAACCGACTCTCGGGGGGCGAACAACGCCGCGCGCTGATCGCCCGCGCGCTCGCCACCGAGGCGCGCATCTTGTTGCTGGACGAGCCCACGGCGGGGCTCGATGTCGCGCACGTCCTGCGTACGCACGCCTTGCTGCGGGAGCTCGCGCGCGCGGGACACGCGGTGGTGTGCGTGCTCCACGATCTGGGGGACGTGGAGCGTCACGCCGATCAGGTGGCGCTGCTCGTGCGGGGTGAGGTCGCCGCCTTCGGCGCGCCGGAGCGCGCGTTGAGCGAGCGTCGTCTCGAGCAGGTCTACGGCGTGCGCCGCTCGGAGGAGACGGTGGCGAGATTTCTGCTCGCGGAGGCTGCGACATGAGGTGGCGCAGCGTACTGAGCGGGCTCTGGCTGTTCGCCGTGCTTTCGGCGGTGGTGGGCACGGGGGTGACGCGCGTGGCCAGCAACGGCGAGCGGCGCACCCAAACCACGGGCGTCTTTGCCGCGGGCGCGAACTACGTGACGACGCCCGACGGCGCCCGGGGCGTGGCCGACGCGGACGGTCGCGCGACGCCCATTCGCCCGTACGCGCGCATCGGTTCGAGCAGCATGGTGGCGGACGAGCTCCTGCTCTCGCTGGTGGAGCCGGAGCGCATCGCGACCTTGAGCGAATATGGCCGCAAGAACGCCGAGGACGCGCATCTCTACGGCGCGCGGCCCACGACGGCGGCGCTCTCGGACATCGAGGGCCTGCTCGGGCAGAAGCTCGACTTGCTCCTGGTCCACAACATCGGCTCCGAGGCGCAGCTCGCGCGGGTGCGCGACGCCGGGGTGGTCGTGTTCAACCTCGGTGAGATGCGCGGGCTGGCCACGCTCTTGCCCAACATCCAGGCGGTCTCGGCGTTGCTCGACGTTCCCGAGCGCGGCGAGCGGCTCGCCCAAAAGTTCATGCGCCGCATGACCCGGGTGGCGGCGGGCTTGCCTGAGCATGAGAGAAAGCGCGCGATCTACTTGAGCGCCTTCAACAACAACCTCTACGGCGGCACGCGCGGCACCAGCTACCACGACGTGTTGACTCAGGCGGGCTTGATCGACGCGGCCGCGCGCGATCACCACGACTGGCCGGCCTACGATCCGGAGATCTTGCTGGCGCTCGACCCGGAGCGGGTAGTGACGCCTGCGGGCATGGCTGCCAGCATCTGTCGCATCCACGGCCTCGAGCGGCTGCGAGCATGCGCCGACGAACACAGGGGGGTCGTGGAGATGCCCGAGGGGCTGATGGAGAACCCGGGGCTCTCCATGTTGGAGGCCGTGGAGGTGCTGTTCGAGCGGGTCTACGGCGCCAGAACGGGGCGCCTTGCTCTGGTACGCGGAGCGCCCGCAGTCGACAGATAGCGGACACACCCCGACGGGCACAACATCGAAGCCGTCTGCCACATGCCCTGACGAATTCGGGCTTCACCCTTGCGTGGCCAGCCACCCCGGGCGTAAGGAGCGCGGATGGTGGCGTCGAAGCGGGCGGTTCCGCCCGCGAGCAAAATAGGGCGCTCGGGGTGGAGGTTGTGGCGACGGACGAGCTCTGTCGTGCTCGGCGTATGGAGCGCGCTCGCGGTGGCCGGGTGTTACGACCACTCGACGAGGGCGAGGACGGCGACTGGATCGTGGGGGTGTTGGGCGCGATGCCGAGCTTCACCGAATCGTTCGCTTTCGCTACGCGGGAACGCACGGTGAGCTCATCGCTTACCTGCAGGGGAGCGCCTCCGCCCGTTTGCCCGCGAAGGAGCGAGACGCGCTGCTCGCGGCCCTGAGCCAACCTGAGTCCCAAGCCACGCCGAGCTCCGGCTCGGAGGCGGGTCCGGTCGCGGCCCAGGCGAGTCCGCAGGCCTCCGCTCCGAACGCCCCGCCGCCCAAGCATGCCTTCGTGGTCGACGGCGATGAAGCCACGCTGCTCGCCAAGGTGGAGCCGGCCGATCGCGAGACCTACAGAGAGGCCGTGCGGCAGACGGTGCTCGGCAACGCGTACGACGCGCTCAAGCTCATCGATCCGCTCGCCAAGCAGTACCCCGACAACTACGCCGTGCAACACTTCTCCTGCGGCCTCGCCATGCAGACGGGCTATCAAGCGATGGCCCAGAAGGTTTGCCCACGCGTGCAGGGGTTGGCGAGCGGGAAGTAGGGCGCGCGTTCAGCCCACGTTCACGGTGTACGCGCTGCGCTCGCTGTAGAGCTTCC
>JBIQKA010000264.1:0-3807 GCA_044507075.1 Myxococcales bacterium
GCGCAGCCCTCCGGCGTGATCACGCTGTAGGTCGCGTTCTCGAGCATGAACACCTTGTTGGCGACCCCCAGCCCGAGCGCGCCGCCCGATCCCCCCTCGCCGATCACCGTGGCCACCACGGGCACGGTCAGGCGCGACAGCACGAGCAGCGCCTCCCCGATCGCCTCGCTCTGGCCGCGCTCCTCCGCGCCGAGCCCCGGATAGGCGCCAGGCGTGTCGATAAACGTGATCACCGGGCGCCTGAAGCGCTCCGCAAGCTCCATGATCCGGCAGGCCTTGCGGTAGCCCTCCGGGTGGGCCATCCCGAAGTTGCGCTGCAGCTTCTGCTTGGTGGTGCGGCCCTTCTGCTGACCGATCACGGCCACCGCGCGGCCGTCGAAGCGCGCGAAGCCGGCCACCACGGCCGGATCGTCCGCGAAGGCACGGTCACCGTGGAGCTCCACGAAGTCTTCGAAGAGGCGCTCCAGGTAGTCGTGGAAATAGGGACGATCGGGGTGGCGGCTGAGCTGGACGCGCTGCCAGATGGTCAGCTCCCCGTAAATCTCGCGCGACAGCCGCTCCGAGCGCTCCTCGAGCTTCTTCAGCTCCTTGTCGACCCGTCCGCCGCCGTCCGAGAGGCTCTTGAGCTCGCGCAAACGGGCCTCGAGCTCCACCAGTGGCTGTTCAAAATCGAGATGCGCCATGCCGCGGAGGGTTTACTTCGTCGTCTGTGCAGAGTCCAAGGCCATCCGTTCGCGGGTCCACGGCCGGCGGGCCGGCGTTACGGCCGACCGATGCGAGGGCCGCCCTTTTCGCCGATCACCGAGAAGATGCGCAAGGGACGCGACTTGCCCTTGAGCGGGATGGGCGGCTGCTCCTGCAGGTCGAAGAGCCCGTTGAGGTGCTTCTCGGTTTCCTCACTGACCAGAATCTGCCCCGGCTGGGCGGCCGAACATAGGCGCGCGCCCGTGTTCACCGGGTCGCCGATCACCGTGTACTCGAGCGCCTTGCTGGAGCCGAGATAGCCCGCGACGACTTCGCCCGTGTTGATGCCGATGCCGATCAGCACCGGGACCTTGCCCTCCGCCGCGCGCTGCTCGTTCCACTCCGCGAGCACCCGCAACATCTCGAGCGCGGTGCGGACCGCGCGGATGGGGTCGTCCGCGTGGGTCACGGGCGAGCCGTAGAGGGCCATGATCTCGTCGCCCACGAACTTGTCGAGCGTGCCCTCGTACCGGAACACGATGTCGACCATGAGCTCGAAGTACTCGTTGAGCATGTCGACGATCTCTTGCGCGTTGCGCGACTCGCTCATGCTCGTGAAGCCGCGGATATCGCTGAACAGCACGGTGGTCTGGCGCAGCTCGCCTCCCTTGGCGACCTCGACCTTGCCCGCGATCACCTGCTCGGCGATGGCCGGTGAGAGCAGGCGCTGGAAGCGATCTCGCGTGAGCGCCTCCTGCTGCAGCTTCTTGGCGTAGAGGCTGTTCTGGATGGCGATCGCGGCCTGGTTGGCGACGTTCTGGAAGAGCTGCAGGTCCTTCTCCTGGAAGGCGTTGGCCGCGATCTGAGAGTCGAGAATGACGATCCCGAACAGCTCGTTCGCATAGAGCAAGGGCACGGCCATGCTGGAGCGGATGCCCTGCATGATGATCGAGTGTGCTCCCGAAAAGCGCGAGTCCACCGAGGCATCGCTGGAGAGCACCGCGGCCTTGTCGCGCAGCACCTCGTTGATGATGGTCGTGGAGAGCACGACCTGCTCGTCCTGGGCGCTCTTGCGCTTGTTGCGCACGCAGCGCGGGGCGAGCTCGCCGTTGTCGTCGTACATGAGGACGACGCCGCGATCGGCGGGCAAGAGATCGAAGGCGCGGTCGACGATCTTCGCGAGCAGCGTGTCGATGTCGAGCTCGACGCCTACGGCACGGGAAAGATCGTAGCTGACGCGGAGCTTCTCGTAGTCGCGGCGCAGCTGGGCCACGTCCTGGATCAGCGCTTCCGGCAGAAAGCTCTGCTCGGCGAGCGGAGCGAGCTTGGTGCGGATGTGGCTCTCCACCATGCCGGGGGCGATGGTGACCTTGGACATGTCCTTGGCGGGCGCTGCCGCGGCCGCCGGGGCTAGGCCCTGCGCGGTGCGGGGGATGGGCGCCGTGGCCGCGGAGGCGCTCGAGGCGATCGGGCTGGCCCCGGGGTTGGAGAGTCGCGGTTGGGGAGCCGCCGCCGGGGCGTCCCGGGGGTAATCGGCGTACATCAAGATGCGCGTGGCGCCGAGCGTGATCTCGTCCCCCGTGAACAGCGGCGCCTCTTGCACGCGCTCCCCGTTCACATAGGTGCCGTTCAAGGACCCCAGGTCCCGCAGGAGAAAGCGACCATTCACCAGGTCGATGTGGCAGTGTTCTTTGGAGACAATACGGTCTAGAACCTGCACCGTGTTGTTCGGATGCCGCCCAATACTGTTGTGGGCAAGAAGGACCGCCTCCTTCTCGCCCTCCGGGCTGATGACCTTTATGCGCCCACCCATGCCGATCGCAGAAGATGCTAACGACCTCGGTCATTTGAGTAAAGGCTCGTGAGCACCGGGAGCGAAACTGAAACCGCCCCCGCGCGCGCTCCCGGCCCCAGGGGTGTTCCTTCATTTGCGAACTGGCGCGCTTACTGCTAAGGTCCGCGCCCTTTTGTGAGGAGAGCGATATGGCGCGCGTTACCGTAGAAGATTGCCTCGAGCGGGACGAAAACCGTTTTGCGTTGGTGATCTTGGCTGCCCGTCGCACGCGGCAACTCATGAAGGGCTCGCAGCTCTTGGTGAGTAGCAAGAACCGTGCGGCCGTCACCGCGCTGCGCGAGATCGCCGCGGGCAAGGTGAAGTTCTCGCGCCCGCCGGCCGACACCGTGCGTGAGTACATCGCGGAGCAGAAGGCCGCGGACACCGCACGCAACGGCTGAGTGCCGGTTGGTATTTGTCGCGCGCGGCAGAAGGCGCTCGCCTGGGTGGTCTTGGTCGTCAACGTGGACGTGGACGTGCGCCTTGACGGCGACGGCGACGTGAACCTGGACGGGTCGTTCCATTGACGATCGGCCAAGGTTAGGTCGCCGTCGAAGTCCACGACCAGGACCACGTCAATGATTTCGCGGTACCGTCGAGTCGTGCGCGGCTGAGCGCCCCCAGATGGCGCAGGCTTCCCCAGCTGCTCACGCGGCGAGCGCTTTTTCCCGCGCTCCCCCCGTTGACTCCCCAGGCACCAACGTTATCTTGCCGCCCGCTGTTAGCAGTCACCTTCGGTGAGTGCTAACCGCATTGGCTCACGGGGCTCGGCTCAGAAGTCGGTCACACCGCTCTACGGTGGACCGCAACCACGGGACCCCGCGCGTTTCTAACTGGAGGAGAACACATGTCTATTCGACCCCTGCACGACCGCGTCCTGATCAAGCGCGTGGAAGAAGAGCAGAAGACCAAGGGCGGCATCATCATCCCCGATACCGCCAAGGAGAAGCCGGCCGAGGGCAAGGTCGTCGCCGTAGGCACAGGCCGCGTCCAGGAGGACGGCAAGGTCCGCGCGCTCGACGTGAAGAAGGGCGACCGCGTGCTGTTCGGCAAGTACAGCGGAACTGAGGTCAAGGTCGACGGCGAAGAGCTGATCATCATGCGCGAGGACGACATCCTCTGCGTGATCGAAGGCAAGTGAGGTAAAGCGCCATGGCAGCCAAGGAAATCCTGTACGACACCTCCGCCCGTGACCGCATCCTCGCCGGCCTCAACGCCCTCGCGGACGCGGTGAAGGTCACGCTCGGTCCCAAGGGCCGCAACGTCGTGATCGAGAAGAGCTTCGGCGC
>JBIQKA010000265.1:0-3788 GCA_044507075.1 Myxococcales bacterium
CGATCGATCACGCGCGCCATCAGGTTCACGTCGATGTTGCCGCCGCTGACGATGAGGCCGACGTTCTGCTTGCGCAGATCGGGGAGCTGACCCGAGATCAACCCCGCCAGCGCCGCCGCTCCGGCGCCCTCGGCCACCGTCTTTTCACGCTCGAGCAGCAGCAAGACCGCCTCGGCGATGGTCTCCTCGTCGACCGCGATCACCTCGTCCACATAACGCTGGCAGACCTGAAGGCAGCGCGCGCCCACCTGCTTGACCGCGATGCCGTCCGCGAAGGTGCGACGCGACTCGACTTCGACCGGCGCCCCGGCGGATCGCGCGGCCAACATCGAGGGCACGGCCGCGCTCTGGACCCCGTATACGCGAACGCGTGGCGCGCGTTCCTTGATGGCGACGGCGATCCCCGAGATCAAACCGCCGCCGCCGACCGGCACCAGCACCGCGTCGAGCTGGGGGACTTGCTCCAACAGCTCGAGCCCGATCGTGCCCTGGCCGGCCATCACGTCTAGGTCGTCGAAGCCATGCACGAAGGTGCCACCGGCCTCGCAGTAGAGCCGCTCTGCCTCGGCGAACGCTTCGTCGTAGTTGGCCCCATGAAGCACCACGTTGGCGCCGAGCTCGCGGGTCGCGCCGATCTTCACGAGCGGCGTCGCGAGCGGCATCACGATCGTCGCCTGAATGCCGAGCCTTCGCGCATGGAAGGCCACGCCCTGGGCGTGATTGCCCGCGCTCGCGCACAGCACGCCGGCTGCGCGCTGGGTCGCGTCGAGCAGGGCCAGCTTGTTACTCGCGCCGCGCTCCTTGAAGGAGCCGGTCATCTGGAGGTTTTCGAGCTTCAGGTGCAGCTCGCAGCCGAGACGTTCGCTCAGCTGTCGGCTGTGCGCGCAAGGGGAGAGACTGACGACGTTGCGGATACGCCCTCGGGCCGCCTCGATGTCCGCGAGGTGCAACATCGTTCGATCATGCCCCCTTTCCAGGGAAGGCTCCCACCGAAATCCCGCGCGTGCAGCTCTGCAAAGCGCCTCGGACGGGCTCGCGTGCGCGCGCCGGTGAGCGCCTCTGCGCCCGTGTGGGCGAACGCGCCAGCTGTCTTCCTGCGCTTCGGAAGGGGCTGGCGGGGCTCGTTGGGTTCCGCCACCCTCGCCACCTTCGCCTCCGAACCTCGCGCAGTCGCTGGCAGCACCGCCTGGATCTCGACGTGCACCGGCACGCTTTCGTAGCGGGTCCAGACCCAAGAAAGAGAGACAGAGCGCATGAGCATCCAGGAGAAGCTGAAGTCCGTGAAGGCCGCCATCCAGGCCATCGAGAAGCAGTTCGGCAAGAACGCCATCATGCCCCTCGGGGCCGAGGTACAGAGCGAGGTGGACGTGCTGCGCTGCGGCGCCCCCTCGCTCTCCCGCGCGCTCGGAATCGGCGGCTACCCGCGCGGCCGCGTGATCGAGATCTTCGGGCCGGAGTCGAGCGGAAAGACCACGCTGACCCTGCACGCCATCGCGGAGTGCCAGCGCGCGGGCGGGGTCGCGGCCTTCATCGACGCCGAGCACGCTCTCGACGTGAATTACGCCAAGAACCTCGGCGTGCAGCCGGATACGCTGCTGATCAGCCAGCCCGACACGGGAGAGCAGGCGCTCGAGATCGTCGACACCCTGGTGCGCAGCGGCGCGGTGGACCTGATCGTGGTTGACTCGGTGGCCGCGCTGGTTCCGCAGTCCGAGATCGAAGGCGACATGGGCGACCCCCAGATGGGCATGCAGGCCCGCCTGATGAGCCAGGCGTTGCGCAAGCTCACCCCGGCCGCGCACAAGAGCGGCACGACCATCATGTTCATCAACCAGCTGCGCCAGAAGATCGGCGTGGTCTTCGGCAACCCCGAGACCACCACCGGCGGCAACGCGCTCAAGTTCTACGCCTCCATGCGCATCGACGTGCGCCGGGTGGGTCAGGTGAAGTCCGGGGACGCGCTGATCGGCAACCGCACGCGTGCCAAGGTGGTCAAGAACAAGATGGCGCCGCCCTTCGGCATGGCGGAGTTCGACATCCGCTTCGGCACCGGCATCGACGCGCTCGGCGACTTGCTGGACGTGGGCGTCGAGCTCGGCGCGGTGAGCAAGAGCGGGGCCTACTACACCCTGGGCGACGAGAGCCTCGGCCAGGGGCGTGAGCGGGCGCGCGCCACACTGCTCGACCGCGCGGACCTGCGGGAGAAGCTCGAAGCGATGTTGCCCGGGAGCGTCAACACGCGCGGCGCTGCGGGCGCGGCGGAGAGCGTGGCGGCCTGAGCGCACAACGGTCCAAAACGCATCCGCGAGGCGAGACGCCTGTCCACGGAGGACGTCCTCGCCGCGCGCATCAGCGCGTTGCCAACGAGCCCGGCCTGGCTTCCTGGGCGCCGCCGAAGGTGGCGAGCAATGCTGTGACGACCCGGGTCGCGTCCGCTACGGCACGCTTCCGACCCACGGTGCCGTCGATCCAGCCCGCGAGCGTGGCCCGGCCCGCCGCCACGATGATCCAGAGCACGTAGAAGGCGCGGTTCTTGGGCACGCCGAGGAAGGCCGCGAGCTGCTGCTGCCAGGGGTCGAGCAGTTCGACGAACACCGCGCGGGCCATGCTGCACAGCTCCGGGTCGGCGGAGCGCGGCTCGAGCAGGAGCCACGGGCCTGCGCCCTTCTGCTCGATGGCATCGCAGCAGGCTTCCACGAAGTCCGTCGTGAGCGCGGCGATGTCGAAAGCTTCTCGGCGCCGCAGCGCCTCCTGGAAGCGCGCCCCGAGAAAGGCCGTGAAGTCCTCGAGCACCGCGCGCAGGAGCGCCTGGCGCGTGGGAAAGAGCCGATACAAGAGCGGACGCGACACGCCTGCGCGCTCGGCCACCTCGGTGACCTGCACCGCCTCGATGCCCTGCAACGTCAACAGCTTCGCCGCTTCGGCGATGAGCTGGCGCCTGCGCGTGTGTGGCGGGACCCGTGCGCCCATCCCCCGGACTCTATCGGAGGGGGGCGAGGGCGTCGAGGCCTGCCGGGAGTGCTTGCCAGCCCGCCCGCCCAAGTGTTACACGCTGTAACGAAATGGCGGAGTAGCCATTTTTCGGGATGAATCGGAGCCTCCATGTCCACGAACGAACCCTCGTCCTTGTTGGCTCCGGTCTCCGACGCGCAGGCCCTGGGAGTCATCGCCGAGGCAGCCAGCGCCTCCCCACGTGAACGCAAGCGCGTGGACTGGGCGGTGCGAATCGACTGGGCCGTGGTGGGAGGGCTGACGCTGGCCGGGCTGTTCTGTCCTCAGGGGCCGCTGGTTTGGTACCGCGCACTGTTGGTCTCGTTCGTCGGCATCGCGGGGGCCGTGCTCGCAGGCGCCGGGTTGGTCACTTGGCTCTCTGAACGTCGCAGCGATCGTCTGCAGGGGCCTCGCCGCAAGCCGGCGCTGATCGCGCACGAGGCGAAGGTCACCGCGGTAGCGGCGTGGATCGCGTCCTCGCTCTTGGCCTGGCCGCTCGCCCGGCTGTGGTCCGGTGAGCCGACGGGCCTGGTGTGGGACCTCGAGCAGGCTGGCGGAGGTCCGCTGATCTTCGCGCAGACCTTTGCGTCCCTCTTTGTGCTCGATGCCTGGCTCTACTGGAAGCATCGGCTCCTGCACACGCGCTTGTTCTTTCGTTTCCATCGCGAGCACCACACCTTCCGCGACCCCACCGCCTTCGCGGGCTTTGCCGTGGGCCCCGTCGAGTCGCTGCTCACGTTCTGGCCCATCGTGTTGATGGCCATTCCGGAGGCCATCCACTACGGCCCGCTCTATCT
>JBIQKA010000266.1:0-3755 GCA_044507075.1 Myxococcales bacterium
TTTGATTTCTTGGAGGACTCCTTACGATGCCGTCTTTGCTCGTTTGGAGCGCAGTCTTCGCGTTCTGTGTCGCGGTTTTCGTTCTCTCTTCCCGCACCGCCCGCAGGTTCGTCTGGACGAGCGCCATTCTGTCGCGCGCCCTCTTTGGCACCATCCTCATGCGTTCTCTCGGCCGTGGGAACCAGGGCCCGGTCCGGCTACGCGAGGCCTTCGAGAAGCTCGGCCCCACCTACGTGAAGCTCGGCCAGCTGGTCGCCTCCAGTGAGGGCATGTTCCCGGACGAATATTGCCTGGAGTTTCGCAAGTGCTTGGACCGCGTGCCCTCGTTTGGCGCGGACGAGGTCAACCAGATCCTCCGCGAGGACCTCAAGCAGGACCCCTCGGAGATCTTCTCCGAGTTCGAGTACAAGCCGATCGCCTCGGCCTCCATCGCCCAGGTCCACGCGGCGACGCTCAAGGATGGGACCCCGGTGGTGGTCAAAGTGCAGCGCCCCCGGCTCAACGAGATCGTGGCGGCCGACCTGCGCGTCTTGCGGTTCTTCGCCTCCCTGATGGCGCGCGTGCCCCGCGGCGATCTCGCCAACCCCAAGGGCGTGGTCGAGGACTTCCAGGCCAACCTTGCCGACGAGCTCGACTTCCGGCGCGAGGCCAAGAACCTGGATGAATTCAACGAGATCATGGCGCTCCATGCCCTCGATCGCGTGGCCGCGCCCAAGCCGCTGCACGAGCTCTCCAGCCCGCGGGTGCTGGTGATGGAGCGCTTCTACGGCCACCGGATCGACGATAAGGAAGTGCTGGCCAGCCTGCCCGAGGACGAGATCGAGGCCCGCCTGCTGATGGGCATGCGCGCCTGGTTCCGCTGCCTCCTGGTGCACGGCTTCTTCCACGGCGACGTCCACGCGGGCAACCTAATGACCCTCGAGGACGGGCGCGTGGGCTTCCTCGACTTCGGCATCGTGGGCCGCTTCAACGGGGAGCGCCGCGGCTTGGTCAGCGAGTTCTTGCTCTCGATCGCCATGCGCAACTTCCGTGGCCTCGCGCACGCGATGATCACCATGGGCGGCATGACCGGCATCGACGAGGTCAAGCTCGGCGAGGATCTCGAGAAGGGCGCCTCGGCGCTGCTCGATCCCTCGCGCCCCGCGAAGTACGCGGACCTCTTGCCCATCGTGATGCGCGTCACCATGCGCCACAAGATGCGCATGCCGCGCGACTTCGTGTTGATCCTCAAGCAGATGATCTACTTCGATCGTTACGCCAAGCTGCTGGCGCCCAAGCTCAACATCTTCGCCGATCCGCGGATCATCGCCGCCCTGATGGAAGATCTGGCGCTCGCCCGCGGCACGCTCAAGCCCCAAAGCGTGCGCCCTGTCGAGCCGCTTCAGGCGTCCTCCGGCTGAGCCCCTCGGCCGGGCGCGTGCGCCCCGGTCGAGCTCGCCTCCTCCTCTGCGCTCGTCGGCCGAGCCCCACGCGGGTTCGGGCGCGGGTCCGTGCTCGATCGCAGCGGCGGCACACCGGCATCGAGTGATTCAGCCCGCTAGGCGGCTTGGGCCGCCGAGTACGCGGCGCGCCATGGCGCGCTTGCGCGGTGCGCGCTGAACACCGGGCCTCGGATCCGCGCGCAAGCGCTGGGGTCACAAGCTCGCCCGCACATACGCCGCGGCGCCGTGGTGAAGCCCAGCACGAACAGGCAGACCCTGGCGGTGTTGCGCGCGCGAAGGCCGCGCAGCGCCATGCGCGCCAAGGGCAGGGAAAGGGAGGCGATTGAGGTAGACGGAGGGGGCGCTCGCGAGTCTTGGCCGCTCGCACAAACAGAAACGCCGGCCCCTTCGAGCCGGCGTCCCATGTGCGTCACCTCGCGCGCCTGCGACTCAGCGGAGGCTGGGCGGCGGGCAGGTGGGGTTCACGCACTTCATGACCTCGGTGTTGCAGACCCAGCTCGAGGGGCACTCGGAGTCCTGACCGCAGCCGATCTGGCAGGTCTTGACGCCCTCGTCGCACACCAGGTTGAAGAAGCCGTCTTCGCGGCCATCGCAGTCGTTATCGTCCTCGCAGGGCGAGTTGACGGCTTCCTTGCCGAGCACCTCGGTGTTGGAGCTGACGACCGGCTGGAAGCACTCGAACCGCACGGTGGCGTCCTTGGGGTCGGCCCCCTGCGTGAAGGAGATGCGGCGCTGGCGGTCGGCCGGGCACTCCTTGGTGAGCTTGTCCGAGAAGGTGTCGTAGTACCAGCCCACATCCCCCTTGCTCACGCCGGCGAGCGGGGTGGGGTTGGCTTCCAGCTTTTCGCCCTTCACGGCGACCTGGTTGATGGCGCAGACCACGCGCTGCTCGCCGTCGACCTTCCGCATCTCCTTGAAGACGCGGCCGCGTCCGGAGTCGCAGTCCTTGGGGGTGCCGCTCGGTCCGAGCACCTCGACGACGTCGCACTCCACGATGCCATCGCTGTTCGGGTTCAGCGCGCGCGGCAGGCAGGCGCCGGTGAGCTGCTTGGAGATCTTGTCGATGATGGTGTCGACCGCCGGCGCGTAGCTCTCGGCGCAGATGGACTTGACCAGGCCGTTTTCACCGAAGCCCTGCGCCACCTTGACGAAGCGCACGGCGGGCTTGGCGCCCGTGATGATCTCGGGGTTCGAGACGCCATCGATGGTGAGGGACTCGGCGAAGCACTCCGCCTCGTTCTTGGTCGCGCAGCGGCGGCACACGTCGCGTGCGGCTGCGTTGCGGTTGGTGGGATCGCCGTTGCCGGTCTGGGGATCCACCGCGAAGTCCATGCGCCCATCGTCCAGCATGTCTTCGAAGGACGCGTCTTCCATGTCCTCGGGGATGCCCACGATGGCCGCGAACACGATGCGCTCGGGGTTGAGCGGCTTGACGTTCTTCTTGAAGTCCGTGACGTAACGGTCGGTGTCGTAGACGTAGCCGTTCTCTTCCGCCTGGGTCTTGCGCGCCCCGGGCTTCTGCATGTAGGCGCAGCGGATGTTCAGGCCGAGGCGCTTGCTGTCGCTGCCGGGCAGCAACACGCCGGGCGCGTTCGAGGTGTCGTCGAACATCACCATGCCCTTGTCCGTCACCGAGCAGTCTTCCTCGTCGGAGACGTGGATGATGGCGAGCACCGCCTCGGGCCGCAAAAAGCCATCGTTCGCGCCGTTTCCATGGCCGCTCGTGCCGCCCGCGAAGTCCTTCACGGCCTTGGGCGCCACGGCCTTGTACACGGCCTCGAGCTGCTGCTCGAAACCACAACCGTCGGTGCCCACCTTGGCCAGGCAGGTGAACTTTTCGATGGTGTCTTCGAGCTCGCCTTGCCGCTGGCTCTCGGGCAGCTTGTCGGGCACGAAGTTCAGGTAGCCGGCGTTCACCTTGGCACTGCAGCCCTTGTTGGACTTCACGAGCAGGCCGTCGTCGCCGAAGCCCTTGCCGGCGCGGCCGCGGTCGCCGCCGCAGCTCGGGGGCAGCTCGATCTTGCTGCCGCTCAGACCCATGTCGCTGGTCACGACGCCGATGTGCAGGTCGCGGGCCGGCGTGAAGGTCTCGTCGTCGTCGATCTTGCCGTCGCCGTTCTTGTCGTTCTCACCGGTGGTGAGGATCCGGACCAGCTTGGGGAGCTGTTCGGCCAGCTTGGCCTGCTCCTGGGCCATCGAGCCCGAGTTGTCGATCATGAACAGGAGGTCGACCTTGTCGACGCCCGTCACGGGCACGTCGTCGGAGACGCCGGACACCGTGCAGGGAGCGAGCGGGGCCAGATCCTCATCGGG
>JBIQKA010000267.1:0-3729 GCA_044507075.1 Myxococcales bacterium
TGCGGGCCTGCTCGAGCGTCCAACGAAAGAAGCGGACGTAGTCGTCCGAGAGCACGCCCACCCGCCGCTCTGCGAGCGGCTTGCCCTCCGCGTCGCGGCGAAACTCGGCGAGCCACGCGTCGCTGAGCGCGGTCCCGCGGCTGAGCGAGCGCGCGGCCCAGGGCGGATTGCCGATGACGACACGCGCCCCCTCGTGCCCGCTGGGCCAGGGATCGGCGATGGCCAGCGTGTTCTCACAGCGCAGGGTGAGCTTCACGTCTTGACGGGCGAGCTCGCCGGCGAGCAGGCTCCCGCACGTCTGCAGCGCGTCCTGATCGACGTCAACCCCCCACCAAGTGCGCGCGAACGCGTGTCCCGTGCGCTCCGCGCCAAGCTCGAGGGCCGCGGCGAGCCAGACCCCCGTGCCCACCGCGGGATCGAGCACGAGCGCCCGCGGATCCGAGAGCCCCGCGGCGAACCCGAACGCGTCACGCAGCCAGGCGTCCACCCGGGCGAGGCCAAAGCGCGAAAGCGCGATCGGCGTGTGCACGACCCCGCGCGCCCGCAGGCTCTCCCGCGGCGCGCTCGCCGCGCGCACCTTGGCGGCTTCGACGGTCGGGTGTTCGGTCGCGGTCACGCGCCGAGCAAGTGGTCCGCCAGCACGCACAGGAAGAACCCCACGCTGACGTATCCGTTGAGGTCGAAGAAGGCCTTGTCGATCTTGCTGAGATCGCTCGGCTTCACCAGCGCGTGTTCGTAGACCAGGATGCCCGCCACGAGCAGCACGCCCGCGAAGTAGGCGGCCCCGCGCGCGAGCGTGAGTCCGACCGCGAGCAGGCAAATCACGGTGATCACATGCAGCGCCGCGCTGATCCACAGCGCCCCCACCGTGCCGAAGCGAGCCGGGATCGAATACAGGCCGGCGCCGCGATCGAAGCCCTCGTCCTGCAACGAATAGAGGATGTCGAAGCCGCCCACCCAGGTCGCCACCGCGAACACGAGCAACCATGGCGCGAGGGTCACCGGCGCGCCGACCCCGATCCACGCTCCGCCCGGCGCGAATGCGATGGCCGCGCCGAGCACCAGGTGACACAGGCTCGAAAAGCGCTTCACGTACGAGTACCCGAGCGCCAGCGCCAGCGCCAGCGGGCTCAAGAGCAGGGGCAGGCGCCCCAAGAGCGCCGCCCCCGCCACGAACACCAGGCAGGACGCGAGCACCAGCACGCGCACGAACGAAACGCTCAGCACGCCGCGCGGGATCTCGCGGTCCTGGGTGCGCGGGTTTTGGGCGTCGATGTCGCGATCCACCAGGCGGTTGAAGGCCATGGCGGCGGTGCGCGCGGCGGCGATGCAGAGCACGATCAGCCCGATCTTGAACCAGGTGACCTCCGCGAATGGCAGGGCCAGCACCACCGCCGCGAGCGCAAAGGGCAACGCGAAGATCGTGTGGCTGAACTTGACCAGAGATCCCACGTGGCGGATGGCTTCGGTGCTCATGATCTCCCTCCGAGGGGTGGAGTCGGGTCGGGCGCGCGCGCCAGCGAAGGCCGCATGAGGACCCGCCGCTTCGGCGGGGGTGAACGTAGGATGTGACGCAGGGGATCGGCCACAGGATTCGCCAGGTCCACCGAGAGCAGGCCCGGGCTGAGCCCCGGGGCGAGCGCGCCCACGCGATCTTCCAGGCCGAGGGCCACGGCGCCGTACCAGCAGGCCATGCTGAACAGCAGCCCCTTGTCCACGCTGGAGAAGCGATCGCTCAAGGCGGCCGCCTCGGCCAGCACGTCGAGCGTGGTGTTCGAGGCCAAGGAGTCGGTGCCGAGGCCCGGCCGCAGGCCGACGTCGAGGATGTCGTAGAGAGGCGGCAGCTTGAGCTCGATGAACAGGTTGGAGCGCGGGCAGAGCACGGAAGCTCCGCCGGCCCGCGCCACACGCTCGAGCTCGTCACGCTGGGTCGCGCACAGGTGCACGGCGATCACATCGGGGCCCAGCACGCCGAGTTGCTCAGCGTAGGCGACGGGCGAGAGCCCAGGGGGATCCCAGTCCGCCGGGTCCACCTTGCGTGCCCGCAGAAAGTCAGCGAACGGCCCCGTGCCGTCGCGCAGGAAGGCGCGCTCGGCGGCGTGCTCCGACAGGTGCAGGCTCGTGCGCTCACCTTGATCGCGCGCGCTCTGCACCAACTCCTGCACGCTCGCCGGGTGCAGCGAGTACAGCGTGTGGGGCGCGAGCACGTAGCTCAGGTGCGGAGGGAGCGCGGCCTCCTTGGCCCGCGCCTGCTCGGCGAAGCCGCGCATCACGTCCGCGGTCTCGCGGCGCATGCCGAACACCTCGTGGAAGATCCGGCCCCAGAGCGGCGCCGTGCGCAAGGCCTCGAGGCTCGCAAGCGTGTTGGTGACCTCGCCCACCGCCACCGTCCCGCAGGCAAGGAGCTCGGAGACGGCCCCGTCGATGGCCTCGAAATCCTGCTCAGGCAGGAGCTCGCCCCGCTTGGCCATCATGCTCTCGACCCACGGCCCAAAGCCCCCGCCGCTGCGCGTGTGCCCGCGCAGCGCCGAGAGCTCCAGGTGCACATGGGCG
This sequence comes from Myxococcales bacterium, assembly GCA_044507075.1. Classification (GTDB taxonomy): domain Bacteria; phylum Myxococcota_A; class Polyangia; order Polyangiales; family DASUME01; genus DASUME01. Next base: position 2,554 of record JBIQKA010000267.1, read on the forward strand.
TTCACGAGGCCCGGCAGCAGGATGCCCTCCACGCGCTCGAACGCGCACCCGGGATAGCGCGCACGCAACGCGCTCGCGGCGCCCACCGCGACCACCTGTCCTGCCCCGTCGAACGCCACGGCCCCCCCGGCGATCGGTTCCTCGCCGGGCGTTCCCGTGATCAACCAGGGGGCCTCGAAGCCACGCGCGACCATGATCGGAGCTCACCTTCCCGCGAAACGCAGCACAGCCTCGGGGGCAAGACCCGCGCGATGGGCCCGCCCCAAGAACTCCGAGAGTCCCGCCTCGAAGTGCGGCTCGAGCCGATAGCGCATGTGGGCGGTGAGATAGCGCTCGTAAAACGAAGGCTCTCCCCCGTGCTGCGCCGCCCACAGGTGGGCGATGTCCCGCCGCGCGCTCAGCCCGAAGTTCAGTGAGTTCTCGAGCATCTCGATCACGCGCTGATCCAGCGCCCCCGCCTGCGCGATCCACGCCGCAAAGACGAAGGGAAGACCCGTCCAGCTCTTCCAGGCCGCCCCCAGATCCAGCGTGTAAGAAAAGGCCTGACGCGCTCTGAACGCCGGATCACCGATCAGCACGGCCCCGGTCGCGCCCCGCGCCTCGCGCGCGATGCGCGCCGGATCCGCGAGCTCGAGCGCTATCGCGCGCCCCTTGCGCAGGTGGTGGGCCACCAGTTGGGCCAGGATCACGCTGGTGCCGCTGGAGGTGTCGAGCAGGAGCTTGTCCATCTCCTCAAGTGGCCGCTCGCCCACGATCAGCACGGTGAGCACCTCGCCGTCTGCGCCGAGACAAATGCCCGGCACCAGCTCGAAGCCCGGACGCAGAAACAGCGTGGCCACGGGCGCCAACGCCACGTCCACCTCGCGCTTGAGCAACCGCTGCGCGAGCACCGAGGGGAGCGCCATGCGCAGACGCTCCGGCTCCTTGCCCAGCATCAGCCCGTACAACACCGGCCACGCGTTCAAGTAGGCCACGCCCTGGATGCGGGGCTCGCTCAAACTCGCGTCGGCGGCGTCGATCGGAGCGGGCGGCTCCGCCCGTGCGCGGGACAAGCCTTCCTGCATGGTCACATGCTCGCCAGGGCCAGGCGGCGCTTGTTGCGCTCCTTGATCTTGAGGGACGCCTCGGGCGCCTCGGCCGCGGGCAGCTCCTCGACGATGCCGTAGAGCGTGTCGC
>JBIQKA010000072.1:0-25901 GCA_044507075.1 Myxococcales bacterium
ACAGCGCCGCTTCTTGCGCGCCGAGGCACACGCGCTGAACCCAGTCGTGATGGTCGGTAAGGAAGGTCTCTCGGAGACCGTGCTGAGCGCGGTCAGGGAAGCCCTGTTGGCGCACGAGCTCATCAAGGTGCGGCTGCTCGACACCGCCCCCCTTCCTCGCCAAGAGCTCGCCGATCAACTCCCCCTGCTCGTCAAAGCGGAGCTCGCGGGCCTGATCGGACGCGTGCTCGTCCTCTACAAGCGCCATCCACACAAGCCGAAGCTCGAGCTCCCGCGCGATTCCTAAGTCCCGCCTTCCTCGCGTGCTCGACACTGCACGCCATTGCCACGGATCAAGTCATGTCCTTCCACCCCACAGACGATCTCCGCATCGACAAGATCAGGCCGCTGATTCCTCCCGCCATTCTGATCGAAGAGATTCCGATCACCGAGGGGGGCTCGCGCGTGGTGGCCGAGTCACGCCTCGCCGTGCGCGACGTGATGGACGGCCGCGACGACCGCATGCTCGTGGTGGTCGGGCCCTGCTCCATCCACGACGTCAAGGCGGCCATGGAGTACGGCGAGAAGCTCGCGGCCGAGGCCAAGCGGCTCAAGGACGACCTCCTGATCGTGATGCGCGTCTACTTCGAAAAGCCGCGCACCACCGTCGGCTGGAAGGGGTTGATCAACGATCCGCTGCTCGACGGGAGCTTCGCGATCAACAAGGGCCTCCGGCTCGCGCGCGGTCTCTTGGTCGACCTCCTCAACCTCGGTGTGCCCTGCGCGACCGAGTTCCTCGACACCATCACGCCGCAGTTCATCGCGGACCTGGTGAGCTGGGGCGCGATCGGCGCGCGCACCACCGAGAGCCAGGTGCATCGCGAGCTGGCCTCCGGGTTATCCATGCCGGTGGGCTTCAAGAACGGCACCGATGGCAACGTGCAGATCGCGGTGGACGCCATCCGCGCGGCCAGCCATCCGCACCATTTTCTGTCCGTGACCAAGCAGGGCATCCACGCCATCGTCTCCACCAAGGGCAACGACCGCTGCCACGTGATCCTGCGCGGCTCGAACAAGGGCCCCAATTTCGCCGCCGAGCACATCGAGCAGGCGACGCGCGCCCTCGAGGCCGCCAAGCAGCCCGCGCGCATCATGATCGACGCCAGCCACGGCAACAGCAGCAAAGATCACAGAAACCAGCCCAAGGTGATCGCCGCCATCGGTGAGCAGCTCGCCGCGGGCGAGCAGCGTATCTTCGGCGTGATGCTGGAGAGCCACTTGGTGGGCGGGCGCCAGGATTACAAGCCCGGACAGGCCGTGTATGGCCAGAGCATCACCGATGCATGTCTCGGCTGGAGCGAGACGGTTCCCGTCCTCGACGAGCTGGCCGCCGCCGTGCGCGCGCGACGCGCTCGACAGAACAAGGGCTGAAGCGTGACACCCTCCGAGGGGACGCTGGCGACGCTGCTCGTGAGCTGCCCCGATCGCAAGGGGTTGGTGGCGGCGCTCGCGCAGTTTCTCTATGGGTACGGCTGCAACATCGTGGGCGCCGACCAACACACCGACGCCTCGGCCTCCATGTTCTTCCAGCGTGTCCGCTTTGACATCCGCGAGATGCACACCGATCGGGTGGCGTTCGAGCGCGGACTGTCTGAGGTCGCGCAGCGCTTCGGCATGACCTATCGCCTCTCCTACGAGAGCGTGCAGAAGCGGGTCGCGATCTTCGTGTCGAAGTACGATCACTGTCTATACGATCTCTTGCTCCGGCATCGCGCGGGCGAGCTCCCCTGCGAGATCTGCTTGGTGGTCAGCAATCACCCGGATCTCGCGCAGGTCGCCGCGCAGTTCAACGTTCCGTTCCACGTGTTTTCGATTGACCGGGCCAACAAGGCCGAACAAGAGCGGAAGCAGTGGGAGCTATGCCAGGCCGAGAAGATCGACCTGATCGTGCTCGCTCGCTACATGCAGGTCCTGAGCCCCGAGTTCACGGCGCGCTACCCGAACCGCATCATCAACATCCATCACTCGTTCCTGCCGGCCTTCATGGGGGGCAAGCCCTACCATCGGGCGCACGAGCGGGGTGTGAAGCTGATCGGCGCCACGGCCCACTACGCCACGAGCGACCTCGATGAGGGACCGATCATCGAGCAGGATGTGATCCGCACCTCCCACCGTGACGCCGTCGAAGACCTGGTGCGCAAGGGTCGCGATATGGAGAGGGTCGCCCTGGCGCGCGCGGTGAAGTGGCACATCGAGGACCGCGTGCTCGTGTACGGCAACAAGACCGTGGTGTTCAGCTGAGCGAAGGCGCACGCGCGCGTCAGACTTCGGCCGGGATCGCCATCGGCCACTCACAGCCCTTGAGCGACTCTCGCAAGCTCTTGATGCCCTGACGCAGCTCACGCACGGTGGCGCGCTCTCGCGGGTCCTGCCGCAAACAGCGCGTGAGCCACTCGGCAAAGGGAGCCGTGTCCTTCTCGGCCGCGAGCGAGGCCACCGGCAGGGGCCTTCCGTCGTGGCTCACGTGGGCCGCGATCATCGCCATCTCGCTCGGTGCGCTGAACAGCGTCTGCCCCGTCATGATCTCGTAGGCGACGCAGCCGAGCGCGTAGATGTCCGCGGGCATCGGCGAGGGAGTGACTCCGTCCGGCACGAGCCCCCAGATCTCGGGCGCGCCGTAGTTTCCGGTGGCGCAGCCGGGGCGCACGTGCCGACCCGCCAGTCCAAAGTCCACGAGCACCGGCTGCACGGGCAGGTTCTCCCGCTCTCGGAGGATGACGTTCGAAGGCTTGACGTCGAGGTGCCCCACCCCGACCGCGTGCATGGCCTCGAGTCCCGAGAGCATGCCCTCGATCATGGAGAGACCCCGCATGCAGTCGATGTCTCCCTTGGCCAGCGCGCGCTCCAGGGTCGGTCCCTCGACGAGCTCCATCACCAGCACCGGCTTGGGCTTGGCGCCGGCGTCGAAGGTGACGAAGTTGGCCAGGTTCTCGTGCGGTGGGATGGCGAGCAGCGCCCCCGCCTCCTGGCGGAACATGCGCAAGAACTCCTCCTCCGAGAGCGAGCGCGCGGCGCTTCCGTCGTACTCAGGGACCTTGAGCGCGAGCTGCGGTGCTTGCGGATCGTTGCGCTCCTCCGAGCGCTTCACGACGAACACCGAGCCGCCTGCGCCCGCCCCGAGCGCACGCACGACGAAGAAGCCTCCCAGCGTTCGCGCCGGCGGCAACCAGGCAGGCAGCGGACGGTCCTCGACCGGGATGGGAGCCTGGGGCCCCGAGGGTCGGGTGACCTTGGGGGCTTCGAGCGGGCGCGTCGCGATCGGACGCAGCACGTGCATGATGAGCCCGCTGAACGGGGGCGGCAGCTCCGCGCGCAGGCTCTCCTCCAGGCTGTCGAGCGCGATCTCGAGGTCCGTCCGCGATTCGTCTTGATCCTGTACGTGGCGCTCGATCGCGAGCCCGAGCGTGGACATGTTGTCGCCCGAGGTCGGAGACGAGAGCAGCCCACTCACGTGCAAGCGACGCCGCGCCCCGGCGGACAGCTGGACCAGCTCGCTGGTGGCGATCTCGAGCAGCTCCGTCGCGCGCTGCTCCTGCGCGATCTCGCGCAATGAACGCGCCTGGGTCACGAAGCGCAGCGAGCGCGAGAGCCGAAGCAAGCTCGAGCGCAGGCCCTCGGTGCGGGGCGAGCTCTCGGCTGGAAGCGCGTGAGACAGCTCGACCAGAGAATCGACCAAGGCGTGCTGCGCCTGGCTGTCGCGACCTGCCTTGTGGAGCGTGCGCACGAGGCCCGCGAGCGCCTTGAGGCAGAGCTTCACCTCGGGCAACATCGAGCCCTCCGAGAGCGCGGCGAATCCCTCCGGCGTGGGCACGTTGGCCGCCGCCGCGAGCACCACGTCCGAAAGCTCGAACGCCTCGTCGCGCACAAGACTGTCGCAGCCGCGGGCGACCGAGGCGTGCACGATGCGATCCATGGGGCTCGACGTGTCGGCGCTTACGCGCTCGAATAGCCTGCGCACGGTGTCCAGGCGCTGCGCGCGGGGGTCGTGGGCCGGTCCCGCGCGTTCCTCGCTCGGGCGCATGTCGAAGTCGAGCAAGTGCAAGAGCGTCCGCAAGCGGCGCATGCGCAGCGTGAGATGGGGGACGACCTCTCCCCCCGCATGCGCGATGGCTTCGTGCGCCATGATGGTCTTGTTGAGGCGCAGCATCAGCGCCGTGAGCGGCGCCACGGTCTTCGACGTGTCGTGCCCCTGCGCACCCAGGCACAGCAGATCCGAGAGGATGGACGACTCGAGCAGGCCGACGTCCAGCTCGTGCATCAAGCGAAAGGTCTCGTGGCGCGCGCGCGCGCTGTCGGACTCGTTGACGTTCTCCAGGCGCTTGATCAGCTCAGATGCCACCACCAGCGCTTCGCGCGCCTGCTCGTAAGCGGCGCGCGCGCTCTTCGAGCCGAACGCCGTGAGCGCCTTGAACACGAGATCTGGGAGGCTCGGCGGCCGCTCGTCGCCGCGCTCTCCGAGCTCCTCGCAGAGCACGTCCACGAGCGCCACCTGTCCGTCGTCGCTCTGATCTGCTCCGTGTTTTTGCCGGAGGAGCACGCGCGCGACCTCTGCCGCCTTGAGGCCAAAGCTCGAGCCGAACCACTCGCGGCGCAGATCTACCAGCGCTTCGGCGGCCAACACCCCACCACGCTCGGTGGCCGCCATGAGCAGCTCTTCGGCGGCGTCGGGCTCCACCTCGGCCGCGCGCGGTAGACCGTAGATCATCGCCGCAGCCATGCCTGGATCGCGGCCCAAGAGGCTGCTGCCGAGGACATCGCGCGCGCGCGCGACGGCCTCGGTAGGGCGCAGCGCGACCCGCGCTGCGAGCGAGGTCGCCCCACGCCGCCAGCGCGGGAACGACGCCGTGGTCAAGAGGTCACGCTCCACTTCCTCGTTGAAGCGCGGCATGACGGCCGACAACAGGCCGCGGCCGGTCGCGATGTGGCGCCAAACCAGCGGCTCGCGATCGCTCATCAGGTAGTTCCAGGCGGTCTGCACCACGTGGGAGTCGAACAGCCCGAGGCCGCCGTCGTCGCCCTGCGCGGCGCGCCGCGCGGCTTCACGTGCCGCGCGCTCGAGCAGGCGCGCGGCCATGCGGCGCGCGGGAAGAGAGCCGCTCGACGGCTCCACCAACCAGCGCTGCGCGAGCTCCCGTCGCGAGATGAGCGCCAAGGCGAGCGCGTCGGCGGGCGCTCCCGTGCCGATGGGCAGCACCAGGGACAAGCCCACCCGGGCCCGCATGCCCGCCCCCTCGAAGGCGCGCGTGGAACCAAGAGCCAGCGACGTGGCCAGCGATACGAAGGTCACCGCGTCGCTCTCGTGGAGGCGCAACAGGACCCGGCGCCCAAGCTCGCGGCGCTCCGGACCGTGGGGCAACGCCGACGCGAGGCCGTACAGGGCGCAGGCGGCCGCCTGCGGTGAGAGAAACCCCAGATCATCCATGAGATTGGCGGCCATCGCGGCACGCACACCCGACAGCAGCTGCCCCGGATCCAGGCCTTCCAGCGGCACGCCGCGGGACTCGAGCGTGGCCTCCGCCAAGGTGGCCATGCACTGGCGCCAGGTCGCCCGCAGCTCGTCCGCCTTGGGCAGTTCATGCAGGGTCGCAAAGGCGTCGAGGTAGTGTTTCGATCCGCGCATCGATTGCCGAAATAGCAGCTAGTCCGAGCAGATACGCCCGGATGAACTGCGCCGCTTGTCGCCCCGAGATTGTATCCTACGGCGCCCGGGAGCGGGGAGCGATCTTGGCCGCCAAAGTTGGTCGCGCGCGTGGTGAGTCGCGCTCGGTGGGCCCTGCAGAGCTCTGGGCTCCCTCGTGACGGCGCAAGCGACCTTGCAGTCGCTCAGCGGGGCCCGATCTCGCCGGCCTGGATCCGCTGGAACAGCTTATCGTCGATCGGGACGTATGCGTCTCCGTCGAGGAAATAGAGGGGATCGCTCACCTTGCTGGGATCGAAGCCCTCGTCACGGTAGCCGGTCTTCTGGTGCTTGAAGGTGCCCGTGATCCGCATCTCCTGCTGCAAGCGCAGGAAGTAGGGACGCTGGTATGCGGGAAGTCGGTCCACCACGTAGCGGGCGAACTCAGCCAAATCGAGCTCCCCATTGGCGCTGATGCTGGCCATGCCCGCGCGCCCCTCGGCCCCCGGCACACTCACGCCATAGACGTTGCTCTCGAGCACGCCCTTGGCCCCGTTGAGCACCTCGGCGACCTCGTTGGTCGAGACGTTCTCGCCCTTCCAGCGGAAGGTGTCGCCCACGCGATCGGCGAACGAGACCCAGGAATCCTCGTGCAGCTGCAGCAGGTCGCCCGTGTTGAAGTAGGCGTCTCCCTGCCGGAACACGTTGCGGAGGACCTTCTTGTCGGTCGCACTCTTGTCCACGTAGCCATCGAAGGAGAGCAGCGGATTGATGTGTCCGAGCAGGATGCCCTTCTGGCCCACCTCGACGCGCTCGCAGAAGTTCTCCTTGTTGCGGAGGATCTCGCCCGTGGCCTCGTCACAGCGCACGAGCACCTGACCGGGCTTCAGACGCCCGAGCATGCCCGGGCGCCCCTCGAAATTGACGATCGGCGCGTTGCCCTCGGTCGCCGCGTAGAACTCGCGGATCAGGGGCACGCCAAACCTGCGCTGGAAAGGCACCCAAGTGTCCGGGCGCAGGCCGTTGCCGACCGCGACCCGCAACCGGTGGTTGCGCTCGTGGGGGCTCTTGGGCGCGTTGAGCAGGTAGCGACAGAGTTCGCCGATGTACACGAAGATGGAGGCGTCGTACTTGCGCACGTCGTCCCAGAACTGGGAAGCGGAGAACTTGCGACGCAGCGCCACGGCCGCGCCGCTGACGAGCGCCGAACCGAAGCCGATGATGATGGCGTTCGAGTGGTAGAGCGGGAGCGGCAGATAGATGATGTCGCGCTCGCTGGCCTCCATGGCCGCGCTACCGAACATGTAAGCGCCGGCCAAGTAGCGCTTGTTGGTGATGATGGCCGCCTTGGGCAGCCCCGTGGTGCCGGACGTGTAGATGTAACACATCACGTCGGAGCTGTTCGGGAGCACGACGCCCGAGGGCCTGGCGTCCGACTGACTCGCGATCAGCTCGTTGACGCTCTCCAATTCGTGGGACTGCTCCCCCCCCCTATCGACGACCATCCAGACGCGCCCCTCGAGGCCGTGCAAGGTGGGCAAAACCTCTGTCAGCGCCGCGGCGTGCTCGGAGCCAACCAAGACGGCCTTCGCCTTGCACACGTTGATCGCGTGCGTGAGCGGGGCGCCGGTCGCGTTGGTGTTGATCAACGACGCGATGGCGCCGAGCCGGTTGAGCGCGAGGACCGTGAACAGGAACTCCGGACGGTTGTCCATGAGGAGCGCCACCACGTCGCCACGTCCGATGCCGCGGCTCTGGAAGAAGCGCGCGTATTGGTTCACGCGGCGGTCCACGTCGCGCCACGTGTAGCGCTCGTCCAAATAGGCGACCGCGAGGTTGTTGGGGGCCTCTACGACCCGCTCGTCGAGCAGCCTCGATGCGCTCCAGGGACGATTCTTGGCGAAGCGATCAATCTTCTTCGCGACCCGCCACAGGCATTGAAGCTCGTAAACCGTCGACTTCGCCTGCTCCAGCCTGCTCATCTGCCCATGCCTCCATCCGTACGGATCGGCGCCCGTTCTCAGCCTGTTTGGGCCTGGGGCATGGTGGCGCGCGATAGCTCACACAACGCCGACGGCCCCGGGAACCGTGTCGCCGCATCGTGTCAGACCGAATTCGATTCGACAAGGGGCGATCCGGACCGGCGTTCTGCCCCGCCTGCCCCGTGTCCGGGCGGTGGTCAGACGGGTCAACGTGGGGTGATTTCGCCGGCCTGCAGGCGTTGAAACAGCGCGCGGTCGATGGGGACATAGGTGTCGCCATCGAGGAAGAACAGCGGATCGTCGACCTTGTTGGGATCGAAGCCCTCCTCGCGGTAGCCCGCCTTCTGGTGCTTGAAGGTGCCGGTCACCCGCATCTCCTGCTGCAAGCGCAGAAAGTACGGGCGCTGGTAGGCGGGCAAGCGGCTCACGACGTAGCGGGCAAACTCGTCGAGGTCGAGCTCACCATTCGCGTTGATGCTCGCCATGCCCGCGCGCCCCTCGTTGCCGGGCACGGTCACGCCGTAGACGTTGCTCTCGAGCACCCCCTTGGCGCCGTTGAGCACCTCGGCGACCTCGTTGGTCGAGACGTTCTCGCCCTTCCAGCGGAAGGTGTCGCCCACGCGATCGGCGAACGAAACCCAGGAATCCTCGTGCAGCTGCAGCAGGTCGCCCGTGTTGAAGTAGGCATCGCCCTTGCGGAACACGTCCTTCCACAGCTTCTTGTCGGTCGCGGCCTTGTCCACGTAGCCATCGAACGTGACCAGCGGGTTGATGCGACCGAGCAGCATGCCCTTCTGCCCAACCTCGACCTGCTCGCAGAAGTTCCGGCGGTTGCGGATCACCTCGCCGGTCGTCTCGTCGCAGCGCACGAGGACCTGACCGGGCTTCAAGCGACCGAGCATCCCCGGGCGGCCCTCGAAATTGACGATCGGCGCGTTGCTCTCCGTCGCCATGTAGAACTCGCGGATGAGCGGCACACCAAAGCGCTTCTGGAACGGCTCCCACACGTCAGGCCGCAGCCCGTTGCCTACCCCCACGCGCAGCCGATGCCCGCGTTCGTGCGGACTCTTGGGCGCGTTGAGCAGGTAGCGACAGAGCTCACCGATGTACACGAAGATGGAGGCGTCGTACTTGCGCACGTCCTCCCAGAACTGCGAAGCGGAGAACCTGCGACGCAAGGCGACCGCCGCGCCGTGTGCGAGCGCCGAGCCCCAGCTGATGATGAACGCATTGGCGTGATAGAGCGGCAACGTTAGGTAGATGATGTCGCTCGGCGTGGCTTCCATGCAGCCTGCGCCGTAGAGATAGGCGCCCGACAGGTAGCGCTTGTTGGTGATGACCGCGGCCTTGGGGAGCCCCGTGGTGCCCGACGTGTAGATGTAACACATCACATCGGAGCTGTTCGGGATCGCTGTGCCCGCGGGACGCGCGTCGGCTTGGGCGAGCACGCTCTCGTTGATGCGCTCGAAGCCCCCGTCCTGGGCGCCTCGCTCGACGCGCCCCGCTCCGCCCGCGCCGGTCGTGTCCTCGTGCATCCAGATCCGGCCCCCGAGGTTCGACAGCGCGGGCGCCACCTCGCGGAGCGCCGCGGCGTGCTCGGAGCCGACCAAGACCGCCTTGGCGTTGCACACGTTGATGGCGTGGGTGAGCGCCACCCCGGACGCGTTCGTGTTGATCAGGGACGAGATGGCGCGCAGGCGATTGAGGGCGAGCGTGGCGAACAGGAAATCGGGGCGGTTGTCCATCAAGACCGCGACCACATCGTTACGGCCGATCCCCTTGCTCTGAAAGAAGTGCGCGTACTGGTTGACCCGACGCTCGGTGTCGCGCCACGTGTAGCGCTCCTCGAGGAAGGCGATGGCCAGGTGGTTCGGCGTCTGCTCCACGCGCTCGTCCAGGAGGCGCGAGGCGCTCCAGGGGCGATTTTTGGCGAAGCGAGAGAGGCTCGGCGCCACGCGGGCCAGACATCGCAGCTCGTAGATCGTGGAAACCGCCTGCTCCAGTCTGCTCATTCTTCAGCTGCCTCCCTGACGTCGGCCGAGCCTGTCAGAGCGCTGGTCCTTCGACAAGGTCCGGAAACGTCATGATCGTGGCCCAAAGCACACGCCGCGGCCGCTCAACGCTGGCGGCGCGGGCCGAGCAGCGCCCCCAGGGCCACCGCGTCGCGGATCGCCACCGGATCGCGCAGCAACGCTTCGAGGCGCTCGGGGCGCCCGTTTGCCGCGGGTGGCGCGGCGAGCCGTGTCTTCTTCTCCGAACGGCGCGCGCGGCGTGGACCGTGGAGCGCGTGCCGCAGGCGAAGCGCGAGCTCATTTTCGGACAGCCCGCCATCCTCTCTCACCAGCAGCGCCGCCGAGAGCCAGTCACGCGCGCGCAGCTCGCCGTGCGCTCCGAGGTCCGCGTCCCTGTCCCGCAACAACGCGGCGAGCCGCTGCGCGCGAGCCTGCTCCCCATGCGAAAAGGCGACGCCGCGTGCGTCGAGCAGCGAACGTCCCCCCAGGGCAGGCTGAACATCCTCCAAGACCGACTCGAGCAACCCCTCGAGCTCCGCCCGCCAGAGCTCGTAGGGAAGCTTTGGCGCCTGTGGGGCTTCATCCTGCAACGGGAGGCTCGGGCGCTCGCCAAACTGCTTCTCGAGCTTCCTCTCGAGCCTCCCGCTCTCCTCGAAATGGCCCAAGAACTCCAGGGTCCCGAGGGCGGCGTGGAGCCGCAACAGGCGCGGCGGCTGATCTCCGAGCAAGCGAGGATGCGAGCCGGCTCCGGCCGTGAGCGGACCAGGGAAGTCCGAAAGGTACGCCGCGTAGCTCGGCCCGAGCTGCAGCGTGAGCAGGATCTCCGCGAGCAGCGCGGGAAGCCAGACGCCGAAGGCGCCACGCAAGCTTACGAGGAGCTCGGGCGAAAGTCGGGCCTCGCTCCCGGGCAAGAGCAGAAACTCGGGCCAGCCATGCGCGCGCCGCAGCCGCTGGAGTAACCCCGGGGCATCCTCCGAAAGCGCGCGAGCGCGCTCACGCGCCGTGGTCACATAACCCTCGAGCCCGTCCGCCCCCTCGGGCACGACGATGGGAAAGTGGCGGGTGTACGCCCGGAGCGCGGGCAACAGGCTCGCCGCCGCGGGTCCGCTCTCCGTCAACACCACGAAGGAGCGTCTCTTCAAGCCCACGCCCTCTTCGCGTAGGTACGCCTCGAGCGGAGCGCCGAAGTCACGGGCGAACGCCTCGAGCTCCGCGCGTTCGGAGGCCCTGGCGGGCGACTGACTGGCTCGCAACGCCTCGAGTTGCTGGGCCAAGAGCGCGCGATCGGGGCCCTTGGCGCCGAAGATGGGCGCTTGGGCCGGAGCGGGCCGCGCCTGTTCGCCCGTCTCGAACTCGACCCATCGCCCCGTGATCGCGAAGACGATCAGCCTCAAGACGAGCTTGAGCAGCCCCACCAAGACCTGTCCGAGCAGCGTTTTCACCGGGGCTCCGGGGTCGTCGGCTCCTCGCGTTCGGGCAGGCTGGGCGCGCGTCCGAAGCCGGCAGAAGGCCGCGCAAAGCGCGGAGTCAAGGGCCCCTCTCCGGGGCGCGCGATCACCTCCGCCAACACCAAGCGCAGCAAAAACCCCCGCTTGTCGGCCATGTTGACGAGGGCTCTTGGCTCGCCCGCCCTGTTACTCGTCGTCATTTGGTCCCTGGATCGTTCAGCTTACCGATCGACTGACGCATCTCGGTGTCTGCGGCCACGTTGCGCAACTGGTAGTAATCGAGCACCCCGAGCTTGCCGGTGCGCAGCGCCTCGGCCATCGCCATCGGGATCTGGGACTCCGACTCCACGAGCTTCGCGCGCATCTCCTCGACCTTGGCGCGCATCTCCTGCTCGGCCGCCACCGCGATCGCGCGGCGACTCTCCGCCTGGGCCTGGGCCACCTGCTTGTCGGCCTCCGCCTTCTCGGTCTGCAGCTTGGCGCCGATGTTGGCGCCCACGTCGATGTCGGCGATATCGATCGAGAGGATCTCGAACGCCGTCCCGCTGTCGAGCCCGCGCCCGAGCACGTTCTTCGAGATGCGGTCGGGGTTCTCGAGCACCTCTTCGTAGGTGCGCGCCGAGCCGATCGTGGAGACGATGCCCTCGCCCACGCGCGCGACCACCGTCTCTTCCGTGGCGCCGCCGACCAGCCGGTTGATGTTCGAGCGCACGGTGATGCGCACGGCGACCACGAGCTGGATGCCGTCCTTGGCCACCGCGGAGATCTTCGGCGTGCTGATCACGCTCGGATTGACGCTCATCTGCACGGCCTCGAACACGTCGCGGCCGGCCAGGTCGATGGCCGCGGCTTGCTTGAATTGGAGCTGGATACCCGCCTTGTCGGCGCTGATCAGCGCATTCACAACGCGCGTCACGTTGCCGCCTGCGAGGTAGTGTGATTCCAAGAGATCGATCGGGATGTCGAGCCCCGCCTTCATGGCGGTGATGCGCGGATTGACGATGGCCGTGGGCGTGACGCGACGCAGGCGCATCGCCACGAGCGTCATCAAGCCCACATAGGTCCCGCTGGACCAGGCCGCCACCCACAGCTGGATCGGGATCAGCCAAAGAAAGAAGCTGCCGCCGATCACCATCATCAACAGCACCATGAAGAAACTGATCAAAGTTGTCGCTTCGTCCATGCCTGCGTCCCCGCTTCCGCGTTAGAGAAAATTACGTTGCGTCGCCCTGCTCTTCTGGCCGCACGACCACCCGCACGCCCTCGACTTGCACGACCCGCACGGCCTGCCCGCGTGGGATGAAGATGCCCTCGCTGACGACGTCCACCCGCTCATCGCCGAATCTGGCGATGCCCGCGGGCCTGAGCTCACTCTCCGAAATCCCAAGCTGCCCCACCAGGCGGCTTTCGTCGCTCGCCACGAAGCCCTCGCTGCGCGCGGTGCTGCTCGCGAGTACGAGCCCCCTTCCGGCGCGGCTCTTGGGGAGCACGCGCAGCGACAACAACATCAACACGACCGTGGCCACCAGGGCCGTGGTCACACGCATGAGCGGCTCCACCCAGGCTCCCGTCTGGAGCGTGACCCCGAGCGGCAACCCCACCAAGGTGAGCACGAGCGCGGCCACCATGCACAGGACGCCGAGCACGCCGGCGATCCCGAAGCCGGGCAGCACCAGCACCTCCACCGCAAGCAGCCCCAGCCCCGCAGCGAACAGGATGAGCTCTTCGAGCCCGGCCAGGTTCACCAGCAAATGCCCCCCGAAGAACAGCGCAAGGCACAGCGCTCCGAGCGCCCCGGGCAAGCCCAGGCCGGGCGTATAGAGCTCGATCAGAATCCCGAGCGTGCCGAGGCTCATCAAGAGCCCGCTGACCACGGGGTCGGTCAGAAAGCGCACCAGCTTCTCCGCCCAGTTCTCGGTCTGCCCCTTGCGCTCTGCCGTGCCGAGGCCGACCCGGGCGAGCACCGCGTCCACGCTGTCAGCCTTGAAATCGGCGATCCCCGTCTCGAGCGCGCCATCGGTGTCGAGGGTGAGCAGCTTCCCTGCCGGATCGAGGCCCGGAATTTCGACGCTGGCGTCCACCATGGCCTCCGCCACGTCGCCGCGGCGCCCCTTGGCCTCCGCCGTGGTGCGCATCTCGGTGCGGAAATACGAGACCATCTTCTCCGCGACCGGCTCAGCCCCCTTGTCCCCCATTTGAATGGGCGTCGCCGCGCCGATGCTCGCTCCCCCCGAGATCGCGATGATGTCGCAAGCGAGCGCGATCAAAGCCCCGGCGCTGATCGCACGCGGGTGGATGAAGGCGATGGTCTTGACCTTGCTGGCGAGCAGCGCGTCCCGGATCTGGATCGCGGCGTCGACGCGCCCGCCCAGGGTATTGATCTCGAGCAGCAAGGCCGCCGCGTCGGGATGCTCGGCCATCACGCGATCGAGGAACGCGGAGAGGCCCAGATCGACCGTGCCGTCGATGCGCAGGTGCACGACCGGGGCGCCGGCGGCGGCGTAGATCTGCAGCTCGCGCTCGTGCTCCGCGCCAGCGCTCGGCCGCGGCGTGTAAGCTTTCACGTCGCTTGGCCCCGCGTCTGGTCCTTCGGCTCGGAGGGGCGTCGCGAGCCACAACCAGCCGAGCCAAAGCGCAAAGAGCAAGCGAGCGTCGAGACGCATGATGTTTGGGACGCTAACGTTGCCAGCCCGATACCGCAAGCACGGTCGAAGCGGGCGGCTGCGCCCGCGAGCGAAATGCGGTCGAAGCGGGCGGCTGCGCCCGCGAGCGAAATGCGGTCAGGCGGAAGACCACGGATGTTCGGGCCCGCCCTCGCCTCACCAGACGATGCCGGGCGAAAGAGACTTCGGGTCGAGCGTCTCGGCGCCCTCCAGGCTGGCCACCGGATAGGTGCAATAGAGCGTCGAAAATAGCGCGGCCGGACGGTGATTGCCGCTCTTGCCCGTCCCCCCGAAGGGCAGCCGCGACGAGGCGCCGCAGGTCGGTGCGTTCCAGTTGACGCAGCCGTGGCGGAGACTCGCGAGGGCATGCGCAAACGCCTCACGATCGCGCGTGAAGACGCTGGCGCTGAGCCCGTAGGGGCCCGCGTTGGCGAGCTTCAGGGCATGCTCCAAGCCGGCTACGGCCACCAGGGCGAGGTCGGGCCCAAACAGCTCTTCGCTCTCGTAGGCGATCCCTCGGAGCTGCTCGATCACGTGCACGCTGGGGGTCAAATAGGCCCCGCGGGGAAGCCCCTCCGAGAGCGGCGCGCTCCTGCGCAGCGCGTGCACCCCCTGCCCCTCGGCGGCGGCGAGTGCTTCCCAGAAGCGTTCGCGCGCCTGCTCGCTGATCACGGGTCCCATGAACACGTCGTCCATGGGATCTCCTACCCGCAGCTTGTCGAGCTTCTCGAGCAGCAAGCTCGCGAACGCGTCGAAGCGCTGATCATCCACCAGGGCGACGGCGGTGCCGCTGCAGCGTTGCCCGGCGCTCACGAAGCCGCCCCAGAGCACGTCGTGGACGGCCTTCTCGAGGTCCGCGTCGGCGAGCACGATGGCCGGGTTGTGCCCGCCCAGCTCGAGCGCCAGCAGCTTGTGGGGCTGCTCGAGCGTGGCGATCTTGATGGCGTGACCCGCCCGATAGCTGCCGGTGAGCATCACCAGATCCACGTCTGGATGGGCGGCGAGCTTGGCCCCAGCGCCCGCGTCTCCTTGCACGAGGTTGAAGACACCGGCCGGGAAGCCGGCGGCGTCGAAACACTCCGCGTAGAGCTGGCCCACGGAGGGCGCGAGTTCGCTCGGCTTGACCACCACCGTGTTCCCAGTCACCAGCGCGGGCACCACGTGACCGTGCACCAGGTGCAAGGGAAAGTTGAAGGGCCCGAGCACCGCGCCCACCCCGTGGGGCTTGAACGCATAGCGCTGCGCCGCCGAGCCCATCTCTCTCGGGGCGACCAGGGCGAGCCCGTCCGAGAGCGTGATGTCGATCTTGTTCAGAGCGGCCGATACCTCCGTCCGGGCCTCCCAGCGGGGTTTGCCCACCTCACGCGTGATCAGCAGCGAAAGCTCCTCGGCGCGCGCCGCGATCGCCGACTTGAGCGCGACCATGAGCTCCGCGCGCCGGTCGAGCGGGGTGCGCGCCCAGTCGGGAAACGCGTCGCGTGCGCTGGCGACCGCCTCGTCGACGGCCGCCAAACGAAAGCCATGGCTCCCCACCAGGTCCGAAAACTCACGCGGGCTCACGCGCTCGATGCGCCCGCTCAGCGCGTCGTCCGCGCTCGCGACGAAGTGTCCGCGCAGGTAGTCGCCGCGCCCGCGCGCTGTGGTCAGCTCCGCTGCCACACCGCATACCCCACGAAGAACGGGCCCATCTGCGCGATGTACTCGGAGGTCTGCTGGGTCTTGCGCATGCGCTGCACCAGGTGAGAGAGCGGGTGCAGATCCTTGGACACGAGCCCGATCACGAACTCGTTGTCCTTGGCATCGAGGCCGTGACAGGCGAGCCGAATGTCGGTCGCGAGGCCCTGTTCGCCGTAGGCGCGCCCGATCGCCGCGTGCTCGCGTAGGACGCCCGCCTGCTCCTTGATGGAGAGCTGCTCGAACGAGCCGGCGCGGCGCAGCGGGTACCACACGGCCCAGCGGTGCTCCGGGTTCACTGCGTTCTCGACCGGACGCTTCAGCAACCAGTACGGGAGATCCGGTTCGTAGCCGGTCGCGTAGCTGCGGCCGAACATGGTGAAGTCCTCCCGCAGCTTGAGGCCCCGAAAAGCGGGCGACAGCAGCACCGAGCGCACCTTGGTCACGAAGTGCGACGGATCGACGCTCCAGGTGAGCAAGCCCAGGCTGCGCGGATCGTTGACGTCCCGGTACAGCACCCCCGCGCACTCGGCGGCCGTCAAAGCCCTGCCGAGCTGCTCGAAGATGGAATCGGGCTCGACTGTTTCGTCCACTCGATAAACCAGCAGCTGCATGAACAGCCGCTCGTCGAGGACTCGGGGGTTACCCGTGTGATCGCCTGCGCGCTCGCGCACGTCGATCTCGGGGAGCTTGGGTGTCTCGGCCACCATCTCGCGGGCCCGCGCGGTCATGTCGTCGCTCATGCCTTGAGCTTACTGGCTCCGCGGCCCTCCCGAAAGGCGACGCAGGACCTCTTTGGGGGAGAGGGTCCCCTTGTGCATGTAGAGCTGAGCCGGGACGTTCTCGCCGAGCACCTCCTCGCTCACCCGGAGCTTGCTCGAAGCCGCGAAGATCACGCGTTCTTTGAGCCCCGCCGAGGCGAGCTCCACCCGCTTCCAAACCGCGTCGCGACTCCAGTACCCGAGCACTTCCAAGTAGGCGACCTCGCCGGTCTCGCGGCTCACGAAGCGCAGATCGGGCACGCACAGCCCCACTCCCCGCACCTCCAGGATGTCGCTCGAGAGCTCCGCCTCCCACTCGGATGAGAGGTCCCGAAAGCGAGAAAGGAACGTGGCCACCTCGTCCGGCACCGGCAGCTCGCCCGTGAGCGCGGTGCGGCTCTTGCCCGAGAGCTTGTAGGTGAGCGGCTCACGCTCCTTGCCCCAGCGCAGCTGCGCGCGGATGTCGTAGACGTCGCAGCTGAGCAGGGCGGGGAGCGCCAGGGCGAGCTCGAGCCCGTACTTGATCGAAGCCGAGAACAGGCTGAAGGGCCCGTCGATGGTGATCCGGTAGCCGTCGGCGAGCGGCTCGATGCGGTGCATCAGGCGGAAGAACTTGAGCTTCCGAAACAGCACGCGATAGGCGTAGGGATCGCGACAGCGCACCTCGGCGATCACCGAGGCCGCGCGCAGAAAGACCGCCTGCTTCTGCGCGAGGTCGTAGTGCTGGACCAGGTGGTCAGGCGACGTCGCGTTCAAGCCCGTGAGCACCTGCGCGGCGCGCAAGTCCGCGTAGAGGGCGCGCTCGAGCTGCGCCGGCGAGAGGCCAAGGCGGCTCGCCTCCTGGGCCAGGAACGCCTCACGGTCGAAGAATTCCTGCTCGCCCAGGTCCTGCCTGGCGCGCGCCACCGCTTCGAACACTTCGCCGCGGAGCAGCCTCGGGTCGAGCTCGCTCTGGACGTCGAATTGCACGCGATCTTCCACCAGCTTGCGCAACCCCTGCGCGAGCTTGCGTTCGCTGGCGGCGACCTTGATCCCCTCCCAGGCCTCCTCGAGTTCGGCCCGGCTCGCACCTACGTGCGCCTCCGCGAGCGAAAGATAGTCCTGCGCGAGCTCGAGGGCGCGGGGGCGCAGCTTGTCGCTCAGCTCCGTCACGAACAGCTCGCCCGCCTTCTTGCGGGTTCGCACCAGGTCAGCGGTAAGCACTGTGCTCCCGCCTGCGCTCGCTGGTGAACGCCTCGCCCGTGTCCGCGGTGATGAGCTCGTAGAGGATGGCGCGCTTGTCGCCTTGCTTGCGCAGGATGCGACCCAGCCGCTGCACGTGCTCGCGCACGGAGCCGCTGCCGGACACCACGACGGCCACGCTCGCCGAGGGCACGTCGACGCCCTCGTTGAGCACCTTGGAGGTTACCACCGCGGTGTACACGCCCGCGTTGAGGCGCGAGAGGATCTCGCTCCGTTCGCTGACCTTGGTCTGATGCGTGATCGCCGGGATCAAGAGGCGACGCGAGAGGGCGTAGGCCGTGGCGTTGTCCTGGGTGAAGACGATCGCGCGCTCTTTGCGGTGCCGATGCAAGAGCTTCTCCACGTAGTCGAGCTTGGCCGGCGCCGCGAACATCAGTTCCCGCTGGCGTCGGTACGCGCGCATGGCACGCCGCCCCTGCTCGCTGCGCGACGAGCGCATGATGAACTCGCCCCAGCCCTGCGGGGAGCCCATTTGGATGCCCTGGGCGCGCACGAACGCGAGATACACGCCGCGCTCGGCCTCGTACTCCTGTCGCTCGGTGGGCGAGAGCGCGACGGCCAAGCGCTCGGTCTCGTACTCGGCCAGATACTGGCCGCTCATGTCGATGATCTCGCGCCGATACACCGTGGGGCCGACCAGCGTCTGCAGCAACTCCTCGCGGCCATCGGCGCGCTCGGGGGTCGCGCTCAAGCCCAATCGAAACGGCGCCAGGCACTGCCGGGCCGAAAGGGCGTAGCTCTCGCTCGGCAGGTGGTGGCACTCGTCGAAGATCACCAGGCCGAAGCGGTTGCCGAAGTTCTCCATGTGCAGGTAGGCCGAGTCGTACGTGGTCACGGTCAAGGGAAGGACAATGTGCTCCCCTCCGCCCACGATACCGACCTCCACGCCGAAGCTCGTGCGCAAGAGGTCATACCACTGACGTACGAGGTCGAGCGTCGGCGCCACCACCAGCGTGCTGCGGCGCTTCTTGTCGATCGCCATCGCGCCCAGCTGGGACTTCCCCGCCCCTGTGGGCAACACCACGATTCCAGCGCTGCGACCCCGCTCCCACGCCGTGAGGGCCTCACGCTGATAGGGCCGCGGCTCACGGGAGACCACGAGGCCTGTCGCCAGCTCCGTGTAGGCGCGCGCGTGATCCTGGTAAGGGGTCTTCGAGCGCACCAGGAGGCGCAGCAAATCGGCGTACAATCGCGCCTCTGCGCGGTGGCACGCGCTGCGTGGATCCCAGGTCACGCCCTCCGGCAAGGACGTCCCCTCGGGTGACCATCCACGTAACTCCAGTGTCCCTGATACGAAACGAAGCTCGGTCATGCTGGGCTCACGAAACCTGGATCACGGCGGAGTCGCCGCAGCTACTCATGGCTCGTACAGGAGCGCACAGAAATGGGACCTTACTGCACAGTAGCCTTGCTGCCCAGGGCCCTTAGGGCGTAGTTCAGCCAGGCGTCGCACACTCCTGGCCTCGCGAAGTGCAGCGAGTCAGCCCCGAACGAGCTCGAGCCCATCGCCTTGATCGCCCCTACCCAAAGCTTGATCGCCCCCGCCCACGGCCGACTCGAGCGCCGACACAGCGCGAGTCGCCGCGCGGGGCTCGTGCGCGTCGCGTTCGCGCTCGCGGCAATCAGCTTTGCGGACAGCGTGTTCCCAGGGATGACCGAGGCTCACTGGGTCTTCGTGTTGAACCTGGTGTTCGCGCTGATCTTCCAGGGAATGATCCACAAGAGCTGGATGCCCGGCGACCGCCGCAGCCTGTTGATGGGCTTCGTGGACATCGCCTTTTTGACCTACGTGGTGTACCTGCTCGGCCCCGCCTCGAGCGTCGTGCCGTTCCTCTATCTGTTGATCCCCGTGGTGAACGCGGCTTCTTCGCTCTCGCGCTCACGGGTGTCCATGCGGCTCGCGGCCCTGGGCACGGTGGTCTACCTGGGTCTGCTCGTGCTCTGTTCCCTGCGGCTGTTGGAGTACGCCCCGGCCCGCCCGCAACCTTTGCCCCCCCTGCCCCAGCTAATCGCGAGCGGCACGCTGGTGGCCATGAGCGTGCTGATGACCACCAGCATCGTGCTCCGGCAGATGACGGCGCTGGATCGGATGAACAAGCGACTCGCCGAGCTGAGCCATCGCGATGAATTGACGGGCCTGTTCAATCGACGCCATCTGATCGACGAGCTGCGCCGCCAGCTCGATCGCGTGGCCCGCGGCGCGCGCTGCGGCGTCATGATGCTCGACCTGGACGGCTTCAAGCAGGTGAACGATGCGCTCGGACACGACGCCGGAGACCTGCTGTTGATGGACATCGCCAGCGCGCTCACCTCCGAGACGCGCACGGTGGATCTGGTTGCGCGCTACGGCGGCGATGAATTCGTTGTGGTTTTGCCCGATCTTGCGCCGGATGGGTTCTTGCCGGTAGCCGAGCGCATCGTGCAGGCCGTGGCGCGGGTGGGCTGCGAGCGCTGGCCTCACACCCCGGTGACGGCGAGCGTCGGGCTCACGATGACGCGCAGCGACGATGACGTGGCATCGCTCTTGAGACGTGCGGATGCCGAGGCCTACGCGGCCAAGCGGGCGGGTGGCAATCGTGTCGTGGTCTCGCTTACGCCCCAGCTCGAACGCAGCGGGGTGATGGTCCACGTCGACAGCCAGGACCCGCCCGCCAAGGAGCGCCGCTCGAGGCGCAACACCGGGGCGTAACACACCGTCACAATCGGGGAATGTTACGCTCAGTGGGGTGGTTGGGGCGGCGACGCGAGTTGCTGATGGTGGCTAGAGTTGTGGCCAGGTATGGCTCAATGCCGCACATTTTGGCCCTTGTGAGTAAATAATTCTGCTCTGAAAGGCACACTATATAGGCACACACAGTGCGCGCATGTGCCTTTTCGGACTGGCACTTCGCTTGCTTTGTGCCCTTGCACCATGACCGAACGACGATTGCTGGTTTCTGCTTGCCCCCCGGCGGCCCTCTCGGGCCCCGGCGAAGCCGCCATCGAGGACGTGCGACCGAGCTTTCCCCTGTCGAAGGCCGCTCCGGTCAAGTACCAGGCCGCGCGCCGAGCGCTCCGTCGTGCGCGCTTGCTTTCGTCCCTGAGCCTGGACGCGCAGGGGCCGAAGGTTCGCCGCGCGCTCGATGTGCTCGCCACCAGCGTCGGGCTCCTGTGCCTCATGCCCTTGCTGCTCTGCGCGGCCTTGGCGGTGAAGCTGACCAGCAAGGGGCCGCTGTTCTTCGGCCAGGAGCGGATTGGCCAGAACGGCCGTCGCTTCACCATGTGGAAGTTTCGGACCATGGTGGTCAACGCCGAGGCGCTCAAGGATCAGCTGGCCAAGCAACACCGCGCGGCGGTCGATGGCGTGCGCTTCAAGATGGTGCGCGATCCGCGCATCACGCCCGTGGGCCGCGTGCTGCGCAAGTTCTCCATCGATGAGCTGCCGCAGCTCTTCAACGTGCTCAAGGGCGATATGACGCTGATCGGGCCGCGGCCGCCCGTGTGGCGCGAGGTCGCGCTCTACGACAACCGCGCGCTGCGTCGCCTGGAAGTGAAGCCCGGATTGACCTGTCTCTGGCAGGTGCGTGGGCGCAGCAACCTGAGCTTCGAGCAGCAAGTCGAGCTCGACATCGAGTACATCGACCGCGTGCGCCCCGTCGAAGAGGTGAAGATCCTGCTCGCCACCATCCCCGCCGTCGTCACGGGTCGAGGCGCCTACTGAGCGCGCACACGCGCGCGGCGACTGACCGAACGCGGCGTTCCATTGCTCGGGGTCTCTTCAAGACCGCTTTCTCCCTTGCGATCGCGCGCCGGTTGCCCAAGCATGACGGTCCTATGCTCAAGGCATTGGTCACCGGTGGCGCGGGCTTTTTGGGGAGCGCCATCGTCAAAGAGCTCCTCGCGCGCGAAGCCGAGGTCAGGGTGCTTGCGTTGCCCAACGAGCCCCTCGACAACCTCGAGGGTGCCTCGGTGGAGGTGATCCGCGGCAACGTGCTGTCGCCCAAGGACGCGCTTTCGGCCTGCGCGGGCATGGACGTCGTTTACCACTGCGCCGCCATCTACAAGGACTACATGGCGGACCCGAGCCCCATGTACCAAGTGAACATGCGCGGCACCTTCAACGTGCTCGAGGCCGCCCGTCGCAGCAGCGTCGGCAAGGTCGTGTACACGGCGAGCGTGGTGGCCCTGGGCCGGCCCGAAGAGGGCCAGCTGGCCGATGAGTCCACGGCGTACGAAGCCTGGGATCTCAACTTCCACTACAGCCGCACCAAGCACCTCAGCATGCTCACGGCGCTCGACTTCGCCAACTGGGGGCTCGACGTGCGCGTCGTGTGTCCGGCGGTCGTGCTCGGGCCGGGGGACATCACGCCCACCCCCTCGGGCAGGCTGATCGTCAACATCTGTCGCGGCAAGGCGCCCGCGTACACATCGGGCGGCTTCTGCTACGTGGACGTGCGCGACGCGGCCAAGGTGCACGTGTTGGCAGCAGACAAGGGCAAAGCCGGGCAGATCTATGTGGCGAGCGGCCACAACCTGGACAACGAGGCCTTCAACAAGGCCGTGATCGCCGCCTCCGGGCGCAACCTCCCACGCCCCCACCGCCTCCCCGGGTTCGTCGCCCAAGCTGCGCTGTCCGGGATCAACTTCGCCACCACGCGGGCCGGCAGAGAGCCCGAGGTCACGCGCGAGTACATGAGCTACGCGCTCAAGCCCGGCTACTTCGACAACGCCAAGGCCGTCCGTGAGCTCGGCGCCACGTTCCGTCCCTTCGAGGACACGCTGCGTGATGCCATCGCCTACTTCGAGGGGCGCGGCCTGCTCCGGGGCTGAGCGGTCAGCGTCGACGCTCGTTCTTGCCCGGCCCCACCAATCCATTTCCCACCTTCAGCCAGGCGCGCAGCGCCGGGCTCGGCTGCACGTCGGCGCGCCAGATCAAGTGCACGGCGCGACGCGGTTGGGCGCGCGCGAATTTCACCTGCACCAGGTCGCGATCGCCATGCGAGACGGAGCCCTCGGGGAGGATCGTGATCCCGACGCCCGCGCGCACCAGCGCGCACAGGCCGCTGATCGACGCAAGCCGCGCCCGAATCCGCGGGGCAAACCCCGCGCGCCGACAGAGCTCTTCGATGGCCACGGCCGCGAAGGTGCCCGTCGGAACGAACACGAATGGTTCTCGCGAAAGCTCCGAGAGCGCGACCTCCCGACCGCACGAGAGGGGGTGATCGGAGCGCACCACCAGGACGAGCTCCTGCTCCCCGCAGCGCATGCGCTTGAGCAGCGGCTCGGCCGGCGCGGGGCCCACCACGAGCGCGGCGTCGAGCTTGCCCTCCTTCACCAGGCTGCCTGCGCTCTCCGAGGTCACCAACGGGAGCTCGAGCACGATCGCAGGATGCGCCTCGAGAAAGCGTGAGACCCACTGCGGCAGGAGCGTGGCGGCCAACGACTGCACCGAGCCCACCCTCAGCTCGCCAGCCTCCAGGCCGCGTAGCTGGGCGGCGTCCTTGCTCAACGCGTCGAGCTCGGCGAGCGCACGCCCGCCGCGCTCGAGCACCTTGAGCCCGAGCTCCGTCGGCACCACCCCGGCGCGCCGGTTTCCCGTGCGCCGCCAGACCGCGCCGCCCAGGCTCTCTTCGAGCCGGGCGATGGCGTGGCTCAAGGCGGGCTGCGAGACCCCGAGAACATCGGCGGCTCGGCTCAGTGAGCCCTGCTCCACGACGGCGGCAAAGTAGCGGACATCGCGCAGATCGGCAGTTATCAATGCCATGAATCGAATATACAAAAACCTTTCATTGGATAAATGAAATGCGACGCCGTACAAAGGAACGAGTCGCCCCCCGGCGAGCGCACCCGGGAGTGAGGAGAGGGTATGGGCAAGAGCTTGTTTCAGAAGGTTTGGGAGGCGCACACGGTGCGCACGCTGCCCGATGGGCGCACCCAGCTCTTCATCGGCCTCCACTTGATCCACGAGGTCACCACGCCCCAGGCGTTCGGCATGATGCGAGATCTCGGCCTCAAGGTGGCCCACCCCGAACGCACGTTCGCCACGCTCGATCACATCATCCCCACCGACACGCGCCTGCGGCCGTTCAAGGACGACCTGGCGGAGCAGATGAGCGTGGCGCTGGCCCAGAGCTGCAAAGAGTTCGGCATCAAGTACTTCGACGAGCACAGCGGCGTGCAGGGCATCGTGCACGTGGTGGGCCCAGAGCAGGGGCTCACCCAGCCCGGCATGACCATCTGCTGCGGCGATTCGCACACCTCCACGCACGGCGCGCTCGGCGCGGTCGCCTTCGGTATCGGCACGAGCCAGGTGCGCGACGTGCTGAGCACGCAGACCTTGGCCATGGCGCCCCTCAGGGTGCGGCGGATCCGCGTCACGGGGAAGCTCGGCGCGGGCGTGTACGCCAAGGACGTCATCTTGCACGTGATCCGCAAGCTCGGCGTGAACGGCGGCACGGGCTACGCGTACGAGTACGCGGGCGACACCATCGAGCGCATGTCGATGGATGAGCGCATGACCCTGTGCAACATGTCCATCGAGGGCGGCGCGCGCGTGGGCTACGTGAACCCGGACGAAACCACGTTCGCGTTCCTGAAGGGCCGCCCCTACGCCCCCAAGGACCAGGATTGGGATCGCGCGCTTGCCTACTGGAAGTCCATCGCCTCGGATGCCGACGCGTTTTACGACGACGACGTGCACTTCCGCGCGGAGGACATCCCCCCCAGCCTCACCTGGGGCGTCAACCCCGGGCAGGTCATCAGCATCGAGGAGCCCTTGCCCGTTCCCGAGCAGTTCCCGGAGAACGAGCGCGCCGGGATCAGCGACGCCCTGAAGTACATGCAGCTCTCGTCCGGTGCGCCGATCAAGGGTACCAAGGTGGACGTGACGTTCATCGGGAGCTGCACCAACAGCCGCCTGAGCGACCTGCGTGAGGTCGCGAAGTTCGTGAAGGGCAGGCGGGTGAAGGCGGGCGTAAAGGCGCTGGTCGTGCCGGGATCGCAGGTCGTGAAGAAGGCGGCCGAGGAGGAGGGCTTGCACGAGATCTTCACCGCCGCGGGCTTCGAGTGGCGCGAGCCGGGTTGCTCGATGTGCCTCGGGATGAACCCCGATCGCCTGGTGGGGACCCAGCTCTGCGCGAGCTCCTCGAACCGCAACTTCAAGGGGCGCATGGGCAGCCCCACGGGGCGCACGGTGCTGATGAGCCCGGTGATGGTGGCGGCGGCCGCCATCACCGGCGAGCTGAGCGATGCGCGCGAGGTATTCGATATGCAACAGGGAGAGGCCTGAGCCATGGCACTCGAACAGATCCAGCAAGTCACCGGCACCGGCGTCTACGTGGCGGGCGACGACATCGACACCGATCAGATCATCCCGGCGCGTTTCTTGTTGTGCGTCACGTTCGACGCGCTCGGCGGGCAGCTGTTCTACGACGCCCGCTTCGAGCGCGACGGTACGCCCAAGCCCCACGCGCTGAACGATCCGCGCTTTCAGGGCGCCAAGGTGCTCCTGAGCGGCAGCAACTTCGGCTGCGGCAGCTCGCGCGAGCACGCGCCCCAGTCGATCCACAAGGCGGGCTTTCGCGCGGTGATCGCCGAGAGCTTCGCGGAGATCTTCTTCGGCAACAGCACCACCCTCGGCATCCCCTGCGTGAGCCTGCAGCGAGCGCAGATCGCAGAACTCGCGGCGGCCATCGAGCAGGACCCGAAGCTCGAGATCGTTGTGGACCTGGAGAAGCTCGAGGTGCGCGCAGGCGAAAAGGCCTATCGCTGCGCGATCAAGCAGAGCGCGCGCGACGCCCTGGTGCGCGGCGAGTGGGACCCCATCGCGCAGCTCCTCGAGGGGCAGGCGCAGGTCGAGGCCGTCCGAGCGAGGCTGCCCTATACGAGCTGGTAACGGACTGCGGCGCGGGCTCGCGAGGGCTTGCCCGGGCGCGCGCGAGGGTGGAGCATAGCCAGCAGGCATGCCCCACCTGATCTCCCGCAAGAAGCGCATCTACGCCGCCAAGCCGTCCTTCGCGGCCTACCTCGAGCAGTACGACCGCAGCGTGCGCCTGCCTGTCCGCTACGACGACCTGCTCCGCTACGAGCAGGCGATCCCGCTCTACGACAAGGCCGGGCGGGATACGCTGTGGGTGAGCGTGCTCTATTCGGCTCAGGACCAGGGCGAGGTCCGCGAGGGCCTGATGCAGATCTACGCCTTCTTGAAGACCGGCGGTGAGACGGATGCGTTCGAGCACCTGGTCGTCGATCGCGTGGACCTGTGCACCTACGGGAACACGCAACCCTTTCGCGTCCGCATCGTCAACACCTTGAATGACAACTTCGACTATTTCTACGTGAAGCGCGCCGACGCCTCCCGCCTGTACGGGCTCGAGCTCGAGCACATGCTCTCTCCCAACGTGATCACCTTCCTCTACGACCGCGACACGCTGGTGGAGGAGCACATCTCGGGCATCCCCGGCAACATGTTCATCCGCAGCTACC
>JBIQKA010000268.1:0-3680 GCA_044507075.1 Myxococcales bacterium
CCCGGCGTGATCGCGCTGCGCGAGGCGGCGAAGATCCGCGCCGGGGCCCACGTGTCCGGGGTCGACGTGGCCTTTCGCCTGGCGCCCCGCCTGAACGCGGCGGGTAGGTTGGGGGACCCGGCGGTGACGCTCGCCTTGCTGCGCGCCAAGACGCTGGAGGAGGCGCGCGAACTCTCGCTGCAGATCGAGCGCCTGAACAACGAGCGCAAGGAGCTGGAGCGCGCCGTCACGGCGGCCGCCATCGAGCAGGTCGACGCAGACGCGCACGTGCGGCACGGCATCGTGGCCGCAGGGCAGGGCTGGCATCGGGGCGTGGTGGGCATCAGCGCGGCCCGTCTCGTGGAGCGGTATCAGCGTCCCACGCTCGTGATCGGGTTGGATGGCGAGGTCGGGCATGGCAGCGGGCGGGCCCCCGATGGCTTTCCGCTGTATGCGGCGATCGCGCGCAGTCGTGATCTGCTCGAGAAGTTCGGTGGGCACGATGCGGCCGCGGGGCTCACCGTTCGCGCCGATCGCATCGATCGTCTGCAAGCCGAGTTCGAGCGCGCCTGCGCGGAGCTCTCGCAGGAGCGCATCGAGATCGAAGAGGTGGTGGTCGACGCGCGCATCGACGGCGAAGGTTATCGCTTGCCAGCAGCCTCGGAGCTCACCTTGCTCGAGCCGCTCGGCGAATCCAACCCCGAACCCCTGTTTGAGGCCCACGGCGAGGTCGTGCGGGCCGACGAGGTCGGCGAGGGGCACCTCAAGCTGGTGTTGCGCATCGGTTCCCGTGAGCTCTCCGCCTTCGGCTACGAGCTCGCCGCGCGCAAGCCCCCGCGCGCGACGCGGGCCCGCCTGTTCGGGCATTTGCGGCCAGACAGCTACCGCGGGGGCCAGTGCGTGGAGATGCGCCTGGTGGATCTCGAGACGCTCTGAGCGACTAGCTTCCCGTCCACTTGGGCGGGCGCTTCTGCATGAAGGCCGCGAGCCCCTCGGCTGCGTCTCGGGTCGCGAGCAAGCCGACGAAGCGGGCCTTGAGGTCCGGAAGGCTCTCCTCGAGCGGCCGGCCCTCGTTGTGATGGAAAGCCTGCAGGCCGTGCGCCATGGCCGTGGGCGAGCGCGTGGCCAGATCCGCGGCCAGGGCCGACACCGCGGCATCGAGCTCACGATCGGGCACCACGCGGCTCACGAGTCCGAACTCGAGCGCCTTGGCTGCGCTCAACTTCTCTCCCAGCAGCATGAGCTCCATGAGCTTTCGCCGCGGCACCAACGGACTCAGCACCGCCATGATCTGCATGGGAAACAGGCCGCGGTGGATCTCTGGCGTACCGAGCACCGCGCTCTCCGCCGCCAGCGCGAAGTCTGCGCTCCCCACCAGGCCGAGCCCGCCCCCCAGCGCGGGCCCCACGACGCGCGCGATCACCGGCTTTCCGAGGGCCGGGAAGCGCAGCAGCAGATCGGCGAAGTCCCCTCGGAGCGTGAGGCTCGGCCCCACGCCGGCGCCTGCCATCTGGCTGAGATCGGCGCCGGCGCAGAAAGCCGATCCGCTTCCCGTGAGGACCACCACGCGCACCTGAGGGTCGTCCCGGGCATCGTCCATCGCCCACAGGAGCTCGTTGACCATCTGCGGCCCGAGCGCGTTTTTGCGCGCAGGATTGTGCAGGATGATGGTGGCGACGTGCTCGTCGAGCTGGACCCTGATCTTCTGATATTCGGGGCGAGAGGCGAAGGGCATGATGTTCGGGCTCCCCTGCAGCGGACTGGAAATAGCCAAGCAAGGCCTCGGCCTTCCTTGATGTGTGTCGCCTTTCAACGTACTCTGGCCCGCACAGTCACGGGAGGGGTGAGTGCGGTCGCTCATGCTCAGATCACTCGCAACGGCATTTCTAGTATTGGCGGTCACCTTTCAGGCAGCCGAGGCTTCGGCCCAGGCGACGACGCCAAACGGCAGCAACACGCCCATTACCTCGGACGGCAACGATATCCGTGGCAACGTGGCCGGCACGATCGGCCTCGGCCTCTTGGGAGCCGAACTCGGCCTGATCTTGACCCCGGCGTTCGGGTTGCAGGATCACGTCTGGGCGTGGATTGTGTTCCCCACCGTGGGCGCCGCCGGCGGTGCGTTGGCGGGGGCTTTCGCGTTCGACCCGGGCAATCCCGGCCCGGAGGTCACGGTGACCTTGCTCGGCGTGGGCGCGGCCCTGCTGATTCCGGCCATCGTGGGTGCGCTGGCCCTCAAGGACCGCAGATCCAACCGGTCGCTCGAGAAGCGGATGGAGAGCGGTGGCGCCATCCGGCTCAGCAAGGAGGGAACCCGCTTCCGCCTGCCGGACGTGAGCTCTGTCCCCGTGTACTCGGCTGCCGAACGACAGCGTTTCGGCGTGAACCAGCGCAGCCAGGTTCAGATCTCGCTCGTCTCCGGCCGCTTCTGAGGCTTCGCGCGAGCCAGACGCGCCGCGAAAGTGTCTCGCTCCCGCGCTGGGGCCGCTCCGGCACGGGGACCGGCAGAGCATGACCATGTCCTCGCCGCCCCGCTCGGCTTCTTCGCTGCTCGCCCGTGTGCGCGACACACTCGACGCCAGGGAACTGTTCTTCGGCGCCAAGCGGGTCGTCGTGGCGTGCTCCGGCGGGCCCGATTCCCAGGTGCTCTTGCACGCGTTGTGGAGCCTGCGTGATCACCACGGCTGCGAGCTGATCGCGGCTACGGTCGATCACGGGCTACGGCCCGAGGCTTCCTCCGAGGCCGCGCTGGTTCGAGAGCTGGCCGAGGAGCTGGCGATCGCGTTCGTGGGACTCCCGGTCGTGGTGTCGCCGGGGGCCTCGCTGCAGGCGCGGGCCCGGGAGGCCCGGTACGCGGCGCTGCTGGCCTGCGCCGCGGGGCAGGCCGCTGAGCGCGTGGCCGTGGGGCACACCCTGGACGACCAGGCCGAGACCGTGTTGGCGCGGCTGCTGCGGGGGGCAGGGCTCGAAGGCCTCCGCGGGATCGCGCCAAAGCGTGCGGACGGCGTGGTGCGGCCGCTGCTCGATGTGCGGCGCGCGGAGGTGCTGGCGTACGCCGAACAGGTCGGCCTGCGGTTTGCGCAGGACCCGAGCAACCGCGACGCGCGCTTTCTGCGCGCCCGTGTGCGGCACACTCTCCTACCTCTGCTCGAGCAGGAGAACCCGCGGCTCAGCGAGCACCTCGCGAACCTGGCAGAAGACGTGCGCGATGTTTCGGAGCTGCTCGGCCCACATGTGGCGCGCGCCCGTGTGGAGCTTTCCAGTGGACGCACGACGCGCGGGCTGGAAGAAAGCCCGTATATCCGACGTTCAGCCTTGAAGTTGCTAGTGGAACAGCGGACCGGTCGCGCAATTCACCGCACCCATTTGATCGCGCTCGAGCGTATGCTGAGAGAAGGCGGGCAAGTGAGGTTGCCGGGCGACATGGTCGCCTCCCTCGGCTCCGGGGGGCAGCTGTGCATTTCCCGCGTTGAGAAACGGGGACGAGGTCTCACACGACCAAGGCATGGGAGCGACTGAATCGAACCCTTGAGGATGACAATCCGCCACGAAAGACCTGCTCGCGCGTCAGCAGCTCTTGTTGATGGGGAGGGGGGGCTGTGTTATCACGAAAGCGCCCCTTATGTGGGTCGAGGCGTCGCACGTCCCTCGACCACAGGCTTTAACCCGCGCGCGCGCCCATGAGGTTTCCGTGAAGCAAA
>JBIQKA010000008.1:0-106791 GCA_044507075.1 Myxococcales bacterium
CGAACCTCGACGACAAGGAGCTGGTGAAGGCCGAGGCCATCGTGAGCTCCATGACACGCGAGGAGCGCGTGCACACCGAGCTGTTTCAGAAGCAGCCCTCTCGCCTGGTGCGCGTGGCCAAGGGCTCGGGTCGCGAGGAGCGCGAAGTGACCGAGCTGCTCGAGCGCTTCGGTATGATGCGCGATCTGATGGGCAACCTCGGTCAGAGCGCGGGCATGCTCTCGAAGCTGCCGGGGATGAAACAGCTCAACATGGCCCGCCAGATGAAGAACGCCATGAAGGGCGGGGGCTTTCCGGGCATGCCGGGCATGGGCGGCTTTCCGGGCATGCCCCCGGGCATGGGCGGGCTGCCTCCTGGGCTCGAGGGCATGGAGGGCCTCGCCGATCAGCTGATGGCAGGACTCGGGCGCGGGGGCCCAGCCGGGATGTTCGGCCAACCCAACGCGCGGGGACCGGGAAAAAAGGTCGATAAAGAGAAGAAAAAAAACCTGCGTAAGATGCAGAAGAAGTCTCGCAAGAAGGGCCGCTAACCATGATGCGTGTGATTTCTTTGGTGGGGTTGTGCTTGGCCTTGGGCGGCGCCGTCTCCGGCTGCTCCAAGAAAGGTGCGTTGAGCACGGAGCAACAGGCCCAGGTCAAAAAGTACGTCAGCAAGACAGCGACCAAGCCGCAGCATCCGCTCGACATCACGTTCGACGGGAAGGTCACGCTCATCGGCTATGACCTCTCGAGCGAGGAGCTCGCTCCTGGCAAGCCCGTGACGGTGACCTGGCACTACAAGGTCGACGGCGCCCTGCCCTCGGGTTATCGCCTGTTCACGCACCTCGCTGATGCGCGCAACAAGAGCCGCATCAACCTCGACAGCAATGGCCCGCTGCGCGCGTTCTACGAGGCCTCGATGTGGGAGCCCGGGACCTACGTGCGCGACGAGCAGGTGCTCTCGGTGCCGCACAACTGGACCTCGCCCAAGGCCACCGTGTACCTCGGGTTCTGGAAGGGCGACCATCGGCTCTCCGTAAAGGGCCCCCAGGACAAGGAAAACCGCGCCCGCGTGCTCGAGCTCAAGGTGAACGTGCCCGCGGCCGAGTTGCCTACGCTGACGGCCGTGGAGGTCCCGGCGCCGACCGGCACGGGACCCGAGCAGGGCAAGAGCGCGGCCATCAAGCTGGATGGCAAGCTCGACGAGGCGGTGTGGGCCGAGGCCCAGCCCACGGCGCTCTTCGTGAACACGATGACCGGCGACGCAGCGGACTTCAAGGTCACGGCCAAGGCGGCCTGGGACGCGCAGCACCTGTATGTCGCCTTCGACGTCGAGGACGACTACCTCAAGAGCACGTTCACTGGGGACGACGACCACCTGTGGGAGCAGGACACGGTTGAGCTGATGATCGATCCCGATGGCGACGAGAAGAATTACTTCGAGCTCCAGGTGTCACCCGCGGGCAAAGTGTTCGACACCCGCTACGACAGCCGTCGCGTGCCCCAGCCCTTCGGCCACGTCGATTTCAACTCGGGGCTCAAGAACGGCGTGGAAGTGCGCGGCAAGCTCAACGATGACGAAGCCGACCAGGGCTACACCGTGGAGACCGCCATTCCCTGGACGGCGTTCGCGCTCGGTGACCCCAAGCACGAGCCGCCCAAGGCCGGCGAGACCTGGCGCATGAACCTGTACGTCATGGACGCGCGCGAGAAGGGCATGCGCGCAGCGGGGTGGTCCGCCCCGCTGGTGGGCGACTTCCACGTGCCGAGCCGCTTCGGCAAGCTGTTGTTCCAGGGCACGCCTGCGGAGGCCCCGTCGGCCGAGAGCGCGCCCGCGTCAGCGCCCGCGAAGGCGATGGACGTGGCCGCCAAGAAGAAGCCCGCCCAGGCCGCCGCCAAGGCGGAGTAGGCCGCTTCGAACGGGGCCTCAGGCCTGCGCGATCTGCGTGCGGGGCAACGATGCCGGGTGGATCCCGAGCACGCCGAGCGCCGCGCTCCAGCGACGCTCCGCGGGCTCATCGAAGATCACGCGGGCGTCCAGATCGACCGGGATCCACACGCCCTGCCGCAGCTCCAGCTCGAGCTGGCCTGGCCCCCAGCCCGCGTAGCCCTGCACGAGCATCGCGCGTCCGGGACCATCGCCCTTCACGGCGTCGACCAAGAACTGCTTGGAGGCGCTCACGCCCAG
This sequence comes from Myxococcales bacterium, assembly GCA_044507075.1. Lineage (GTDB taxonomy): Bacteria > Myxococcota_A > Polyangia > Polyangiales > DASUME01 > DASUME01. The sequence continues at coordinate 2,168 of JBIQKA010000008.1, forward strand.
CGACTCCGTGACCATCAGCACGTCCTCGCGATCTTGTGCGACCTCCATCGGCGCGTCGAACACGATCCAGCCCGTCTGCGGGGAGACGGGGCCGCCCAACATCACCGAGACCTCGTGACGGATCGGGATGTCGGCGACGCCGAGTTGCCCGAGCACCTTCTGCAAGCTGGCGTTGGCGACGCGGTTGACCACGAAGCCGAGCGCCCCTTGCTCAGAATGCTCCACCATCAGCACCACGCTGCCCGCGAAGTTGGGATCACGCAGGATCGGAGCAGCAACGAGGAAGCCGGGCGCCAGGGACGACATGAGTCTATGGTGCCAAATCTGCGCGAACTACCAAGCCCGAATTCACCTGCGTGCGCAGGATCGCTAACACGCCTGTTCACGCTTGACATACCCCAAAAACTACGGGGCCTCGGCGCGCTTCGTGAGCAGCACGTAATGGTACGCATCGTGGTACGAAACGAGCTGCAGAACGCGGTAGTTCATGATTACCCACGGCATGCTGAGTATGCGACGTTCCACGGGAAATCCCCGAAACCAGCGCACGTGTCCCTGCGCGTCCACGCGCACGGGCTCCGCGCTGTGCAGCATGAACGTCGCCACGTTCCGGCTCTCCAACCACGCGCTCGAAATTCGCTTGTCTAGATGTCCGCCCTGTGCATGCGCGACATACGGCTCGGTCAGTCCCGCCAGGTCCAAGATGGGTCCAGGATAAGCTTCACCGAGCAGCCCCACGTCCACCGCAGCCACGAGCCCACGTTGTTCACGGAACGCTTCGCGTAGCTTGGGCAGCGCTGCTTGCCGCGTGAGGCCAGCCGCGCGCGCGACGGCGACCTCCTGGACGAGGCTCGCCGCACGCAGCACGAGCAACGACGAAGCGAGCACCCAGAAGAGCGGTCGTCGTCGCCGCCACAACACGCCGAAGCTCTGCGCGAGCCACCACGCAAACAGCGGCACCACCGGGCAAAGGAGGCGATAGCCCGGCATCCAATCGCCGCCGGCCACGAGCACCGAGAGCAGGTGCGCGCCCAGGCTTACGCCCAGTACCCGCGAGATCCAGGGCATCCGCTGCGCCTTCGTCGACCACGCGAGCACGAGGGCGCAAGCCGCGAGCAGCGGTCCGGGCTGCCAGAGCGCATCGGTCAGGTATTCAAAGCCATGGCGCAGGTTCGGCGGCTTGGCCGCGGAGCTCAGCGGCAGCCAGTGATCGAACATCAAGCGCCGAAAGCCCAACACCGAAAGCGCGCCCACGCTCGCCACCGACCATGCCGCGAGCGCGCGGGGTCCCACGCGCGCTGTCAGCGCGCAGAGCAGGACGAACACGTAGAGCGCGAGCTCGGGCCGCAGCCAGGCCAGGGCCGCGGCGCAGACGCCCGCATATCCGACTCGAGGCGCGCGCGATCGGGTCACCGCGAGCGCAAGCTCGGTCGCGAACAGGGTCGCCAATCCCGTCTCGAGTCCAGCCACCGGCCAGATCGCGAGTGGCACCGAGCTCACACACAGGGCACAAGTCAGGGGTGAGACCAAGCGCCCCCCGGCGCGCGCACGGGCCCGGGCCACGATCCTGCCCACGCTGGTGGCCGCGGCGAGCCCTCCGACAACTTTTCCGACCCACAGCGGCGGAAGCCCGAACGATGCACCCAGCCACAGGGGCAAGAGCCACAAGGGCCCCGTCACCCCATCCGTAGGGGGGCCGTCCGTAAACGTGTACCCCTGACCATTCGAAAGCCGCCGCGCGTAGCGCCCCAGAATGAACGCGTCATCCACGCTGAAAGGCCAAGCCATGACGAACGAAACCAGCAGCGTCCCGAGCGCGACGCTGCTCCAGAGGCCGCGCGCGTGCAGCGGAGCGCCGTTCTTGTACGCCGGGATGGCACAGGTAGGCGGGAGCGGCCCGGCCGACGCCGATGAGCTGCGCTTCTTGAAAGGTTCCAAAGAGAGCATTAGCCTCCAGGCCATGGTGACGGAAAAGCCGGGTGTGATCAGCGAATGTTGCGCACCCGCCTGATCGCAGGCCCCCGCGCGGGTCTCATCATGAGCGCGGTCACGGCCACGCTGCTCACCATCATCAGCGTCGGCGAGACGTTCTTCGAGCCGCTGCGCGTGTATCCGGACCAGCCCGCCCCGGTCACCCTGCGCCTGCCGCCCGTGGCCATGCGCGGCGGCGCCGACGATGGCCAATCGCAGCTCGTGCGCGTGGCGCCGGTGATCGCGCGCGGGACGAGCACCAGCGACGCCAACATCGCCGAGTACGTGAACCTCTACGAGAGCGCGCGCCGACCGGTCCGGCTGCCGACCCTACTCGGGGTGTGGTTCGTCTACTTCCTGATCGCGACGATGATGACCACCTATCTCAGGCGCTTCAGCCTGAGCTACGGCACGTTGCTCCGGACCCAGGTGGGCTTGCTCTCGCTCACCGTCGCCGCCGTCGCGCTCTTCAAGGTCCTCTTGTTGCTCACGGGCGCCAGCGCCTACGCGCTGCCTGTCGCCGCGCTCCCGCTGTGGGTCTCGCTCTTTCTCGACCGACGCACGGCGTTCATGGTCGGTATGGCGGCGAGCTTTCTGTGCGCCTCGTTGGCCGACTTCCGGCTCGAGTACCTGCTCGCGTTTTTGGCCAGTTGCTTCACGGTCACGCTCGCGTTGCGGGCACGCCGACGCACCAGCGACATCCTGTTGGCGAGCATCGCCGCAGCCGCCGCCAACGCCACACTCGTGATCGCCAACACGATGCTGTTCCACGGGGGCATCTCCATCCGTGGTGACCTGTCCGCCTGGCAGAACTCGGACGTGCTCAGCGGCGTGATCGGCGGGCTCTTGCCGGGCTTGATCGGCGCCTTTCTGCAGGCCCCCGTGGGGCGTCTGCTCGGCGCGGTCTCTCGCGCGCGCCTGCTCGACCTGGCCGATCTCACCCAGCCGCTCCTGCAGAAGATGGCGCGCGAGGCGCCGGGCTCCTGGGAGCACGCGCGCGCCATGGCCAACCTCGCCGAGGCGGCCGCTTCGTCGATCGGCGCGGACGCCCTGCTCACGCGGGTGGGCGCCTACTATCACGATCTCGGCAAGACCTGTCAGTGCAAGTACTTCGTCGAGAACCTGGATCCCGGTGAGGTCTCACCGCACGAGGGCCTCGAGCCCGACGTGAGCGCCGACGCGATCATGGCGCACGTGGTGGAGGGCGCGCGCATCCTGCGCGACGGCGGCATCCCCGAGCCGGTGGTGGAGTTTGCGTACACGCACCACGGCACCAGCGTGATCGAATACTTCTGGCACAAGTGCCTCGGCCAGGGGAATCCCAAGAACCTGAACGAGAACTTCTTCCGCTACCCTGGCATGCGCCCGCGCACCAAGGAGACCGCCATCCTGATGCTGGTGGACGCCATCGAGGCCGCATCCCGCACCATCGATCCCCCCGAGCGCGAGAAGTTCGAGGAGATGGTCAACCGCATCATGTTCGTGAAGTTGCGCCAGGGCCAGCTCGACGAGTCGGGCCTCACCATCGAAGACCTGCGGATCATCTCCAAGAAGCTGGTCGACACCCTGGTGAAGATGCACCACCACCGCATCCGCTACCCGTGGCAGGAGGCGACCGAGCGCGGCGAAGCCCCGCTGCCCGTCCCCGAAGGCGACGCAAGCGACGAGGAAGTGAAGAAGGCCGTCGTCGAGGCGCTGGAGACGCGGAGCGAAGAGTCCGGCAAGCAGCCCACGGAAGCAAGGCAGACAGATCCCGACGCGGGCACCACCCCTTCGGCCCCGCACTAAATCCCGTCGCGGCTTGCTTCAAGCCACTCAGCAGGACGACACGCCCGCTCAGTCGGGGACCGGGTCTCCGCGCTCGGTGCGCTCCCGTCGATCCTGCGCGATGGCCTCGAGGAAGTTGCCCGAGACGTCTGGGTCGAACTGGGTGCCCGAGCAATCATGGATCTCGCGCGTCGCGACCTCATGGGGCAACGCCTTGCGGTACGCGCGATCGCTGGTCATGGCGTCGTAGGTGTCTGCCACCGAGATGATACGGGCGAACAGCGGGATGTCCTGGCCCTTGAGGCCGATCGGATAGCCCTTTCCGTCCCACCGCTCGTGGTGCATGTGCACGCCGGGGATCAGCGGGTGCAAGAAGCTGATCGGCTCCAGGATGTCCCGCCCGTAGACCGGGTGTTTTTGGAAGATCTGATACTCCTCGTGCGTGAGTTTTCCCGGCTTGTTGAGGTTCATCACGCAGCCGATCTTGCCGACGTCGTGCATCAAAGCGGACTGGCGCACGATCTCCACGTCTGCGGGCGATAGACCGAGCTTGATGGCGAGGATCTGCGCGTAGGCTGCGACGCGCTCGGAGTGCCCCGCCGTGTAGCGGTCCATCTTGTCGATCGCGCTGGCGAGCCCACGAATGGTCTGGCGGAAGGTGCCCTTGAGGTCCTCGTAGAGCTTGGCGTTCTCGATCGCCGCCGCCGCGCGGCTGGCCACGATGGTGAGCAGCTTGCGCTGCCCCTCGTCGAACTTCTTGGAGCGCGTGAAGCTCAGCGCCCCGAGGTAACCGATGGTCTTGTTCCGCACCCGCAGCGTGGTGACCACCAACGACTGCAGGGTGATCCCTTTCGGCTTCACCGAGAAGAAGCTCAGGCCTTCGAGGCCGTGCACGCGCAACGGGCGATCCTCGATGAAATACTCGTGGAGCACCGCCGGATCGAGCTCGCCGAAGTCCGCGTCGTGCTCGACTCGGAAGTTCGGGTTCAGCTCGCGGGCGCGCTCGAAGAAGCCGCCCTCGCCGTCATCGAGCAGGATGGTCACTGCATCCGCGTCCATCTCGTCGATGGCGGCGTCGATGACCGTGCCCATCACGCCGTCGAGCGAGAGGCTGGAGGCGATGGCTTCGCTCACCTTGTACAGCGAGAGCGCCTCCTTCAAGCGGATGTTCTCGGCCTGCAGGCGCTGCTTTTCGAGTCCGCGCCGGATGGTGTGCACCACCTCTTCGACCTTGAAGGGCTTGAGGATGTAGTCGTAGGCGCCCCGCTTCATGGCGTCGATCGCGGTCTCGACCGTACCGAAGCCCGTCATGATGATCGTCACCACATTGGGCTGGTGCTCACTGATGGCTCGGAGCAGCTCGAGACCGCCCATGTTCGGCATTTTCAGGTCGCTCAAAACCAGATCGTACTGGTTGCGGGACAACTCCACGAGCGCCGCTTCTCCGTCCTCCGCCGTGCGAACCCAGAAGCCTTCCATCGACAAGAAGTCCGCCAAGATCTCTCGGATGACTTGTTCGTCGTCGACGACCAGGATGCGCGGGGTCTCGTGCACGCTCTGTGAATCCATGGAAGCTAGCAGAACCCCTTCCCTTTTTCGTATGCTGCCCCAAAGTCGGTGTCAACGCATCCTCGTTTTGCTCGCTGCGCGTCTCGCTTTCTGCCCGAGGCGCCCGCTTCGGCGTGCTGCGCCCGGGCGGGGCCGCCTTCGGCGCGCTCTCTGCGCCGGCTTCCGCCGCGCGCCGAGCGGCGGATGCGCGGATATGAAAGAACGCTGTAAATGTCCTGGAAAACGTGGTGGCTCCCCTGGATGGTCTATGGCCCGATGGGCGCGATCGGGGCAGGCTGGGCGTACAGTACGCGCGCAGCGGTGTTTCAGGCCCCCCATGTCCCGTGGTCCACGCCGCGCTCTCCGTGGTTTTTGGGCCTTTGGTGCCTGATCGCCGTGGCGTTGGCGCTCGCGGTGGTGGCGACCACACGCTGGCTCGTTCAGAGGACGCGCTGGGCCCGCCGGCTGCATCTCAACTTGCGCGGCCCCCTGTTGGGCCTCGCCCCTCGTCGCATCGCTCTGCTCTCGGCACTCTCGGCCACCGCCGAAGAGCTGTTCTTTCGGGCAGCGCTCACGTCCAGCGTCGGGGTGTGGGCGAGCGCGCTCATCTTCGGGCTCTGCCACCTCACGTCCAGGGCCGGCTTGAGCTGGAGCCTTTGGGCTTTCGTGATGGGTCTCTTGTTCGCGGCGCTGTTTCTCGTCAGCGGATCGCTGTGGCCGCCCATCCTCCTGCACGCCCTGATCAACCACCAGAACATGCACTACATCTGCAACTACGACCCTACGCCTCTCGACATCGACCGCATCACCGCACAGAGGCCACGGCGAGGCTCCGTGTGAGCATCAAAGCGCGACCCGTCGCGCGCAAGTCTTGACGGGCATCACAAGGGTTTTTACGCTGGTTGACAGCTGGCCCTCTCCGCTGGAAAGCGATCCTTTAGTCTCTTGGATTCCGAGGTCAAAACCCGCATCACACCACTCAGCGAAGTCGCGCAGCCCGAGGGCAGCGGCGACGATTGCTTGGTGGTGATCTACTCGCCCGACCCGCGCAACTTCGGCAAGCGTCAGGTGCTCGGCAACGAGACCCTCCGCATCGGCCGCGAGCGTGGCAACCAGATCGTGTTGCCCTCTGACAGCGTCTCGCGTCGCCACTGTCGCATCGATAAGCGCAAGGCGTCCTGGTTCGTGAAGGATCTGGGCTCCACCAACGGCACCTACGTAAACGACGAGCTGGTCGAGGAGTACCAGCTGCGCCGGGGTGACCAGATCAAGGTGGGCGACACCATCTTCAAGTACCTGAGCGGTCAGGACGTCGAAGCCCAGTACCACGAGACCATCTATCGGATGACCATCATGGACGGGCTCACCAACGTGCACAACAAGCGCTTTTTGCTCGAGACCCTCGAGCGTGAGCTGCCGCGCGCGATCCGCCACCAGCGCCCGCTGGCGCTGTGCATGTTCGACCTCGACCACTTCAAGAGCGTCAACGACACCTACGGCCACATCGCCGGGGACTACGTGCTCAAGGAGGCCGCCGGCGTGGTGAGATCGCGTCTGCGCCCGGACGACGTGATCGCGCGCTACGGCGGCGAAGAGTTCGCCGTGCTCTTGCCCGAGACCGAGCTCAACGGGGCGGCGGTGATCGCCGAGGAGCTACGCAAGCTGATCGCCGAGCACCCCTTCGAGTTCGAAGGTGAACGGATCCCGGTCACCATCTCCATCGGCTGCACCCAGCTCAAGGCCGAGGACGATCCGATCAAGCTCACCAAGGCCGCCGACGTGAAGCTGTACGAGGCGAAGCGGTCGGGCCGCAACCGCGTCTGCGTTTGATTTGGGTCGTTGCGGGCGCGTAAGGGCGCCGGGGCGCGGCTTACGTCCTCGGCCCTCCCTGCGGCTCGTTCTATTGAATGGAACGCAGTTTCTGGCTCTGGGGCTCCCCGGCGGCTAGCCTGTGCGCGGCCGTGCTTGTGCGGTCTCTGTCTCGCTTGCGGGCACTGTCCGCCTCGCTGGAACCCCATGTTGTCCGCTCGGATCACGCGCATCACCGCTGGCTGTTTGGCCCTGGGACCCATGCTCCTGGCCAGTGCCGGGGTGCGGGCCGACGCACGGCTCTACGCGAGCAGCACGACTTGGAGCCAGGAAGCCCTCGAGGGGGTGAGCGAGGCGCTGGAATCCCCCGAGCTGCGGACGCTGCGCCTGGCCGAGGAGGAGCTGTTCGGCGCCGGCGCGCGCGAGGTGGAGGTCCCCTACGATCCCGACTGCGCCTATGGCCTGCCCGACGCGCTCAGCTCGGAGGTGCCGCCCAGCACGTTCAAGGGGGCCTCGGGGGCGGCCGTCGACGTCTCTTTCTTGAGTGACCTCAAGCTCCCGAACCTTCCCGTGCGCTGGGATAGCCGGGTCATCGAGTATCTGTTGTTCTTCAAGAACGACCGCCGCGGGCGCGACATGGCGGCCGCCTGGCTCAGGCGCGTGGAGCGTTACGGGCCGATGATCCGCCGCGTGCTCGCCGAGCACTCTTTGCCGCAGGACCTGCAATACGTGGCCATGATCGAGAGCGGCTATGACCCGCTCGCCCGCTCGGCGCAGGATGCGTTCGGCGTATGGCAGTTCTTGAAGCAGCCCGGTCAACACTATGGACTGCGCGTGGATCACTGGGCCGACGAGCGGCTCGATCCGGAGCGCGCGACCCAGGCGGCGGCGCTCTACCTGCGCGATCTCTACGATCGCTTCGGCACCTGGGAGCTCGCGTTCGCCGCGTACAACATGGGCTACGGCGCGCTCCTTCGCTCCATCCGCAAGTACAACACCAACGACTACTGGGTGCTCTCCCACATGGAGGCGGGCCTCCCCTTCGAGACCGCGCTCTACGTCTCGAAGATCACCGCCATGGCCATCGTGGCCAACAACCCCGAGCGCTTCGGCTTCGGTGGGTTGACCCTGGAGCCCACGATCGAGCTCGCGAAGATCGACGTGCCCGAGGGCACGCCCATGCGGCCCATCGCCAAGGCCGCGGGCGTGGACCTCGAGCTGCTCAAGAGCCTCAACCCGCACCTCAAGCGTGGGAAAGTGCCGCCCGGAGAGCCGAGCGTTTCGGTCTACGTACCGCGCGCGAACTACGAACAGTTCGCCAAGCGCTGGTCGAAGAACCACCAGCCACGTCAGCAGGTGGGGTACACCGTGCGCTTCGGCGAGACGCTGGAGGAGGTGGCGCGGCGCTTCGCCATCAGCCCGGCTCGCCTGCGGGACATCAACGACCTCGGCAAAGATGAGCCTGTGCGCGCGGGCTTCCCCTTGCTCGTGCCGGCGACCGCCGAGGTGAAGACCATGGGCAGCGGTCGGCCCGTGGCGAGCGTGCCCGCCAAAACCTTCCACTATCCGGACCGGCGACAGATCTTCTATCGCGTCGCAGCGCAGGACACGCCGAGCGCGGTGGCCCGCTTCTTCGATGTCACCGTGGACGAGCTGCTCGCCTGGAACAACCTCGCGGAGGGCGGGGTGCTGCAGCGCGACATGCTCGTGCAGCTGTTCGTGCGCCCGGACCTGGATCTGGGGCGCGCCGTCGTGCTCACGCCAGACCAGGTGGAGATCCTCACCGTGGGATCCGACGCGTTCTTCGACTTCCACGAGGCGCAGCGCGGACGGGTGCGCGTGCGCTATCGGGTGCAGCCCAACGACACCATGGCGAAGCTGGCCGAGAAGTTCGAGCTGTCCGTCGGCTCCATCGGCCGCATCAACCAGTTCAGCAGCAACAAAGAGCTGAAGGTCGACGACTGGGTGATCATTTACGTGCCCGAGAAGCAGATCCCGGAGCTCGAGAAGAAGAAACTCATCGCGCGCTTGGGCGGTGGCGAAGAGAAGCGGCCGACGACCCTCGCGACCCAGCCAGACGAGGAGGATGGCGAGGGCGAGCGGCTGAGCGCGGACGCGCTACCGCCTGCCGCCGAGTCCGACGAATCGGAGACGGACGCGGAGCCCTCCTCGCAGGCCAAGGCCCAATCCACGCAGCCGAGTTCGGCGCCCGGTGCGCGCGCGGCGCCATGAAGTCGGTCGCCGAAGCCAGTCAGGCGATCCTGTCGAGCTTCGCTCCACTGACCGAGGAGCGCGTGTCGCTGCTCTCCGCCTTGGACCGCTTCGCGAGCGCGGAGGTGCGGGCACAGTACGACGCGCCCGCCTTCGATAACAGCGCGATGGATGGCTACGCCGTGCGCGCACACGAGGTGGCGAGCGCCAGTGAGGAGAGCCCCGTGCAACTCTTGGTGCGGGGGGAGAGCCGCGCGGGCGCGCCGTGCGATCAAGCGCTCGAACCTGGCAGCGCGATGCGCATCTTCACGGGAGCGGCCCTCCCTCCCGGCGCCGACGCGGTGGTGATCCAGGAGGACGCCACGCGCGAGGGCGACCAGGTGCGCGTGAAGTTTGCGCCCAAGGTCGGCCATCACGTGCGCGCGAGGGCCTCGGACCTGCGCGTGGGCAGCCTGCTCGTGCCGCGCAAAGGTCGCATCGGCTCCGGCGAGCTCGGGGTGTTGGCCAGCCAAGATATCGCGACGGTGCGCGTGTTCCGCAGGCCACGGGTGGCCATCCTGTGCACGGGCGACGAGCTGCGCGAGATCGGCGAGCGGGCCTGGCCTGGCAGCATCGTGAACTCCAACGCCTACAGCCTGGCCGCGCAGGTCCTCGAAGCGGGCGGCGAGCCGCTGGTGATGCCCAGCGTGAGGGATCGACGGGAAGATGTGGCCGCTGCGATCACGGAGGGCCTGCAGGCAGACGTGCTCGTGCTGAGCGGCGGCGTCTCGGTCGGCGACTACGACGTGGTGCGCGCCGCGCTCGAGGCCGCGCAGGTCTCCTTGGAGTTCTGGAAGGTGCGCATGAAGCCGGGCAAGCCGGTGAGCTTCGGCCGCGCAGGCCCCGTGCCCGTGATCGGCTTGCCGGGCAACCCGGTGAGCTCGTGGATCACCTTCGAGCTGTTCGTACGCCCGGGCCTGCGCCGTATGCTGGGGGATCCGAATCCGCACCGCCCACGGGCCATGGTGCGCTTGAACGCCCCCTGGAGGCGCAAACCAGGGCGGGAAGAGTACCTGCGTGCGCGCCTCACGGCGGGCCCAAACGGACTCGTCGCCACGCCACTCGCTCACCAGGGCTCGGGAGATATGTCCTCTCTGGCCGGGGTCGACGCGCTCGTGGTCGTAAACCCCGAGCTGGCCGAAATCAGCCCCAGCGACCGGCTCGAGGCCCTGGTCCTGCGGGCGAAAGGGGGCCCCTGAACGTCGGCCGCTGGGAGCTGGTACACTGGCTCTTCGCGATGTCCGACCCACGCTCGCTCGCCGACCTCGCTCCCTTCGAGCGCGTCCTCTCGCGCACGAAGCGGCGCGTGCGCACCGGGCGCGCGCTGCGGGCGCTCGTCGTGGGCACGGCCGTCACCGGGACCGCCGCAGTCCTGGGTCATGCCGCGGGCATCGAGCTCACGCTGTCTCGCGTGCTTGGGGTTGTGGGCCTCGCCGCGCTGCCGACGCTCGTGTGCGGGTGCTGGCCAGTGTCCTCGGAGCGCGCGGCCCGGCTGCTCGATCGGGCGCACGACGCGCACGGGCGCGCCAGCGCGGGCGTGGAGTTCATGACTGCGCCCAACGCACAGCGCACCGCCTTCATGGCCGCGCATCTGCGGGAGCTCGGGCGGCGCGCGGGCGCGTGGTCCGCAGCACAGGCGGTGCCCCTGCGCCGCCCGCGCGAGCTCCCGCTGCTCTTGCTTCCCCTGCTGGCTTGGCTCGGCGTCGCCCCATGGCGCCCCCCGGAGCCTGCGCCCTTCGGCGCAACCCTCACAGTAGAGAAAGGGCCTGCGATCTCGCAGGGCGACTTGGCCGCGTTCCGCGACGACGCGCGCAAGCTCGCGAACGCGCCGGGCGCAGCGCAGCGGGCTGGCGACGTACGCCTGTTCAACGAGCTCCTCGAGCAGCTGGCCACCGGAGAGCTCTCGCGCAGCGAAGGCATCCGCGCCTTGCTCACGCTGGAGCGCAAGTTGCTCGCGGAGGCGACCGGAGCGGAAACGAGCGACGCAGAGCGCGCGCGGCTCGGCGAACTCGCGGACGACTTCGCGCGCGTCAGCAAGGCGCTCTCGGAGGCACTCAGGAGCAACCAGCCGGACGTGGCGGCCCAGGCGCTGCGCGCGCTTTCGCGGCAGGCGCAAGAGAATGCCCGCACCAAGGAGGAGCTGAAGCGGGCGCTCGCGCAGGAGCGCGCACGGCTGCGCGCCGAAGAGGCCCAGGCGGCGCGCGCGCAGGAGCTCGAGGGCCTGCTGAAGAAGCCGCCTCCCCCGAACGCGAGCGCGGGCGAGCGCAGCCTGTTCGAGCGGAGAAAGCGCGAACTCGACCGGCTACGAAGGGAGCTATCCGAGCGGCAGGCGAGCGCACGTCGCCTCGAGACGCTCTCGCGTGACCTGGCCGACGCCAGAGAGGCCTTCGCGAACGGCGCCACGGACGAGGCGCTGCGGGCGCTCGAGGCGGCGGCCCGCGCGCTCGAGCAATTCGCCGAGCAGAAGCGGGCCAATCAAGGCGCGCGCGAGCTCGCGCGTGAGGCCTCGCAGCTGCGCGAGCACCTGCAGCGGAACGCGGGCGAAGGCAGCGAGCGCGGGGCGCAGGCATCGGCCTCCGGAGCAGCTCGCGACCAGAGACGCCAGCGCTTCATGCTGCGTGCGCGCGGCGAGCAAGCGGATGAGCGGCACGCGCTCTCCCTGCAAAAAGGCGCGTCGTCCGACCAGGCGGGCCCGCAGGGAGCCCCGGGCGGAGGCGCCGCGAGCGAGCAGCAACGCGCAGCGAACCAGCCGGGAGAGGCGCAGGGCGCAAGAGGTCGGGGCGAAGGCGCGGCTGGTGAACGCGCAGCCATGCTCGCGCCCGGCCGGAGCGCCCAGGACGCCGAACAGATCGAGCTCGTGGTCCCTCTGCCGGCGCGCGGCGCGTCGCTGCGCGTCGAGGGGGCGGGCCATGAACGCGGCGCGCCCCCCCTGCCCTCGCCCACGTCGCTCAAAGCCACCCACACGGACAGCGCAGTCGCGGGCATCCAGGGCAAGGGCCCCACCCGCAGTCAGGTGATCCTCGACGCCGCCGATCGGGGCTTTCGCGACGCTTCCTATCAAAAGGTCTACGCCGACTACCGATCGCACGCCGAGAGCGTGATCGAACGCGATCAGGTGCCTCAAGGCCACCGCTTCTATGTGCGCCGCTACTTCCAGCTCATACGTCCCCGGGACGAGTAAGGACGAGAACGTGTCTTCTTCGCCTGAAGCAGAGGTAACGAGCCTGGTCACCGACCTCGAGCAGCTCCGCACCTCGATCCAAAAGCGCATCGTGGGCCAGGGCGAGGTGCTCGACGGCGTGCTGACCTGCCTCCTGTGCGGCGGGCACGCCTTGCTCGAAGGTGTCCCCGGGCTGGGCAAGACCCTGCTGGTGCGCACCCTCGCCGACGCGACCTCGCTGACCTTCGCGCGCATCCAGTTCACACCCGACCTGATGCCCGCGGACATCCTGGGCACGACCGTGCTGAGCGAGAGCGGCTCCTCTGGCCGCACCTTCGTCTTCCAGCGCGGGCCCGTCTTCGCCAACGTGGTGCTCGCCGACGAGGTCAATCGCGCGACCCCCAAGACGCAGAGTGCCCTGCTCGAGGTGATGCAGGAGCACTCGGTGACGGTGGGCACCCAGACCTATCGCCTTGAGGAGCCCTATTGCGTGCTCGCCACCCAGAACCCGCTGGAGATGGAGGGCACCTATCCCTTGCCCGAGGCGCAGCTCGATCGCTTTCTGCTCAAGCTCGAGGTCCCCTTCCCGAGCCATGACGAGCTGCACGCCATCCTCGACCGCACCACGGGCGGCCACGAAGAAGCCTCCTTGCAGGGCGTGCTCTCGCGTGACCGGGTGCTCTCGATGCGTCGGGTGGTGCGCGAGGTGGCCGTGCCAAGACACGTGCAGGAGCACGCCGTCGACTTGCTCGAGGCCACGCACCCCAAGCGCAAGCCCGGCCTGCCCCGCGTCGAGCGCTTCGTGCGCTACGGCGCAAGTCCGCGCGGGGCGCAGGCCATGCTGCTCGCGGCCAAGGCGCGGGCCGTGTTCGATGGGCGCTTCAGCGTGTCGTCCCAGGACGTGCGCGCGGTGGCCCGTGCGGCCCTTCGCCACCGCATCATCCTGAGCTTCGAGGGTGAGGCGGAGGGCATCCGCACCGACCATCTACTCGACGACATCCTGCAAGTCATCACGGCGAAGGCCTGAGGCGCGCCATGGCCCTGTTCGGCAAGCGCGCCCAGGAGCACGAAGGCGGCCCCGAGCCGCTGTTCGACGAGCAGTTCCAGCGCAAGCTCGAGGGGCTCGCCCTCGCGTCTCGGCGGCTAGCCAGCGGGCGCGACCGGGCCGAGCGCAAGACGAACCGCTCCGAGAGCGGCGTGGAGTTCGCCGAGCACCGCGCCTACGTGCCGGGCGACGACTATCGCTTTTTGGACTGGAAGGTCTTCGCGCGCAGCGATCGCCTGCTGCTCAAGCAGTTTCAGGAAGAGGCCGATCTCAGCGTGCACGTGTTGCTCGATTGCTCGAGCTCCATGGCTTGTTCGCCTGCGGGACCTCCCTCCGATGGCGCGCACGGCCCAAAGGGCACCTACGCCCGGCGCCTTTCCGCCGCGCTCGGCTACGTGGCGTTGGCCAATCTCGACCGAGTCGGCATCCAAACCTTCGCGGACGGGCTCGGTGAGCGCCTCGCCCCCATGCGCGGCAAGGCGCGCGCACTTCGGATGCTGCGCTTTTTGGAGCAAGCCCCGAGCGGCGGGCGCACCGATTTCGCGCGCGCCGCCAGGAGCTTCGCCGCCCGGCAGAGCACGCGAGGGCTCGGCCTCGTGATCAGCGATGGCTACGATCTCCCGGGTCTGAGAGAGGGCCTGGACGCGCTGCGCTACGCGCGCCTCGACCCCGTGCTGCTCGTCGTGATCGACCCCGCCGAGCGCGCCCCGTCGCTGCGCGGCGAGTGGCTGCTCGTGGACAGTGAGACCTCCGACGAGCGCTCGGTCACCGTCACCCAGTCGCTGCTCGAGCGCTTCCGGGAGGCCCATCAGCGGCACTTCGAGGCGCTGCGCGCGCACTGCCGTGAAAAGCGCGTCCCGTGCTTCGAGCTGTCGATCGAAACACCGTTCGACCAGGCGGTGCTGCTGCTCCTGAAGCAGGGAGGCCTCTTGCGCTGATGGATTGGCTCGGACTAAGTGGCGGCGCGTTCTTGTCGGCCCTGCTCGGTCTGGGCGGAGTGGTCGTCCTTTTGTACTTGCTCAAAGAGCAAAGGCGGCGCGTCACCGTCCCGGCGCTCGCGCTCTGGGAGAGCCTTTTGCGCACACGCGCCCAGGCCGCGCTCTCCACGCGCCTGCGCCGGGTCCTCTCGCTGCTCCTCGCGCTGGCCATCCTCACCAGCGTACTGTTCGCGCTGGCCGACCTGCGCAGGCGGTCCACCGGCGAGGGTCGCAGCGTGCTGGTGCTCATCGATCGCAGCGCGTCGATGGCGGCCCGGGACGAGCCGAACGGCCGTCTCGCGAAGGCCAAGACGCTGGTCGAACGCCTCTTGCCCGACCTGCCCGGCGAAGACGACTTCCTGATCGCCACCCTCGATCAGACGGCCACGCCGCTCTGCACCTGGACCCGCGATCCCGTGGCGCTGCGCAGCGCGCTCGCCCGCGTCTCCCAGAGCGACCTGCGCGGCGACCTCGTGCCGGCGATCGAGTTCGCTCTCAACGCCCTGCGGGGACGTTCACGCCCCGAGCTCTACATCGTCTCCGATGGCAACCTGGAGGGCGAGCCAGAAGCGCGCGCTCTCCTACGAGCGCAGCCGGAGCTCGCCGTCCACTATCTGCGCGTCGGCAAGGCTTCCCGCAACGTCGGCATCACCGGCTTCGCGGTGCGCAGCTATCCCTTGGACCCGCGCCACTTCGAGGGCGTGATCACGCTGCAGAACTTCGGTGAGGCGCCAGAGCAGGCCCTGCTGAAGATCAGCGCGGGCGACACGCCGCTTTACGAAGAGCAGGTCTCGCTCAAACAGCACGAGACTGCCGTACGTACGCTCGCCGATCTGCCGTGGACCTCCGCGCCACTGCAAGCGACGCTCTCCCTCGCAAGCCCCGATTTCTTGGGGAGCGACGACCGCGCCCAGGCCACGCTCCCAGAGCAGGCGCGCCTGCGGGTGCTCGCGGTCTCGGCCGGCAATCGCTATCTCGAGGCGGCCTTGCTGCTCGACGAGTACCTGGAGGTGGTCGAACAAACGCCAGCGCAGTACCAAGGAGCCGCCGGCTTCGAGGTCGTGATCTTCGACGGCGTGCGGCCGCAGACAGATCCGATGGTGGCTGCCCTGTACCTCGGCACCGGCCCCGAGCAGGGCTTCTTTCCGCTCGACGTCCGCGCGGGGAGCGTGGTGAATCGCCCCTTCTTCGATCGCGTGGATCGCGCGCACCCCGCGTTGCGTCAGCTCGCCTTACGCGACGTGAACCTCGCCCGCGCGCTGCGCGCCGTCCCCGACAAGGCCGATCGGGTCCTCGCCGCGACCGCCGAAGGCGTGCCCCTGATCGTGGAAGGCTCGCGCGGCGCGCCCTTCATGGCGCTCACCTTCGACGTCCGGGAGAGCGACCTCCCGCTCCGGCCGGCCTGGCCCTTGCTGCTCCTGCGCAGCCTGGAGCGTTTGGCCAACCGAGCCGCGGGCGAAGGCTCGAGTCACGCGGCCGGCGCGTTGCTCGAGGTCGACGTGCCCGCGGACAGCGCCAAGGTGACGCTGCATCCGCCCCGCGGCGCGTCCCAGGAGCTCCAGGTGCAGCGCGGGCGTGTGCGCTTCGTGGTCGAGCAGGCTGGGCTCTACCGCCTGCAGCACGGTCCGCGCGCGGATCTGTTTGCCGTCAACGTCGACAGCGCGCACGAGGGCGCCATCGCGCCACGTCCCTTGTTGCTCGATCTCTCGCCGAGCGCGCCCCCTGCGCTCGCCACGGCGAGCGCCTGGCCCGAGCGCCTGTGGCCGTGGTTCGTAGGGCTTGCCGCGCTCTTGCTCGTCTTCGAGTGGGTCGGCTTCCACCGACGGTGGACCGTATGAGCCTGCCTTGGACGGACCTCGTCCTGCGCGCACCCGAGTGGCTCGCGCTCTTGTTGCTCCTCCCGTTGCTCGTCCCCTTCGCGCTGCGCTCCCTGTCCGGGCTGACGCGCTGGCGACGCCTGCTGTCGCTCGCTGCCCGCAGCCTCTTGCTCACGTGCCTGGTGATCGCCCTGGCGCGCCCGTCGCACGAGGCGTCCTCGACGTTGACCTCCACCGTGTTCCTGGCCGACGTGTCGGACTCCATGACCGACGACGACCTGGCGCGCATGGGGCGCTACCTCGGGGAAGCCCAGCGCCTCCGCGGGGAACATCACGTGGAGCTGGTCTCGTTCGCCGACGCGGCGCAGCGCATCGAAGCTCCTGCCGAGGGCGCTGTCGTGCTGCAGCGACACGCCGCAGGGGCCGCGACGGACATCCAGGGCGCGCTCTCGCTCGCCCTCGGGCTGCTGAAGCCCGAGCGCCTTCCCCAGGTGGTGCTCTGGAGCGACGGGCAGGAGACGCGCGGAAGCCTCGCCCGGGGTGCCGCGCAGCTCGCGGAGCTCGGGGTGCCACTCTACGTGGTGGAGCACGCGCCAAGCCTTCCGCCGGAGGTGGCCATCGAGGCGCTGGAGCTGCCCGAGGCGCCCAAGGTGGGCGAGCCCTTCTCGGTCCGCGTACGGGTAGCTGCCACGGCGCCGCAGAAAGCGCGCGTGCGCCTGCTGCAGAACGGGCTCTTGAACGGACTCGAAGGCGCGCGCGAGGTGGAGCTCGCCGCGGGCGGCACCGAGCTCGCGTTTCGCGCGGTGGCACACGTCTCGGGTCCGCTGAACTTTCGCGCTGAAGTGGAGCCACGCGGAGAGGATCGCTTCCCGCAGAACAACGCCTTCGCGCGCTCTGTCCTCGCCGTCGGCAGCCCGCGCGTACTCTACGTGGAGGGAGCGAGCGGCGAAGGCGCCCCCTTTCAAGGGCTGCTCGACGCCGCGGGGTTCGAGGTCGATCTGCGCAGCGCCCGAGGATTCCCGAGCGACGCGCGTGATCTTCGCCCGTTCGACTTCGTCATCCTCTCGGATGTCGCCCGCGATCAGCTCTCGCAAGGCAGCCTGCAAGCCATCGCGAGCTACCTGAGCGACGGCGGGGGCTTCATGATGGCCGGCGGCGCCCAGTCCTTCGGTCTCGGCGGGTACCGCGGCTCGAGCCTCGAGTCCTTGCTGCCCGTGCGGCTCGACACCGAACGCCGGCGTGATCAGCCGAGCCTCGCGCTGGTGCTGGTAATCGACAAGAGCGGCTCCATGAGCGGGGAGAAGATCGAGCTCGCCAAGGAGGCGGCGCGCGCCACGAGCGAGCTGCTCGGGGCGGAGGATTTTCTCGGCGTGATCGGCTTCGATGCAGCGCCCGATCGCGTGGTGCGCCTCGCGAGCGCGGCCAATCGCGTAAGCATCTCGCGCGGCATCGGCAGGCTCGCGGCCGGTGGTGGGACGCAGATCTTCCCTGCCCTC
Organism: Myxococcales bacterium; assembly: GCA_044507075.1. Classification (GTDB taxonomy): domain Bacteria; phylum Myxococcota_A; class Polyangia; order Polyangiales; family DASUME01; genus DASUME01. Next base: position 20,008 of record JBIQKA010000008.1, read on the forward strand.
GACGCGGCCTACGCCGATCTCTTGAGCGTGCGCGCCCGTGTGAAGCACGTGATCCTGTTGACCGACGGACAGACGCAGGAGCGTGGGCTTGCCCTCTTGATCCAGAACATGCAGGTCGACGGCATCACGGTCTCCACCATCGGCCTGGGCGACGACGTCAATCGCGCGCTGATCGAGGAGCTCGCCAGGCTCGGACGCGGACGCGCCTACTTCACGGTGGACCCGTCGAGCGTCCCGCGCATCTTCGTCAAGGAGACGCACGCCGTGGCGCGCTCCTCGGCGGTCGAGGACTACGTCGGAGTGCAGGTGGCTGCCCCGGCCGACTTTCTGCGCGGCATCCCGATGGAAGCGGCCCCGCTCCTGCGGGGCTACGTCGCGACCCGCGCGCGTCCAGCGCCCGCGCAGGTCATCCTGCGCAGCGAGTTCGGAGAGCCCGTGCTCGCGCGCATGCGCGTGGGGCTGGGCTGGTCTTTGGCCTGGACGAGCGACGTGAAGCCACGCTGGAGCGCCCCCTGGTTCTCCTGGAAGCCCCACAGCGCGTTCTGGGCGCAGCTGATCCGGGAGCACATGCGCACGCGCCGAGAGGACACGCTGAACGTAGAGGCCAGGCTCGAGGGCGATCGGCTGCGGGCCCGGGTCGAGGTGCTCGACGACAACGGACGCTTCGTCAACGGCCTGAAAGGCTCCATGCGCGTAGCGCCGCTCGGGGGCGCGCAGGACGCGGCGTCCGCGCATCCGGAGATCGCGCTCTCCCAGCTGAGCCCCGGCCGCTACGAGGCGAGCCTCCGCCTCGATGGCCCGGGCAGCTATGCCGTGCGGGCCCAGCTCAACGCCCCACAGGGCGCAACCAGCCTGGTCGGAGAGACGACCCTTTCCCACCCCTTTCCGAGCGAATACGCGCTGACCCGCTCGCCGGAGGCAGCGGGTCTGGCCCAGCAAGCGCTGTCGGACACGGCAGCTCGGACGGGCGGCGGGCGGCTCCCGGCTGACGATCCGGGGGCCGTGTTCCGCCAGGGCGAGGATCGCCGAACCATCCGCTGGCTCGAGCGCTGGAGCATGTTCTTGTGGTTGGCTCTGGGACTGTTCGTGCTGGACATCGCGATCCGCCGCTGGCCACGCCGCCGCCCGCGCGAGATCGCGCGAACTGCCCATGAACCCTAGCTTTCTGGCCCAAAAGCTCGACAGGCGGCGGCTCTCACCTCGTCAAATTACAGTCACACGATAATTTTCCGAACGTTTGGAACACGAACGTCCAAGCCCGCGTCTGCACGGGCGATCCTTGGTATGCTTCGGGATGGTTGAGAGGGCGCATCAAGGGCTTGACGCAGGGCGCATGCGCCTTATCTTCTGCGGCCCTTTTAAAGGAAGGGGACCAGGGGGGCCATATGACCACCAAGAAGTCCGAAGCTCTGAAAAAGACGGACCTCAAGCGTTTCAGGACAATCCTCGAGGAAAAGCGCGATGCCTTGATCAAGGCCGCCAAGGAAAGCCTCCAGGAAGACATGACGTTGGACACCAACGATCTGCCTGACGAGATGGATCTGGCTTCCAGCGAGTACCTGCAGTCGTTCACGTTCCGCCTGCGCGGCCGCGAGCGGTTCTTCCTCGACAAGATCGAGCAGGCCCTCAAGCGCATCGACGACGGCTCGTTCGGCAACTGCGAGTCCTGCGAGGAGCCCATTTCCATCAAGCGCCTCGAGGCGCGTCCCGAGACCACGCTCTGCATCCGCTGCAAAGAGGACCAGGAGCGCGTGGAGCGCGACTTCGGCTGATCCGATCGGCCCAAGCCCCGCGCGCCCATCCGTTTGCTGCAGGTGAGACGAGCTGTTAACCTCGCGCGCGTGTTGAACCTGTGCGCCTCCGTCGTCCGCCGTGCTCGCGTCGCAGCGCCTGCTGCTGCGCGCGCCCGTCGTGCCCGTACCTGAGGCGGTCCCGGTTCAATCAGTCACCACCGACATGAACGAAGGCCGCCTCCCGGGGCGGCCTTTTCGCACGGGTGCGGGCAGGTCTCCCGTGGGCGGTCTCCGAGGCAGGAGAACGAGGGTCATGGGCAATCTGTCGCAACACTTGATGGAGCTGAACAAGCGGCCGCCGATCACCATGGTGCGCGGCGCCGGATCCGAGCTGTGGGATGAGCAGGGCCGGCGCTACCTGGATTTCATCCAAGGCTGGGCCGTGAACTGCCTCGGACACGCGCCTGCCGCGCTGACGCGCGCCCTCGCCCACCAGGCCGAACAGCTGATCAACGCGGGCCCGGCGTACTTCAACGCCAACGCGGTGGCGCTCGCAGCGCGGCTCGCTGAGGTCAGCGGATTTTCTCGGGTGTTTCTGGCGAGCTCGGGCGCGGAGGCCAACGAGGCGGCCGTCAAGCTCGCGCGCAAGTGGGGGCAGAAGCACCGAGGGGGCGCGTTCGAGGTGATCACCGCCCTCGACAGCTTCCACGGACGCACGCTCGCCATGACCTGCGCCACGGGCAAGCCCGGATGGGACCGCGCGTTTCCTCCCGAGGTGCCGGGCTTTCGCAAGGTGCCATTCGGTGACCTAAGGGCGCTGGAGGCTGCGATCGGGCCCGAGACCGCCGCCGTGATGCTCGAGCCCATTCAGGGCGAGGCGGGCGCGGTGGTGCCGCCGCCGCGCTATCTGCGCGCCGTCCGGGAGCTATGCGATCACCAGGGCGTGCTCCTGATCGCCGATGAGATCCAGACCGGCATGGCGCGCACGGGCCCCATGTTCGCCCACATCGAGGAGGGCATCCGCGCGGACATCATGACGCTCGGCAAGGGGCTCGGCGGCGGTCTGCCGGTGTCCGCCATGCTGGCGCGCGCGGAGGTGGCCTGCTTCGATCACGGCGACCACGGCGGCACCTTCAGCGGGAACGCGCTGACCTGCGCGGGCGCCCTCGCGGTGTTCGACACGTTGAACACGGACGAGCACACCGCCCTGCGCAGCGCGAGCAGCGCACGCCTCGCGGAGACCTTGCGCGAACTCGCGCAGCGGGCAGGCGCGACGTTGCGGGGCCGCGGCCATCTCTGGGGCATGGTCTTGCCCGAGTCGACCGCGGAGCAAGTGCGCGACCGGGCCTTCGAGGCGGGACTCTTGGTGAACGCCGCGCGTCCGAACGTGCTGCGCTTCATGCCCGCGCTGGACGTCAGCGCGGAGGTGATCGCCGAGATGGCCGACAAGCTCGAGGGCGCCCTGCCCCGCGCCGCACGCGGGCCCATGGGGTCGTAGCCGGCGAGGGCGAGCTCACTCGGGCGCCACGGGTACCGGGGCCATCGGCTGCTGACCTGCGGGGGCTGCGTCCTCGGCCGGCGCCAGCGCGGAACCGAGCAGCGGAGCCGCCAAGGGGGCTCCCTCGCCTCCTGCGACCTGCGCAGGAGGCGGGGCGTTCACGGTGTCGGCGAGCGCGCGGGAGATCCCGATGGCCAGCGCACGAAGCCACTTGTTGACGTTCTTGTGTGCATAGACCTGCCCGTCCGCGCCGACCTGTTCGCGCAAGTTGTCCGAGTTGAGGTAGCGGATACGAACCTGGCTCTGGTCATAGAGGATCTCGGCGCGCACCAGGAACGACTTCACGGGCAGCGAGGCCACGATGCGCCCCGGCTGAACCTCCTCGGGGATCCACCGGCGTCTCGGCAACGCGTCCAGGACGGCCATCTCGGTGATCTCGGGGCTCACGGCGGCGGCGATCGGGTCGGGATTCATCACGGGCGCCGAATGGGCACACCCGACCACCCCCAGCACGCACAACGCGACCGCCACGACGAGACCTCGTAAGCCCATGTTTTTGCTCCTTCGCTCGCCGCTTATACCTCGAACGCGCGGGCCAGCCCAGGTGCGCTTTGACGGCTCCATGTGGGGTTGAACCGGCGTCTCCCGTGGGCTACGTCGGCATCGTCCATGCTCGCGGAACGGCGGCACATCATCACCGCGATGGGGCTCTCGAACGCACTCGGCGACACCGTCGAGTCGGTGTGGACCGCCCTGCTCGAAGGCCGCCCGCGCGTGTCCGCGCCACCGTTCGAGCTGCCCTTCGAGACCGTGTGCGGGGCGGTCGCAGGGCCGCTCGACCCGCTGCCCGCCGCCGACCGCGCCTTCGACTCGCGCCTTGCCCGGATCGTACAGCGCGCGCTCCCGCAGGTGAGCCGCGCCGTGGCGCGCGCGCGGCAACGCTACGGCGCCGAGCGCGTGGCGCTGCTCGTCGGCACCAGCACAGGCGGCCTGGACGCGACCGAGCACGCGCACCGCCACTACCGCGAGAGCCGCGCGCACGCGCCTTCCTTCAGCCTGCGCAAGGCGCACGCCTTCGACGCGCTCAATATTTTGCTCGCGCGCATGCTCGGCCTCACGGGCCCAAGCTACGCCGTGTCCACCGCCTGCACCTCCAGCGCGAAGGCCATCGCCAGCGCGCTGCGCTTGCTCGAGGCCGACCTCTGCGACGCCGCCCTCGTCGTCGGCGCGGACGCGCTGTGCGAGACCACGGTGCGCGGCTTCCACGCGCTGGGTGTCCTCTCCACGCGACCTTCGCGGCCGTTCTCGGCGGAGCGCGACGGCATCCACATCGGCGAGGGTGCCGCGCTTCTTTTGATCGAGCGTCACGGCGAGGGCCCGGCGTACGTAGCGAGCGTCGGTGAGAGCTCGGACGCCCACTCGATGTCGGCCCCCCATCCCGAGGGCCAGGGGGCGGCCGAGGCGATCCGCGCGGCGCTGAGCAGGGCGCGACTTCCGCCCGAAGGCATCGACTATGTGAACGCCCACGGCACGGGCACCGCGCAGAACGATCAGGTTGAGAGCCGCGCGATCCTAAGCGCGCTTCCCGAGCACGTTCCAGTCAGCTCGACCAAGGGGCTCACCGGCCACACGCTCGGCGCGTGCGGCGCCACCGAGGCCATCTTCTCGGCCCTCACGATCCAACATGGTCAGTTGCCGCCCAGCGCAGGCGCCCTCCCCGTGGACCCCACGCTCGGCCTGCACCTCGTCTGCGCCCCGACCCGCAAGAAGGTAAACGCCGTGCTCAGTAACGCCTTCGCGTTTGGCGGCAGCAACACCGGACTCGTGCTGGCGGCCCCATGAACGACACGCTCTACGTCGAAGGCTTCGGTGCCATCACCCGTCACCCGGCGCTCTCGGACTTTCCACTCGGTCCCCGCCTCGCGCTGCAGAAGCCGGACCTGAGCTTGCTCGAGCGCACCCTGCGCCGCGGCCTCTCGGACGTCACGCGCCTGTTCATGCACGCAAGTCGGCTCGCGCTCGCCGACGCAGAAGCAGACGCGGGACAAATGCACGTCGTGTTCGGCTCGGCCTACGGCGAGCTCGGCACCGCCGAAGCCTTGATGTCCCAGGCCGTCGAGGAAAACAGCGCCTCCCCCGCGCGCTTCCGCCACAGCGTCCACAACGCGGCGCCGGGGCTGCTCTCGATCAGCGCGCACAATCGCCTGCCCTCCACCGCCATCGCCGCGGGCTGGGACACGGTGGCCATGGGCCTCATCGAGGCCACGGCCCAACTTCGCAGCGGCGCCCAGCGCGTGCTTCTGGTGTTCGCCGAGGAGCCCGTCCCCGAGGCCCTGAGCCCCGAGCACGCGCATGGTCCCTTGGCGGTCGCCCTGGTGCTCTCCCAAACGCTCTCGGCCACACCGCCGCGCGCAAGCCTCTCACGCCTCGCGCGCGTCGCCGAGAGGCCAGCTTCCGCGCGCGATCCTTTCGCCGGAGAAAACCACCCGCTCGGCCCCGCGGTCGTACTCGCCCAGGCGCTCGAGGCGGGTCGCTCCGAGAGCATCCAGGTCGGCGAAGGACCTTCCCCCTGGTGCGTCGAACTCAGGGTGCTCAAGCGCGAGCCCCGCGCCCAGCGCTCGCTCGAGGTAGCCACCGAACAGGAGACGGCAGGGTGAGCTTTTTGCCCATCGAACAGCTCTTGCCCCACGAGCCCCCGATGCTCTGGCTCGATCGCGTGCTGCATCGCGACGGCGATCTGGTTCGTTGCGCGCTCGAGATCCGACCCGAACACGTGTTTGTGGAGGATGGCCTGGCCGACCCCGTGGTGAGCATCGAGTGGATGGCGCAGACGGTGGGTGCGCTGGTGGGGATAATGGATCGCAACAACGCTCTGAATCCGCGGCCCGGATACCTGATCGCCATCCCGGAGGCCAGCTTCGAGGTCGCCACCTTCGCGGTCGGCGATCGCCTGGAGATCGAGGCCAAGCGGGTGTGGGGCGACGACGAGCTGGCGTCCTTCGAGTGCGCCGTCGCGCGCGCAGGGCAGACCGTGGCCCGGGCCCAGCTCAGCCTCTATCGGCGCGCCTTGCCGGGAGGGAAGACACCTTGAGCCGCGCGCTGGTCACGGGAGCGAGCCGCGGCATCGGAGCGGCCATCGCGCGGGCCCTCGCGGCCCAGGGACACACGGTCATCCTGAACTGCCGATCCCAGCAAGAGCAGGCAGAGGCCGTGCGCCGTGAGATCGAGGCCCGCGGCGGCAAGGCCGTCCTTTCGCCCTTCGACGTACGCGACCGGGAGAGCACCTCCGCGGCGATCGAGGCCCTGCTGCGCGATCCGGAGCCGATCGACATCTTGGTCAACAACGCGGGCATCGCGCGAGACAATCCCCTCCCCGCGATCTCCTGGGAAGACTGGGACGCCGTGACGCGCACCACGCTGGACGGCTTCTACAATGTAACCAAGCCCTTGGTGATGCCGATGGTGCGGCGCAAGCACGGGCGGATCATCAACATCGCGAGCGTCTCGGGGGTCACCGGCAACCGCGGGCAAACCAACTATGCTGCGGCCAAGGCGGGCCTGATCGGGGCCACCAAGTCTCTCTCCAAGGAGCTCGCCAAACGCCGCATCACCGTCAACGCGGTCGCCCCCGGGCTCATCGAGACGGACATGATCGCCTCCGCGCCCATCGAGGAGATTGTGAAGCACATTCCAGCCGGTCGGCTCGGTCAAGCGGAAGAAGTGGCGGATCTGGTAGCGTTCCTGGCCAGCGAGCGCGCTGGCTACATCACGGGCCAGGTGATCGGGATCAATGGAGGCCTCGCATGAGTTTCAGTTCAGCTCGCGCGTCGAGCCAGGCGCCACGTACACGCGTGGTGATTACCGGGATCGGCCTGACCACTCCGATCGGCCACAGCATGCGCGAGGTCTCGAGCTCGCTGCGCGAGAACCGGCATGGCATCACCGTGGCCCCCGACTGGGCCGACATCGCGCACATGCAGACGCGGCTTGCGGCGCCGGTCCAGAACCTCACCTTGCACTATCCACGCAAGCGCACCCGCACGATGGGCCGCGTCTCCCTGCTCAGCCTGTACGCCACCGAGCAGGCCATCGCGGACGCAGGGCTCAGCGAGGACGTGTTCGGTGACGGCCGCACGGGCGTCGCCTACGGCAGCACCAACGGCTCCTCCGCGGCCAACGAGGAGTGGAGCCGCAAGCTGTTCGTGTACCGGGGTCTGCAGGGCATCCAGTCCACCGAATACATCAAGTTCATGAGCCACACCACGGCCGCGAACCTGGCCATCTACTACGGCATCACCGGGCGCGTCATCTCCACGTGCTCGGCGTGCGTGAGCGCGAGCCAGGCCGTGGGGGCCGGCTACGAGACGATCCGCGCGGGCATCCAGGACGTGATGCTCGTGGGCGGCGCCGAGGAGCTGCACTACAGCCACGCGGCCATCTTCGACATCATGTACGCCACCTCCACGCGCAACGACACCCCGGACCTCACGCCGCGCCCCTTCGACAAGGAACGCGACGGGCTCGTGATCGGCGAGGGCGCGTGCACCTTCGTGCTGGAGAGCTACGAGCGCGCGAAGGCCCGCGGCGCGCACATCCACGCCGAGATCCTCGGCTACGGCACCAACTGCGATGGCACGCACGTGACCAATCCCTCCGCCAACGGCATGGCGGGCGCGATGCAGCTCGCGCTCGAGGACGCCCAGCTCTCTCCGGACCGGATCGACTACGTGAACGCGCACGCCACGGCCACCGAGGTGGGCGACATCGCCGAGAGCCTGGCCACCGCCAAGACCCTGGGCGTTTCGGTGCCGATCAGCTCCACCAAGAGCTTCACGGGGCACACGCTGGGCGCTTGCGGCTCCATCGAGGCCGCCTTCTGTGTCGCCATGATGCGCGAGGGCTGGATCGCGCCCAATCGTACGCTCGACGAGGTCGATCCGCGCTGCGCGCCGCTCGCCTTCGTGGGCAAGGAAGCGCGGGACGAGAAGCCGCGCATCTGCATGAGCAACAACTTCGCGTTCGGTGGCATGAACACCTCGCTGATCCTCGGAGTGGTATGAAAGACGTCATCATCATCGGCGCAGGCCCCGGCGGCTCCACGGCAGGAGCGCTCTTGGCCCGTCAGGGCGTCGACGTGTGCATCCTCGACAAGGACGCGTTTCCGCGCTTTCACATCGGCGAGTCGCTCCTGCCCTGTGATCTCGCGCTGTTCGACCGGCTCGGCATGGACATGAAGGCGCTCGGCTTCCTCTACAAGGGGGGCGCGGAGTTCTTCGACGAGCGCACGGGCGACTACGCCGAGTATCTGTTCAAGGACGGCCTGGCAGGGACGCCGAGCCACGCCTATCAGGTCGAGCGCTCCAAGTTCGACGCCGCCGTGCTCGACTCCGCCATCAAGGCCGGCTGCGAGGTGCGCACCGGCGTGCGCGCGAGCCAGATGATCCCGGGCGAAGCCGCGGTCACGCTCGAGACCAGCCAGGGGCAGCTCAAGGCCCGCTACGTGATCGACGCCACGGGCCAGGACGCGCTCTTCGCGCACCGCGAGAAATCCATGCGGCGCATCGAGGACTTCGGCTTGGCCGCCGTGTTTCGCCACTTCGACGATCTCTCGGACGAGGTCTGGGAAGAGCTGACGGTAAAGGGCCACGGCAACATCCGCATCCTCATCGTCGATCCGGGCTGGGCCTGGGTGATCCCGCTTTCGGGCAGGCGCGTGAGCATGGGCGTGGTGTCGCGCAGACAGGGCATCAACCACCAGCTCTTCGAGGAAACCTACGCGGCCTCGCCGATGCTGCAGCGGCTGACCGCCGGCTGCCCCAAGACCGACCTCACCATCATCCGCAACTTCAGCTACCGCAACACCAAACCCCGGGGCCCGCGCTGGGTCTGTCTCGGGGACGCCGCAATGTTCCTCGATCCGGTGTTCTCCTCGGGCGTCTCGCTCGCCATGCTGGGCGGCGAGCGGCTCGCCGAGATCCTCGGGCCCGCCCTGAAGGAAGGCCGCGAGGCCGACCCCGAGGTCACGCTTCCTGTGTCCGAGCACATGGCCGTGGCCTATGCAGCCATCGGCAGCCTGGTGGGCGCCTTCTATCACACCAACATCGTGCAACACATCTTCTTCGCCAAGGATCCGGACCCCGAGCTGCGCAAGGGCCTGATCAGCACCCTCGCTGGCGACGTCTGGCGTGACGACAACGTGTTCCAGAAGATGCTGCTCTCCAGCAAGCGACGGCGCTTCGAGCCCTACGCCGCGGAGTGAGCCTTGCGCGGGGCGCCGGAACTGAAGTACCAGGCGGACCTCAAGGCGCTCGGCGCGTACGCCGGGCGCTTCGTCGCATTTCGGCCGGACGCAGGTACGCGCGCCTGGCTCGACCAGGTCGGCAGCCGGCCGCACAGCATGGTCGAGACCTGGATGGTCGCGACGCTCTCGCGTTTCATGAGCAGCTATGACGCCCACGGGCTCACGGCCACCTACGCCATGCACCTCCTCTCTGAAGCCCAGTGGGGCGAGCTCGCGGGCGTCCGTCGCGCGCGCTTGCTGGATGTGGGTGCCGGCGCCGGCTATGTCACCGAGAACGCGCGCCCCTGGTTCGAGCACATCACCTGCACGGAGACGTCGCAGCCCCTCGCGCGCAGGCTGAGCGAGCGAGGCTTCACGGTGCACGCCCATGACCTCCTCGAGCACCCGCTGCCCGAGCCCCACGCGTTCGATCTCATCAGCTGCCTCAACGTCATCGACCGCACCCGCCGCCCGATCAGCCTGCTCTGCGCCCTGCGGGACCTGCTCGGGCCCGAAGCGCGCCTGGTAGTCTCCGTGCCCTTGCCCGTGCGCCCCCACGTGCACGTCGCCGGCGCGACCATCTCCCCCCAGGAGCGCCTACCCATGAGCGAGCACGTCTTCGAGCCCGCCGCCGTCGAGATGAGCCTGTTCTTCGAGGCCATGGGCTTCACGGTGGAGCGGCTCTCGCGCCTTCCCTATCTCAGCCGCGGCGACGCGCACGCGCCCTACTACGTCCTCGACGACGCGCTGTGGGTCTTGCGCGCGGGCACACCCGACCACTTGTAACACTTGGTGTTCTCCAGGGTCCCAAGCTCGGCGTCCCCGCCGAGCCATCGCGATGTTCCTCCACACCCTTGATCTTTCGTGGTGATGAGGAATGCTGGTTTGGGATGAGCGACGACGAGCCGACGCTCGGCGTGCCGGATTTGGCCTTGGCAAGCGTGCGCGACACATTGCGCACGCTCGGGCTCTTTTCTGCCTCCACCTATCGGCTCACGCTCGGCTTTCTCCCGCTGCTCAAGTTGGTGGCCTCCACCTCGGAGATCACGGGTGAGCAGCTCACACATGCCATCGACGCGGCCTTCCAAGAGCTCTACCGTCACCCGCTGACCCGCTCGACCGGCGCGGTGACCTCGTTCCTGCGCGGCAAGGGGCTCTTACCCAACGAAGAGTCGACCGAGAAGCTCATCCGCCTGCTGGTCGACCAGGTGATCAAGCGCAGCCCGGTCACCGTGCCCGAGCCGCTCGTCCAGGAGTTTTGGCGCTTCTTCGACGAGCTGTTCGAGAGCCCCGAACTCAAGGGCCTCGGGGAAGTCAGCTTCGACATGGCCCGCCTGGTGCTCCGCACCTACGAGCCCACGCTGGTCGAGATCATCAACATGCTCAAGGGCACGCGGCGCCACCACGGCCAGCAGTCGCGCACGCTCCTGCGGCGCGCCAACATGGTGCGCGGCGACGTGCTGATCGTGCGCCGCCAGATCCGGGCGCTGCGCCACATCCGCGCCTTCTTTCAGACCGACCCCAAGGACTTCCGCGCCCAGGCGCAGATCGTCGCGCAGATGGTCCGCGAGTTTGGTCCCTTCTTCATCAAGATGGCGCAGGTCGCCGCGGCCAACGCGGACTTCTTGCCCGACGAGATCGCGCGCGAGCTCTCGGTCTTCCACGAAGACGTGCCCCCGATGGACGCGTCGGAGGTCTGCGAGGCCTTCATGGAGTGCTACGGCCAGTCGCCCGACAAGCTCTTCATGGACTTCGACGCGGCCCACCCCGTGCGCTCCGGATCGATCGGCAGCGTGTACGTGGCCAAGAAGCCCTTCATCGAGGATGGCCGCGAGGTGCTGCGGCCCGTGGTGATCAAGGTGGGTCGCCACAACATCGACCGCGAGTTCACGATGGGCAAGCTGGTGCTCGGCCTGGCCATCCTCTCGAGCCGCGTCTGGGCCCCGCACTCCAAGCTCGAGCCGTTCTTGCTCGCGATGCAGCAGCAGGTAGACGAGTTCGTGAAGGGCTTCTTGGAGGAGCTCGACTTCGAGGCCGAGGCGCAGAACCACCAGCGCTTCTACCGGCGCAGCCTGTTCTCGCGCGCCTTCAAGGTGCCCATCCTCTACGGCTCGGCCCATCGCATCCTCGAGATGGAGTACCTCGCCGACGCCAAGGGCTTGAGTTACGCCATGGCGCGCGTGAGTCCGTCGCAGCGCCGCAGGTTCCAGGCCAAGGTCTTCGAGCGTCTGCTCTACACCATCCTCTCGCACCTCTTGCTCTACGGCGAGGTCCACGGCGACCTGCACCCGGGCAACATCATGGTCGACGCCGACGGCGAGCTGCACCTTATCGACTGGGGCAACGTGGTGCAGGTGCGAGGCAAGTGGAACCTGGTGGGCGAGTACCTCGCAGGAGCCGTCCTGGCCGACCCCAAGCGGCTCGCAGACGCCCTGGTGCGCATGTCCGTGCAGCCCGCTGAAGCCGAGAAGCGGCGCGACCTGATCGAAGCGAGCCTCGAGGGGCTCTTGCGCAAGCGCGGCGTGCACAAGCTGACCCGCCGCAACGCGCTCTCCGAGCTGCGCAAGGGCCGGCTCGAGGGCCTGGCGCAGCGCGCGCGCACCGTGCTCCATGTGATGAGCAATACGCAGCAACTCGGGGTGGTCCTGCACAAGGACTACCTGCACCTCTCACGCTCGCTCTTGGCCGCGGCGGGCAGCTTCGGGACTCTCTACGAGAACACCCCCAAGACCGCCATCGTGCGCGACGCGCTGCGCTTCATCACGAAGCTCCCCCTGCGGGCCGGGCGCGACGTCGCCCAGCGCAGGTTTGGCGCGCTCCGCGGTCACGAGGCGCTGCCCGAGCGCCAAGCAGCGCCCCGGAGCGAGCCCGAGGTCGCCGTCGTCAACGCGCCGTGACGCGTGGGCGCGCGCTACTCTAGAAAGCTCTGGTCGCTGCTCGTGATGCGCAGGGTGTAGCCAAACCACTGGTTCTCGAGCGTCACCTCGGGCGCGATGACCGGCGCGGGCTTGCCCGAGAAGCGTGCGATGACGGCGCCTGCGGGATCGCCGTCGAGCCGCTCGAACCGGCGCTCCGCGAGCACGCCCGCGCGCCAGGTCTCGGTGACCTTCTCGTCGTGTCGCTCCTCGCTGTGCACGCCATCCGGCCGGGGACCCGAAAGCCCGCGGAAGAACACGCGGTGTACGTCGTTCAGCACGTAGTTCGGATCGAACGGGATCTCGCGGCTTACGAACTTCTCGAAGCGCGTCTCGGTGCCCACCTGTTCGAGCACGAAGGCCCGGCTGCCGAACGGCGTGAGCCCCACCAGCGTGAGCTTGCCCTGGGCGAGCTGGACCACCACGTCGAGCGAGAGGTCATGGTCTTGGTAGCTGCCCCGCAAGCGCTGGCGGAGCATGAAGGATGGCTTGAGCAGCTCCGTGCTCGCGAGGTAACCCGGATACTCCCGCGCGGGCATGGCGGGCGCGCGCGGAGCGCGCTGCGTTCCGCCGCAGGCGAGCAAGATGAAGAGCCCCCCCCAAAGGCCCAAGCTGCGAACCCTCATGCCGCCCTCTCCGCCATCGCCTGATCCGGCGCCGGCCGCTTCGACTGCGTCCACACCAGCACCACCGGGCTCATCAGCACGCTGAACACCAGGCCCAGCCCCACGGTCGTCCCGATCCCGGCGAGGGCGGGGTTTTCGCTGAGAGCGAGCAGCCCGAAGGAGAGCACCGTGGTCAGCGCGGCCAAGAGCACGCCGCCCAGGGTGACCACACCTTCTTCGGCGCTTCCTCGGCTCTCGAGCATGTAGATCCCGTAGTCGACGCCCATGCTGAGCACCAGCAACATCCCGATCACATGCATCAGATTCAGCGGCGCTCCCCACAGCGCCTGCGCCCCCAGCGCCGCGCCCGCGCCCAGCACCGCCGGGATCATCCCGATCAGGCACAGCGACAGGTCCCGATAGCGCAACCACAGGGTCGAGAGCACGAGCCCTAGGCCCGCGAGCACCAGCCACAGCGTGCGCGCCCGAAACGCCCCGTAGGCCTGGCTGAACAGGGCGTCCTGATCCACGTAGAACAGCTGCGGCTGGCCCTGGAAGCGCTCGCTCAACGCGCCCGAGTGCTCGGTGTCCACCTGGGTGAGATAGGCGATCCCGCTCGGGAGCGTCGCGCGGAAGGGGGTCAGTAGATCGGCGAGCTTGGACTTCGACAATTGCTCGGGCGTGAGGAACGTGGGGTCCGGTCGCCGCAGCTCCTCGAAGAACGGCTCGAACGCCTCGGGAACAAACCCCTCCTCCGCCAAGATGGCGCTCAGGCGCGGCACGAAGCTCGCGTCGTCCGTGAAGCGTCGACGCAGGTTTTTCTGGGTCTCTCTCGAAGGCACGAGCGCCGTGGGCGCGCGAAATCCCTGGACCACGCCCCCCGCGCGGGCCTTTTCGAGTTGAGCTTGTCCGCTTTCGGCGGCCTGCAGGGCGAGCTCGTCACTCGCCCCCAACGCCACCAGCATGCGCCCGCCCGCGCCGCGCCCCAGCCGCTCCTGAATACGCGCGTTCACCGCGTCGAGCTCCACCGTCGGCGTGCGCAGGCTCTGCAGGCCGTCGTGGAAGGTCGCGCGCGGCAGCCCCCACAGCGTGGTCAGCGCCGCGGGCACCACGAACAGGAGCGCCATGATCGGCCGGATCGAGAGCGCTTTCATCAATCGCTCGCCCAGCGCCCCCAGAGCGCCCTGGCGCTTTCGCCCGCGCTCGCGGGACAGCCCGGGCAACACGTAGCGCGTGCACAGGAGCGCGCCGAGCACCCCAACCACGCCGAACAGCGCCATCTGCATCAAGCCCGGAAACCCAGAGACAGCCAGCGCCGCGATGCCTGCCATCGTGGTGAGCGCGCCCATCCACATGCCGGGCCACAACCGCGCCATCAACGACTCGTTGTCCTCTTCGTTGCCCGCCGCGATGCGGTGGCTGAAGTAGTGGGTCGAGTAGTCCTCCGCCACCCCGATGATGGAGCTCCCGAAGGCGAGCGTGAGCCCGTGCACGAAGCCAAAGCAGAGCTGGCAGATGGCGAGCGCCAACAGACAGCCGAACGTGATGGGCAGGAGCACCAACATGGGTTCGCGCAGCGACCGAAAGATCAGCCAGTAGAGCAGGAAGATGCCGATCAAGGAGAGGCTCGAGATGCGCTCGATGTCGCCCTTGACCGAGCGTTCGCCCTCCAGCGCGAAGCGATTGACGCCGATCCACTCGCCGTCCAGTCGTCCGGCCCCCGCGAGCGCGGACAGCTCCCGGTCGAGGAGCGCGGCCACCTCCCGCTGCGCTGCACTGTCGAAGGCGGGGGCGCGGGTCGCGGCCAAGAGCACGCCGAAGCGGCCGTCCGCGGTCACGAGCCGACCGCCCTCTACGCGCAGACTGCCGCGGGCTGCCTGCTGGCGCTCGAGGTGGTCCACGAACAGCCCGAGCGGATCCCCCGGCGCCAGGCGCCGCTCGAGCATGCCGAGCGGCGAGCCCAGGCGCGCCTTCAAGGCCTGGACGCGCTCGCGTAGCCACGCATCCGGGATCGGACCGTCGACGCCTGGCAAGTGCGCGAGACCCACGCGCGCCGGGTACAAGACGTTGTAAGCCTCCTCCTGGTCCGCGCTGGCCACCGTTGCGCGCACCCAGGCGAAGAGCCCACTTTGGTGGAGCTTCTCCTCGAGCGCGTCCATGGCAGGAGCTCGCTCGGAGGCGGGCGCGTCGCCCCCCACCGTGATCACCAAGAGCCGCGACTGGGGCGCGTCCGAGAGCTCCCGCGCCAGCTCGAGCAGCCGTGAGCTATCGTCGCGCGGCAAGAACTCGGTGATCGAGGTGCGCACGTCGAGCCCGAACAGCGCGATCAGCAGGCACGCCACGGTCGCGAGCGCGAAGGCGGCGTAGCGCACGTCTCAGCCCCCGACGCGAAAGTGGCGCGCCAGCTCGGCCTCGCTGAGCTTTTCGCCCAGCTCGAGCTCGCTGAAGGTGGTCACGGTGCGGTCGCCGTTTGCGTCGAGCAGCTCCATCCGCGTGAGCTCCGCGCCCTTGCCGGCAAAGCTCATGCTGCGCACGATCTTGAGCACGGCGGGGTCCTTCGGCGCCACGCGGATCTGAAACGCGCCATCGGGCCCCGACTCGAGCTCGAGCTTGGCCAGCTTCTCGAGCGACGCTCCGTCGCCCGCGAGCACGCTCACGAAGGTGTCTACCAGGATGCGCACCGCGGGCTGCGCCGCCAGCTCCATGGTCTCCTGGCGCTTCTCGTCTCCGAACGTGAGCTTGTCGCCGCGCAGCACGAGGCTCGACTTGTGCGGGCTCTCGGTGTGGCGCGCGAGCAGCTTCGGCTTGGCGTAGTAGAGCCTGCCCCGGCTGCGCAGCGGCGCCGCGAGCAGCGCCATGTGCTTCTCCTCGCTGAAGCGCGCCTTGAGCGACTGCACCTTGGCGAAGCGCGAAAGCAGGTCCGCGAGCAGCGCCCGATCGGAAACCGGCGCCTCCGCCCTCGCCTCCCCCGGTCTCAGGCTCGACGCGGGCCCGAACAGGGCGATCAGCGCGGTCAGCAGCAGCAACGAACGACGAGCTCCAACACGCATCATACGTCTCCTCCCCAGAGCGCCCCACGACGGACCAGCCCGCTTACCACTTCAATGTCGCGGTCCATGGGTCGATCCTCGAGCGTGAGCGCCACCCGCGCGCGCACCTTCGCGTGCAGCGCCAGAACCCGCGGGGGCACCTGCACCACCCCACGCAGCTCCACCGCCTGCGCGCAGGCGATGGCGTGCACGGCCGCCACGCACTCCACCAGCTCCACCGTGCGCTCGAAGTCGAAGGCGGAGATCGACCCCATGCTCACCTTGTCCTGGTTGTGGTTCTCCGTGCTGCGACTGAACACGCTCGCGGGCATGCTGAGCTTGAGCGCCTCGGCCGTGAGCGCGCTGGCGGTGATCTCCATCGCCTTGAAGCCGTGGTGACTGCGCGCCTCGTCTCCGCGCACGGCGATCAGGTTCTCGGGCAGCCCACCGTTGTGCGCCGGGTCGTTGAGCAACACCAGCTGACGCTCCATCAGGTCCGCGAGGTTTGCCACCTGCACCTTGAGCGTGTCGGCCACCATGGCCACGTGGCCGCCATAGAAGTTGCCCCCGTGCAGCACGTCGCCCGTGTCCGGATCGATCAGCGGGTTATCGCTCGCGCCGTTGATCTCCGTCTCGAGCACCTCGCGCGCGAACGTGAGCGCATCCAGCAGCGCGCCGATGACGTGGGGCGCACAGCGGATGGAGTAGCGCTCCTGGATACGCCCCTCGCGGACGCGCGGCACCTCGCCCTCCCCGAGCAGCTCCCGGATCCAGGCCGCGCACTGCATCTGTCCCGGGTGCGCCTTGGCCTTGAACAGGCGCGCGTCGAAGTGCGCGCGCTGCCCTCCGATCGCCTCCAGCGCCATCGCGGTGAGCGCGGAGGCTGTGCGGGCGAGCTTTGCGGCGCGCTCGAACGAGAGGCACGTGAGGGCGGCCATCACGGAGGTGCCGTTCATGATGGCGAGGCTCTCCTTGGGCCCAAGCGCGATGGGCTTGAGGCCGAGCTTGTGGAGCGCCTCACCGGCCGGGATGATCTGGCCCTCGTACCAGGCGTCGCGCTCTCCTACCAGCAACGCCGCGACGTACGACAGTGGGGTGAGATCGCCGCTCGCGCCCACCGAGCCGCGCGAGGGGATAACCGGCACCACCGAGGCCTGGAGCAGCTTCTCGAGCCGCTCGAGCACCACGGGGCGCACGCCCGAGTACCCGGCGCACAGCGAGGCCAGGCGCACCAGCACGATCGCGCGTGACTGCTCCACGCTGTAGTGAGGACCCACGCCGCAGCCATGGTAGCGGGGCAGGTTCTTGGAGAGCAGCCAGGCCTGGGCGCTCGGCACCGCGTTCTTCACCGAAGCGCCAAAGCCCGTGTTGACGCCGTACGTGGGCACGCCGCGCTCGAGCCTTTGCTCGATCACGCTCGCGCCGCGCTCGATCCGCTTACGGAACTCGGCCCGCCTGGACACGTGAACTTGGAGCGCCCCGCGCGCCGCACGCGCGACGTGCTCGACGCGCAGCGGCTCCTCGCCCAGCCACAGTTCGGTGCGCTCACTCATGGACACTCCTGGACTTGCTCGCTTCCGCGTCCGCCGCGCTCTGCGCCCTGAAGTGAAGCAC
Organism: Myxococcales bacterium; assembly: GCA_044507075.1. Taxonomy (GTDB): domain Bacteria; phylum Myxococcota_A; class Polyangia; order Polyangiales; family DASUME01; genus DASUME01. The sequence goes on from JBIQKA010000008.1 coordinate 37,682, forward strand.
CCCGGAAGACACCGGGCTCTCCCCGTCCGCGCTGGGCGGCGCGCCAAGCCCGAGCCCCTCGCCGGCCCGGCTCGCGCGCGTGGTCAACTGAAACACCACCTGGCGCTCGCCCTTGCGGGTGAGCGCGAGCGTCAGCACGTCGCCCGGGCCCACCAGGTGCTTGAACTTCGCGCGCGTGATCCGCTCCACCGCCCCGAGGTCCGGCCAAAGCTTGCGCGCCTGCTTCAGCGCGATGCGCTGGATCTGAACGACCCCGGCGAGGATCGGCTGCTCACGAAAGTGCCCGCGGAAGTACCCGAGCTCGGCGGCGATGGGCACCCGATAACGCCCGTCGGGCAGCTCCTCCACGCCGATATGCCAGGTCTCGAACAGCGCGAGCAGGTCCCGGCGCGTGACCTTGCCCGAGGCCCCCCGCGGCAGCGCGGAGACCAGGCGAAACCTCCGCGGCACCGCCACGGCTTCGATGTGCGCGCTCAGCGCCTGCTTGATCGCCGCCACGCTGAGCGCCTCGGGCTCCTCACACTCCACCACGGCCCACAGCTCGAGTCCGCGCGGCGAGGGCGTCCCCGCTTCCAGCACGCGCGCGTCCGTGACGCCGGCGATGGCGCACAGCCTCTGCTCCATTTCTCGCAAGTCCACGCGCTTGCCGCCCACCTTGACCACGCTGTCGGTCCGCCCCAGGTGCGCAAAGCCCCCCTCGTGGAGCTCCACGCGATCGGCCGTACGCACCGGCTCGCCCCGGGCGTGGGCCCAGGGCGAGCGCACCAGCAGACCTTGCTCGGCATCCACCTCGAGCGTGACCCCGGGAAGCGGCTGCCACAGGCCGGCGCAGCGCTCGCGCACGCCAATTCCCCCGGTCTCGGTGGATCCGAGGATCTGGGTCGCGCGCACGCCGCGCTCCGAAAGCGCCGCGCAGGTCGCCTCGGGCAGCGGCGCCGCCGAAGACAGCACGCGCTCGAGCGCGGGCCAACGCTCCGTCTGATACGCCGCCAAAGCCCGCAGGTGCGGCGGGACCGCCACCAGCACGTGCGCCCCCGCTTCGTGAATCTCGCGCAGCACGTCCGCGGGCATCACCGGCGTGCGCCGCGACATCGCCCCACCTCCGAGCAACGGCGAAAGCACCCCGAACAAAAGACCGTAGATGTGGTGTGCCGGAACCGCGCTGACCACGCGGCGCCTCCCGAGCGCAAAATGCTCGTTCCACATGCTCGGCTCAGCCAGCAACTGGGCGAAGGTCTTCGCGTGCGGGGTGGGCTCGCCGGTGCTGCCCGAGGTGTACACGACGAGCGCGGGCTGATCCGCCGTGAGCGCGGGCACGTACCCGAAGGGCGTAGCCCCGCTCCCAGCGACCGGCTCGCACGTGCGCACGTCGAGTCCCTCGGGCTCGTCGCGATCGTGCAACAGCTCGACCACCCCCGACAACGCGCGCAGCTCGCGCACGGTCTCCACTTGGCCATTGGGCGGGAGCGCCGCCGTCCACCCACGCTGCCAAACCGCGAGCAAGGCCGCGCTGAAGTGGTAGCGGTCTTCACACGCGAGCACGACCCGGGCGAGCGGGGGCGCGGTGGGTAAGCGCGCGGCGATCGCGCTCACGTACGCGGTGAGCTGCGCGCACGTCCGCGCGCCCGCTCCGCCGAAGCAAACGAGATCCTCCGGGGCATGCGCACCGAGCGGCAACCTCATCGTGAGACCTCGCTCGCACGGGGCGGAAAGACGCGCGCGATCAAGCGGTCGTGAAGCCCTGACCCGTATTCACGGAAGCGCGCCTTGCGCACCAGGTACTCGGTGGCCCCGAGCACGCCCATCAGCACGTAGGCGATGACGCCGGTATACAGCGCCCAGGCCGCGACCTCGGCGAACAGCGCGAGATAGGCGCTCAGCGCCCCGTTGAACACGAAGAACGAGCACCACACCACGGTCACGCGGCGGCAGTAGGCGACCTGCGCCGGCCCGAGCTCCGGCTCCTGCATGCGCGCGAAGCGCTCCACCATCGGCGTGGCGCGCAGGGAGAGCGCGAACTGCAAGAACAGCGCGCCGTTGATCAACACGGGCAGCGCGAGCACGAAGCGCGGGTCGTCGAGCACCGCCGACAGGCCGATCAGCGCGAAGACGCTCAGCGGCAGGCCGAGCACCGAGCGCAGCTCCGCGCGCGACGCGCGCGCCACCTTCCGCCACAGGGTCGGGAGCAAGAGCACGAGGAGCAACAGCGAGACGCCCCGCGCGCCAAAGCGCGTGAGCCCGAGGTACACCGCGAGCGGGTAGGCGATCACGAGCACGGTGTTCAACACGGTGATCACGACCGAGCCAAGACCGGTGCTTTTGGACGATGGCCCCCGCGGCGACACGAAAGCCTCAGTTGCTGGCTTGCCGGGCCAGCAGCGCGGCCACGAGCTCCACCGTGTCGTTGACGGTGCGGAGCTTCTTCAGCTCCTCTTCCTCCACGCGCACGTTCGTCATCTCCTGGATCTGCACGGCCATGTCGATGGCGTCGATGCTGTCGAGTTCGAGATCCTCCATCAGGCGAGCGTCCAAGGTGATGCGCTCGGCCGGGATTTCGAAGCTTTCCTCCAAGGTCTGCCGGATGCGCGAATAAATCTCCTCTTTGTTCATCGACACTTCCCTACCCGCGAGGTTGGTTCTCAGCGATGTGCCTGGCGAGGCTCGCGACGCTGCGAAAAATCTCTTTGTTGCGCTCGTCCTCGGCCTCGATCCTCACGCCGAACCTGCGATCGATGGCGATCACCAGCTCCAAGGCGTCGATGGAATCGAGTCCCAACCCGGCTCCGAAAAGGGGCGCGTCGTCTTCGATCTCTCCCGGCTCGATATCCTCGAGCATCAGCGCGTCGACTATCAGGCGCTTGAGAGGTCCATGGAGCGATTCGCTCATGTATCCGTTTCTCCGTTTCCCTCACCGGGAGTCTTCACTGACGTCCCTCACTTGGCATCGCTTCAGGTCCCTTCGCTGACTACCGAGCGGGCCTGCGGCGGCTTTAGGGACTCTGCCAAGACCAGAGAATAACACAGGATTACCCCCTTTGAGCGGGGTCAGCCTGCATCCGTGCCCGTCCCTATCCGGCACGCGATCCGGGCCATTTGTCACGTGGTCGAGGGGCCGGCAAGTACGCGACGCTGGGCGCAGGGAGCCAGCACGCGGAACGAAGACGGCTCTCGACCGCCTTCCGCCTCGACCGCGCAGGCCCGGTGCCTCAGGCTCTACCGGGCGTGGGACCCGAGAGCCAAGAGACTTTACCGGACTGTCTCTCCTGCGGTGTGTGTTGCCGTCAGGCGAGCGACGGCCGCATCCTGGTGCCGGCCGACGATCTCGTCCGCTGGAAGCGCGCAGGGCGCCATGACCTCGTGGCCGCCCTGGTGCCGGGGCACTTCGGCGAGCTCGCCTTCGCGTACACCCCCGAGGGGGCGTGCGTGCACCTCGGCACGCCCGAATCCCCGCATGCTTGCCGCATCTACGAAGACCGTGGGACCACCTGTCGCGAGTTCGAGCGCGGCTCCTGGCAATGCCGCGAGTTTCGCCGTGAGGCCGGGCTCGAGCCTCCCCGCACGCGGCCCTAGACGCGGTCCCGCGCGCGCCCTGAGGCCCGTGCGCTCGACCATGTCGCGCTGACGCCCAATCACGGGACGTGGCCGTCAGTCTGCGAACAGATTCTCCACGTCGGCCTTGGTCATACCCTTGAGCCCCACGTCTTCCGTGGCGAGCACGTTGGCGACCAGCTCGCGCTTCTTCTCGCTGAGCTGGAGGATCTTCTCCTCCACCGAATCGCGCGCGATCAGGCGGTACACGGTGACCACCCTGTGCTGCCCGATGCGGTGCGCCCGGTCGGTGGCCTGGTCTTCGACTGCCGGGTTCCACCAGGGGTCGAAGTGAATGACGGTGTCGGCGCCAGTGAGGTTGAGGCCGGTGCCGCCTGCCTTGAGCGAGATCAGGAACGCGCTGATCGACTCGTCCGTGTTGAACTTGTCGACCAGGGCCTGGCGATCCTTGGTGGAGCCATCGAGGTACGTGTAGTTGATCTTCTCGTTGTCGAGCGCGTCGCGGATCAGCTTCAGCATGGACACGAACTGGCTGAAGATGAGCACGCGGTGACCGCCCGCCGAGGCCTCGTTGACGATCTCCTTGAGCGCGTTGAGCTTGCCGCTCTCTTCCTCGAAGTTGCCCTCGAGCCCGAGCAGGCGCGGGTCGCAGGCCACCTGACGCAAGCGCGTGAGGGCCGCGAGGATCTGGATGGAGGCCTTCTGGATGCCCTGCTTCTCCACCTCGCTGAGCACGCTCTCGCGCACCTGGCGGAGGATCTGCTTGTAGAGCTTCTGCTGCTCCTCGGCCATCGGCACCACCATCTCCTGCACGATCTTCTCGGGCAGATCCTGCGCCACCTCGCCCTTGGTGCGGCGGAGGACGAAGGGATGGATGGTCCCGCGCAGACGCTGGGCGGCTTCCTTGTCGCCGCGCTCGATCGGACGCGCGTACTTCTCTTCGAAGTTGTTCAGGCTGCTCAACAGGCCCGGCGACACGAAGTCGAAGATGGACCAGATCTCGCTCAGGCGGTTCTCGATCGGCGTACCCGTCATGGCCAGGCGACGATCGCTCTTGAGGCGCTTGGCGGCGCGGGCGGTGGCGCTGAGCGGATTTTTGATGTGCTGCGCCTCGTCGAGGATCACGTAGCGGAAGCCGAGGGTCTGCAAGAACTCTTCGTCGCGGCGCAACAGCGCGTAGCTGGTGATCATCACGTCGGCGTCTTCGAGCTCGGCGGCCTTCTCGTGGCGATCGGGCCCCTGCCAGAGCACCGTCTTGAAGCTCGGCGCGAATTTCTCGATCTCGCGCTGCCAGTTGGGCACCACCGAGGTGGGCGCCACCACCAGGTTCAGCTTGCGATCTTCCTTACCCTTGACCCACAGGAGGAGCGAGATCGCCTGCAGGGTCTTACCGAGCCCCATGTCGTCCGCCAGGATGCCGCCCGTGCCCAGGTTGTGTAGAAAGACGAGCCAGGAGAAGCCGTCTTTCTGGTAGGGGCGCAGGGTGGCGCGCAGCGTGCGCGGCTTGGCGATACTCTCGACCTGCCCGAGATCTTCCAGCTTGCCGAACAGGTTCTTGGCCGTGCTCTGCACGTTCTGGTCGGACACGATGCGCATCAGCTCCTGCACGCGGCCCGCCTGCGAGAGCGGCACGCGCTGGTCTTCTCCGACGCCGGCGAAGATCTCGGCCATGCGCTCGAGCACCTGACCCACCTCTTCGGCCTTCACGGGGGCGTAGCTGCCGTCCTCGAGCCGCACGAGCTTCTTGCCCTGCTCGAGGCACATGCGGAGCTCTTCCTGGCTCACGGCCACGCCCTCGGCGCCGAACATCATGTCGAGGTTCAGCCACTCGACGCCGCTCGACACGCGCATGCGCGCGGAGACGGCGGTCTTGCGCACCTGCACGCCCGCGAGGTCGTTGGGGATGAAGCGATCCCACTCCTCCGGCAGCGAGGCGATGCCCGTGGTCCAGAAGTCGATCGCCTTGTCGCCGCGCACCACGAGCTCCGTTCCGTCGGGCTCGAAGCCGAGGTTGAGCAGCTCCTGGATGGCCGCCATCTCGAGGCCCACCTCGCGGCGCACCACGCGCGGCCGCGTCATGTCGCCGCGGGGCGTATCGTTGCTGTCCACGAACGAAAGCGGCGGCGGCAGATCGCGCGGCGGCACGTCGAACGTGTAGTCGCGGTACTTCACCTGGATGCGGGCGCGGGCCTCGACCAGATCGCCGCCGGCGCGCAGCGCGAACTTGGGCGCCACGTCGACCACGTCGGCCACCGACTCCAGCTCCGGCAGCGCGGCCCCGAGCGAGGCCGCCACGCGCGGGAGAAAATCGGTGAGCACGTGGGGAAGATCGGCCACCGGGTGCACCAGCGCCGGCGAACGATAGAGGCGCTGCAGCCAGGCGGGCGTCACGTTGTCGGCCACGGGCCGCGCGACACCTTCGGTGGTGTCGACGTACCAGCCGGGCGTGCCCTCGAACCAGGCGCCGCTCGAGAGCGGGAAGCGCCGCCCCGTGGAAGGCAGCTCGAACACCACGCGGATGCGCACGCTGCCGCCGTTGGCGAGATCGAGCTCGATCTTGGGACGCAAGGGCTCTTCCGTGAAGCGCAGCTCCATGGACGCGGGCTCGAGCAGCACACGCCGCCCCTTGAGGCGCGTGAGGATCTCGGCGGCGTCCTCGCTGCGCACCTCGGCGGTGGCTGGGGCGCCGCGCGTGGTGTGCCGGGCCAGATCGCGGATGAGCGGGCGCACGTTGGTGGCGATACCGTTGAAGGACGAAAGCGCGTCGTTGAGGGCCACCGCCTGCCGCGTGCCCGCAAGCACGGTGGTCACCGCGATGGAGGCGGGACGCACGGCCAAACGGAACTCGAGCTCCACGGGGCGCGAGACCTGCGGGGGCAGCCATGCGTCGAGGCTTCCCCGCGCGTCGCTGCCGCGCACCTCGCGCGGTTCGCGCAGCTCCCCGGCACGGGTGCTGACCACCATCGAGGGCGTGGCCGAGGCCACCGCCACAGCTTGGGTCTCGCCCCCTTCCCCGGCACCACGCCGCCGGCGACGCGATCGCCTGCGCTTGCTCCCGGCGGTCGCGGCTCCGTCGGCGGCTGCAGCGGGTTGAGCCTTGGCGCCGTTGCCGTTGAATCCCGCCGTGGAGGCGTGGCCGTTCGATACCGCGAGCTGGGGCCTGGCGGCGGCCGCGGCCCCCTCGGGCTTTGGCCCCTCCTCGCCCTTGGGACGCGGCGGCCGCTCGCGATCGCGCAGCGCGACCAGCACGGCGGCCACGTGCTTGCAGTGTCCGGTGGGGCCCCGCCAAGCAGGGCAAGAGCAGTGGGAGATGATCTGCCCTTCGCTCGTCAGCCCGAGTTGTGTCTCGTAGGGCTGATCGGTGCGCACCAAGATCTTCGCGCTGGCGGTTGTGCCATTGGCGAGCAGATCGACGACCGCATTGCGACGCGCATAGAGCCTGCCTCGCAAGAACGCGTTGCCGCCGGTGATTCGTTGGATGGCACGATCCGACAGCTTCGCCACATGCTGCGCGATGGTCAGATCGTTCTTGGTGTCGATCAGCGGACTTTCGGCCATGGTCTTCCTGAGCCGGCTCGTGCCCCCCTGGCACTCTGCCTAGAGCTCTGTCCCCTTGGATGGAAACGACGACCGCGCGAGAAAAAAGCAACTGGCGCGGCTTAGTGACTAGCTGAAATCAGGAACTCTAAAGTGAGCTCCAACACCGTGAAACGAGGGCGCCCCTTGTGAAACCCTGCTCGGCCTACCGGACCTCCGCATTGGGGAGGCGCGGGCCAAACGGTAAACGAGAGGGGGTCTCGTGCACCCTTCTTAGCGATTTTATTCGGCGACACAAGGGCTGCAACGGAAAAAGCTTCAGTCGCAGGAGACAAAGGCACTTTTCAGGTGCCCAGGGCGGCCGGGCAGCGACGGAAAATCAGCGGGGGGGGCCACAAATTCCAGGGTGTGGAGCCTCCGGCCCGCGGCCTGCGCGGCGCGCCGGACGCACAGCTCCAGATCTTTTTCGCCGAGTCCCTGGTGATTCGTGCACGCGAGCAGCGTTCCACCCGCCTCGAGCATCGAGAGCGAAAGTTGCGCGAGTCGCGCGTAATCCTGCTCCACATTGAAGCGCCCCCGTCCCTTGACGGAGGCGTAGCTCGGCGGATCGAGCGCCACGAGATCGTAGCGCTCCCCACGACGCACGAGCTTGGGCAAGGTCTCGAACACGTCGCGCGCCAGAAAGCGATGGCCTTCGAGCGCGAGGCTCGCGCGCTGATAGTTGAGCTTGCCGCGCTCGAGCGCGGAGATCGCCACGTCGATGTTGGTGGTGGCGAGGGCGCCGCCACGCGCCGCCGCGACGCCGAACGCGCAGGTGTAGGCGAACAGGTTGAGCACGCGCTTGTCGCGCGCCATCGCCGCGAACCGCGCGCGGTTTTCACGCTGGTCGAGGAAAATTCCGGTGCTGAGTCCATCGCCCAGGCGCACCTGATAGGGGACACTCGACTCGGAGATCTCGAACTCGCCGGGCGCGTCCTCACCGCGCACCGCCCGCTCGGGTGCACGCGCGCGCCGCTCGTCCTCGCGGAGCTCGTTGGCCTGCCTTGGGCGGTGCTTCAGGTACACCCCGCGAAAGCCGAGCTCGCCGAGCGCGTCGAGCCAGCCCTCCTCGCGCGCACCACGCCGCTCGGTGTACAGGCTGGCCACGAGAAAGTCCCCGTAGACGTCCACCGTGAGCCCTTCGAGGCCGTCGGCTGCCCCGTGGAAGAGGCGGTAAGCCGTGGTCTCGCGGCTCGGCAACCCGAGCGCCGCGCGTCGCTCCCGCGCCCTCGCGAAGAGCGCCCGGAGTTCGCCCGGCGTCATCTCAGTAGCCGCGCTCGCGGAGCAGCGTCGGGATCAGGGGCGAGGGCTCGCCCGTGCACGACAGCCACAGCTGATGGGCCGCGCGCGTGGCCGCGATGTGCAACAGGTGCCGCGTCTCGTCCTGCGCCGGGAAGGTCGCGCCATTGACCTCCACGAGCACCACGTAGTCGAACTCGAGACCCTTCACCTGGCGCACGTCGGTGACATCGACGCCGGGCTTGAACGGGAAGTCCTGGTCGGCCACGCGCCGCACGTTCGGCACCTCCGCGTTCACCAGGCCCTTGAAGTAGAGATCGGCCTGCTCGGGGTAGCGCGCGATCACCGCGACCGATGCCTTCGGCTCCACGCGCGCGAGATCGCGCAACGACTCCGCCAAAAAGCCCACCGCGTCGCCGCTGTGCGTGAAGCGGAACAGCTCCACGGGCGCCCCGCTCCGCGTGGCGCGGCCCATCTCCTCGGGCGCGAGCGGACCGAGCACCTCGTGCGCGAACTCGATGATCTCGTAGGTGGAGCGGTAGCTGAGCTTGAGCGGCTCCACCTCGACATGCGAGAGCCCAAGCTGCCCGAGCACATCCCCCCAGCTCTCGAAGCCGTTGTCCATGTGCAGCCGCTGCGCGACATCGCCCGCCAGCGTGATGGAGCGCTGCTCCGTGGTGGTGGAGAGCACCACGCTCAGCTCGACCGGGCTCAAGTCCTGCGCCTCGTCCACCAAGATGTGCTCGTACTCCAGGACCTCGCGTTGCTTAGGCCCCATCAGACGACCACGCAGGCGCTGATAGAGGAGCAACAGGAGCGATTCGTCCTCGTGATCGATGGGCGTCGGCAGATCGGTCACCACGGGCTCGTCGTCGCCCTCCGCGTCTTCGTCGTGCTCTCCCGACGAGGAGCCCTCCGTCGCCCCGCGCGCGCCGAACATGGCCGTCTCGAGCTCGCCGTCGCCGAAGCGGTCGCGCGGGCGCTCGTCGCCCCCGTCGTCGCGCTCCTTCTTCGCGGCCTTGCCGCCGCCCTCGTCGACGCGCTCCTCCCACTCCGCCACCACCTGCGGGCAGCGACGGGAACACCACTGGTGTGCCAGCTCCAGCTCGCCGTCGCTGAGCTCGCCGGGAGCGAACCTGGCGAGCGCGTCCCGCAGCAGCGCCTGGTCGGTGAGGATCTCGCTCCACACCGCGAGCACATCCGAGACCGTGCGCCCGAACTTGCTCGCCGCGCCCTGGATCGCGCGACGCACCCCTGGCGGCAAGGCCTTCTCCTGGCTGGCCCAGCGCGCCATGACGTCGAGCCGCACGCTGAGCGCGTGCTTGCGCCCTTCCTTCCAGGCCTTGCTCACGAGCTCGCGATCGGTCACCTCGTTGAGCCCCTCCAACATCGCCTCGAGGATGCGCTGCTCGAACAGCGCCACGCGCTCGTTGATCAGCCCCAACATGGCCGGACTCTTCTTGAGCTTCGAGACGACGGCGGGCGTCTCGTCCGCCGTCTCCTTGGGCAACAGCGGGAAGTGCTCGCGGCGCAGCTTCTCGACCCAGGCCTCGTAGATCACCACCTGCACGCCCTCCACCCCGAGCGCGGGCAGCACGCGCGAGATGTAGCGGGCGAGCGCCTTGTTGAAGACCACCACGAGCATGCGGTCCTTGCGGAAGCGCTTGGGCTCCTGGTAGGCGAGGTAAGCCAGACGATGCAGGCCGATCGTGGTCTTGCCGCTACCGGCGCCGCCCTGGATGACCACCAGGCCCGAGCTCGGGCGCGTGATCAGCTCGAACTGCCGCGGGTCGATCATGGCGGCGATCTCGGGCAGGTGCTTGTCCACCCGTCGCTCGCCGTCTCCGCCCACGCCGAGCTTGCCCGCGGGCGCCCGGTGGTGCTCGGGTCGCGGCGCTGCGCCCTGACCACCGTGCAGCCGCGCGCTGTCGTCCGCGCGCAACCAGCGCCCATCGTGGGTCTTCACGAAGATGCCCTGTGGGCAGCCGATGCGGCGCAGGGTGCCGTCGCTGATCGCGAGCGAGCGGCGGGTGAGCACCTCGCCGAACACCTCACGGCCCCCGAACTCCTCGTCGTAGTCGTCCTCTTCTTCGTAGCGGTAGTAGAGGCGGCTCACCGGCGCATCGCGCCAGTCGACGATGCGGATGCCCGTGCGCGAGTCGAGGTACGTGCCGCGACCGATCAGCACCTCACGCTTCTGCTCCCCCTCGAGCAGCACCAGACGCCCGAAGTACGGCGCCTTGGGATCGATGTGCGATTCGGTGACCTCCGCGCGCCGCGCGGCCACGCCCTGCAGGCGCTCCATCTCCTCGAGCAAGGGCGGGATGTCTTCCAGGCGCGCTTCGTTGATCGCGTCGCGCAGGATGAGCAGCTCCTTGTCGTAGTCGATGAGCGGCGCGCTCGAGCGACGAACTTCCCGGTTCTCGAGGTGCTTCTGCACCCGCGCGAGGACCTTCTCTTCCTCGCCCACGATGCGGTCCTGTTCGGCCCGGGCCTTCTCGTCATCGCCACGCGCTTGAGACACTGTCTGGGACATGCAAGTTCGCCTCCCGAAGGACATTTGCCCTCCGGCATGAATAGCGGTTTGCCGTAGCATCTTCCGGCGACGGAGCCAGCTGTTAATGGGGCCCGCTTCCGGTGAAATGATTGCAGAATCATGGAGACTGGGGCGCCAGCGCGCGTTCGCTGAGGTTGCTTACACGCGGGCGAACGGGAGGCCACGTGCCCGGCCCCGCCGGCTAGCGCACCGAAAGCACCTTCAGCAGCACCTTGGAGTTCCTCGCCGGGTTGTAGAGCGATCGCCGCCCGACCGGCAGCGCCTCGGGCTCGGACATCTCGTAGCCACGCTCCTGAAACCAGTGGCCGGTGTGCGTGGTGAGCACGAACAACTTGTGTAGGCCGTGCGCTGCCGCGCGGCGCTCGATGAAGCTGAGCAAGCTATCTCCCTGGCCGCCCTTGCGATAGTCGGGGTGCACCGCGAAGCACGACACCTCGCCCGCGCCCGGCTCGATCTCGTAAAGCGCGCAGCACGCGACCACCATGCCGTCGCGCTCCAACACCACGAACTGCTCGATCTCACGCTCGAGCCGCTCCCGCGAACGCGGCACCAACACCCCGCGGGCCTCGAGCGGACGAATGAGCGCGATGATGCCGGGCAGATCACGCACGCTCGCCGTGCGCATCCCCTCGAAGGCCTCCACGGCGATCAGGGTGCCCACGCCGTCGCGCGTGTAGAGCTCCTGCAGGAGACCGCCGTCGATGTGCCTCGACAGCAGGTGCCCGCGCCGCACCCCACCGAGGCAAGCCCGCGCGGCCATGCGCGCCCAGCGCTGCACGTCGAGCGACAGGTCCCCGCGATCCCGCAAGAGGTCCTCCACCGTCGCGGGCGCCACCTCGCGCATCAAGGTTCCATCGCGCGCGACGAAGCCGCTGTGCTCGGTGAGACACACCAACTTGTCTGCGCCCATGGCCTCCGCCACCGAGCTCGCCACCTCGTGCACGCCCAGGTTGAACACCTCGCCGGTCCACGAGTACCCGAGGTTTGAGATCAGCACCACTGCGCCCGAGTCGAGCCGCTGCTTGATGCCCTCGGCGTCCACCTTGCGAACTTCTCCGGTGTACCAGTGGTCGACCCCATCGCGCACGCCGACCGGCCGCGCGGTCACGAAGTTGCCGCTCGCCACCCGTACGCGCGCCCCGAACATGGGCGAGTTTGGCTGGCTCATCGAGAGCATCGACTCGATCTCCACGCGCGTGGTGCCCACCGCTTCCTTCACGAACGGGAGCGCCTCGGGGCGCGTGAGGCGCAGCCCCTCGTGGAACTCGCTCTCGATGCCCGCCTCACGCAGGCGCTCCTCGATCTGCGGGCGCGTCCCGTGGACGACGATCAGGCGCACGCCGAGGCTCGAGAGCAGCGCCAGGTCGTGCACCAGGCGGTGAAACTCGGGATCGGCCACCGCCTCGCCGCCGAAGGCGATCACGAAGGTGCGGCCGCGGTGCGCATGGATGTAGGGTGCGCAGTGCCGAAACCAATCGACGAAGGGCCGCTCCAAGCCGTTCATGACCACGTTCCTCGTACTTCCTGGTTCCCGGGCGGGGAATGGTCCTAAATACGGCGTGCGCCCTGACAAAGCAATCTCTAGAGGCAAAACCTGCGGGTCAGGCCCTGGAGCAGCTCGACCGTGGGCGCAAGGCGCGAGACCCGCACGAACTCGTCGGGCCGATGCGCCTGGTCCACCCCGCCCGGCCCGAGCACCAGGGCGTCCGCCCCGAGCTCCGCCAAAAACGGCGCCTCGGTCGCGAAGGCCACGCACTCCGCGCCTGCCCCGGTGAGCTCCTCCGCCACCCGCACGATGTCCGCCTGTTCACTCAAGGCGTGCGGGCGAGACCCGGGGAAGCTCGTGCGGTGCGCGAGCGTGAGCCCGGTGCCCATCAGGGCGTGCTCGGCGCGCCGCACAAGCTCGCGGCGCAGCGCGTCCATGTCCATGCCCGGCAGAAGCCGCAGATCCAGATCCAGCGTGCACTCTCCACAGATGCGGTTCGCGCTGTCGCCCCCCTGGATGCGCCCGAAGTTCATGGTGGGCGTGGGCACCGAGAAGCTCGGGTCGCGGTGGCGCGCGGCGAGCTCCGCCCGAAACCCGTAGAGCGCGTCCAGCACGCGCATCATGCCCTCGATGGCGTTGTTGCCGAGCCGCGGATCGCTCGAGTGGCCCGTGCTCCCGATCACCTGGAGCTGCTCCATCATGATGCCCTTGTGCGCGCGCACGGGCACCAGGTCCGTCGGCTCACCGATGATGGCGTGACGCGCCCGCGGCTTTTGCGCCGCGACCAGCGCGCGCGCGCCGTCCATGCTGGTCTCCTCGTCCGCGGTGACCAGCACGATCACGGGCGCCTTGAGCGCGCTCTCTGCGATCCCCGTCACGGCCTCCTGGGCGAGCGCCAAGAACGCCTTCATGTCCGCCGCGCCCAGCCCGAACAGCTTGCCGTCCGCCTCGCGCAGCCGAAAGGGATCGCCGTGCCACAGGTTCGGATCGTAGGGCACGGTGTCGCTGTGGCCCGCGATCACGAGGCCGCCCTCCCCTCGCCCAAAGGTGGCGATCAGGTTCTCCTTGTGCGGCGCGTGCGGCAGCGGCATGCGCTCCACGCGAAAGCCCGCCGCGTCCAGCATGTCCGCGCACTCGTCCACCACGGCGCGGTTGGACTGATCCCAGCCGGGCGCCGCGCTGCTCACCGAGGGCTTGGCCACGAGCTTCGCGATGCGATCGACGCGCTGTCGTTCTGGATTGCCCATCCCCCTCATCCCCACAATCGTGCCGCCAACACCACCAAGATTACCGCGGTCACGCCGAGCACCGTAGCGAGTTCCCGCCGCGAAAGCGCCCGCGCGCGCGGATCCGCGAGCACCGCCCCCGCGCCGAGGACAGGTAAGAGCGGGATCGCACGCTCCAGGCCGAGGAGCAGCAAGAGCCCCACGAAGAAGCCGCCCGCGATGCCTATAGCGGCGCGCGCGAGCGAGAGCCCGTGGCGCGCGTAAGCCGCGAAGTAGAGCGCCACGAACACGATGTCCCCCACGCCGAGCACGGGCTGGATGGTGCCGGTCCCCCACAATGGCCACGGCAGCGCGATCAGCGCGATGCGCTCGGGTTGACTCAGCGCCTCCTCCACGAGCTGCGCCGTGGGTCCGGCCAAGGCGCTCCAGAGATCGGCTGCGCCGCTCACCAGGGCCACCGCGAGCAGGTGGCCTGCGTGCTCGATGCGCGCGCCGAGCACCGCTCCCACTGCCGTTCCCCCCGCGAGCAGGGCCGCGGTCAACAGCGCGCTATTTTCCGCGTTGGGCGCGCCCCCATGGAGCGCCGCCACCACCCAAGCCGCCCCGAAGAACGCGAGCACCGCCGGCCCCACGCGCGCGCCCGGCGCAAAGCGCGCCACGAGCAGGGTCTCGAGCGCGAGCACCGAAAACGCGATCGCAAAGCCCCAGCTGGGCGAGAACGTGCGCGGCGCAAACTGCGCAGCGACCCACACCACGCACGACGCCCCGAGCCACGTGAGGACCCAAATCAGATGCGTCTCGTTCGATCGCGCGCGCTCCTCTGCGCGCTTTGGGCGTGGCGACACTCGCTTCAGCTACGCCGCGAACCAAACGCGATGGCCTCGAGGCGCTCCAGGTCCTCGATGACTACCACGTCCGGCGTCACCTTCAGCGCGCCTTCGCGCTCGAGCAGCGCGAGACCACGCGAGATCTCCTCGCGGACCGTGCCGAGCCGCCCCGCCACCGTCTCCGTGGTGAGATCGCGGACCAGGGTACGCGGGTCTTCGCCCCGCGCCGCCCGCTGCGCCGACAGCGCGCACAAGAAGGAGGCGAGGCGCGCAGGCACCGTGCGCAGCGAGAGATCGCCGATCAGCGTCAGCAGGCGGTCCGTGCGGCGCGCCCGCAGATCACACATCACGCGCAGGACCTCCGGCCTCTTCTCGCCGAGCTCCGAGATCACCGCGTTCGAAATGATGATCACCGAGCTCGGCCGCATCGCAACCGCGCTTGCGGGGTACGTGCCGCCATCGAAGCGCAGGCCCTCGGTGATGGGCCGGCCAGGACGGGCCAGATAGAGGATCTGCTCACGACCGTCCTTCGCGCTCTTCACGAGCTTCACTTCGCCCGTGCGCACCACCATCAAGCCCTCGGCGACGGCCCCCTCCTGAAACAAGGGCTCCCCCCGGTTGGCCTTGCGCATCTCCACCGCTTGCGCGAGCACGGCAAGATCCTCGGCGGGCAGGCGCGCCAGGGTCGGAACATCTTTGAGCAACTCATCTGGGTCACGGGGCGTCAGCGCCATCTTGCGTCCTCGTTGACCCATTCTCCGAGAATCCACGCGCAATTGCGAGATCCGTGAGAACAAACACCACGCTTGGTAAGCAAGCTTGCTCCCCATGAGGGTCATTCCTGCGCCTTCGCGAGCTGAACAACTGCTTACAAGACTTCGAAAGTGAAATGGGCTTGCATTTCCGCATTGCACGGTCCGGAGACGCGTGCTTTATTGCGTCTCCGAGGGGACGCCGAGCCGAAGTAGGGGGGCTCAGTAAGCCAATCAGGGGGGTGAACGCAGCCAGTGCAACGCTGGCTGCGTTCTGTTTTTAATGGGTTTTCCCCGAAACTCTTGGCTTTTCGCGCAAGTTGACGCTGCCAAACGCGGGTCACCCAGGTCAGCTGGCCCGGATTATCCCAAGGATGCAGAGTGATCCATCGTCGGTCTCAGAACTGAAATGGGACACGTTTGCCCACATTCCACCTGAACGGGGCCCGCGAGCGGCCGCTTCTCGCGCGTCCATCTCGTGTGCCCTGGCCATCTTGGCTTGATAGACATTAGAGAATTCGGTTCACGCGGGCGCACCCGCAGAGGCGTCCCGAGTTGGGGACAAGCCGATGACCCCCCCGGTATCGGTCAGCTGGGGCCGCGGAGCAGCATCCGCAAACCGGGAGGCGCAACCGCCTGGCTCTACGTGCCGGCGTGCGCCCTGGCCCGGCTCACTTCACCAGGCGCAGGTACGCGGGGCGGTCCCACGCGGGCGGCCGGTCACTCTTGCGCTTGGCCACGGCGCCGGAGCGGCTGCGCAGGTCGATGCGCGGAGCCTCCGAAGTGCGCGCGGCGCGGAACGAATCAAGCTGGACGAGCTCAGCTGCGCTGTCGGTGCGCCGACGGCCCTCACGTTCGACCTCGGCCGCGATCTCGCGCGGCATGTCGGCGTGCCACACCATGCCCTTGGCGTCCTCGCCGACCAGGGCGAACACGGCAGCCCAGGGCACGAAGCACGCGAAGGGCACACCCCTGAACGAAAGCGTGCCGAACACGCCCTCCTGATCGATCCGCAGGTCCGGAATGGGAACAGGCATGTCCAGCCCCACCTGCAATACGACCTGTGCCTGCGAACGAAGGCGCGAAGGGACCAGCACGCCGGGCCGTCGGGGATCGAGGTGGATGAACACGCTGCCGCGCAGCAAGAGGGCTCTCGCGACGTCTTTCTTGGCGGGTAGCGGGTTGTCGCTCACGTGGATCGTTGTAACCGATGGGCCTACCTCTGGCCACGCTCTGCGCCGAAAAATGGACAAACTGTAAAGGGCGTCACAGCTTGCCGCCCCTCGGAGGCGTGGCTACTGTGACCCTGCTCATCCGAGCACAGATCCAGCGCGCGAGCGGGCCCTGCGACTCGCGTGCAGGCAACTCAAACCAAGGGGGCGAAACGGTTTCGACGGGGGCTGTGCAGTGTTGGTTGCGTGTCTGTCGGCTGAAGACGACGTAAATACCTTCAGAAAACCAATTGCGAACGATAACGCATACGCTCTCGCGGCCTGAATAAGCCAAAGGAGCCGTCGAAGGACTGAGCCAGTCGGTGCTCACCCGGAGGCGTAATTGAACTGACTAGCGGTCACGAGCGCGACTCGGCGTGATCGCGAAATAAAGGGTCGATAGCGGTGAAGCGAGCCTGCCCTTGGGCGCTGCCCGCCGCGAAATCAGTACGGGGGCTACGCACGTAGAGGCCAACGTGAATCACTCTCGGACCCGGGTTCGACTCCCGGCGCCTCCACCAATCTCCCCTCTCACTCAACGACCTCAGCTGGCTCCTCTCTTTGCGGAGCCGGCTGTTCTCGTCTTTGTGTGCTCAAGCTCAGTGGTCTCTTGGTCTCGGTGCACGCCCGTGTATTTTCACGTATCCACGGGGCTGACTGGAACGCAAGCCATGCACCCCAATCTATCCGACACGGCTAAATGAGGGGGACGAAGCAAGAACGCCTCGTAACGATCGTGCGACACCTTCTTCGCCACAGCCGCGGCAAGCCGATTCAGCAGGCTACGACGACTGAACGCCACATGCGCGCGCTCGACTCAGCGGACGCGGGTGACGTAATCGAGGTGTCAAGCCCGCTTGAGGAGCTCGCGCGAACGTTGCCCGACGTCATGAAGGACCTCGGTTATCAGGAAGGACATGGCGGGGCCGCCCGCGGATGCGTCATCGTGAGGCTCCCCTACCCGTCCAGCCTCACGATGACGTTGCCGCGGTGTACGCCGGCGAGGAGCTCATCCTGGGCGGTGATGGCGCGCTGAAGGTTGCCTTCGAGCAGCGTGCGCGCGAACTTGATCCGGCCTTCGGCGTACCACTGGGCGTAGTGGGTGTTCCAGGCCTCGATTTGGTCGGGTGTGTGCCTGGTGGTGAAGGGGCGGATCTGCACCTCGTGGGCGATCGCGGTCATGAGGTCGAGGCGGGGGTGTCCGCCGTCGCCGCCGCCAACCTGTCCGGCGAGCGCGCCGCACAGCGCGAAGCGGGCCCCGAACGCCGCGTGCCGGAGTGCTGCTTCGAACTGGAGGCCCCCGATGGTGTCGAAGAAGACGGTGATGCCGTCGGGCGCGAGCTCGCTGAGCCGGTCGTCCAGGTCGTCGTTGCGGTAGTCGATGGCGGCGTCGAGACCGAGTTCGTCGACGAGGTAGCGGGCCTTCTCGGGCCCGCCGGCGATGCCGATGACGGTCGCGGCGCCACGTGCCTTGGCAATTTGCCCGGCCATCGACCCGACGCCGCCGGCGGCTCCGCTGACGAGGACGACATCACCCTCACCGACGGCGGCGATGTCGACGATGCCGTGGTAGGCGGGCACGCCCTGATTGAGCAGGTACTCGGGGCCGGGGAAGGCGCCATCGGGCACGGGGAATGTCTCGCCCGGTCCCAGGATGCTCTCCTCGCGCCAGCCCGACATGTGCTGCACGACGGTTCCCACCGGCAGGTCGTCGGAGCGTGACTCGACGACCCTGCCGATCGCGGTGCCGTAGAGCGGCTCGCCGACCCGGAAGACAGGCACCGGGATCTGACTGGTCTCGAACATCAGGTCGCCGCTAGCCGCGATCACCTGCTGGAACAGGTTGCGCACCCGAACCTGGCCGGCGGCCAGCTGCCGCGGAGGGAGCGTGACCACCTCGAGCAGCGAGCTGGGCGGCTGCGCCAGATTCGTACGATGCGCGCGTAGGACGACTGCGGATGATCCCTGAGCGGCCCTGATGGAAGTTTCTTGGTTCATGATGAAAGCCTCTTGGTTCATGACGTCAGGCGGCGGATTCGGCCGGAGCGTCGATCTGATCGAACTTGCCCCCCGTGTAGAGATCTTTGATCCGCGGATCATCGAGCACCGTGAAGGGGAACGTCGGCGCGATTGCGCTCACCTCGTCGAGACGCGCAAGGTGCTCGCTCGACAGCGTCACCTTCGCTGCACCGAGGTTGTTTTCGAGCTGAGCACGCGTACGTGGCCCGATGATCGGAAGCGAGCCCTTGGCGGCGACCCAGGCGATGGCGATCTCGCTGGCCGTGACCCCCGCCTGTTCGGCGACCGCGAGCAGGGTGTCGAGGATGGCGGTGCGCTGCGCGGAGTTTTCGGGCTGAAATCCGGCCCCAGCGAAGCCTTCTTCGCGTCCTTTCTCGCGGTTGAGATGGCGGTACTTGCCGGTCAGCATCCCCCCGCCGAGCGGCGAAAAGGCCACGACACCGAGACCCAATGCACGGCCGGCTGGGAGAAGCTCGTGCTCAGCGGTGCGCGCGACGAGGCTATGCTCGACCTGAAGGCCCGCGATCGGAAGGGCGCCACGCAGCTCGGCGATCGTTGCCGCCCGAGCGATCCGCCATGCAGGAAAATCGGAGAGACCTGCGTAGAGAATCTTGCCGGCCCGAACGAGGTCGTCGAAGCCCCGTACGATCTCTTCCAGCGGTGTGACGCCATCTGAGACGTGCACCCAGTAGAGGTCGATTCGGTCGGTCTTGAGTCGCTTCAGGCTCGCCTCGACGGACGAGACCATCGCTCGCCGGCTATTTCCCGTGACGAGGATGCCCGAGCTGGCATCCACCTTACAGGCGTACTTCGTGGCCAGCACGAACTCATCGCGCCGCCCCGCCAGCAAGTCGCCGAGGATCTCCTCGGACGCACCGTCCTGATAGCCGTTGGCCGTGTCGATGAAGTTGCCGCCTGCATCGGCGTACGCGTCCAAGATGCGGCGGGCTTCGTCTGGCTCGGCGCCGTGTCCCCATCGCATACCGAAATTCGCGGTCCCGAGCACGAGCTCGGAGACCCGCAGGCCCGTGTGCTTGCCAAAGAGTTTGTAACGCATCGTCGTGTCTCCTTCTCCTCGCGCGCCCAAAGCGAACGCCGCCCATGACCTCTCGGCTCCGTTGCCTCTCCGCATTCCTTATTGATTGCACTCACAATCTAAGTGACTTTGATGGTAGGTGCAATTAAAATCGAGCAGGAGGTCCGAGATGCGTGTTTCCAAGGAGAAGACCGCGGAGAACCGGGCCGCGCTGCTGCGCGCGGCGAGCCAACTGTTTCGGAAGCGGGGAATAGACGGCGTCGGGGTCGCGGAGATCGCCAAGGCGGCCGGGTTGACCCATGGTGCGCTCTACGCGCACTTCCCGTCGAAGGATGCGCTGGTGGCCGAAGCCTTTTCCTACGGGTTCGACGGCAACATGGCCAAAGCGCGAGCGTCGTGGCCGCGAGAGCGAAGCCCCTTGCTCGAGGAGCATCTCGCCGTCCTCTTGTCGACCGAAGCGCGCGACGCGTTGGAAATGGGTTGCCCGCTGACCGCGTCGGCGAGCGAGATCGCGCGACAAAGCCACGCCGTGAGCGCCAGGTTTACACGAGCGTTCGAGGAGATGGTGACGATGCTCGAAGAATCGCTCGAGGAGGTGGCTCCGAAAGCCAAGAGACGGCGGCTTGCCGTGGCCGCCGTGGCGGCAGAAATTGGCGCCATCGCGGTATCGCGCGCGGTGGCCAAGGCGGACCCAGTCCTGGCGGACGAGGTGCTCGAGTCCACGCGAAAGACGATTTCTGCGGCCTGCAAGAAAGTCGAACCACCCAGGCCCCGGCGCTAGAGCGCCCTACCACCACTCCCTCTGGCCATACTTCTCGCGCTCCCCGACGCAGTACACCAGGCATGCGCCGCTCGTGGTCTTCTGGGAGTGCACCTTGCCCATGATGCACTGCTTGAGCCAGCGGTTCACGCAGTCCGCTGAGCAGGGGGAGCAGGCCTCGACCAAGGTCTCCGGCGTGCCGGGGGACACGCTGCGCACGTTTCCGGGTCCGCGCTCGGCGCAGCTTGGGAAGCTGAGAACCAGCGGCAGCAGAGTGAGCGAGCGACGCACAGTCGGCGCCAGCAGGACGCTGGCGCTGCCGTGAGCGTGATCGCGAATGGCCCGGCGTAGAACGGACATGTGCTTCCTCCCAAACGAACAGCTCCCGTGAGCGCGCGGGTTCGGAGCGCTCCAGGAATGTCGGACACACGGAACGGAAGTCGGCGCGCTCGCAAGACGCGCCAGGGGGTGGCGCCTCCGACTTAGGCACTGCTCACGATCGCGGGGACGGCGCGGATCGCGCCGCGCGCCAGCCGCACAAGGCCTCAGGGCGCGTCTTCGCGCTCAGGTCAGCACGCGCAGCAGATCGGCGCGCGAATCTGCTCCCAGCTTGCTCAGGAGGTTCGCGAGATGAAACTTCACGGTTCGAGCAGTGATGCCCAACGCCGCGGCGACGTCCCCGATGGCACCGCCTTGCAGGACCTGCGCGAGTACTTCCCGCTCGCGACGGGACAGCCCTGCCCTCCGCGCGATGCCCTCGATGCGCGCGCTCTGGGCGTCGCGGAGTCGATGTTCCGGCAGGTGGCGCAGCACGACGCGAATCACGTCGCTCGAGACGCGGACCGCCGTGCTGATCTCGTAGGAGCCGGCGAGGTAGCGAAACACGGTTTGCTCGCTGCCCACGGGTTGCGCCGAAACCTTCTTGGCCGCGCACTCCAGACAGGATTGCTGCCTTCCGCAGATCACCTCGAAGCACGGACGCCCGAGGTCGGCCTCAGCCAGTGCGCCGCCCATGAACGCGACCCGGCGCAAGAGGCCCACGTTGCCCGCGCGCATCTCGATGTCGTAGTCCACATCGTGCCCCACGAACGTGCGGGAAGGGGCCTGGAACACGACGCTGCACAGGTAGTGAGCGGGGGAGTGGCCGCGAACGCGCTCGAGCGCGATGGAGACGGGCTGTGGGCGGCCGAGGCCGTCCCGCAGCACTCCCGTGACCAAGCCGGACGCCGGACATGAACCCTTGCCTCGCAAGAACGCATCCAGCTCCGGGTCGCTTGCCGTCACGAGCTCTCGCAGCGGGCGGCCCACCAGGCTCTGTTTCGATGTGCCCAGGCGCCGGCAGAGCGCGGGGCTCGCGATGACGACCGCGCCGCGCGCGTCGATCACGAAAAGATGCTCATCAGCGCGTTCGACGACTCTTCTGCTGAGCTCAGCGCAATCCATCAGGCTAGCCCCCTATTCTGGCGCGCGACGCGAAGCTCGCACCTGGCAAAAAAGTCAGGCCGCAGGCGGCGCCCGTGTGCGCGACCGTCGACCTGACGCGCGGCTCAAAACCGCAAGAGTTTTAGGGATCTCGCCCGCCTACCGACGATCCCGCACGGGAGAAGGCACGCGCTTGCGCCATACGGCATGACCCATTCTCGCCGCGATCTTGGCGGCTCGCTCCCCCCGAAGCGGCCCCGAACCTGTACTTCGAGCCAGTTCCCTCGCGTGTGCGCGTGCTCCAGGATCGTTAGGCGGATTTCAGCCAAGGCGCTGACATGGAGCTGGCCCGGGGGGGTCAATCCGGTTCGCGAGGTGGACGCGTCCATCGCGAGCATCGGTGTCTTGCTCGCTCGCCACGGAGGCTCAGGAGCCATGGATCCCATCAAACTTCTACTGGTCGACGACTCGCTCACGGTGCTCGCCCTCGAGCGTCTGATGCTCAGGGACGAGCACGTGGAGCTGTCCACGGCGAGCAACGGCCGGCAGGCCCTGGAGCAGGCGAGGCGCACAAAGCCGGACTTGATCCTGCTCGATGTCGTGATGCCCGAGATGGATGGCATCGAGTGTTGTCGGCAGCTCAAGAGCAACCCGACGACGCGATCCATCCGGATCATCATGGTCACGACCAAGGGCAACCCCGCCATGGTGGAGGCCGCCTACAAGGCCGGCTGTGACGACTTCGTCACCAAGCCGATCGACAAGCTCGAGCTCATCCAGAGGATCCGACGAACGATGGGCTCGAGAATGCCTGCCTTCAGGGGCGAGGCATCGACGTGAACGCCGAGCTCGAGCGACAGCTGCGAGATCGTATCGCCACGCTGGAGCGAACGGCCGACCGCGTAGCGCGTGAGAACCGTCATCTCACGAACATGTACGTCGCGAGCTACAGCCTCCATGAAACACTCGACTTCGAACGTGTGCTCCTGCTCCTGAAGGAGCTGATCATCAACATGATCGGCTCCGAACACTTCGGCATCTATCTCGTGAGTGAGCACGGCGACGAGCTCGAGCTGCTCGCCCACGAGGGATTCGAGCCAAGCGAGGAAAAGCGCGCCCGCTCCGCAGGCCCGATCGCCCGGGCGCTCGACGAACGAACGCCCATCTTTGCCACGGACGCGGAGCGCGACTGCGGCGCACCGCTCGTGAGCATCCCGTTGGTCGCTCACGGCGCCGCGTTCGGGGTGATCGCGCTCTATCGGCTTCTGGACCACAAGCGAGAGCTCGAGCCGGAAGACCGCGAGCTCATCGAGGTCTTGGCGGAGCGCGCCTCGAGTGCGCTGCACTTCTCGCGCATCTACACCGAGTCGGACCGTCGGCGCGCGTAGCGCCCGAGCCCGACCTGCTTTCAAGACATTCATGCAGTGTGATGACGACGTCGACTGAACTCCAAGGGATCTTGCAGGACTTTCTCGCCGAAGCGCGCGAAAACCTCGTGCAGTTCGAGTCTGCGCTCGTGGAACTCGAGGCCTTTCCGAAGCGCACGTCCGCGCTGCAGGCCCTCTTTCGCGCCGTCCACTCGATCAAGGGCAGCTGCGGATTCTTCGGCCTGACCAAGGTGGAGTCCCTCACCCACGTGGGCGAGAGCTTGCTCGACCAGTTGCGGAGCGGTCGCGCGAGCTTGTCTGTCGACGCTACCGACGCCTTGTTGGAGATGGTGGACGCGGTACGCAGGCTGCTGGCTCAGGTGGACTTGGACGGCACCGAGGGAGGCCTCGAGGTCGAACCATTGATCGAGAAGCTCGCGCGCTTGGCCGGCGACTCGACGGACACCTCCTCTGACTTCGAGCCCTGCACGCTGGCCCTTTCCGCCCTTGGGGAAGGTCTCGCCCCGTCCCCTGCACAGGAGGGTCGCGACGGGAAAGTCCGCGTGGAGACGGTTCTCCTGGAGAGGATCATGAACCTGGTCGGAGAGCTCGTGCTGGCCCGCAACCAGCTGATCCAACATCCCGCGGGCCAGGGGGCGCAGTCGCTGACGCTGGCCACGCAGCGCTTGAGCGCGGTGACCTCGGAGCTGCAAGAGGTCGTGATGAAGACGCGCATGCAGCCGATTGGCCTCGTATTCAGTCGCTTTCCCCGGGTCGCGCGCGACATCGCCAAGGGCCTCGGCAAACGTATCCGCCTCGAGGTAGAGGGCCGGGAGACCGAGCTCGACAAGACCCTGCTGGAGGCCATTCAGGACCCGTTGACGCACCTGGTGCGCAACGCGATAGGTCACGGCATCGAGTCTCCGGCGGAGCGAAAAGCCCACGGCAAGCCCCCCGAAGGGATCATCCGCCTGCGGGCCTTTCACGAGAGCGGCATGGTCAACGTCGAGGTGTCCGATGATGGCGCGGGTCTCGACCTGGACGCCGTGCGGCGGGCCGCGGTGCGACAGGGCATCGTCGACTCGGAGCGCGCGGCCCGCATGCCGGAGCGGGAGCTGAGCAACCTCGTCTTTTTGCCTGGCTTCACCACGCAGGCAGAGGTCACCAGCGTGGCGGGGCGAGGCGTCGGCATGGACGTCGTCAAGACCAACATCGAGCGCATCGGGGGGACCATCGACCTCCACAGCGAGCGCGGCCGAGGCACTACGCTAACGGTCAAGATCCCGCTCACGCTCGCGATCATCCCCGCGCTCCTCGTGGTGGCGGGAGGCGAGCGCTTCGCGATTCCCCAGGCGAGCTTGCTCGAGGTGGTTCGCCTCCACGAAGACGAGCACCGACGCATCGAGTTGATCCGGGAGAGCCGGGTGCTGCGCGTGCGTGGTAAGATCCTACCGCTCGTCTACTTGAGCCAAGTCCTCGGCTTGGAGGCCCGGGCGCCCGCACAGGGTCCTTCGACGATCGTCGTGCTTCAAGCTGGCGAACGCTCACTCGGCCTGGTGGTCGATGACGTGGGCGACACCGAAGAGATCGTCGTCAAGCCCCTGTGGAAGCGCTTGAGGGGCCTCGGTTGCTACGCCGGCGCCGCCGTGATGGGCGATGGGCGCGTGGTGTTGATCCTGGAGCCCCTCGGCCTGTCGCAGCGGGCGGGGGTGGCGCAAGAGGAGCCTCGGGTCGCCGCTTTCAAGCGCCCGGTCGAGGAGGAGGCGGCGGCGCGCGAGGAGAAGCCCTGCGAGCAGGTCTTGCTGTGTCGCACGGGGAGCGAGCGGCTGGCCATCCAGCTCTCCAAGGTCGCCAGGCTCGAGCACCTGCCCGTGCACGACGTCGAGCAGTCGGGCGGCACCGAGGTCGCACAGTACCGCGGCCAGATCCTGCCGCTCGTGAGGGTCTCGCGCCATCTGCAGGAACGTCGCCGCAGGCCGCGCGCAGCGGCGCGCCCAGCGCAAGCGCCCGAGCAAACACTGCCGGTCGTCGTCTATTCGGACGGGCTCAAGAGCGTCGGGCTGGTGGTCGACGCCATCCTCGATGTGGTCGATCTGCGCGTCGAGCTTCAGCGCTCCGGCGCGCGCCACGGCGTGCTCGGCTCGATGGTGGTGCAAGGCTGGGTCACCGAGTTCCTGGATGTCGAAGGGACCATCCGCAGCGGGGAGCCCACCTTCTACGGGACGGGAACCTGAGATGGCGACAGCGCAGACGCTCTGCACGTTCTACGTGGCCGGCCAGCTGTTCGGCGTGGAGGTCGAGCACGTTCAGGAGGTCATGCGGGACCTGACGATCACGCGCATCCCACTCTCGCCGCCGTCGGTGGCGGGGCTCATCAACCTACGTGGCCAGATCGTGCCAGTCGTCGAGCTGCGTCGCTGCCTCTCCCTGCCTGCCAGGGAACCCAGCGCTCTTGCCGAGAACATCGTGCTGACCACCGACGCCGGGCCGTTGAGCCTGCGCGTCGACGCGGTCGACGACGTGCTTACGGTGACCACCGACGCCTTCGAGGCCACCCCCGACCATGTCGACGGCCTCACGCGTCGACTTTTGCGGGGCGTCTACAAGCTCGAGCGTGGGTTGCTCCTGGTGCTCTCGATCCAGGTGGTGATCGAGCTTTCCGTCTCCATCGGCCGCGTCGGTGAGCGGGCATCCGTCGACGCCGCCTTCGGCGCCTGAAAACTCCAACCCAAACGCAGGACTGCATTCATGCAACGGCTAACGAGCAGCAAGAGAGTCAAGGGTCCGTCCGCTTCCAAGGCGCGCAACGGGACGGGCAACGGGAAAGCCAAGCCGAACGCGCCCGAGCGGCCCGGGCGAAGCGCGAAGAAGCAGCCCTCGCTAGCGGATTTTGAGCTCATCGCCTTGCGCAAGGCGTTGCTGGTGCTGGAGCTCGATCCGACGGGAACCATCCTCGGAGCCAACGACAAGTTGCTACAGGCGACGGGGTACGCGCTCGAGGAGCTCGTAGGCCGCCATCATCGCACGCTCTGCGACCCGACCCAGGGCGCGAGCGACGCGTACCGCCAGCTGTGGCTCGAGCTCGGCGCAGGACGCCCGCAGGAGGACGAGCTCAGGCTGCTCGGTAAGCAGGGCAAGGCGCTATGGCTGCACGCGTCGTTTATCCCGATTTGCGATCGCCACGGCAGCGTGCACAAGGTGCTGAAGCTCGGCTCGGACATCACCTGTGCCAAGAACGACCTCGCGGCCGAGCTGGCCGAGCTCAAGACGCGTATCGCGATCATGGACCGAACGAGCATCATCTCGGAGTCCGATCTCAAGGGGAACATCACCCACATCAACGACAAGTTTTGCGAGGTCTCGGGCTTTACGCGCGAGGAGCTGCTCGGCAAGCCGCACAACATCATTCGCCACTCCGACTCACCCAAGGAGACCTTCAAGGAGCTTTGGTCGACGATCGGGCGAGGGCACATCTTCCGCGGCTTGATCAAGAACCGAAAAAAGGACGGCTCTCCATACTATGTGGACGCGGTGATCGCCCCCGTCATGGGGCCGAACAACAAGCCCCGAAAGTACATCGGCGTCCGCTACGACGTGACGGAGTCCGAAATCGAGCGCCAGAACATGCGAGGCATCCTCAATGCCATCGACTCCGCCTACGCCTACGCGGAGTTCGACCCGAATGGAGCGGTCCTCCTCGCGAACAAGAACTTCCTGCACATCATGGGCTACGAGCCCGAGCAAGTGATCGGCAGGCATCACCGAATGTTCGTCGAGCCGGCTCACGGCAAGTCACCTGCCTACGCCCAGTTCTGGGCGGAGCTGAGGTCTGGAATTCCGCAGAGCAACGTGTTTTCGCGCACGACCAGCGATGGCCGAATCGTATGGTTACAGGCCTCCTATGCCCCGGTCGCCAACGAAAAGGGCGTGGTGCAGAAGGTGGTCGAGATCTCCACCGACGTGACGGAGCGCATGCAAGCCCAGGAGCGAGAGCGCGCCAGCAACGCCGCGCTGCAGGACGTGCTCAAGGATGTCTCGGGGCATTCCCAGACGCTCAGCGCCTCCGCGGCCCAGCTCACGAGCGTGAGCCATCAGATGGTGGCGAACGCGCAGGAGACCGCCGCCCAAGCCACGCAGGTGTCGGCGGCCGCCGAGCAACTCGACGGCAACACGCAGTCCGTCGCCACCGGCGTGGAGGAGCTCAACGCGAGCATCCGAGAGATCGCGAAGAACGCCAACGAAGCCGCCAAGGTGGCCGGCGAGGCGGTGCGGATCGCGGCCAAGACGACCGCCACGATCACCAAGCTCGGGAGCTCGAGCGCGGAGATCGGCAAGGTGATCAAGGTGATCACGTCGATCGCCCAACAGACCAACCTGCTCGCGCTCAACGCCACCATCGAGGCAGCGCGCGCCGGGGAAGCAGGCAAGGGATTCGCCGTGGTCGCCAACGAGGTCAAGGAGCTGGCCAAGGAGACCGCGCGCGCGACCGAGGATATCGGCAGCAAGATCGGCACCATCCAGGCTGACACCGAGGAGGCCGTCGCGACGATCGGCACGATCAGCGCGACCGTCAACCGCATCAATGACTTTCAAAGCTCGATCGCAGCCTCGGTCGAACAGCAGACCGCCACCACGGCGACGATCGTGCGCAACGTGGCGGACTCCGCCCGTGGCAGCGCACAGATTTCCCAGAACATCTCCGCGGTGGCGCAGGCAGCCCAGAACACCACCGAGGGGGCGAACTCGATGCAGCAGGCGGCCGCGAACCTGGCGCAGATGGCGACCGCCCTGCAGCGGCTGGTCAGCCAGTTTATGACCACGGATGCCGGGCAAGGCCCTAACCCGTGACACGCCGCAAGAAGGTTCTGGTGGTCGACGACTCGGTGGTCGTGCGTCGCGCGATCTCCGCGTGGCTCTCCGCCGACCTCGGCCTGGAGGTGGTGGCGACGGCGTCCACGGGGAAGCTCGCGCTCGAGCGCCTGGCGCAGAACCTTCCCGACCTGGTGCTGCTCGACATCGAAATGCCCGAGATGGATGGCATCGAGGCGCTGCGCCAGATTCGCGCACGCCATCCGGATCTGCCCGTGCTCATCTTCTCGGTATCGACCGAGCGCGGCGCCATGCGCACCCTGGACGCGCTCGGCGCAGGCGCGAGCGATTACGTGACGAAGCCCGCCAGCGTGGGCGCGCATGCGCTCAGCAACGAGTGCGTGAGGATGGAACTGCTCGCCAAGATTCACGCGCTCACCTCGGCGCAGCGCGGCACGCGTGGCCGCCCGAACCAACCCTCCATCAAGGCCAGGCAAGCGGCGCAAAAAGCGCCCTTGCCTCGCGTGGCCCCTGTCGAGTTGCTCGTACTGGGAGCGTCCACCGGTGGCCCGAGCGCGCTCCATGAAGTGCTCTCGGCGCTGCCTTCCGAGATGCGGGTGCCGGTACTGTTGGTCCAACACATGCCACCCATGTTCACGCGCATCTTCGCGGAGCGCCTCAACACTCAGATCGCGCTCGACGTTCGCGAGGCCGTGGTGGGAGAGGTCTTGACGCCGGGGCGGGTTTGGGTCGCGCCCGGTGATTTCCATATGACCGTGGTGCGCGACGGCCAGTCCATGCGAGTGGGCGTCTCGAAGGCCCCCCCCGAGAATTCGTGTCGACCGGCCGTGGACGTCCTGTTTCGTTCCGCGGCGGCTTGCTTCGGGCCCGGTGTCTTGGCCGTCGTGCTCACGGGCATGGGACGCGATGGCCTCGTCGGCTGTCAGGCCGTGCGCGACGCCGGCGGGTGCGTCGTGGTGCAGGACGAGCCCACGAGTATCGTCTGGAGCATGCCTGGATGCGTCGCCAAGGCAGGGCTCGCCGACAGCGTGCTTCCGCTGCGCGAAATAGGCCCCGAGCTCCTCAGGCGGGTGGGCCCGAACAGGCGCGAAGTGGCCGCCCCCAGCGCGCGGGAGGATGCGTGAGCACCCTGAGTAGCTCGGACTTCCGAACGGTTTGCGCGCTGCTCTACCAGGACGCGGGCATCGTGCTCGAAGCCGACAAGGCCTATTTGGTGGAGACGCGTCTTGCGCCCCTGGTACGGGCGAACGGCGTGGGCTGCCTGGCAGAACTCCTCGAGCCCCTACGTCGCGCGCCGAGCCCCGGCTTGCGCCGCAAGATCGTGGAAGCCATGGCCAACGGCGAGACGCAGTTCTTCCGCGACGCGGCCCTGTTCGACATGCTGCGCAGCGAGCTGTTGCCACGCCTCATCGCGGCGCGCCGTGCGACGCGCAGGCTGGTCATCTGGAGCGCCGCCTGCTCGACGGGACAGGAGCCGTACAGCATGGCCATGCTGCTCGCCGAGCACTTCCCCGAACTCGCCGGCTGGGACGTTCAGATCCTCGCCACCGACTTCTCCGAGGAGTTTCTCTCGCGGGCTCGGCTGGGCCGCTACTCCCAGTACGAGATCTCGCGCGGACTTCCAGAGAACATGCGCGAGCGTTGGTTCCAAAGGCGGGGCGAAGAGTGGGAGATCGATGCCGCGCTCCGTGACCGTGTTCAATTCATGGCCATCAACCTGGTCACGGACTGGCCCCAGATCCACCCTGTGGATCTCGTGTTGCTCCGCAACGTGATGATCTACTGGGATCTCGAGACCAAGCGCGCCCTGCTCGCGCGTACGCGAAAGGTGCTGTCACCCCACGGCGCCCTCGTGCTCGGCGCCGCGGAGACAACGCTGCAAATCGACGCCCACTATCAGCGCGTCGCGGTCGGCGCGGCCAGCTACTACCTGGCGTCCAGCTGACCCCGCCGACCCGCGTTGCGTGCGGGCGCGCGCCTCACTCGATGGGGCCGGGGTCCTCGCTGGGCGGGGGCTCTTCGCTGGGCGGGGGCTCTTCGCTGGGCGGCGGAGGCTCTTCGCTGGGCGGGAGCGGCGGGTTCTCGCCGTCGCAGGCAGGCCTACCCTGCGTGCCGTCGAGGGTGATGCGGTAGGCCTCACCGCTGTCGGCGCCGAGCACCCCGCGCTGATCGTGGTCGACGATCACGGTGCACACGGCTTCGCTGGCGTTGCCGCTGCGGTCGACCACGCGGACGCCGAGCTTGTACACGCGGCCGTCCTTGGGGCCCTGGCGCTCGGCGCGCAGCTGCACGCGCTGGCAATCGTCGATCAGGATGTCGGGGGCATGGTGGCCGTCGCCGAGGTCGTCTTCGGGCTCGTCACTGCTCGCCCAGGTGAACTCGGCGCGCAGGTCGGGGTCGCAGGCGTCGGCGATGCTGACGCAGTCGTCCACGGAGATGCTGTGGAACTTGTGGTTCGGTGGCCACAGGTTCAGCTGCTTGGGCGCCAGCACGGGGGCTTGTGTGTCGACGACGGTCAAGGTGGCCTCACACAGCGCGCCCTGCGTCTCGCTGCTCGCGACGACCACGTGGGTCCCGACCGAGAATGGGCCAGGCGTCACGTCCAAGCTGCCCACTTCGCAACCGGTATCCCCTTCACGTACGTAGAGCACACCGGGATCGGCCGTCCCGGTCGCGCTCGCGCACTCCAAGGTGCGCTCTTCGAAGCATGTCCACGCGCCGTCGGGGAGCTGTGCATCCGCTCCCACGCACTCCGCGGTCAAGGCTTGCGCCGAACCGCCCAACGGAGAGCTGTCTTCTCCACACGCACTCAGGGCAAGGCTCGCGGCAGCGACGACTCCGACGGCCAAACGCGGCTTGCCCACACCACAGCTCGATTGCTTTTCCATGGCGAGCTCGGTGGTCGCTCGCGCCCCGTTGGTTGAATGAAAAAGCCGCGCCGCGCAGAAGTGCAGCCAGCGCATCTTTTTGCAACCTTACGGGAGGCGAGCCGCCGGTGGCTCAGCGCGCCGGGACGATCACGAACATGCCGTGACCTTCGCGCATGATGCGCAGACGAAGGGGCTTGTCCTTCGGCGCAGCGCCGAGCTTTCCTTGCGCGTCCGCCGGAGAGCTCACCTTGGCGGCGCCGACCTCGAGGATCACGTCGCCACGCCGCAGACCCGCCTGGGCAGCCGGAGAGTTTGGCTCCACGTTGGCCACCAGGGCGCCGCCCTTGGCGTCCGGACCGAGCTTGCTGCGCAGCTCGGGGGGCACCTCCGCGAGCGCGATCCCGAGCTTCGCGGCGCCCTCCGACTCGGCCTGTTGCGCGACCGCGGTGGGCTCGCCGGGCAGCTTGCCGAGCTTCACCTCGACGGTGATCGCCTTGCCGTCGCGCCAGATCTCGAGCTTGGTGCTCGTGCCCGGGCTCGTCGACGCGATCCCGTTGCGGAAGCTGCCCACGTCGTCCACGGGCTTGCCATCGCGGCTGAAGATGATGTCACCGGGCTTGATGCCGGCCGTCGCCCCGGGGCCGTCGGCGGTCACGTCCTGCACGAGCACGCCATCTCTCCCCGCGAAGTTGAAGGACTCCGCGAGGCTCGGCGTGAGATCGCCGATCATCAGGCCGATATAGCCGCGCGTCACCGAGCCGGTCGCGATCAGCTGCTCCATCACGTGGCGCGCCATGTCGATGGGCACGGCGAAGCCGATACCTTGGTTGCCTCCCGTGCGGGAGGCGATGGCCGTGTTGATGCCAACCAGCTCGCCCTCGAGGTTCACGAGCGGACCGCCCGAATTGCCCGGGTTGATGGCGGCGTCGGTCTGGATGAAGTCCTCGTAGTCCGTGATGCCCATGCGGCCGCGGCCCATGGCGCTCACGATGCCCGCGCTCACCGTCTGCTTGAGGCCGAAGGGCGCGCCGATCGCCATCACCCACTCGCCGACCTGCAGCGTGCTCGATTGTCCGAGCGGAACGGTGGCGAGCTGTTCGCCCTTCAACTCGGCCGCGTCGATCCGGATCACGGCGATGTCGGTCTTGGGGTCGGTGCCCACCACCTTCGCCGTCATCTCCCGGTCGTCGTGCAAGACGACCTTGAGCTGCGTGGCGCCCTCCACCACGTGGTTGTTCGTGAGGATGGTGCCCTGGGCGTCGATGATCACGCCGGAGCCGGTCCCGGTGCGCTCTTGCTGGCGCGGGCGCTCGGGCCGTGGTCCCTGCGGGCCGAAGAAGAAGTCGAACGGAAACCCATGCTCCCCAAACGGCATGGCCGGCACGTCGATCTTCTGCACCGCGGTGACGGTTACCACGGCGGGGCGCACGCGACGTGCGACGTCCGTAAAACGACTGCGAAAATCGCCCGGCTCGAGCAGCGCCTTGGCCGCAGATGGGGACGGCGTGGTGCCTGTCTGGACCGCCGGGGAAGGCGCGCTGGCTCCCTGACAAGCAGAGCCGAAGATCAGGACAAGACTCAAGGGAATGGTTGGGGCGGTACGCATCGCTCGCTCTCCACAAGGGTGTCGGTTGCCAGAACATTGGAGCCGGAAAAGCATTCCAGCAACAGTGACGTCGTGCTGGTGGGCGCGCGAGGTTTGCGTTGCACGCGACGCTCCCCTCGTGCACGTGATCGGCAACGGGCCCGCCCTTTTCGGGGCGCGCGAAGCCATCCAAGCCACATGGAGGAGCGCGATGCGTCTGGCGTCGATGAGAACAGCCTGCCTTGCTCTTGTCCTGGCCGTCCCCGCCTGCAGAGGCGAGCAAACCAAGCCCCGGCGCGTCGCCGCCCCGAACGATGCGCGCGCGGATGGCGCACCAGCCGAGGGCGCGCCGCCGCTCGAGACCTCGCCGCCGAACGTGCCCGAGTTCAAGCCGGCGTTCGCGGGACAAACGCGCGCGCCGGGCATGGCCACCCGCAAGGCGCCGAAGGTCACCGAGATCGCCCGCGGCTTCAACAAGCCCTGGGCGCTCGCGTTCCTGCCCGACGGTCGCATGCTCGTGACCGAGAAGCCCACGGGCAAGCTCTTCATCGTCACGAGCGACGGCAAGAAGTCGGAGCCCGTGGCCGGGCTGCCCAAGGTGGATGGACGCGACCAGGGAGGGCTGCTGGAGGTCAAGCTGGGTCCGGATTACGAGACCTCGAAGCTCATCTACTGGACTTACTACGAGCCTCGCAAGGGGGGCAATGGTCTGGCCGTGGCCCGCGCCAAGCTGGTCGAACCGCCCACCGGGCAGGCCCCGCGTGTGGAAGGCGTACAGGTCATCTTCCGCATGGAGCCCACGCTCGACTCCACCAAGCACGCGGGCGGCCGGCTGGTGTTCGCGCCCGACGGCGCCCTGTTCGTGACGCTCGGTGAGCGCTCCATCATGGAGGGCAGAAAGCAGGCGCGCGATCTCGGCAGCCACCTCGGCAAGATCGTGCGCATCATGCCGGACGGCTCCGTGCCCAAGGACAACCCGTACGTGGACCGCGCGGGGGCGAGACCCGAGATCTGGACCTCGGGACACCGCAACATCCTCGCGGCCGCGCTCGATGACAAACAGCGGCTGTGGGTGGTGGAGATGGGGCCCCGCGGGGGCGATGAGCTCAACCTGATCGAAAGGGGCAAGGACTACGGCTGGCCCACCATCGGCTACGGCGAAGAGTACTCGGGCGCGAGCATCCACAAGCGCACCCAGGAGCCGGGGCTCGAGCAGCCCGTGTACTACTGGGATCCGGTGATCTCGCCGAGCGGCCTCACCATCTACAGCGGCGCGCTGTTTCCCGAGTGGAAGGGCGACTTCTTCGTGGGCGGACTCTCCAGCACCGCCCTCGTGCGACTCAAGTTGAAGGACGACCGCGTGATCGGAGAAGAGCGGCTGCTCACCACAAGAGGCCAGCGGATCCGCGAGGTCGTGCAGGGGCCAGACGGCGCGCTGTACGTGCTCACCGACGAAGAAGACGGCAAGCTGCTCAAGCTCACGCCCGGCGATTAGCGTCTCCATGCGGCGACCCGAGCATGCTCGCGAGCTGCCTGGCGTTGTGGGCCGAGTGCGCGCGGAAGTCGTTGTCGAAGTACACGAACACGTCGCGCTGCTCGCCCTGCCAGCCGTGAATACGTCGCGCCCACTTCGCGAGCAGGCGCCCACTGTACATGCTGCGATAGGTCTCGCTGTGACCATGGAGTCGCACATAGACGAAGTCCGTGGTCACGGTCTCGAAGCACGGCCAAGTTGCGCTGTCGGCAATCGCGATGGCCACGCCGTACTCGTGTGCCAGGGCAGCGAACGCGGGGTCCCTGAAGCTCTCGTGCCGCGGCTCGAGGGCGTGGCGAAGCCTTCGATTGCGCCCGGACTTCAGGTAAGCGCCATGCCGCAGCCGCTGGTCGTGGTGGCGGGCGAGCCGCGCGGCCTGCGCCGTGGTCTTGGGCAAGAGCTCGAAGAACCCGCGCAGGCGCGCCGGGTCGAAGCTCAGGCGCTCCGGGAGTTGCCAGACGATGGGGCCGAGCTTCGGTCCCAGGGCGAGCGGGCCGGAGGCGAAGAAGTTCGCGAGCGGGACCTGGACGTCGCGGAGCTTTT
Organism: Myxococcales bacterium; assembly: GCA_044507075.1. GTDB lineage: Bacteria > Myxococcota_A > Polyangia > Polyangiales > DASUME01 > DASUME01. Next base: position 72,071 of record JBIQKA010000008.1, read on the forward strand.
TCGAGTGCGTGATGAAGTTGCCGCCCTTCAAGGACAGCACGAAATCGTGGGGCGTCTGCTCCCGCCAACTGCGGTAGATGGCCGGTGAGAGCAGCGAGTAGAACGAGCGGTTACTCTCCAGCGAGTTGAAGATGCGGCTCGCGTACGCGAGCTCTCTGTGTGCTGGAACGTTCGCGGGGTAAAAGGCGCCCCGAAAATGCGGGTAGTTCCAGCCGCTGATGCCGATGCGGATGGTGGAGGTGGCGCCTACGTTCATGGGGGGATCAGTGGGCGCCGAGGCGGGCCTGTCCACGAGGGCGAAAGGAGAGACACCCATGATTGCGATTCTTGAGAGAGAGCTCGGGGTCCTCTTGGGGCACGCCTTCGCGGCTCTCCTCGGCTGGAGCATGCCCGACGTTGCCCGTGGCACGACTACGCGTGCATCCGTCTCCAAGCTGCGGCCAGAGAGGAGACCGTCATGAAAGTCGTCGTGATCGGTGGCACTGGGCTGATCGGATCCAAGGTGGTCGAAAGGCTGCGGCAGCAGGGACACAAAGCGCTCGCCGCCGCGCCCAACTCGGGCGTCGATACCATCACGGGCGAAGGCCTGGACGATGCGCTGCACGGCGCGCACGTCGTCGTGGATGTGTCGAACTCCCCCTCCCTCGAGGAGAGGGCCGCCTTGAACTTCTTCGAGACCTCCACGCGTCACCTCTTGGCGGCGGAGGCCAAAGCCGGCGTCACCCACCACGTGGCCCTCTCGATCGTCGGCACCGAGAGATTGGCCGAGACCGGCTACTTTCGCGCCAAGCTCACGCAGGAGGAGCTGATCAAGGGCGGCACCATCCCCTACTCCATCGTGCACGCCACGCAGTTCTTCGAGTTCGTGAAGGGCATCGCCAACGCAGCCGCCGACGGCGATACGGTGCGCATGTCGCCCGCACACATTCAGCCCATGGCCGCGGACGACGTCGCACGCGCGGTCGCGGACGTGGCCGTGGGTGCCCCCTTGAACGGCACGCTCGAGATCGCAGGGCCCGACGTGTTCTCACTCGATGAGTTCGTGCGCCTGGGCCTGAAAGCCAATGGCGATCCGCGCACCGTGATCGCCGACCCCCAAGCGCGCTACTTCGGCGCGATCCTCGGCGACGGCACGCTCACGCCAGGCGAAGGCGCACATCTGGGCAAAGTTCACTTTGAAGAGTGGCTCGAGAGCGCCGTTCCCCTGCGCTGAGCCCGGCCTCGGCCCCGAGGCTCAGCGCTCGAAGGCCCCGAGGTCGGCCACGGAGTCCGTGGGCCGAGGGACGAGCTCGGTGGACGCCGCCCTCTGATAGCGCACGGGGTGGCCCTGGGCCTCGGTTGGAAGTGGCCCGCCCTGGTCGATGCAAGGGGAGCCCGCAGCGAGCGTGAAATCGCCTGCCGCCATGTTCGTGAACCCGGGGTCGGAGACGGCCACCGTGGCCACGTCTTCCACGCTGCCGGCAAGGGTCTCGTGCGTCTTGCGAAAGCCCGTGGGCAGGCAGTTCGTGTTCAGCGACGCGACGCCGATGCCGGTCGTGATCGCGAGCGTGGAACCTCCCGCGCTCACGTGAATCACGTTGTTGCGGGCCTCTAGGCTCTCCTCAGCCGTGGAGAGCCGCACCAGCGTGGTGTTTCCGCTGCGCTGCGAGACCACGGTGTTGTGAAAGAAGTAGAGCGTGCCCTTGCGGTAGTGGTCAGGATTTCCGTCGTCGCTGTCGCCGCCGTAGTGCACGATCTGACTATTGCCGAAGTCTCCAGACTCATGGAGCACGTTGCCGTAGACGAAGGTTTGGCGGTAGCGCGGGTCGCTGTCGAGCCCCTGGTCGCTGTCGACCAGGTCGAGCTGGCGGTTTGCGCCCTCGATCAAGTTGTAGCGGATGACCGTACCCGCCGATCGGTCCTTCAGGTTGTTGCCTGGACAGCCGTCGCACAGCGGCCCGTAGTGATTGCCCTCGAACAGGATGCCGGCGCTCTCGGTGTAGCTGTTGTGCTCGTAGATGCTGCCGACGTTGCCGTTGCCGTGGATGTGATTGCCCACCACGCGCACCTCGCTCGAGGCCGAGGCCGAGAACAGGCCGTTGCCCGAGTCGCTGAGCACGTTGTTGCGCAAGGTGATGTGATCGCCCGACTCGATGGTGATGGCAGCGGCGTTCTTTCCATACTCGTGCTGACTTCCGTCGTCGCCCGTGTAGAAGTTGCCTGGACGCGCGCCAGCGATGTCGAGGCACTCGACGAAGATGTGGCTCGGCGCCTCGTTATCGGGAGTATTGGAGCCGCCGATCTTGATCACGGAGCGCTCCTCGCCCCAGAAGTTGAGCTGCGCCCGGGTGACGGCGTTGGCGCCGCGGATCTGCGGCAGCTCGCCGCTCGGGTCCGGGACGCCGCGGACGACGACGGGCGCGTCCGCGCGACCGCTCACGTTGAGCACCCACTTGTCACGATAGGCGCTGCTCGCCGCGTGGATGCGCACCAGCGTGCCTGGACCTATCGACTCCCACGGCACCTCGGACGGCGTGGCGAGCGGCTGACCGGGTCCGACGTCGAAGACCTCCGCGAAGTCCTGCTCGTCCCAGGGCGACTCCTGGCAATCGGTGAGCGAGCTCGGGGCCACGTCGCCGTCCGCACCCGCGTCGCCATCACCGCCCGAATTCAGCGTGCCCGCATCGTGTCCCGCAGCGTCCGCATCCTCCTGCGAGGCGCTCGCACCGTCCTGTGCCCCGCCGTCGCGCATGGGGTCCGCGCCACCTGAAGTCGGGGCCTTCGCATCACAGCCGAGCACCGCGAGCGTGACCAATGGGACCAGGCTTCGTCGCATCCGGGCATTCTGCCGTAGCGGGCGGCCGCCTGGCGAGGCGAATCCCACCGCGCCGCGCGCAGGGCCGGTGGCGCTGCCGCGGTCCTCAGGCCGCCACCGCGACCCGGTCGCGGCCGGCCTCCTTGGCGCGGTAGAGTGCGCGATCGGCCACCTCGACGAAGCCGGCCGGGCTCGTCGCCCCTTCAGGCATCTCGGCGACGCCGAGCGAGACCGTCACACCGGGGAGCGGACGACCGTCCAGGTGCACCATGCTCGCGGTGCGCACGGCGCGCCGCACGCGCTCGGCCACTTCACCCGCCTGCTCGAGCTGCGCTCCAGGCAAGAGCACCGCGAACTCCTCTCCCCCGTAACGCGCGACCAGATCCGTGGGGCGCACGCTCTCGCGCATGGCCGAGGCCACGCTGCGCAGCGCGCCGTCTCCCGCGACGTGGCCATGCTGATCGTTGAAGGCCTTGAAGTGGTCGACATCGACCAAGAGCAGCGAGAGCGGCTCGTGTCCCACACGCGCGCGCTCCATCTGACGAAGCAGCATGCGGTCCATCCAGAACCGATTGAATAGCCCGGTGAGCGCGTCGATGGTCGCGTGGAAGCGATAGAGCTCGGCCTGCTCGCGCTCGCGCAGGAGCAGCGTGTTTCCGCTGCGGAGGCGCGAGGTGAGGGTGCGCAGCAGGTTGTAGGCGACCGCATGCGACGCGTCGGCGAGGATCCAGAGCAGCTCCTCGTCGACCACGAGCACGCGCGTGGGCTCGGCGGCGATCAGGTGGGCCGAGGCAGGTTGCCGGTCGATCACCGAGATTTCTCCGGCCGCCTCTCCGGGGCCCAGCGCGATCAGCGCGGGCGAACCGGCCTGGCCCAAGTGCACGCTCAAGCGGCCCGAGAGAATGAGGAACAGCTGCCGGTTCTCCGCGCCCGCCGCGATCAGTGTCTCGCCGCGCGCGAGCTCACGCACCGGGCAGCTGCGCAGCATGGGTTCAATGTGCGAAAGATTCGCCCCGCTCAACAGGGGCATGCGTGCCAGATCAGCGCGCGTAAGAGACTGCAGATCGACCGAGCTCGTCATCGAACGAGAATTCTACACGCGCGCCGAGGGGTTCGATCCAGCCTCAGTTCAGAAGGAGCGCACGGACGGTGGGGCACCTTCCAGACTCGTCCGCGCACAGCGGGCCGCAGTGTGTGCAGGCGTCCAGGCCGTGGTCACCGAACGCGCTCAAGACTTGGGAGCGGGCACAGCGCCGGGTCGCTAACCTCAGCGCTTGATGAAGGGCTCCGGAAAATCGGCGGGCTTCGATCGATCGCCTCGCCGCAGGAGATAGCGGGCGCCGCTGTCGGGCTTGATCGGGATGGCCGTGCCGCCCGTCTCGACCAGCAGCTCGAACAGGCGCGCCCCCATCTGCGCGGCGATGGCCTCGTGCCCGGGGCTGAAGATGAGGTTGTTCTCCTCGCCGGGATCGCTCGTCAGGTCGTAGAGCTCGTCGAGGTCCCAGACGCCGTGTGCGCGGATGTACTTGTGGGAGTCGCTGCGTAGCGCGTGCAGCGTCGGGGTCTGCGGATAGTTGCGCTCCCAGAAGTACTCGTAGAGGACCGCGTCCCGCCAGGGGATCTGCTCGCCGCGCGCGAGCGGGACCAGGCTCCGACCACGCATTTGTGGCGGGGGCTCGAGGCCAGCCAGGTCGAGCACCGTGGGAGCGATATCGAGGTTCGACGACAGCGCCGAAACCACCCTCCCCTGTGCGAACAGCTCTGGACACGAGATGATCAAGGGAATGCGCATCGACTCTTCGTAGGCGGTGCGCTTGTCGATCAGTCCGTGCTCTCCAAAGGCGAACCCGTTGTCGCTCATGAAGATGATCACGGTGGACTCGAGCTGCTTGCGCGCGCGCAGGTGATCGACGAGCGCGCCCAGACTCTCGTCCACGGAGAGCAGCGTCTCCGCGTAGCTCCGAAAGTAGTCGGCGAGCTTGCCGTTCGGATCCTGATAGGGGAACTCGACGCCGTGCACGCTGTTTCGCTGGTTACGGGCCCACGCCGGTCGGAGCGTCTGTTGGGCCTCGCTCGGCGACATGCTGCGGGGTGCGCGGAAGGCGGCGTTCGCGTAGCGCCCCTTGTGGCGCGGCGCAGGCACGAGCTTCGAGTGCACCGCCTTGTGGGAAAGCATCAGGAAGAAGGGGCGCTTTCCCTTGCGCTGCGTCAGCCAGTCGAGCGCGTACTCAGTCAGCTCGTCCGTGATGTAACCGCGCTGCGGCACCCGCCGGCCATCGACGTTCAGGCCATCTTCCGTGGGGACGTAGGCCCCCTGGCCCTTGAAGCTCACCCAGCGATCGAAGCCGCGCTGCGGCGCGTCGTCCTCCCCGCCCATGTGCCATTTGCCGATCAACGCCGTCTCGTACCCGGCACGCCGCAGGTACTCCGGGAAGAAGACCAGCTCCGGCGCGACGGGGTGGTTGTTGTCGACCACGCGGTGCTGATGGGCGTAGAGGCTGGTCAGGATGGTCGCCCGAGACGGCGAGCACAACGCCGTGCTCACGAAGGCGTTGGCGAAGTGCACGCCGCGCCCCGCGAGGGCGTCGAGCTGGGGCGTCTCCAGGAAGGTCTGCGCGCCCATGAAGCCCAGCGCGTCGTAGCGCTGATCGTCGGTGATCACGAGGACGATGTTGCGGGGCGCTTGGCCCTTGCGCCGCGGCAGCCTGAGCCTGCGAGGCGGCGCTTTTCGGCCGGACTCTGCGCCCGCGATCAGGGACGGAACGCCCAGAGTGGCCGCCAGGGTGGAGAGGAAGAGGCGCCGCCCTGCGGCCATTCGCGCGCGCGGTGCGATCGTGGACATCGCTTCAAATCCAGCATTCCTGGACGACGGGGTCAAGAACGGCGCGGGAGCGTGCGCAGGTGTGATCCTCTCGGCCGCGCCCGGTCAGCGCAGAGGCCCCGTGAACTCGTAGCTGAGCCGGTAAAAGCGCGTCCCTGACTCCACGCCCACCTCCATGCTGCCGGCGATGTGGCGCAGCTCTCCGGTGCCCGAGTCCGGCACGATCTCGATCGTGAGGGAACGCTGTCCGGGCGCCATCAGCGCGGTGTGCAGAAGGCAGAACGAGCCTTGGCGCCCGTGCAGTACGCAGGTCACGCGCTCGAGGCCCACGTAACCCGCAGCGCCCGGGGTCGGGGTCCGCGCCCCTAGCATCTCGAGGTGTCCTTCGCCCGCGAGGTCGCCCGCGAAGCGCCGATGCCAGCGCGAGCGGGAACACACCACGCCTTCGACGGAATCGTAGGGCACGGGCTGAGTCGTGGAGATCTCGAACGAACCGCGAGCGAGCATGGGTGCCTAGCCCAAAGCACTGATCGGGCCGCGCTGTCAATCGAGAAGCGGCTCCACCGCCCCGCTGCCAAGGGCAGGCCTGGGCTCGGAGCCATCGCGGACAGAGCCTGCTCGGAAGCACTGCTAGCAACGGGGCGTGGGAGCCGCGAAGGCTCGAGCGAGCGCTCGCGAGGACGGGCCATGATACCCTGTGGCCATGACGAATGGGGCGACGCGGGCAGACCGTGACGCGCTGGAGCAGGAGGCCATCGGCCTGCGCTTGCGGGTGGCAGAGCTGCAGCGGGCTGCAGCGCGGCACGAGGAGACCGACGGGGTCTCGCTGCCCGAGCGCGAGGAGTTGCTGCGGGACGCCGAGCGGGTCGCCCATCTCGGCACCTGGACCTGGGATATCGCGAGTGGCCGCGTCACCTGGTCCGACGAGCTCTACCGGATCCTCGGTCTGGCCCCCGGGAGCGTCACGCCATCCGTCGATGCCTTCATGGCCCGAGTCCACCCGGACGATTTGCAGCAGGCGCGCGCCGCCGCGATGCAGTCCGCGCGCGACGGCTCGCTCCCTCCGAACGACTGTCGTGTCGTGCGCCCGGACGGCTCGATCCGCCACACGCGCACCTCGACGGTGATGCTCTTCGACAGCGCGGGAGCGGTGCGGCGGATCGTCGGGGGCATGCTCGATCGGACCGAAAGCCTCGAGGCCGAGGCGGCACAGGAACGGATGCGCGAGGAGCTGGCCCAGGCGCAAAAAATGCAGGCCGTGGGCAGGCTCGCGGGCGGCATCGCCCACGACTTCAACAACCTGCTCACCGTGATCTTCGCCAACCTCGATCTGCTCGCAGATCGCATCGGCCCGTGTCCCGAGATCGACAACTCGCTGCAGGCGCTGAACTCCGCCACGAGCCTCACGCGCAGGCTGTTGGCCTTCGGCCGCCAAGCCCAGCTCTCACTCAAGCTGGTCTCCCCGAACGTCTTGGTGCGCTCGACGACGGCGCTGATGCAGCGTCTGGTCGGTGACGAGGTCCGGATCGAGACCGACCTGGCCTCCGATCTCCCCCATGTGCGCGCAGATCCCCTGGAGCTGGAGCGCGCCTTGGTCAACCTCGTCGTGAACGCCCGCGACGCGATGCCCAAGGGCGGCGGCGTCCAGATTGCCACCCGTCTCCGGCGCGCAAATGGGCTCGCCTATGCGGAAATTTCGGTGGCGGACGAGGGCCCCGGCATTGACGAGTCCATTCGCTCTCACATCTTCGAGCCCTTCTTCACCACTCGAAAGAACGCAGGCGGCACCGGCCTCGGCCTGGCCACGGTGCTCGGGACCGCCGAGCAACACGGAGGAACCGTCCGCGTGGACGCGCGACCAGGGGGAGGCTCGGTGTTCACCATCGTCTTGCCCGCTGTCGAGGCGGACGAGGGCGCCAGGGCTCTCCATGGAAGCCGCGCGGAACCAGCGACGAACGGGCTGCGGCCGCTCTCGATCCTCGTGATCGACGATGAGACGAAGGTCGCCGAAGTCACCCGACGCATCCTCGAGGCGCACGGGCACTCGGTCACGGTGACCGACCTGCCGGAGCACGCGCTGGAGGTCTGGGCGGAGCGCGGTCGTACGATCGATCTCGTGGTGTGCGACGTCGTGATGACCCGCATGCGTGGCCCCGAGCTGATCGCGCGCATGGGCGCAACTGGCGTCGCGCCGCGCGTCCTGTTCATGACTGGATACAGTGAAGAGGGCGTGCGCTCAGCGCTCGGGCACCCCGTGCTGACCAAGCCCTTCGGAGCGGACGCTCTGCTCGCAGCGATCGTGGGCGCGGTGGGAAAAGCAGGCGGGTAACGGGGCGCTGTCGGCCCATCGCGTGGGTCTTCTTCCCCCCACCGCGGGCCCCTGCTGGCGCGCTAAACTGCTTGCTTTCGGCGCAGTCAGCCTCCGTGCCTGACGCGCCATCTGGGGTGCGGCGATGGCCTTCGGGGGAAGCTGTAGGTATCCTGCTTAGACCCAAGCCAAACAGGGGGGAGAACATGTTGAAGGTCGGCATCTTGACGGGCAGCACACGCCCGAATCGCAACAACATCGCGGTCGCGGAGTGGGCGCACGGAATCGCCAAGAAGCGCAGCGACGCCCAGTTCGAACTGGTGGACATTGCCTCCTATAATTTACCGCTCCTCGATGAGCCCGCGCCGCCTGCGATGGGCCAATACACCAAGCCGCACACGAAAGTCTGGGCAGACAAGATCCGCTCACTCGACGCGTTCGTGTTCGTTACGCCCGAGTACAACCACGGCGTCTCGGGCGCGCTGAAGAACGCCATCGACTACCTCTTCGCCGAGTGGAACAACAAGGCCGCCGGCTTCGTCAGCTATGGCAGCGCGGGCGGGGCGCGGGCCGTCGAGCACCTGCGCGGCATTCTGGCAGAGGTCATGATCGCCACCGTCCGCAACCAGGTGATGTTCTCCCTCGCCACGGACTTCGAGAACTACTCCAAGTTCAAGCCCGACCCGCGTCACGAAGGGCAGATGGCGCCCCTGCTCGACCAGCTGATCGCCTGGGGTGGCGCCTTGAAGGCCGTGCGCGAGCAGCAAAAATAAGCGACAGTCGTCCGCCTGCCCGAGGGAGCGCCCGGCTCTCGCTCTCCTTTCCGTGAAGGGGCGCACGAGCCCCAAACTGACGCGCTCAGCGCCCCTGCCGCAGCTCCGCCGCGCGCCGCTCGGCCCGCTCCCACATCCGCAAATAGCCCTCGGCCGAACGGAACAGCGGCTCTAGGTCGGCATCCGAGTTGGCGTCTCCGCGCGCGTCCTCGATCAGCTCGGGCAAGAGCCCGATGTGCACCAGCCCCTCGGTGTTGAAGTCGAGCGTGCGCTTGCCGACCTGTGGTTGGCTGAACTCGACGTCGCCCGCATAGGACTTGAAGGGATAAGTCACGCGCTCCTCCTGCACCGCCTCGCAGCCGGCGCGCTCGCCAAAGCGAGGCTTGGGCGCGCCCGCGAAGCCGTTCAGATCGAAGCCGAACCCCTCCGCACCGTATCCACCGTGCCGCTTCTGCAGCGCCACCCGCTCGAGCAACGGCTTGAGTGTCTCGCCCTTCGTTTGGGGATCGCGGCAGCGGCCGAGGCTCATCTTGGAGACGCCGCCCAGGGCGTAGAGGCGGCCCGCGTGGTTCGTGCCGTGGGTGCCGGCCGCCGGATAGTCGCTCTCTTCGAGGAGCTCGAACGCCCGCTGATAGCCACGACGCGGCAAGTGATCGATCTCGATGATCATGCCCCGCGCCATCATCTCTCGGATCAGCGTCTCACCGAGCGGCGTGAGGCCCGTCTTTTGACAGTGGTCGCCCTTGATCGCCTCCCCTGCGAGCCGGGCCAGGTGGGATGTCAGGGTCAAGAGCGGATTTTGGGCGAACCCGCTCATGTCGTTGGGCGGCGGCCCGTCGTACTTATCGCGGGGCTGGTTGAGCCCACCGAACTGCACCTCGCCGAAGTCGAACGGCGTGGACACGTCGTCGGGACAATCCTGCACGAAGTTCGAATAGTGCCCGCTGTTGAGGAAGTTCCCGAGTTCGATGAAACCACGGTGCCCGTCGCCGGCCGAAAAGCCGTTGTCGTATTTGTGGACAGGAAACATCACCCGCACGCCTCGCTCGTAGTAAGCGTCGAGCGTCTCACGGATGTAGGCCTCGTTGCAGTTCGGCGCGCCGCTGTGGGGCACCGAGAAGCAGTCGAACAAGTTCGAGGTTTCGATGCCGAGCACCACGGCGAGCTTGCCTTGCTTGATCACCTTGCGCGCTTCGGCGGGCGTCTCGACGATGCGGAAAAAGCCCTTGCCTGGCCCCCCTGCCTGCGCGTCGATGTAGCGCTCCATGTTGCGCGCCTCCTCGAGGATGCGGTCGACGCCCACCATGTCGTTGCACGCGTAGCGCACGCCCTGATAGCCCTGCCCTACGATGAAGTCGCAGATGATCTGGTTGGTCGTGGCGTGCAAGATCTCGAGCCGCAGGCCCGCGAGCCAGGCCCGCTCGAGCCACAGGTAGTATTGCGTCTGGTGCGTGGAGCTGAAGGGGGCGCTCGGCCAATCCGTGAAGTCTGGATACCCCTCGGTGTGGTGGTTGTCCTCGCTGAGTTCTCCGTTGAAGATCACCGGCAGCAAGATGTTCATGCCGAAGCCGCCCGCGCCGCTGTCGAAGCCGTAGCCGAAGAAGTCCTTGCGCCCCATCTTGCCGTGGAAGGGCTCGCAGCTCGAGAGCGCGTGCTCGACGCCCAGACGATGAAACGGAGCGCCATGGAAGATGCCGCCGCCGCCGAAGCCGAAGTTCGAGAGCACGTGCGAATGCGCGTCGACGATGCCGTAGAGCGTCCCATCGTCGAACGTGGTGCGCTCCACAAAGCCCTTGGCGTCGAGCGTGAGCTCGGGGTGCTCGCTGCAACCGACCGTGGCCTCGAAGCGGATCGGCGAGGCTTCGGACTGGGCGACGACCAGCCCCTTTTTGCCGAGGAAGCGCGCGCTCTTTCGGTGTTGCACCGAGAACTCCTCCAGCGAGCTGCCGCGCGAGAGCACTTGCCACTCGGCCGGGGAAACGAAGGTGTCATCGAGCAACAGGATGTCCGACTCGAGCGAGGTCGCACGACCGAGCGCGAGCTCCTCGCCGACGAGATAGCCCCGCTGCTCGTCGTAGAGCAGGTAGGTGCCCAGATCGGCGGCCTTCAGATAGAACGGCGTAGCTGCTTGGATGGAGCTACCCGAGAACGCGTAGCCATCGGAAATCCCGCTCCGGACGAGATAGGCATCTCCGGTGCGGAGCGCGAAGCAACCGTTCGCGAACTGGTAGGGATTGGGCTGTGGAGGCCCCGCGTCTTCTTCCGATTCCGGCGACGACTCATCCCGGGGTCCGCCGTCGGCAGGGCCTCCTGAACCGTCGGGGAACGAGGCAGCGCCGTCTCGATCGTCGAAAGCTCTACTGTCACTGCCGCAAGCGACCAACAGTGCCGCGCCGATCACGGCCATGTACGACGTTCTCACTCGTCGAAACCTACGGGCTCCGATGCCCTTCGGCCCGTCCTTTCACCTCGCTGCGCGCTCCAAGCCGCGCGCGCTGTGACCGAGATCACGACCTCGCCGCCAGGCCGCCAATGGCGCCTGCGGGCGCAAATGCGCGCACTCCCATGCGCCTTGCGCGCTCGGCCTCGCCATGACCACAGGGCACAGCTTCCGAGAATTCGGAGTTTTTCCCAGTCTCCGCGGAGGGACCAGCCCTGTGCTAGGACCCCCCAATGACCGCGACGCACGACAGAGCCGAGGCCCGGGTGGTCATCGTAGACGATGACATCGCGTTCGCCGAGACGGTGGCCGATGGCCTCGAGACGCTGGGATGGCGTGTGCAGGCCGTGCGCGACGCGCAGGTGGCCGCGGAGCTGATCCGTGCTCGCCAGTACGACGCGCTGGTCAGCGATCTGCGGATGCCCGTGCTGGACGGCCTCAAGCTGCTCGCCATGGCCAAGGAGCTGGCGCCCGAACGCCCCGTCATCATCATGACCGCCTTCAGCGCCATCGACTCCGCGGTGGAGTCTGTGCGTCAGGGGGCCTACCACTACCTGACCAAGCCGTTCAAGGTCGCCGAGCTCGATCTCTTCTTGCAGCGCGCCTTGGAGAACCGGGCCCTGCGCCAGACCGCGCGCGAGCTGGAGCGCGAGCTGCGCCAGCGCGACGCCCTCGGGTCGTTGATCGGCAAGAGCCCGGCCATGCGCAGCGCGTTCGAGCTGATCGAACGGGTGGCAGACTCGACCTTGCCCGTGGTCATCACCGGCGAGACTGGCACCGGCAAGACGGTGCTGGCGCGCGCGCTGCACAGCGAAAGCACGAGGGCGGACGCGCCGTTCATCTCGGTCAACTGCGCCGCGCTCCCCGAGCCGCTGCTCGAGAGCGAGCTGTTCGGCCACGTGCGAGGCGCATTCACCGGGGCGAACGCGAACCGGACGGGGCTGTTCGTCGAGGCCCACGGGGGCACGTTGTTCCTCGACGAGATCGGCGACATGCAGCCGGCTTTGCAGGCCAAGCTGTTGCACGCCCTGGAGAGTGGTCGTATCCGCGCGCTCGGAGCTTCGCGCGAGCGCGACGTCGACGTGCGCGTGGTGGCCGCGACCCACCGCAACCTCAGCGAGATGGTGAACTCGGGCGCCTTCCGGGCCGATCTCCGCTTTCGGCTCGAGGGCATGGTCATCGAAGTGCCGCCGCTCCGTCAGCGCCAGGAGGACATCCCCCTGCTCGCCGCCCGGTTCTTGGAAGGAGCGCGCCAACAGCACGCGCGCTCCACGGTGGAGCGCTTCTCGAGCGCAGCCACGCGTTTGATGCTGGACTACGCCTGGCCCGGCAACGTGCGCGAGCTCGAGCACGTGGTGAGCCGAGCGGTGCTGCTCGGCAAGACCCGTGAGATCGAGCCGGCCGATCTCCCGATCAGCCTGGCGGCGCGGCCCGGAGCCCAGCACCACGACTTCGGGGATGCCATCATCCCGGTGCGCGAGCTGCAACGACGCTATGCGGCCTGGGCCCTCGAGCGGCTGGGCGGACGCAAGATGCTCACGTGCGAGAAGCTCGGGATCGACGCCAAGACGCTGGCCAAGTGGCTGGCGGTGGAGGACAGCGAATGAGCCACACGCGGTGGCTCGTTTTCGCGATGTTGGGCTCCATCGTGTTCGTTGGAGTCGTTATGTTCATGGATGAGCGGCGCGAGTTCGATCGCGCCCTCTCCGATCTGGGCGAGCAACAGTACGCCCTCGCTACGGCTGTGGCCGCGGACTTCGAATCGCGCTGGATGGCCCTGCACCCTGACCTGGACGCACGGGACCTCGACGACCCCGAGGCGACCCGCAACCTGCTCAGGCGCCTGTTGGGGAGCGCCACCGTGCTCGAACAAACTGGCTGGCGCATCCTGCTCGTGGCACTCGCCGACCACGGCATCTTCCATCTCGACGGCCGACGAGCGAACGCTCCTGAGCTTGCTGAGGCGCTGCGCGCGGGCCAAAGCAACCTCGCGCTAGAGCGTGAGGCGTCCGCGCGCCTCGGCCTTCCGCTTCGGCACTCCGTGGCCGCCCTGCGCAGGGGATCACCGAAGGCGCCACGCTGGAGCGTCATCCTGGTGGCCTCCGCGCAGCGCCTGCGTGCCCGTGAGCGCCACGCGCAAAAGCGCTTCATCACGGGGCTCACGGTGGTGACGCTGCTGGTGACTGGCTTCGGCGGTCTCGCCCTGCGCGATCAGCGCAGACGCCTCGAGGTCGCCCGTGAGCTCGAGGTCGCAAGCCTACAACGCGAGGCAGAGCGCTTGCTGGCGCGCATGGACAAGCTGGCCACGCTGGCTGCCCTGTCGAGCGGCATCGCACACCAGATCGCCACCCCGCTGGGCACGATCCTCGCGCGCGTCGAGCAGGTGGCTCCCGCGGTGAAGGACCTGCCCAGAGCGACGCTGGCGCTCGAGGTCGTATCCGAGCAGGTCGTGCGCATCCAGCGCATCATCAGCGGCTTGCTGGACATGGCGCGCAGCCGACGCCCGACCCTGGACGTGACCGATCCGGCCTCGGTCGCCCACGCCGCCCTCTCGCTCGTGCAACATCGGCTGGCAGCGGCGGAGATCTCGGCGGTCTTCGCCGCGCAATCGCCCGCGCTCCCACCCATCGACTGTGACCCGCCGCTGCTCGAGCAGGTGTTGGTCAACCTGCTCCTCAACGCCTGCGAGGCCAGCCCGAAGGGCTCGCGGATTCGGCTCCAACTCGAGGCCGACGAGGCGAGCGTACGGTTCATCGTGGAGGACGAGGGCGAGGGCATCCGCGCCGAGATCGCCGAGAGCGGTGGGGAGCCCTTCTTTACCACCAAGGCGGGCAAGAGCGGGACGGGGCTCGGACTGGCGATCGCGCAAGAAGTCGTGGCCAACCACGGCGGGACGCTGAGCCTGAAACGTCGCGAAGGCGCGCGCGGCACCAGGGCCGTGGTGGAGCTTCCCCGGCACCAAGCCTAGCGGTGGTCAGCGCCCCACGGTGAGCCGTGGCCCGCGTTGCTCCGATGGCCGAGCCAATACCCCGGACGTCATCTGCTGGACACCACGCTCGCGCGATGCCGCAGCGCCTCGCGAAAGAGGCGATGGGCCTGTTCGCGAACGCGCTTCACGGAGTGATGGGCGACCTCCGCCAACAGCTCGACCCGCGCGTTCCAGTACGCGCGCGCGAGTTCCTCGAGCAGGTGCAACGAGCGCGGCTCGAGCTTCGCAAGACGATAGTGATCGCCGTCGCCGTGGGTGACCAAAAGGCGGTGGGCCACGAGACCATCGAGCGCCACCGCGGCGGCCACTGGGGAGACGCCGAGCGCAGCGGCCACCTGTGCTGAACTCAGCAGCGCGTTGGGATGATCGCGCATCAGCAGGAGCGCGCGCATGGACTCCAGTGAATCCACGCTCTCCTCAAGGAAGGTGCACAACTCGAGCGAGAGCAGGGAAGCAGAACTCAAGCGAACCTCACTCCTGCGGCAGGCCTGCGACCTGGGGGCACGGCTGCATGGAAGGACGGCCAAGCACGTCACGTGCCGAAGCCGGCCCCACCCAAGGGGGCATCGTTGTAGGGAGAACGCCTCCTCCGCGCGGCTGAGCGGTCCATTGAATTCGGATTTTTTCCGATAGATTGGGAATGCATCCGAATTCAGCGTGTCAGCGCGCGCTCACTGTTCGACCGCTTCGATGCGACGGTTCTTCTGCCGCCCCTCTTCGGTGTCGTTGGTCTCGATCGGCCACTGGTCGCCGTAGCCGACGGCCGCCACGCGCGAGCCGTCGATGCCCTTGGAGATGAGGTAATCACGGCAAGCCTGGGCCCGCTTCTCGGAGAGCGTCTTGTTGGCCTTGGGGTTGCCCACGTTGTCGGTGTGACCGGAGATCTCGATCTTCGAGTTCGGCTTGTGGGTCATGTACTCCACCACGCCGTCGAGCTGCGGAAAAGACTCGGGCCGGATGGTGGCCTTGCCGGTGTCGAAGTTGACGCCCTCCAGCACGAACCCGGGCTCGGGTGCAGGCGTCTCGCTCGGCACGACCTTGCGGCGTGGCGGATCGATGCGCCTATAGCGCAGGGTGAGCCGGATGTTCTGGTTGGGCTCGTCGCTCACCGTCACCGTGCTCGCGATGTCCTTGCGACCCAACGCGAGGTACACCAGGTCGTACTTCTGCCCGATGGGCACGAGCACTTCCGCGTAGCCATCCTCGTTGGTCTCCTCGGTGTAGTACTTGGTGCCGTCGGGGGCGGTCATCAGGATGACGATGCCGCGGATCGGGCCCTTCTCCTTGTCCACCACCACGAACTTCATGGCGGCCTTGGTCTGGGTTCCCTTGATCTTCGACTCGGTATTGGGGGTCGCCTGCGCGACCCCACCATCGGACTTGCTGAGCTTAAACTCGGTTGACTGCGCCGATGGCAGGTCAGCGGTCGACGAAGCACCTTCTCCCTCTTCCGCGCTGCGCGCGAGGTCGGTGCCGGAGGAGGACTCCATCGGCGCCGACGCGGTGGCGGCTTCGCCGGCCTGGTTGCCGCCACAGGCGGAGAGCGCCAAGGCGGTCACGGTGCACACAAGGTAACGCATCGGATTTCCTTCGTGGTTGCTACGGCGCGTCATTGTGCCTCGGATGGGAAGCAGGGGTAAAGCGCGTCCAGGCGCGGGCTGGATTCGGCTGTTTCGGGCCTTACCGCCGCTGCGCTATCCCGGCGTCCGGCATCTCCGGCATCCCCAAAGCTCACATGCGTACGCATGCAACGTGCAGGTCAGCGTCCCCTGCGGCGCCATCCTATAGGGGCCCCGCGCTACGGACGCGCGAGGCAGCTCCCCTCGAAATCGCCCGCCGCTAGCGCTTCGCCTCGAGCTTGGCGATCTCCAGCTCGAGCCGGCGTCGCTCCAGCTCCATGACCTGACGCTGCGCGCGCATCAAAGCGTCGCCCGACTCGCTGAGGACCTCGAGGCGCTGCAGCATGTGATCGCAACGCTCGAGGGTGTTCATCGAGCGCTCGGCGAGACTCAGGGCCTGCGCCATCAGTGCGAGGCCCGTCTGCATCAGCTCCGGCCCCAGGTTGATCATCGGCTCGCCGTTCTTGACCGCCTTGTCGAGGGTCTCGAGCAATTCCGATGCTTTCCCGTAGATGGTCGCCACTCAGCCCTCCAAAGCCGAGGACAGCATAGAACGCGCTCGCCACGACGCCGACCGCTACGAACGCCCTGAGTGCATTCCAGCTTACACACGACCGCCCTCGCAGTGGCGCCCTGGGGGGCAATGTCGGTAAATAAACGCTCGTTGACACCAATTTACCCACGGGTAAGTTGGCGTCGAAGTGAGTCGACTCCCTTGTGCGGGTGGCGCGCGCCGCCCGGAAATCGAGGCCTTATCATGGACTTTTCACGTCGGCGCCTCTTGCTCTGGCTCTCCGCCCCACTCTTGGCCGTCGCCACCGCGCAGGCCGCCCAACTCGACGATTCCACCCTGGCAGGCTGGAAGCCCGTCGTCACCTTGTGGGGCGGCGACGTCGGCGGTGCCGTCAAGACGCTCGATTCCATCACCCACGCCTTGAGCGCGGCGATCCACAAGTACGAGATCGACAAGCCCACGCAGAAGTTCATCGACGGCGTGCTCAACGAGCTGCACGACTTCGATCTGAATGGCCTCTACAAGCTGCTCCCGGACCAGCGCAACGGCGGGCGCGAGCTCAACGTGAAGGGCGCGCTCTCGGGCGACCGCTACTTGATCCAGCGGGCAGCGCCGGGGAGCCCGTACTTCGTCACCATGACCGGGCCGCGCTCGAACCTGGCCGACCTCTCCATCTTCGTGCACGCCGCGCAACACGACGGCAAAGACCACGACAGCCTGCTCATCGGCGGCAGCGCGGGTCTCGGCATCGGACCTCTGAACTACCGCTCCCTGGTCGAGGCGCAGCGTGAGCTCACGCGCCTGGTGACGACAGGCCACCCCACGTCGGGCGCGCCCGCGCTCCCCAAGAGCGGGCTCGCACGCGCGGCCGTACGCGAGATGAACCCCGGCCTCGGCGATGAGGATCTCGATGCGCTCGCCCTGCTCTTCGACGCGTATCCCACGCTGGGTCGCGCGCTGACGAACCTCGGACGCGTGGAAGACGTTCGTACGGCCACCAGCGATGGCGACTATTTCCACATCACCACGCGCCTCAAGGCCGAGCCCGGCCGCATGAAGAAGAAGTATCCGGCGCTCGCCAAGCACACCAAGAACCTCTCGGACATCCTCGACGCCAAGATCCGCCTCTTGGACGAGAAGGGCCGCGACCTTGCGCGCATCGCGGTGAACAGCGAGAAGCTCACCGTCCATCTCGAGGTGTACGTCCAAGATGGCCTGCTCTTGCCCTTCGACGATCAGCAGGTCTACGCGAACGATCCGCTCGATCCCCTCGCTGAGGGCCAAAAGAAGTTCAGCGTCTTGATCAACGCCCGCGTCAACATGCTCGGCATCGTGGTCACGGCCAAGAACCTGCGCGGAGACGCGGACTACGAGTCCCACGGCTCCTATGCCTCGCTCGACGCTCGCGTGAACACCGTACCGAAGCTCAAGGTGGAGGGCCGCGCGCTCGGCCTGTTCGCCCCTGGCTTCTTGGACATCTTCATCCCCGGCAACATCCAGAGCATCACCGAGGAGTTCTTCCGGGTGATCGCCAAGGGCAACGACGGCAAGGGCGCCCACGGCGGCGGCGCGCTCGGTGCCAAGACCGCGGGCGCCCCCGGTGCCATCTCGGGCTCCGGATCCGTGGAGATCATGGACACCTTCCTGGTCAAGCTCGCGGGGGGCCTGGTGGCCAAGCGCCTCGTGATCAACGACAAGGTCAAAAACGAGGGCATCCAGCTGGCCTCCGACCTGCACGAGGCGTTCAAGGTGGACTTCGCCGCCTTCAAGAAGCGCATCGCGCAGTAGGGCGAAAACCTGCTGCAGCCCGAAAGACAAGGGCCGTGGGCGTGGGCGGGCGCTGGGGCTTGGCGCGCGCGTCCACCATCGAGTACCCATGGGCATGTCCGAAATCGCGGCTCAGCCCGGCATCCTCGCACCGGTCCCAGCGCTCTCGCGTTACCTCTCCTTTCACCTGATCGCCGACGCCGATCCACGGCCGGCGCTCGCCCGCCTCGCCCAGCTCGTCGACGGTCTGGACGTCGTCGCGGGGATTGGACCGACCACCATGGCGCGTCTCGGCGTGCAGCTCCCCGGCCTGCACGAGCCGCCGAGCTACCAGGCCGTGCGCGATCCCGTCCCGCACGCTCCCTACGCGCTCTGGCTCTGGCTGCGCGGCAACGATCGCGGTGACATCTTGCATCAGGGTCGGCGCCTGCTCTCGGCCGCGGAGGGCGCCTTCGAACTCGCCGCCGTGTTCGACGGCTTTCGTCACCAGGAGGGCCGGGACCTCACCGGATATATCGATGGAACCGAAAACCCCGTCGGAGATCGGGCGCTCGCGGCAGCGCTCGTGCGCAACGGCGCTCCCGGGCAAGACCACGGGAGCTTCGTGGCCGTGCAGAACTGGCAGCACGACCTAGCGCGCTTCGAGACGTTCCCCCCGAACGAGCAGGATCACATCATCGGGCGCCAGCGCGAGACCAACGAGGAGCTCGCGGATGCCCCCGCGTCGGCACACGTCAAGCGCACGGCCCAGGAGAGCTTTGAACCGCCGGCCTTCATGCTCCGGCGCTCGATGCCCTGGGTCGATGGCCAGAAATCAGGCCTCATGTTCGTCGCCTTCGGCAGCTCGTTCTACGCGTTCGAGGCGCAGCTCACGCGCATGCTGGGACTCGAAGACGGCATCACCGACGGCCTGTTTCGCTTCTCTCGCATCCTGTCGACCAGCTACTTCTGGTGCCCGCCCGTCCATCAGGGCAGGCTCGACCTGCGCGCGTTGGCGTCTTAGCGGACGCGCAGAAGCATCGCGATGCCGAATCAAAATCGTGAAGTATCCCCTGGGCCGCGCGCGGGAACGGTGCGGGTGGGCGAACAAGTCCTCGTGGTCCCTGCGGGTTGGGTGCTGCTGGCGCCGGGGGACCCCGCGCTCACCCGGCGCGTAAAAAAGTCCGGCCCCGTTTGGACCATGCACGAGAGGCGGGGGCGCAAGATCTTCTCGCTCGGCCTGTTCGCGGAGGGCGCGCGCATCGAGGCGCTGCGCGCCGAGTTGGAGCTAGAGCGAAGGGACCCGGCGTACGCGCGCAAGCTCGAGCGAGGGCGTGCCCAGCGCGCGCTCGCACAGGCAGAGTACGCCGAAGACTTCGAGGCCGCGGTGCGCGCCTTTTTGCGCTTTGCGCCGTGCCATGGCGCGCTTGCGGCCGAGCTGGCCCGCGCCATCTCCGATCACGCGGTGCCGGTGGGCAGCGGCACGGTCGCGCGCACCAAGCGGATCCCGATCGAGCGGCGCGCCGAGGCCGCCACCATCGCCTGGCTACGCCACGCGACCACGGGCTACGACGACATGCACATCCCTCGCATCAAGGGCATGCGACGAGAGGTCCGGCGCATGCTCGCCGAGCGCTCGCGCGAACTCTTAGGGCGCTATCGCCGCGGCGAATCCGTCGCGCCCGAGCGTTGCCCGCTCTGGCGCGGCTTGAGGGCGGCCAAGAGCGCGTCGAGGTCGGCTCCTTCCAAAAACGACGCGTAGAGCGGGAGCATCGCGAGCGAGAACACGCTCAGGTGACTCGTCAGTGCGATGCCACCGTGCAGCAGAGCGCCCAGCAAGATCGCAAACCGTCGGGTCGCACGCGGCCACAACAGGATGGGCACCGCGATCTCGATCGCGAGCGTAGCCCAGGTCACGATCACCGAGATCCATGGGTGCTGCGCCACGAACGTCGTAGGAAAGCGGGCGAACACGGACATCTGGAAATAGGCCATGAGCTCGCCGTTACGCCAATAGGCGTCTGGAGCCTTGAGCCACACGGTCGCCCAGTACATCACGCAGGTCTGAAACTGAATCAAGCGCAGCGCGTAGGCGGGCGCGGAGAGCGCAGGGGATGGCGCGCGCGATCGCCTCAGGGACCATGCAGGCGTTGACGGAGCCAAGAGGATCACGAAGCCCACCAGGCGCATCACCATGTCGAAGCCGCCCATCACCATGTACGCCGCGGTGGCGAACGCCACGTGCCACGCGAACAGCACGAGCGCCGAAAAGCGAGCGAACACACCGAAGAGGAGACTCAGCGCGGCGACGATGGCGCTGCCCATCGAGAGATTGACGCTGAGCTCCGAGCGGCTCCAGGCCAGCGGGCTGAGCAGCGGCGTCTGGATCGGAACCAAGCTGCCCTGTTCGCTCAGGTAGGTCATCCGGACGGGCCAAAGCTCGAGCAGGATCACCAAGCAAGTCAACGCATAGGTGATCCGCACGCATGCGTAGACCCGCGCATCCACGGGGACGAAGAACCAGTCGACCAGCGCCTGCCACCGCGATCGAAGCGACGACCTCAACGACACTTCAACGCCTTGCTCGATTGCCGGGCAGCTCTCGCGGGCCTGCCGCTTACGCGAACGCGCGTGAGGGAGGTGAGCACCTGCGCGTCGACGCGCAGCATCACCGAAGCGGGCTTCTCGCCGACTTGCGCGGCGATGGCCGTGCACGCGCGATTTAGGTACCCGTGCGCGAGCGGCGCGTACTCGCCGGCCGGCCAGAGCGTGTGCAAAACGAGGTAGAGGGCGCGCAGGTCTCCCGAATAGGGCGCGAGGCCTGGCAGCAGAGGACCGTGCGTGGACTCGTGACCGTCGTCGTACTTGGCGACCAGGACGGGAGAGAGCGCCGCGTAGTGCGGGATGGTGGTGAACATCCCCCACTCCTGATGCAGCCAGGACAAGCGGCCGTACCACGCGAACTGCGCGCGCAGGTTCCCGAGCCCAGTGTTCTGAGGGAGATTGAAGACAACCACCATCCCCATGTGAAACAGGCAGAACAGGGTGATGAGCGAACGCCGTCGCGGCGAGGACCAAAAATCCCTGGGCGGGCAGGCCTCAGAGCCTGGCACGATATGCGCGCCGTCGACTTGGGTTTCTACCTGCTGCGTCATGGTTTGTTGTCCCGAAAGCTCAATTTCAGTGGGAGTCACACTTGTGCACTTGCGTGAGGCAATTCCCGGTCACGAGGTCGACCGGCCGTGGTCAATGGAAGGTCCTGCCCAACAAGAACGGTGTCCGCTACCTTAGCGCCTGCGCTGAATCGGCGAGGCGCTGATCGTCGCGCTCTGGAGGATTGCATGGCTCCCGTTCCCTCGCTCAAGTACCTCCTCATGGCATTGGGCCTCACCGGACTCGGTGTCGCCGCCGCCTGCGGTGACTCGCCCCAGCCGCTCGCGAGCACGGACCAAGACAACATCCGCAGCGAGTCCGGCGACGGCGACGACGAGTCCGGCGATGGAGACGACGAAGAAGAAGTGGGCGACGAGGAAGCCGGCGACGGAGATGACGGGTCGGGCGACGGAGATGGCGATCAGCCGTCAGGCGCGGGCCTTCCGTTCCCCTGATCACCCGGGGCGGGCGGGCCCTACGCCGCCCGCGCGGCGGCCGTACGGGGCCTACTGACGCACGATCTTGAAGTCGAACGAGACCTGAACCGTATCGCTGATCTTCTGCCCCACCTGCTCCAGCGCGCCGGCCAAAAAGCGGCCCGTCAGATCGCGCGGCTTCACGTCGTGGTGTTTGAGCGACAGACGGATCGGCTGCCGGCTCGCGATGCGGAGCGAGCGGGGTGCCCTGGGATCTCCCTCCGCCACCACCTGCACGGCGACCTGGTGCGTACTCTCGACGCCGTGCAGCGTCATGGTGCCCTCGACCAGCGCGTTACTCTGGAGCACGCCCTGGGCGAACGCAGGCGGCTCCGCGCTCACCACCCGCTCGATGCGGAACGTCGCGACCCGAAAGCGGTGGCGGGTCTGTTCGGGAACCTCGCCGCCGATCTCCAGCCAGTTCCTGGCGTGATGGGCCTGGGTATCGTTCTGGCTCGCATCCGTGAACGTGGTGACCTGGAGCGTAGACAGATCCATCGTGACCTCACCGCGCGTCTGCTCGAGCCGGGTCGGGTCCACCCTGAGCTGTCCGCCGGTGCGCGCCCAGTGGCCCTTGATCTTCTCGAGCGGGGCGTCGATCAAGAACGACACGCGCCCATTGGCTTCGACTTGGTACGTGGCCGTACTTGTGACCACGGCCTTGGCCTCCGCGGCGGGCGTGGGCGCCGCGACCTTTGCGCCCTGCCCTTCGGTGCCCACGGGAGCCTCGGGTGAGTTCGGAGCCGGAGCGATCGGAGCGGGCTTCGGCGGCTCCCTCGTGGCACTGCCCGGCGCAGGATTCACCGGCACAGGCGCCGGGCTCACCGGTGCTGGATTCGCGGGCGCCGGGGGCGCCGGATTCGCGGGCGCCGGACTCGCGGGTGCCGGGTTCGCGGGCGCCGGGGGCGCCGGATTCGCGGGCGCCGGGTTCGCGGGTGCCGGGTTCGCGGGCGCCGGGCTCACGGGTGCTGGGTTCGCGGGTGCCGGATTCGCGGGTGCGGGCGGGAGCTCGTCCGGATGAGCCGCGCTGGCGTCGACGCCTGGTAGTGCCGGGGGCGGCACCGCGCCGTCCGAACCCTGCTCCTGCGTCGGCTCTGCACGCGCGGGTGCGCTCGACCCGAGCGGCGCGGGCCCAGTCACCTGCGAGCTCCGCATTGGCTGAGGTTCACTGCAAGCGAGAGCTCCGAGGAGACTCACGCACGTGAGCAGATCAACGCGGCGGTTCATCGATGTGGCTCCTTGACTGTTCAAGGTACCCCGCTCTCACATCGCGACCAAGGTCCCAGGCAGCGGACAGACGCCGCCCGCGCGCGGCGCCCTGCTCCCAGGCGGTGCTACGCTTGGCGAACGATGTCCGGAGAAAAGTACTGGAGCGGGTTCGTCCGCGATCTCTCACCCTACGTTCCAGGTGAGCAGCCAAGACTCACGAACCTCGTCAAGTTGAACACGAACGAAAACCCCTATCCCCCCTCCCCCAAGGTGCTCGAGGCCGTGCGCGCCGAGCTCGGCGAGGGCCTGCGACGCTACCCCGACCCCACGTCCGCCCAGCTCGTGAACGCCGCGGCGCGTTTCCATAACGTGCCTCCCGAGTTCGTCTTCGCGGGCAACGGCTCGGACGAAGTGCTCGCCCACCTCTTCCACGCCTTCTTCGTGCGTAGCGGCGAGGTGCTCTTCCCCGACGTCAGCTACAGCTTTTATCCGGTCTACGCGGCGCTCTATCGGCTGCCCTATCGGCAGATCCCGGTCGACGAGGGCTTCGGCATCCAACTGGCAGACTATCCGAGCGAGAACGCCGGCATCATCTTCCCCAACCCGAACGCCCCCACCTCGCGCGCGCTGCCTCTGCGCGAGATCGAAGAGCTGCTCGAGCGCAACACGGAGTCCGTGGTGGTCGTGGACGAGGCTTACGTCGACTTCGGCGCCGAGAGCGCGGTGCCGCTCACCAAACGCTTTCCGCAGCTCCTCATCACGCAGACCCTCTCGAAGTCGCGCTCGCTGGCGGGTTTGCGCGTGGGCGTGGCGATCGGGCAGCCTCACTTGATCGAGGCGCTCTCGCGTGTGAAGGACAGCTTCAACTCCTATCCGCTCGATCACCTGGCCATCGCGGGAGGCAGCGCCGCCTTCGAAGACGTGGCGTACTTCGAAGAGACCCGTAAGGCCGTGATGGTCCATCGCGACGCGTTGAGCGCCGAGCTGACGGCGAGGGGCTTCGAGGTGCTGCCCTCGGCGGCCAACTTCGTGTTCGTGCGCCATCCCCAGCGCGATGCGTCCGAGCTCACCCGCGCGCTGCGCGAGCGAGCGGTCCTCGTGCGTCATTTCAAACAGCCGCGCATCGCCCAGTACATGCGGATCACGGTGGGCCTGCCGGCGGAGAACCAGGCGCTCCTGCGCGCCCTGGACCAGATCCTCCGCTGACCCTTGCGCCGCGCGGCGCAGGTGCTCTGATTGCCGCGTGTCGACCTCCAACACGACCCGCGCCATCGAGCTATTGTGGCGAAAAGAGTCGGGACGCGTCGTGGCGGCGCTCGTGCGGCTGACGCGCGACCTGGGTCTCGCCGAGGAGCTCGCGCAAGACGCGCTGCTCAGCGCACTCGAGCGCTGGCCCAACGATGGCATTCCCGATAACCCAGGTGCCTGGTGGATGACCACCGCCAAGCATCGCGCCCTCGACCGAATTCGCCATACGAAGCGCGCCACCCGCAAACACGAGGAGCTCGGCCATCAAATCGACCTCGAACGTGCGCTCAGCCAACCCGATCCGGAGGCCGCGCTCGACGACTCCGTGGGCGACGACCTCCTGCGCCTGGTGTTCACCTCGTGCCACCCGGTGCTCTCCACCGAAGCCCGCGCAGCTCTCACCTTGCGCGTCCTCGGCGGCCTGACCACAGACGAGATCGCCCGTGCCTTCTTGGCCATCGAGTCCACCGTGGCGCAGCGCATCGTGCGCGCGAAGCGCTCGCTCGCCGAGGCCCAGGTGCCGTTCGAGGTGCCGCGCGGCGAAGCCCTCGTGGAGCGCCTCGCCTCCGTGCTCGAGGTCATCTACCTGATCTACAACGAGGGCTACTCGGCCACGGCTGGCGACGACTGGATGCGCCCTGCGCTCTGCCATGACGCCCTCCGATTGGGCAAGACGCTCGCCGAGCTCATGCCGGATCAGCCCGAGGTCCACGGCTTGCTCGCGCTGATGGCGCTCCAGGCTTCGCGCTCCGAAGCGCGCGTGGGCCCCGCGGGGGAGCCTATTCTGCTCTTGGAGCAGGACCGCAGCCGCTGGGATCGCGCGCTGATCCAGATGGGCCTCTCGGCACTGGCGCGGGCGGAGGAGTTGGGCGGCGCGGGCGGGCCGTACGCGCTTCAAGCCGCCATCGCGGCCTGTCACGCGCGCGCACAGCGAGCCGAGGACACGGATTGGCCGCGCATCGCCGTGCTCTACTACGCGCTCGCCCAGCGCATCCCCTCCCCCGTCATCGAGCTCAACCGCGCCGTGGCCGTCTCGATGGCCTTCGGGCCCGCCGCGGGCCTGCACATCGTCGAGGGGCTGTGCGACGAGCCAGCGCTCGCGAGCTATCCGCTGCTCGCCGCCGTCCGGGGAGACTTGCTGGCCAAGCTCGGGCGCTTCGCGGAGGCGAGCCGAGAGTTCGAGCGGGCAGCTTCGCTCACGCGCAACGCGCGGGAGCGAGAGGTGTCGCTCGCGCGCGCCCGCGAGTGCGCCGAGCGGGCGCGGGGCTGAGAGAAGCCGTCGCTTCCCCACGTGCCTCGCCCGATGCTCTGCGCCTCACTCCTCCTGAATCTGCACGCGCGTCCCCTCGGCGAGCTCCGCGTTCGCAAGGCGCACGATGCGCTCGTCGCCACGCAAACCGCTCGCGATGTGCAAGGTGGCGCCCAGGTCCCGCTGAATGCTGACCGGCACGAAGCGGATCTGATTCTGGGCGTCCACCGTCGCCACGCGGAGGCCGCGCGCGTCGTTGTAGAGAGATGCGCCTGGGATCTCGTAGACCGCATAGGGCGTCTTCAACTTGAAGGTCACGTAGCTGAACATACCGGTGAGCAGTTCGTTGTCCGGGTTGGGCAGGCGCACCTCGGTGGTCATCGTGCGACTCTCCACGTCGAGCGCGCCCGCCGTGTGCTTGACCAGTCCCACGAACGTCCGGCCGGGAAACTCCCGCACGGCCACCTCCGCCGTGGTGCCGACGGTGACGCTCGGCGCGACGTCCTGCGGCACTTGCACGAACACCCTCACCGGATCGGTGGCCACCAGACGGAACATGGGCGTGGTGTTGCCCGAGGTCACAAGCGTGCCCCTGTCGACGGCGCGCATCGTGATGATCCCGTCGAACGGGGCGGTGACCCGCGAGAATGCGAGGAGCTTGATGAGCCTCCGAATGTTCGCTTGCTGCACGGCGATCGCGGCGCGCGCGGCGGCCACGTTCGACTCGGCGACCTGCGCCTCGGAGCGCCGCTGGTCGAGCTCCTGCTGGGACGCCACGCCCGAGGGCTTGAGCACCGCGTAGCGCTCGAGGCTCGTGTTCGAGTAGTCGCTCGCCGCCTTTGCTTGCGCGAGCGTCGCCTGGGCCTGCACCAACAACGCCTTCGCCTGATCGAGCTCCTGGGCGAGTGCGGGCGTCTCGATCTCGGCCAACAGCTGGCCCTCCCTCACCCGCGCCCCCATCTCGACCAGAAAGCGCCGCACGTAGCCGTTGGCCTGCGGATACAGCGTGGCCTCCGCGAGGGGCTCGACGCTGCCGGGCAAGACGAGCTCGGAGGCCTCCCGCAGCAGCTTGGGCTTCACGATGGACACGCGGGGGGTGAGCGCACCGGGCTTGGGGGTGCGCTCCTCGAGCACCACCTGCGCCTCGCGCTTCGGGAGATATCCCGCAATGAACGCTGCCCCCACACACAGCGCGAGCCCGACGATCACCGACGCCACGCGCCCCTTGCTGAGCTCGGGCGCCACGGGCAATTCGAAGCCGAGGTCGGCGGATGGGGGCGTGGCGGGCGGCTCGGCGCGTGGCAGTTCATCGTCGGAGCTGCGGGTGCTCATAGCCCCTCGATCTCCGGGTCGTGGCGCCGCACGTGCGTGCGCAACAGGCTGTACATCACGGGGACGAAGAACAAGGTCGACATGGTGGCGAACGCCAGGCCCCCGACCACTGCACGGCCGAGCGGCGCGTTCTGCTCGCTGCCCTCCCCCAGGCCGAGCGACATGGGGAGCATGCCGATGATCATGGCCAGGGCGGTCATGATCACGGGGCGCAGCCGCGTCATGCCGGCCGCCAGCGCGGCCTGCGTGGCGTCCCGCCCGCACAGGCGCTGCTCGTTGGCGAAGGTCACTACCAGGATGCTGTTGGCGGTGGCGACGCCCACGCACATGATCGCGCCCATCAAGGCCGGCACACTGATAGTGGTCCCGGTGAGATAGAGCATCCAGAGCATGCCGCTCACGGCGCCTGGCAGCGCCATCAAGATCACGAAGGGATCGAGCCAGGACTGAAAATTGACGACCATCAGCAGGTAGACGAGGACCACCGCGAAGATCAGCCCATAGCTCAAGCCCCGAAACGAGGAGGACATGCTCTCCACCTGTCCCTTGAGCGTGACCGTGGTGCCCCTGGGCAGCTGCGGCCTGAGCTGCTCGAGGATGCGCTCCACCGCGCGCCCCACCGCCCCGAGATCCGTCCCTGCCACGCTGGCTTGCACGTCGTAGGTGCGCGAGATGTTGTAGTGGGTGATGTTGACCGCGCCGCTCGTGCGCGAGACGGCCGCCAGGTTTCCGAGCAGCTGCGGCCCACGCGCGGTGGAGACAGGGGTGGTGGTCAAGGCGTCGATCGAGTCGTTCTCGTGCTGCGGCGTCTGGACGGCGACCAGATACTGCACGCCACGCCTCGGATCGACCCAGTAGCTCGGAGCCGCCTGTCCGCTGGAGGAGAGCGAGACAAAGAGATCGCTCGCCACGTCGCGCTGGCTCAGGCCAACTTGGGCCGCCTTGGTGCGATCGATCTCGATCTTGACCTGGGGCGTACTGGGCACCTGGGCCATGTGCACGTCGACCGCACCCTTGACCGTACGCATCGCGGCCAAGATCCGCTGGGCGATCTCGTAGGTCTCCCGATCGGCGCCGACGGGCCCCGTCACCTGCACATCGATGGGCGCCGGCAGACCAAAGTTGAGCACCTGGGTCGAGATGTCCGGCGCGAGGAAGAAGAACGTGGCCTCTGGGTGCACCTCGGCGAGCTTCTCGCGCAGCGCCTGCACGTAGTGCCCGGTGGGCTTGTGCCCCTTCCTCAGGGAGACGAAGATCTGCGCGTCCGCCGAGGAGATGAGGGCGCCCTCGCTCAGAGAGAGGTTGATCCCGCTGATGGGCATCCCGATATTGTCGAGCATGGTGTCGATCTCGTGCGCAGGGATCACCTCGCGGATGGTGTCCTCGATGGTCGCGATGCGGCGCTCGGTCTCCTCGATGCGGGTGCCTGGCACGCCGCGCACGTGCAGCTTGATCAGACCGGCGTCCACCGTCGGAAAGAAATCGCGGCCGATGAAGGGAAACAGACACAGCGAGCCAAGCAAGAACGCCGCGAAGGTGACGATGAAGAGCGGTCGGTTGTGCAGGCACCAGGCCAGCAGCTCGCCGTAGCGGCTGCGAAGGCGGTCAAAGCCGCGTTCGAAGGCGTGCACGAAGCGGGCCCAAGGGCCGTGGGAGCTTGGATGCCCGTGCGCGTGCTGCTCCTTGCGCAAGAGCAGCCGCGAAAGCGTAGGCACCAGGGTGCGCGACAGCCCGTACGAGGTGAGCATCGCGAACACCACCGAAAGCGAAAGCGGAACGAAGAGCGATCGCGCGGCGCCCGTGATGAAGGCCACCGGGACGAACACGATGCAGATGCAGAGCGTGGCCACGAAGGCGGGCGCGGCGATCTCCTGCGCGCCCGTCATGATGGCCTGCACCATGGTGGGCTTTCGGAGCATGTTGCGGTGGATGTTCTCGATCTCGACGGTGGCGTCGTCGACGAGGATGCCCACGGCCAGCGCGAGCCCGCCCAGCGTCATCACGTTGAGGGTGTGGCCGAGCAAGTGCAGCACGCTGATGGAGACGAGGATCGAGAGTGGAATCGAGATCACCACGATCACCGTGCTCCGCCAGCTCCCGAGAAAGCACAGGATCATGAGCGCGGTCAGCGCCGCCGCGATCACCGCCTCGTGGAGCACGCTCTTCACCGCCGCCCGCACGAACAGCGACTGGTCGAACAGCAGCGAGACCTCGAGATCCGGGGTCAGGCGAGCCAAGGTCTTGGGCAGCTGCGCACGGATGGCATCGACCACCGCGAGCGTGCTGGCGCGGCCGCTCTTCAAAACGCTCATCAAGACCGAGCGCTTACCCTCCACGTGCACCATGCTCGTTTGGGGGGCGAAGCCGTCGCGAACGGACGCCACATCCCGCACAAAGACTTGTGTCCCATTCACGGTGCGAATGGGCAGATCAGCGATCTCGTCCAGCAACGCGGGGCTGCTGTTGACGGCGACGGGGTACTCGGTGACGCCCATCTTGGCGGTCCCGGTGGGCAAGACGACATTCTGCAGACCGAGCGCCGTGTTGACGTCGCGCGGTGAAAGCCCCCTTGCGTAGAGACGCTCGGGGTCGATATCGATCATGATCTGCCGGTTGCGCCCGCCGTAGGGGTACGGGTTTTGGGCCCCAGGCACCGTGGCCAGGTCGGCGCGGATGAAGTTCATGCCCAAGTCGAAAAGCTGCTGCTCGCTCAGGTTCTTGCCGCCGAGGGCGAGCTGCAGGATGGGGACGTTGGAAGCGCTGTAGCGAATGATGAGCGGGGGCGTCGTGCCCACTGGCATCTGACGCAGCACGGTCTGCGAGACCGCGGTGACTTCGGCGATGGACGCCTCGATCTTGGCCCCAGGTTGGAAGAAGATCTTGATGATGGCCATGCCAAACAGGGACTGGCTCTCGATGTGATCGATGTCGTTGACGGTGGTCGTCAGCACGCGCTCGTAGCTGTTGACGATGCGCCGCTCCATCTCCTCGGGCGCAAGTCCGTTGTAGTTCCAGATCACCGAGATCACTGGGATGTCGATCTCCGGAAAGATGTCGGTGGGCATCCGTGCGATGGACACTGCCCCCATCAGAACGATCAGCACCGCCATCACGATGAACGTGTAGGTGTGCTTGAGCGCGAGTCGAACCAGCCACATGGCGATGCGATGTCCGAGGCTTGAGTCGTCGAAGCGGACACGGCGGCCGTGAGAGTGTGACGACGCTGGCCGCCGCGCACGGTCAGCCGCGACCCCTCAGCATAGCGCTACGAAGCTCGTATTTGGCGCAGCGGCGGATGAATCGTCACAAGAAAAAACGCGCTCGCCAGCCCGGAAAAACGCGTGCTATCGCCTGATCGACATGCGCCTCGCGAGAAGACTTCTGAGCCTTGCCCTGTTCGTGGGCTGCTTGTCGGTCCGCGTGCTGCTCGCGCCGACCACCGCGTTTGCGGACAGCTCGAGCGCGCCTTCGTCGGCGCCGACCTTGCGCCGCATCAGCCTCGCCGACGCCATCGCGCGGGCGACGCAGCTGAACCCGGACAATCGCGTCGCGCTCGAGCAGATCCGCCGCGCCGAGGCGCGGCTCACCGAGGCGCGCTCCAACTGGTTGCCGTGGGTCAGCGCAAATGGGTCTTACACGCGGCTCGACGCCAATCGTGTTCTCACCGGCGCAGACGGCGTGCAACGCATCCTGCAACCGCGCGATCAATTCAATGGCAACCTGCTGATCAACGTGCCGCTGCTCGCCCCTCAGCGCTGGGTGCAGAGCCGAAGGGCTTCCTATGACGCCGAGTCGCTCCGGCTCGACGCCCGCGAAGTGCGACGAAAGCTCGCGCTGGCCGCCGCCCATGCGTACGTCGACGTGATGGCGCGCAAGCGCGTGATCGAGGTCAACCAGCGGGCTTTGGAGAACAACCTGGCGCACTACGACTACGCCCACACACGCTTCGTCGGCGGGATCGGAAACCAGCTCGACGACACCCGCGCAGCCCAGGAGGTGGCGAGCAGTCAGGTGACGCTCGAGAACTCCCTGGTCGCGCTCACCGCGGCCCAGGAGCAGCTCGGCGTATTGGTCTGCTTCGACGGCCCGGCCGACGCCGAAGACGCGGTCGTCCTGCCCAAGCTGCCCGCAAAGGAGCGCACGCGCGACAGCGTCGAGGCGCCCGCCCGCAGCGACGTGATCGCAGGCCGCTACCGGGTGCGCGCCGCGCGGCAGATCCTGAAGAACACGTGGGCAGACTACGCGCCGACGATGAGCGGAACCTTCACGCCCTTCTACAGCAACCCGCCGTCACCGACCATGCCGACCACGGGCTGGAACATGCAGATCCTGGTGAGTGTCCCCCTGATCCAGGGCGGCCTGCGGCTTTCCCTCTATCGTGAGCGCGAAGCGGCGCTCGCCCAGAGCCGGGTTCAGCTCGAGGGGGTAGTGAGGCAGGCCAAGGCCGACGTGCGCGTCGCGCTGACCGCCGTGGAGCGCGCCGACGCCGCGCTGCTCGCCGCGGGGCGCGCCGCGGACCTCGCCCAGGCGGCCTTGAAGATGGCCAACATCGCCTACGAAGCGGGCGCCACCACCAACATCGAGGTGATCGACGCCGAACGCCGCGCGCGCGACGCGGACACCAACGCCGTGGTCGCCGAGGACGTCGCTCGGCGCGCGCGCCTCGACCTGCTCTCGGCGACCGGCCACTTGCCCTGATCCCAAACCAATGACGCCGCATCGCGCGCGTCCCGGGCGTATCCCGGCGCCCGATCCGATCGCGCTCGCCCCCCTGGCTGTGCGACACACCGTGCGAGCCGGGCGCGGCCAGCCCTGCCTCCTCGGCCCGCGCGGTCATCCAGGGAATTCTCGCGATTTAATGACGATTTCACCCGAGAGAGCGGCGCTCTCAGGCACCGTGGGCACTCCGCGGCCCGGCCAGCCCCGCCGAAAGAGGCCGCAGTCTGCGCACGGGCGCAGCTCACCTCATTTCGCGCGCGCGAGCGCGGGGTGTAGGATTGGCCGGTGAATAGTTTGCGCATCGAGGGTGGTCGGCCCCTATCCGGCGAAGTGACGATTGCGGGCAACAAGAACGCGGCCTTGCCGATGCTGGCGGCCACGTTGTTGACCGACGAGCCGGTGGTGCTCGAGAACGTGCCCGGCATCCGCGACGTGAAGACGATGCAGACGGCGCTCGAAGCGCTGGGCGCGCACGTCGCGGTGAGCGGCGAGGGATGTCTGACCCTGCACACGCAGAACTTGCGCAGCACCAGGCCTCCTCCCGAGATCTGCCAGAACATGCGCGCGAGCTTCGTACTCGCGGGGCCGCTCCTTTCGCGGGCAGGGCGCGCCGAGCTGCCTGCGCCAGGTGGAGACAAGATTGGACGTCGCCCGGTGGACGCCCACGTGGAGGCGTTTCGCGAGCTCGGCGCCGAGATCGAGGTCCTCCCGGATCGCTACCTGATGACCGCCCCGCGCGGACTGCGCGGCAAAGACATCTTTCTCACCGAGATGAGCGTGATGGCCACCGAGAACGCCGTCATGGCGGCGGCGCTCGCCAAGGGCACCACCATCCTGCGCAACGCCGCGTCGGAGCCGCACGTGCAGGACCTCTGCAACATGATCGTGGCCATGGGCGGCCGCATCCGCGGGATCGGGACCAACACCCTCGAGATCGAGGGGGTCGAGCGGCTCCACGGGTGCACCACGCGTGTGGGACCGGATTACCTGGAGGTGGGCAGCTTCATCGCGCTCGCCGCGATCACGGGCGGCGCGCTGCGCATTCGTCGCGCGCGCCCGGAAGAGCACCGGGTCACGCAGGTGGCCTATGCGAAGCTCGGGGTCCAGTGGCAGGTGGAAGGCGACGACATCCTGGTGCCTCCGCATCAGGAGCTGGTGGTTCAAGAAGGGCTCCACGGGGCGATTCCGCGCATCCACGACGCGCCCTGGCCGGGCTTTCCGGCCGATCTCACCTCGATCGCCCTGGTGCTCGCCACGCAGGCCCGCGGCACCTCGTTGATCCACGAGTGGATGTACGAGTCGCGGCTGTACTGGGTGGATCGCTTGATCGCCATGGGCGCCCGGGTGATCGTCTGCGATCCACACCGCGCCGTAGTGACGGGCCCGGCCAAGCTGTACGGTCAAACGGTCTCGAGCCCCGATATCCGCGCGGGGATGGCGCTGCTCTTGGCTGCCCTCGTCGCCGAGGGGACCACCGTCATCCACAACGCCCAGCAGATCGATCGCGGCTATGAGAAGGTCGACGAGCGGCTACGCGCGCTCGGTGCCTCCATACAGCGCTTCGATGCGCGCGCCTCGGAGTGAACGCGGAGCTGCGCCGGTGCACCGCGCTCATTCTCCTGTATCCTAAGCGTTTAAGGAGCATCTCATGACGCGAACGACGCTAAGCATCGGAATGGGACTCTTGCTCTTGGCATGCGGCGGCAAACCAGCCGCCGCGCCGGTGACCGAACCCGAGCCCGTGGCGGCGGCCGGTGACGAGGCCGTCTCCGAGGTGGCCGAGGAGCCGGAGGCGGAGGCGGAAGCCGCGCCGAGCGAGCCCGCAACGGGCCCCGCCAAGCTCACGGTGGTGGCCAAAGTCGGGCGCGAGCTGGCGCCGGCCAAGATCAAGGTGCTGGCAGAGGACGGAAGCGTGCTCGCCGAGGGAGACGCGGGCGAGACGCTCGACGTGCAATCGGGAGAGCTGCTCGTGGAGGCCACGATCACCGACCCCAAGGCCATCATCGATCTCCCGACGCAGTCACAGAGCGTGACGCTCGAGGCGGGCGAGGAGAAAACCGAGAACATCAGCTTTGCGCGCTCGCTGGTGCGCGTGACGGTGAACATCCGCGGCAAGGTAGATCCTACCGCCGTGGTCTCGCTGAAGAGGGACGGGGCGGTGGTGGCCAAGTTGACCTCGGGCGCGCCCGACTACGTGTCCATCTCGCCTGGCCGCTACGAGGCCAGCGTGAAGTCCCAACGCGCGGAGATCACCGTCTCGGACTTCATGCTCAACGAAGGCGGCACCCACAATATCCCCCTGAACGTGAACTTCTGACGCGCGCTCCCGCCTCGCGCCCCCGGGCGCGGTCAAGGCGCGCCGGCATCGCCCCAGGGTCTGCGTAGGCCGTACCCCGTGGTGCCGGGGCCGATGCCGATGCCGGTGCCAAAGCCCTGATTGCCCGTGCGCGGGCCGATCCCGATCGAGGTACCAAAGCCCTGGGTCCCCTGGCGCTCTTCCCCGATGCTGATCCCGGTACCAAAGCCCTGGGTTCCAGTATTCGGGCCGATGCCGTCGCCCGTGTGCCCCATGCCGCTCCCTGTGCCAGTGCTGCGCGGCCCCATCCCCTGCCCGGTGCCAAAGCCCTGCGTGCCCGTGCGCGGTCCGATCCCATCGCCCGTGCTGCCCGGGCCGATGCCCGTGCCGGTGCTCTGCTCTCCGATTCCGATGCTCGTCGCAAAGCCGTCGATTCGCCCGTCCACCACCGGCGAAGGCAGCGGCGCAGGCGGCCACGTGCGTCCCGCGTCGGGTCCCCCGTCCCCCTCTTCGCCCGCGTCCCCCGCATCGGCTTCAACGAGCTCTGCATCCGCCGCCTCGGCGTCCGCCGCCCCCGCGTCCGCCGCCTCGGCGTCGGCGTCCTCCTCCGCTGCGTCGCTCGCGGCATCGCCCGCGTCCTCTAGAGCCAACGGAACACCTCCACCCTCGTCCGCGGGCGCCCCCTGTTCGCTTTCGATCGGCTCGACCTCCGCATCATTGCGCGCCTCGGCCACCTCGCGTGCGCCAGCGTCCGATGGCACCGTGAGGTCGGCCAGCACACCTTGCCAAAACGTGCGCTGCACGTCCGCCATTGTCTCGGGCTGCGGCTGCAGCTGCTCGATCATCGGACGTTCCGCATCCGGTAACATCACCAGCAGCACGAGTGCGAGCTTGCGCGATCGACGGCGCATGCCCTGTTAGGTGTGCACGCATCGTGCCTGCCTAGGGCGTGCTCTCACGCGCTCTCCCACCCAGTAAGCCCCCCCAGTGGTCTCCCTCTGTCCGGGGCAAGGCGCGTCTTCTGCGCGCGGTCGC
>JBIQKA010000073.1:0-25288 GCA_044507075.1 Myxococcales bacterium
GTGAGGAAGAAGAGGTTGATCAGGTTGAAGTTGATCGCCGAGAGCACGTGCTCCTTGTCAGCGAAGTAAACGGCAAAATAGGCGCAGGACAGCGCGACGAACGCCAGGTTGAGCGCGCGCGAGTGCTCGAGCCAGTCGCCCACGCTTTGCCGGCGTGCGGGCGCCGTGGGCGCAGCGTGTCCGGCAGCGAGATCGATGCCGAGGGCCGCGGCCGGCCTGGCGCGCGGCCCGACCGGGGTCGCGAAGTAGAGCAACGTGCACACGATCGGGATCTCGACGGCGACGCTGAGTAGGCTCTGCCAAAGGAAGATCGTGTGTTCGAGGCCGATCACCCCATCCGGGATCGCCCCCTCGCCGGCCACAATCGCCCGGATCGCCGCGGGCATGGCGCTCGCGGTGGCCATCTGCAGCGCGGCCGATCCCGAGAGCCCCTGGGCCCACACGCTGCCGAGCCCCATGAAGGTGCTGGCCGCGAGCGCGCGGTAATCCACGTCCGGGTGTTTTCGCGCGACCTCCTTGGCCAGCATGGCTCCGAAGATCAGGCTAAAGCCCCAGTTCACCCACGATGAAGCCATGCTGAACAGCGCCACCGTGGCGACCGCGGCGCGCGGTGAGCGCGGCCACTGTGCGATGCGCGCGATCACGCGATGGACCACGGGGGAGGTGGCGACCACGTACCCCGTGATCACGATCAACACCATCTGCATCGTGAACGACGAAAGCTCCCAGAAGCCGTCTCCCCAGACACTCACCACCTCGCGCGCGCTCGCCGGGGTAAAGGCGACCGCCGCGACCAGCACCACGAAGGTGGCGATCAGGGCGAACAGGAAGGCGTCCGGGATCCAGCGCTCGGCCAGGGCCGTGAAGCGCGCGGCGATTCGGGCGAGGAGTCCTTCGGGCGCGAGCTCAGGGGGAGGATCCTGCGCGGGCGCAGGGGAGGTGAGGGAGGTCGGTAGGTCGGCGGATGACACGCTTGCGGTTGTTAGCCCGCGAGGAGGAGAATCCAAAATCCTGAGATCAAGCGAGCGTGACTTTTTTGCGTCTTGGGGATCGTAATTGTGAGGGGCGCGATCGTAACTGACCCGCGTTGACACACTCGTGGCGGCCGCGAGCTGGGTGGTAGTTCGTGTCTCTTTGTGAGGGCAAGTAGGTGACGGGAATGGGGGGGCGTTTGGGCCAGCTGTGGCAACAATTCGGCCTGGCATGGCAAAGCTGGGGGCAGATCTGGAGAAGGTTTGCCCTCTGGCAGGTCGCTGCTTTGCTGCCGCCGATCGCGCAGGCCTTCGGCAAGGATCAGGTCCTCAACCAGTTGGCGAAGATGGCCGTGATCGGACTGATCACGGCTGTCTGGGCGGCCAGCTGGCCGATCCTCTTGATCGGTCTGCGCCCCCGGCTGGTCTCCATCATCATGACCGCGGCCAACCTGCTGATGGTCGCGTTCGTCGCCATCTCGGCGTTCCACCTGGTCGTCTACAACCAGCTGCCCGGCGTCTCCAGCATCTACGCGATCGCGGACACGAGCCCGCAAGAGGCGGCGGGCTTCTTCGCCCTGATCTCTCGCCCGTCGGCGTGGCTCGCGAGCATTACCGTGGCTGCCCTGGTGCTCGCGCTCGGGCTCCTCTCTCGCGCGAGCCTGAAGGCCGCCCTGCCTGTTCCCACGCTCGCGATGCGCCTCGGCGCGCTCTTGGTCCTGATCGGCATCCCCAGCGCACTCGCGAAGGAGAACAAGTTCCTCCTGAACAACCCGTTCACCTTCGCGCTCCACGTTGGGCGCGAGGTGCTCAGCTACCGGGCCGAGCTGATGTTCGTCACGCGCGACACGCCCTTGCTGCTGCGCACCAAGGTGAAGGCGTCCGATAGGCCTGCCAAGCACATCCTCATCGTGGGCGAGTCGCTGACGCCCACGCATGGCGACCTGCGGCTATTCGCGCAACACGACGCCGGAGATCGACAAGCCGAGGGACTATCAGCGGGTGGTCTTGTGTGACGCCTGCTCGACCAAGAGCAACACGGCGCGCGCGTTGATCGACGTGATGACGGCCCACGGCCGCTTCGATGAACAACCCTTCTTGCAGCGCCCGAACCTGATCTCCACCCTTCAACGCAACGCATACCAGGTCTACTGGATCTCCAATCAGACGCTGCGCAGCGGACCGGACGACTCCATGGTCGCGGTCTGGTCCACGTTCGCAGGCCAACGCTGGTTCACCAATCTGGAGGGCTACCAGTACGACACTTCGGTGCTGCCCAGGGTGGAGGACGCGCTGCGTGGCTCCGGGGAGCGCAAGGTCGTGCTGGTGCACGTCGAGGGATCCCACCCGCCCTACTATCTGCGCTATCCAGCGGCCTTCGAGCGCTGGCCGGAGCAGGCGGAGGTGCCGGAGACGGTGCCGCGCCGAAATGACCCCGCGTTCGATCGAGCGCCCTACAACCGGTACGACAACGCAGTCTTGCATTCAGATCACTTGATCGGTCGCTTGCTCGATCTGGCTGCGAAATACGAGGTCGCCACGGTGACGTACTTCTCGGATCACGGGCAGAACCTGGGCGAGACCTCGCCTCACCTCGGCCACAGCCTTGACGAGGGGCCGCGCCAGGGGTTCACAGTGCCCGTGATGTTCTGGCTCGGCGAAACCTCAGGCCTCGGGCCGGAGCAGCGCGCGAGGCTCGCCGAGCACGCGAAGCAGCCATTTCAGACGGACCAACTCTTCGCGAGCTTGCTCGAGCTGTACGGGATCTCCACCGACGAGCCCGCCCTGGCCAACAGCCTGCTGAGCGCGAACTACCGGCCCGTGGAGCGGTCTTGCGATCAGATGCGCTGAGGGCGCGACGCCGCCCTCAGCCCGCGCGGCGTCGGCGCGCCGCGAGCAGGGCGCTCAGCGCGAGCAGTCCCATCAAACTCGCGAACGATCCCCTGCCGCCCACGGTCACGCTGCACAGGCCGTTTCCGCGGGTCTCGTAGCGGATGCAGCTGCGCTCACCGCTGCACACGGCTTCCCCGCTGCACTCGTTGGCTGGGTCGCTGCCAGCGGCGAACGGGACGCAGGCCCCGAGCTGGTCGGGCATGTTGCACGCCTCGCAGGTGCCATCGCACGCGAGATCGCAGCACACGCCATCGGCGCAGTGGCCGCTCGCGCAGTAGGCGTCCTCGGCGCACTCGCTGCCGTTGGGGCGATTGACGGGCGCGCACACGCCGTCCTCGCACAGACCGCTCGCGCAGTAGGCATCGTCGTCGCACGGGCTGCCGTCGGGGCGGTTTTCGGGCGCGCACACGCCAGGGGCCGCGCAGAGCTGCGCCTTGGGGCACTCCATCTCGGGATCGGTGCCCGCCTCGTAGGGGGTACAGGTGCCGCTCGCGTCCGGCAAGTCGCAGCTCTCGCACGAGCGGTCGCAGGCCGCGTTGCAGCACACGCCGTCCGCGCAGAAGCCGCTCGCGCACTGGGCGGCGCTGTCGCAGGCGGAGCCGTCGGGGCGGTTTTCGCCCACGCACTTGCCGTTGCCGCCGCAAAATTGGGCGTCGGGACAGTCGTTTTCGGGATCGGTGCCGCTCTCGTGCGGGCTGCACATGCCGACCTTGCCGGGGAGAGCACAGCTGACGCAGGGGCCGTTGCAGAGGTCACCACAGCAAACGCCGTCCACGCAGAAATTGCTGTCGCATTGCGAGCTGCGTTGACAGGGCTCGCCGGGGGGCAGATCGGGCACGCACACGCCCTGGTCGCAGTGCGTTTCCGGGAGACAGCCGCCGTCGTTGGTGCAAGCGCCGACGCAGGAGACGCTGTCGGCGCACACGGATCCGTCGCAGGACACGGGCGCTTGCGCGTCGCAGCTGCCGCTGGCGGAGCACTGCGGATAAGGGGTCAACACGCCGTTCGAGCAGCTTGGATCGCCGCAGCGGGCGCCCGCAGGCTTGAGGCTCCACACGGTGGGCGCGTTGCGATCGCAGCGCTCGCACGGATCGTCGACGTTGGCCTCCCCGCTCGTGTAGCAGACGCCGTCGATCAGGCAGGCGCCGCCCTGGATAATGTGCGTGCACTGGTCTTGCACCTCGTCGCAGGCGTCGACCGTGCAACTCGCCGCATCCGCGCAGTCGCGCGGTTCTCCCACGCATGTCCCCGTGCCGCTGCAGTGCTCGTCGACCTTGCAGAAGCTGCCGGAGTCACACAGCGTCACGATGGACTCCGAGTCGGTCGAAATCTCGGTGTCGGCGGGACGCGGTGTGGGGATGGTGCAGCTCGCGCAGCCGAAGGTCCCCGCGACCGGGCCCGCCGGTACGCAGGCGCCGTTGTGCAGGCAGCCGTCGGTGCTGTTGTTGCAGCTGTTGTTGCAGCCGTCGCAGGCGACGTTGTTGCCATCGTCACATTGCTCGTTCGGCTCAGGTTCCCCATCTCCGCAGTGCCAGGCGTTGAACGCCACGGTGTCCACGAACCAGCCGTCGATGAAGCTGGAAGGAGTGTAGGAGACGACGACGCGCCCGACCGGGGTGTAGCTCGGTCCAGGGGAGGTGTAGCTGAAGGTCGCCATACTGTTGGAGACGGTCGGCTGCGGCGTCGTGATCGATGCGCCTCCTGCCTCGTAGAGCGAGATCTTCAGCCCGTTCGGGTTGTCGAGGCTCAAGATCTTGAACGAGAGCTCATTCACCGGAGGATTGAAGCGGATCGTCAGCGCACCCTGTGAGAACGAGCCGTCCTCCAGGATGAAAGTGCCGGACAGCGCGACGTCGCCGTCCATGCCGGCGAGGCTGCCGGGGAGGATCTGGCTCGCGGGACGGTGCAGCTGTTGATTCCCGCTGCCACCGCCGCTGGTGATGGCCGAGATGCCGCAGGCCTCGAAGAACGCGTCGTCGACCGCCTTGTAGCCGCCGATGATCAAGGGCGCGGTGTATCCGCTCTGGTTGTCGTTGCCGTCGCAATCGGTCTCGAAGCCGATCGTACGCGCACCGTATGAGAGCTGCGCGTGCGCCTGGCTGCTCGCGAGGAGGCCCGCGAAAAGCGCCCAAACCAGCAAGGCCTTCGTGTTCACAGGTCACCTCCGAAATCCATCGAGTCCCGCGCGGGCTCGCGCTCGCTCTCCTCCGCGGGCGCGTTCGCGCCCTCCTCCTCCGACGCTCCTTCGGCGGCCGGCGCGGGATCGACGATGTGGAATTCCACGCGACGGTTGGTCTGCATGTTCTCTGGCGTGTCGTTGGGCACGAGCGGGTGGTCTTCGCCCCAGCCCTTGGCCTCCAGGCGATTGGGGTCGATGCCCTCGGCGATCAGGTACTTCATCACGCTCTCGGCGCGCCGTTGCGAGAGCGTCATGTTCTTTTCATTGCTGCCGCGGCTGTCGGTGTGCCCCTCGATGCGGATCTTGCGCAGCTGCGGGTTCACCTCGAGCGCGCTGCGCACCTGGCTGATGATGCCCAGCGATTCGGGGCGAATCTCGGCTCGGTTCGTCTCGAACTCGATGCGCTCCAAGATGCGGATCTGGCTGCGATCGATGCGCACCGCGCTCGGGCAGCCCTTGGTGTGGGCCGGGCCAGGTACGGTCGGGCAGTTGTCGTCCACGTCGAGGACGCCGTCCTTGTCATTGTCGGGGTCCGGACAGCCGTCTTCGTCTTCGAAGCCGTCGTGATCCTCGGGTTCGTTGGGGCACAGGTCCTTGTCGTCGAGGATGCCGTCCTGATCGTTGTCGAGGTCCGGGCAGCCGTCTTCGTCCTGGAAGCCGTCCTTGTCCTCGGCGTTGTTCGGGCACGTGTCCTGTGCGTCGAGGATTCCGTCACCGTCGTTGTCGGGATCCGGGCAGCCGTCTTCGTCTTCGAAGCCGTCGATATCCTCGGCGTCCAGCGGACAAGCATCCTTCACGTCGGCCACGCCGTCCTGATCGTTGTCGGGATCCGGGCAGCCGTCCTCGTCCTGGAAACCGTCCGCATCCTCGGGGATGTCGGGGCAGGCATCGACATCGTCGAGCACGCCGTCCTTGTCGCGATCGGGCGGCGCCAGGGGCGGGCGCGGGGGTGGGTAGCCGAGCGAGAACAGCACGCGCGCGTCGGGGACACCCGCCGCTTGCGTGAGCCCCACGCCGAAGCCGCCTCCCAGCACCAGTCTGATGGGCGTGCTGTAGCGCGCGCCGAAGAGGAGCTCGCTTGCGGTGCCGCGACTGGTGAAAAATTGGCGGCCGCGCGCGGTGGACCCGCCATACCACTCGGCCAACGCCATGAAATTCTCGGTCGCGCGGTAGTAGGCGCCGGCGCCGAACAAGAGTTCGCTGCCGAGGCGCGCCGTGCCGTAGTCCGCCGCGGGGCGATAGCGACCGCCGAGGTTCGCGGCCAGGGTCCACTTCTCGTGGTGATAGGCCGCGGTCAAGCGTCCATCCACGCCCACGCCGCCATCGCCGCTGAGCCCCTTGTCACTGCCGCTCGGCACCGTGACCGCCGCCAGCAAGCCGAGCTGGAACGGACCGCGGTCCTCGCCGTAGAGCCGCGCCGTGCCGCCGAAGGTGAGATCGCCGAAGGACGCGCTGGAGGGAACCGGGAAGCGGATGCCGCCGATGCTCGGGTCGTCGCCCTTCTGCGCCAGCGTAATCGGCGCGTGCACGAACACCTCGAAGCGCGCGCCGAGGCCGAGCGCCGCCACCACGTGGGCGACGAGCTGGTGCTTCACGATGGCCCCATCGGGGTTGTCGTTGGCTCGGGCGAGCACGAGCGGCTGATGCGCGTAGTCCAGGACGAGCTGCGCGCCCGGCCGCAGGTGCCCGAGCGTGCGGGGCAACGTCAGCGCGAAGCCGTCCTCGGTGGTCGGCGCGGGCCGGAAGCGGGAGAGGGAGAAACCCGCTGTCTGGCTCTGGGCGGCCGCGTCACCGGCGAACAGGAGAAAAGCGACTAGGACCAGGAGAGAGTAGGGCGTACGCAAAGCGCCCCGACCCTACCACATGGAGACACCTGGGGGGGGACCGAGCCGGCTCGGTTTTTTGCGCCCTGCGGCAGGCGGTGGCGGGCCGAAATAGCCAAGTCAGCGGTCTGTCGTGGAAAAGCGGCCGGGGCGCCCGCCCGCCGCCCGCGTTCAGGCGCGGACCAGGCGCAGGTTGGGACGCCTCGCGGGCTTGCCGTCCTCGATCGCTTGGATGCGCTCGCGCATCGCCTCGACCCAGCCGGACTGCGTCAACGGTTCGCTGACAGGTGCCGGCAGGCTCAGGGCCGGGCCCGTCGCGGAGGGGCACCCGCGCCCGAGCGTCTTTGGGCCTAGCTCGGGGAGCAGCGCGCGACCGCGGACGGCGGACAGGGCGCGCTCGGCGGCTTCGTCCGGGCTCGCGCCAGCGAACGAGACCGGGCCCAACTCGCCGCACCACTCCACGCGGAAGGGCAGCGTGGGATGGGCGCTGTACGTGACTTGGACCTGGGCCGGTGCGACCGCCTTGCAGAGGGCGCTCAACCCAGCGTCGTCAGAAACGCGTGAAGGGCTCGGCACAACTTCGACAGTGCCGACTCGGCGCGCCTTCCGCAACGTAAATCGCGAGCGAGAAGCCAGCTCCCACGCGAACACGTGTGACCTGGGGCGCCGCACACGGCGCAGGCTGTAAGCGGCCTTGCGTGCGCGACGCGTCGTTTCGTTCGACACGCCGCGTTAGACACGGCGCGTCTTTTTGTGCTCTTCCAGCTCCTCCAAAGTCTTGGGCCAGTCGTCGTGCAGCAGCTTGGAGAGGCTGCGATCACGCAGCAGCTTGCCGTCGGTTTGACACGTCGCGCAGTAGTTCGACTCGTTCTCCGCGCGCACGATGCGCTGCACGGGTGAACCGCACACCGGGCAGGGCTTGCCGTAGCGGCCATGCACCGCCATCTGCGCGTGAAAGGCGGTCACCTTGTCGGGGAAACGCCCGCGCGTCTGTTTGCGCAAGAGGTCGGTCCACTCGCTGAGCACCTGATGCGTCGCGGCGAAGAGGCGTTCGATCTCGGCGTCGCTGATGCGCGAGGTGAGCAGCACGGGCGAGAGCCGAGCGCGGTGGAGGATCTCGTCGGAGTAGGCATTGCCGATGGCCGCGAACAGGGTCGGGTCGGTCAACGAACGCTTGAGCGTGTGGCGCTCGGCGCGCAGGACCTTGGCGAACACCTCGAGCGAGACGGCGAGCGGCTCGACGCCGCCTGGATCGAGCTCGGCGAGCGCGGCCTCGCCCTTTACCAAGTGCAGCGAGGCGCGCTTCTTGGGGCTCGCCTCGGTGAGGATCAGGGACGCCTCGGGAAAATCGAACGCCGCCAACCCAACCTTGGCGGGGATCCGCTGCCCGCGATCCTTCAAGCGCAGGCGGCCGGCGATCATCAAGTGCAGCACCAAGAAGAGCTCGCCGTCGAGGCAGAACACGATGCGCTTGCCGAGCCGGCGCGTGGCGCGGAGGATCTTGCCGTGCGCCTCGCCCAGTGGCGGCTGATGCGTGCGCACCAAGAAGGGGCTCGCGACCCGGATCCGCTCGAGTGGCGCGCCCAAGAAGCGCGCCTCGATGGCCTCGCGATAGTTCTCGAGGTCGGGGAACTCAGGCATCCTCTCCGTTCTCCGAATCCCGCTTGCGGGCCCGATCGAGCTCCGCCTGGGCGCGCTCGATCTGATCGAGCGGCACTCGGGGGTTCTGGCCGGGCGGGACCCTGAGGTCCAAGGGCTGCGTGGGCTCGCGCGAAGGCGCGCGCGGTTCGGGCGTGGCCTCGGCGCGCGCAGGATCACCGTGCGCGCGGGCCGACGATGACTTGGGCAGCGCGTCCGAGCGCCAACCGCCGCCGTTGCGGAAGGCGGACCAGCCCCAGCGCAGCCAGCGCAAAAGGCTCGCTGCGAGCCACAGTGCCCACAGCAGCATGAGCCCCTTGTAGATCCACAGGGGCACGCTCCAGACGCGCACCTCCGGGAGCTCGCCTCCCGTGCGGTCGACGTACCAGCTCAGGTGTGCGTTCGTGCTGCCGTGCCCCTGCACCTGCATGTCGGGCTGCACCACGAGTCCCTGCTGAACCGCGTAGGCCAAGCAGATCAGTGCGACCACCGTGAGCGTGGCCAAGAACACTTGGTTGAAGTTGAACAGCAGCGGCGAGGTGGGGACGTTGCGTTCGCGGTAGGCGAGGCAGAACAGCCAGGCGAGCACCACGAACACCACGCCCACCTCGACCTGCGTGAGCCCGAGCCCGAGCAGCAGCCACTCGTGCGGCTTCAGCGGTGAGAAGGGCACGCGAGACAACGCGAGCGCGCCGAGGAGCACCACGATCAGGTACCCCCAAAACAGCACCGCTGGCCCCCAGCTCGGGCCGCTCGCCCACAACAGCCAGCGTCCCTCGGGCACACGCACCTCTGTCGTGACGTTGGTGAGCGGGCGGCGCAGCTTGATCGGCGCTGCCGTATAGACCGCGTCGATGCCTTGGGCGCGCTGCAGCTTGAGCTGCACCGTGTGTTGGCCCGGATCGAGGTGGAGCTCGAGCACGCCGTCCTTGATGCGCGCGCTGCGCGCCTGTCCGTCCACGTAACAGGCGGTGAGCGTGGCGTCGCTCGGTAGCGAAACGTGCTCGCTCGCGCCGTGGCTCGTGCGCACGGAGAAGGTGAGCGTGGACTGTTCCATGCGCGCGCCCGGCTCGAGCTGCAGCTTGGCGCTGTCGATGGTGACCGAGGCCCCCTCCGCGGCCGGCAGCTTCTCGGCCTTGATGGTCAAGCGCTCCCCTGGCCAGGGCAAATAGCGCGGTTCGAACGTGCCCTGCGAAACGCGTGCGATCGGGGCGATGCCTTCGAAGGTGGCGTGGTAGAGCGCGCTCGGGCGGACGATCCAGGTCTCGCTCCATGGGCG
The DNA here is from genome assembly GCA_044507075.1 of Myxococcales bacterium. Taxonomy (GTDB): domain Bacteria; phylum Myxococcota_A; class Polyangia; order Polyangiales; family DASUME01; genus DASUME01. The sequence continues at coordinate 9,784 of JBIQKA010000073.1, forward strand.
CACGATGGTCCCCTTGCCGTTGTCGCTCGGGCGGGCAGCCACCAGCTTGAGCTCGGCGCGCGGCGCGAGCGTCGACTCGAAGGTCATCTCTCTGGTATTCGGCGACAGCTCGAGCACCACCGTGCCCTTGTCGCTGACCAGGCCGCTCTCGGTGACCGACTCGCCCTCCAACAGCGGGAGCCGCACGAGCACGCTCGCGCCCGTGGCGCTCAAACGCGTGACCGTGGTGCGCACATGAAAGCGCACGCCCAGCTCGAACTCGCGCTGCACGAGTAACCACGGCTCGAGGGCCTGGTTCGTGCTCACGTCCTCCCCATCCGGTTCGTTCGCGCCCTGCGCGAGTTCGCGGCGCAACGACAGCGAGCCCTCGGGCCGCCCTTCATCGTCCAGGCCTTCGATCTCGTAGCCCCTGGCCTCCGCCTCGACCCGCCGCGGGGCGCTGCCGAGCGCGAGCGTCAGGCTCTGGCTGCGCGGCATCGGGCCGCCGATCTCCACTTCGTGTAGACCCGCGGGCACGCGCACGTGGAGGAAGCCATCCGTGAAGCGCACGGCGGCCGGTGCCTCCTTGCCGTCGACGCGGATCTGATCCGGGGACCAGTTCGCCAGCGGCCCGGGGACTTGATAGGCGGCGGGCGCGCCCGCGTTCACCTGCGCGCGCAGCGTGAGCCGCGCGCCCTCGACCTTGAGCTTGAGTGTGGAGACTGCGAGGCAGTTCGGCTCGCATTCGGCCGGCTCGAGCAGGCGCGTGCGCAGCTCGTCGAGCAGCTCCTTGCTCGGGAACTCCTGCGCACGGGCGGGCAGGGCCGAGAACGAAAGACCGCTCAGGAGCAGCGCCAACGCGGCGCTCCCTACCTGAGCGCGGGGCGGCGTCGCGGAGCGAGCTGCGCGCAGGACGGCGAACAAGAGCGCCGCGCTGAGCAACACCGAGAGCAGAGACCACACGCGGGTCAGCGCGGGAGGCAAGATCCAGAGCTTGATCTGCTGTGTGTGTTCGACCGGACCGGACCAGCTCAGCTGGTAGCTGTTGAAAGTCCAGGTTGGGACCCCAGGGCCCGTCTGCACGACCTGGTTCGGATCCACTTCCTGCTGGTACTTGCGCGGCGCGGCCTTGCCGTAGCCGCTGCCGGAGCCGCTGCCTACCCGCTTGCGCATGCTCTCTTCGCGCATCGCAGATCCCTTGAGCGCGTCACGATCGCTCGAGAGCACCTCGTCTGGCGCGCTCTCGCCCTCCGCTCCGTCTTGCGCTTCCTCCGCCTCGAGTGCCTGCCTCACGGGGCTGGGCATCGCCGTGGGCGCATACGTGCCGCGGGCCCAAGGCATGCCGCCCGCCGTGTAGAGATCCTCGAGCTGCGGGTAGAGCGCCTCGCGCACCTGGGTGACCGCGAACGGCACCAGCACGAGCAGCGTGCCGATCACCGAGGCCATGAAGGCGCCGCGCATGATCTTGCCCCAGCGTCCTTCCTGGACGACCCGCATCAGTGCGGCGAACACCAGCACGAAGACCCACGCGAGCGTGGGCGCGTCGGGTTCGTCGTGCGTGAGCACGAGCGCCAAAATGGCCACCACGAAGAAGCCGCGGCCCGCGAGCTTGGCCACGGCCAGGGAGATCAGGAGCACGAAGAAGAAGTCGAACAGGTTCCAAGCCTCGATCCACGAGCCGGAGCGGTCGTCGACGCCCTGGATGCCCATCAACTTGAAGCCGGGCGGGAGGTTGAGCTGCGCGCGCAAGTGGTGCACGTCTTGCTCGTAGCCGACCGCCGAAAGCTCGGAGCGACCGTGTTCCATGCGCCACTCGGTGTGCGCGCTGAAGTTCGAGCTGCGCACCTCGACCCCGCTCTTCTCGCCGTGGACGGTGATCACTTGATCTTTGCCGTCGACGCGCGCGTGACCGAGGGTGCCCTGGCTGAGGTCGAGCCGGAAATCACGGTTCATCACCCCCGAGAGTTCGTCCTGCACGGTGTATCCGTCGCCGTCGAGATCGAGCCACAGCGTGCGCGTGAGCGAGATCTGGTTGGGAGGGGGCGCAGGTTCACCGCGGCGGCGGGTCTCGATCCGTAGACTTGCCCCAGGGGTCAGCGAGTAGGTGGGCAAGCCGCGCCAGTCCTTGGCCAAGTCGGTGCGCTCGGGATCGATTTGCGGAGGGCCGCTGAGCTCCACGTGGCGCAAGCGATCATCGGCCTGAAAGACCCAGGTCTCGTGTTCGGGCCACGGCACCTCCGCCTTGGGGGCTTGCAGCACGTCGAGCGGCTCGGCGATCACGGCGCGGATCTCGATCAGGTAGTCGCCCGCCTGGGTCTGGATGCGCAAGCTCCCCTCGGGGGTGAGGCGAGCGGGCAAGTTCGCGTGCAGCTCCACCGGCCGCGCGCCGGAGACCAGCACGTTTGGCAGCACCACCTCGCGGGCTTTGCCGCCGGCGGCGACGCGCACGCGGGTCTTGAGCACCATGGGCACACCGTCTTCGAGTCGACGGTGCACGCTCAGCTCGAGGCGCTCCTCTTCGGCGTCGCCGCCCTTGCCGTTCTCGAGCCAGATCAAGCCGTCGGCCTCGCGCCTCGGCGCGGCGATCGCCGTGCCCTTCACGCGCAGCGAGACACTGCCCACGTCGGCGGGGAGCTGAAGCGCGTCTGGGATGTGGCTCCACACGAAGCTGCCGGTGATGGTGTGCGTCCCCGCGGTGAGCTCGACGATGGGCGCGCGCTCGCCGGCGAGCACCGCCTTCGGTTGACCATCCACCTTGACGTTCTCCGGCCAGTTGCGGCTCGAGCCGGGGAGCTCGTAGAAGCCCTTGCGGTCGACGGTGATCAACAGGCTGAAGGTGGCGCCCGTGTCGGTTGCGTCCAGGCTCAGCTTGGTGGGCCACGTGCAGACGCGCACCTTGTGGATCAGCGGGCAGCTCTCTGGCCCGGCGCCCTCGAGGACCCATGGCGCCCAGGGTGCGAGCGAAGGGGGGACGTACTTCTGGTCTTCCTGGGCGAGGGAGCGCGGGACCAGCACCGTGAGCGCGAGCGCACAAGCTGCCACAAACCGGAGACCATTTACCCGTTGCATGCCTGCTCCTGAGCGGGCCCAGGTGTCATTTTCAGGCCCGTTTTCGTCGAATCCGATGCAGCGGCGCCACCACCTCGCTGCGCTACACTCGCGAATCGGTTCGCGATAGCAGAACATGGATGAACCACCTCCGGGTGGTCGAAATTGGGGTAAGGCGACGATGAAATTGGGGTTGGTCGGAGGAACCGGTCGGGAAGGCACCGGGCTGAGCGTGCGTTGGGCCAAGGCGGGACACGTGGTCGCGGTCGGATCCCGCGACGCAGCGCGTGCCGTGGAGAAGGCGGCGGAGCTGTCGCGCGTGGCGGGCGCGACCATCACGGGAGGCGACAACCGCGCCGTCGTCCAGGGGGCGGACGTGGTGGTCCTGTGCGTGCCCTACGGGGCCCACACCGAGACCCTGCGCGAGCTCAAGGCCGATCTCGCGGGCAAGCTCCTGATCGACATCACCGTGCCGCTCGCGCCCCCCAAGGTGCGCGAGGTGCACCTGCCCGAGGGCGTCTCGGCCGCGCAGGAGGCGGCGGAGATCCTGGGGCCGGACGTGCGGCTGGTATCTACCTTGCATCATGTCAGCTCGGCCCACCTGGGAGATCACGACCATCAGTTCGCTTGTGACGTTCTGGTGTGTGGGGACGATCTAGCCAGCAAGGACACCGCGATTCTTTTGATCCAGGATCTCGGTCTGCGCGCCTTCGACGCCGGCCCCCTGCGCAACGCCGTTGCCCTGGAGAGCATGACTCCGGTGCTCTTGTACCTGAACAAGCGCTACCACAGCGACGGCGCGGGCCTGCGAATCATCGGGTTACCCGAGCGCACGTGAGGTCGGCATGAAGGATCACGCCCAGGGGATCGCGCCTCAGCCCGCCGGGGTGAGCTGCGAGCGCAGCCTGACTTTGACCGCGCTCTCCGGCTTGCCAAGGGTCGCGCCGGGCGACGACGTGCCGCGGCTGATCCTCTCGGCCCTCGAGCGGGCTCGCCTCACTCTGCGCGCGGGCGACGTGCTGGTGGTGACCTCCAAGGTATTCTCGCGCGCCGAGGGGCGCTTCGTGGATCTTTCGCGTGTGGAGCCGAGCGCGCGGGCGGTGGAGCTCGCGTCGCGCGTGGGCAAGGACCCGCGCATGGTCGAGCTCATCTTGCGCGAGAGCCGTGAGGTGTCGCGCAGCGCGCCCAACGTGATCATCGTGCGCCATCGGCTCGGCTTCATCTCAGCGAACGCCGGCATCGATCTCAGCAACGCGGCCCCGCCCCACGCGGCCCTGCCGGGCGGGGGCCCCTGGGCCCTGCTCCTGCCGGAGGATCCCGACGCCTGCGCGCGCCGCACGCGCGAGGTGCTCGAAGGGCACGCGGGCGTTCCGCTCGGCGTGGTGATCAGCGACTCCCATGGTCGCCCGTTTCGGCTGGGGACGGTGGGGATGGCGCTCGGTGTTTCAGGGTTGCCCGCGCTGCACGACCAGGTCGGCCGCGCCGATCTCGACGGGCGCAAGCTGGAGTCGACCCTGACCGCGACGGCGGATCAGGTGGCCGGGGCTGCGGATTTGGTGGCGGGACAGGCCGACGAAGCACGTCCGGTGATCCTCGTGCGAGGGCTCTCGTTTCGCCCGGTGGATTCGAGCGCGGCGGAGCTCCTCCGAGAGCCCCATCAGGACCTGTACGCATGAGCGAGACGTCCTCGAGTGCGGGCGCGTCGGCTTTCACGAAGGTGGTGTTCCTCTCGGGGGGCGTGGGCGGCGCGCGGCTCTTGCACGGCGTCGCGCAGGCGCTGCCTCCCGAGTCGCTCACGGTGATCGTGAACACGGGCGATGACTTCACCCACTGGGGATTGCGCATCTGCCCGGACCTCGACACGGTGATGTACACACTCGGCGAGCACGCGGACGAGGCTCGCGGTTGGGGCCTTCGGGACGAGAGCTTCCGCGCGCTCGAGCGCATGAAGAGCCTGGGCGCGGAGGCCTGGTTTGCGCTCGGCGATCGCGATCTGGCGACCCACCTGGTGCGCACCGAGGCGCTGAACGCGGGCAGCTCCCTCACGCAAGTCACCGCGGAACTGTGCGCGCGGCACGGCGTGCGACCGCGTGTGCTTCCGATGTGCGACGCGCCGCGGCCGACCTGGCTCGACACGTTCGATCACGGTGAGCTGCCGTTTCAGCGCTGGCTCGTCGAGCACCGCGCTCCCCGCGTGCGCGCCGTGCTCCTGCGCGGTGAGGCCCGGCCGAGCGAGCAGGTGCTGCGCGCGCTGGAGGAGGCCGACCTGGTGTTGATCGGTCCGTCCAACCCCTACGTGTCCCTCGACCCGATGCTGGCCCTCTCCGGCGTGCGCGCGCGTCTCGCGCAGAAGTGCGTGGTGGCCATGTCTCCCATCGTGGGCGGCAAGGCCGTGAAGGGGCCGCTCGCCGAGATGATCCCGACGCTCGCGGGGCGCGAGCCATCGCCGCAGGCCATCGTCGATCATTATCAGGGCTTGCTCTCGGGCATCGTGGTGGAGCGCGGGGACGAGGCATCGGTGCAGGGGATCGCCCGCTACGCCACCTCCACCGTGATGGGCGGCAAGGAAGATCGCCTGCGTCTGGCGCGCGAGGTGCTCGCGTTCGCGCAAGAGCTGGGGCGCGCCAGGCCTGGGCACACGCCATGAGCGGGCTCTGGGCCGTCGTGCCCGTCAAGGGCTTCGCGCGGGCCAAGACGCGCTTGGGCGAGGTGCTGAGCGATCCGGTGCGGGCGGCGTTCGCGCGCGGACTGTTGGAGCACATCCTGGCGATCCTGCAGGCGACCCCGGAGATCGCGCAGGTGCTCGTGCTGACGGAGGATGATGAAGTCGAGGCGCTGGCACACGAGCGCGGGGCCCGCGTGCTGCGCGATCCGCCCGGGCTCGGTTTGGCGAGCATCGTCGATGGCGGCCTCACCAAGGCCGCTGCGCTCGGCGCCGACTCGGCCCTGGTTTGCATGGCGGACCTCCCGCGCGTCAGCGTGGAGGATTTCCGCGAGGTCGCGCGCAGGCTCGAGGAGTACGCCGTGCTGGTCGCGCCGGACGCCGGGGAGGCGGGGACCAACCTGCTCGCGCTCAGGCCCGCCACGCTGTTTGCGAGCTGCTTCGGGCGCGTCGACAGCTTTCAGCGTCACCTCGCGCGTGCACGGGAGCAGGGCCAGCGCGTGCTCGTGCTCAGGAGCGCGGGGCTGTGTTTCGACGTGGACGGCCCGGAGGACCTGGAGCAACTCGAACCTGAGCGCGAGTAGGGTCCTTCACCAGCCCACGCCCGCGTGGATCGTGAGCTCGGTGGTGTGCACGCCCTTGCCGTTGTCGAGGTGGGTCTCGATCATCGCCTGCGCGGCGCGGAAGTCCGCGTAGAACCGCGTGGAGGAGTCGCGCGGCATCATGACGCCGACCTGGGCATAGGCCAGCATGCTCGCCGCGTCGTCATTGTAGGAGTCGAACAAGAGACGCGGGATCAGCCCGATGCCGACGTAGGGCGCGGTGTTGCCGTCCGTGAGGAAGTAGCTGGCGCCAATCTCACCGGTGAGGCCGCCGACACGGCCGCGGTTCTTCGGGTTCGGACAGTCGACGGCGTACGCATCGTAGCTGCAGCTATCCGAGAAGCTGGTCGGCATGATGAAGCCGCCCGCGAATTCGAGGAAGAAGCGCTCCATCTCGAAGCGCATGTCGAACTGCAGACCGATTGAGGTGGTGTAGTCGGCGCCCTTGGCCAGCGGGAAGTAGATGCCCGTCTTGAAGCCGAAGATCTTCTCGCTCGCCCGACGATTCTTCACGCGCGTCTCGGCCTGCACCACGTTGTTGCGGGTGCGCACCTCTTCGTCGTTCACTTGCAGAAAGAGCGCCTTGGCCATGCGGTCGGTGATGGCGGGCATGTCCTCCATGGAGTGGGCCGTCATCTTGGATTGGTAGACGAACGTGCCGTCGGCCCGGTAGCGCGTGGCGGTGATGACGATCAGGCGTCCGACCGCCAGGGTGCTGGTGCGCACGTACTCCTTGACCCCGAGGCTCTGGGCAGCGCCTTCGTAGGTGGTGGCGTGCGCGACGGCGTGCTCGGTGCGTACCGGGGAAAGCACCGCCTGACGGGAGATGCCGGCGTAGGACTGGGCGAGCAGCTCGCCCACCGCCAGGTTGTCGGCGGGCGCGAGGTTGCTGGTCTCCGCGGGGAAGATCGCAACGTCTGCGGCCAGGGCAGAGCTGGGGAGAGCGATGAGGAGCGTCGTGAGGAGAAGGGGGAGACGAGCGCAGATGGTTCGCATGGGTCAAGCGTAAAGCAGGTTCTGTGCCCGAGTCGGGGTGAAACGGTACAGACAGGAGAATTGGCGAGGTTTGTGGGATTTCAGGCGGTCTTGCTGAGTAAGGGCTTACGCTGCCACCCGGCCGACCGCGAAATCCGTTTCACAGTGTGGTCAAGTCCGCACGCCCACGGGGGGGATGTTCGGACTCAAAAGTCAGACTGGCGATTCAATCCTTGCTGCGCTTGGCGCGCGAGCCTCGCGGTTCGAAGCCCAGCACGGTCAGCGATTCGGGCGACCTCTTGAGCAGGATGATACTGCCAAGGTCCACCTTACGCTTGAGGTGTGGGCCATCGACGTACAGCCGGCCGCCGTGGATCTTGCTGGTGATCTGCAGCTCCTCGTCCGGGTCGAGTAGGCCCTTGGTCAGGGCGTAGCGGGTGCCGTTGGGCCTGTAGGGCTCGCGCACCACGAACTGCATCTGGCTCGAGTCGAGCGGCAGCACCTTGCCCCCTGCGGAGCGCTGCGCAGCGGTGGAGCCCGCGGCGGGGCCCACCCAGACGCCGCTCGAGCGCTGGTCCTCTTCGCGCGAGCCGTGGCGGATCAAGTAGCGCGTGGTGGCAGCAGGGCACTCGTGACAGAAGAGCACGTCGTTGAGCACCCGGCGCGACACCACCTCGCCGTCGAGCGCGATCTGCATGCGGGTGAGCGAGCGTGCGGGCAAGGTTCCCGCGATCGCCGCGGTCAGCGAGGCTTCGAGCGTGTCCTTGGTGCCCCCGCAGAAGTACCCGATGCTGTCGCGGGGGGCCGTGTTGATCGCCAGCATGGGTTGTTTGCCCACGAGATGGGAGGCCCAGAGCAGCGTGCCGTCGCCGCCCAGCGTGATCACCAGATCGAAGTTCTCTGCTCGATCGGCGTCCGCGCGGTAACGGAAGACGGCGTCGACCCCGAGTCCCTCCAGGATCTGGCGGGCGGCCTGGATCGTGTGCACGTGGTCTTCGTGGGAGGCCAACATGCGCTCGACCGAGCGATCCTTGCGCTGGAGCAGCGCCTGCGCGTGGGGGTTTTTGCGCTCGGAGACCCACCGTTGATAGGTGCTCTTCTTGTAGATCACGAGCACGCGCGGAGCGCTCTTCGCGCTGCGGCGGGCGCGCTTCTTCGGGGCGGAGGGGGCGTGCGCCATCACGTCCCTCCGAGCATGCGGGCCAGGCGGTGCAGCGCGACCTCGGTTTTCATGTCGTGGATCAGCCCGGAGTCGAGCGCCGAAAGCGCCTCCGGGAGCGGTACCAGGACGCTCACCGAGCCCTCCTCCACCGCGTGACCATCGCCCGCGGCCAGCACGCGCGGGTCGTCCTCTCGGAGCTCGGCGCACACGAAGTGCAGCTTTTCGGCCAACAATCCGGGGCTCAAGCTGGAGGCGGCCCCGAGCATGCGAAAGCGCTCGGGAGGCAAGCGATAGCCCACCTCCTCGAGGGTCTCGGCGCTGGCGCGCCGGAACAGCCCGGCTTCTCCGCGCTCCCCGGGCTCGATCAGCCCCGCAGGCACCTCCCACTGGACGGCGCCCGTTCCCTGCGCGAGCAGGGGGACCTCGTAGGAGGCGCGAAACGAGAGCGGCGGACGCAGCTGCGAGCGCAGGACGACCTCCACCTCGCCCTGCGCATTCCGCCGGAAGAGCGTGATGGCGACGGCATCGAGCAGCTCCCGCTCGACCATGAAGTACTCGTAGGGCTTGCTCCGGCTGCCGTCGGTGTAGCGGTTCTGCAGGGTCACGTGACGGACCCAGAGGAAGCCAGACCGTGCCTCACGCGGCAGATGGTCTCCCAACACATCGACATCGATGACAGGGGGGGGCGCGAGAACGCCGCGTTGCGACATACGCGTGCCACCATAATGCGGGCCGCCACCCTGTGCACCCGGAGCACACCCGCCCGCGCTAGTTGCGGAACGATTCGCTCCAGAGGCTGAGGTTGTAGAGCAGGTGGGTCACCGCGGGGACCAACGTGGAGCCCGACAGAGCGCGCAAGCAGGTGAGGACCAAACCGGTCACCGTGACCGCCAACAGGGCCCCCCAGTTGCCCCAGGTTTGCGGCGCGTGCACGGCGGCGAACAGCGCCGTGGTCAGCGGAATGGCCGCGGCCCGTCCAAGCGGAGCGAGCGTTCCGTAGACGAGGCCACGAAAGAACAGCTCCTCGGCCAGGGGGACCACCATGCCCAGGGTCGCGAAGGCGAGGGCGCCGCTCGGCCAGGCGATGAAGGCCTCGATGGGGGCTTGGCCCGTGGCCGGGATGAGGCGCATCGCGAGCCCGGCCAGCGGGCGCAGCAAGAGGGCGAGCGCCATGGCGATGAACAGCCAGCCGCCCGGGTGGCGGATGGGAGCGTACAAGGAGAGACCGGAGCGTGTCGTGCGGTAGAGCAGGCGGGCAAAGCCCAGCGCGATGCCCAGCTGGATCAGCGAGAGGATCAGCCCGCGCACGAGGCCTCCGCTGGCTCCCGAAAGCGGCAACCGCAGCGCGGCCGCGGTGAGCAGCGCGGCCAAGAGGCTCGCGCCGAAGGCCCACAATGGCCCGCGTGGGATCGCGGGCGCCGCGCTGCCGGGAGACGGTGCGGCGAACCCGGCTAGCACGCTGAGCAGGGCGCCCAGAGCCGTGGCGAGCACGATCAACGCGTCGCGCGTCGACAGCGGAGGCTTGGCGAGCACGCGTGCGCGCAAGGGCACCGCGCGCAGGGCATCCCCGGGCGGGGGCTTGTTGGCCCACACCAGATCGAGCGCGTAGCGGCCCGTGTGCTCGATGCGACCTCCGCCGAGCGTGAGGCAGCTGTGATCGGCGCCACGCTTGGCCAGCGCAAGGTGCGGCCGATCGAGGGCCACCTTGAGCTCCAGACGCTGCGCGGCGGGCTCCCACACCATCACGTCGAGCGCGTTCTCCCAGGTCGCGGGCGAGAGGGCATCCGCCGTGCACAGCTCGAACACGGCGTCCTCGCCGGCCTTCAGTTCGAGCTCCGTGAGCCGGACGCTGATCCGGGTGGCGCCGGGCTCCGCGGCCAGCTCGGCGAGGGGGCGAAAGGGGCTCTCATGCTCCAGCTCGGCCCGCTCGAGCGCGAGGATCTGGTAGGCGGCGAGGAGCAAGCCGAAAACCACGAGCGATACACCGCCGAGCAGAGACCACGCGCGCCGAGGGAACATGGGCGCGCAGCATACCCGAGTGGACGTTGAGGGGGACGCGTGGCAACGTCCTCGGCGATGCTGGGCCGCCTTTCCGACGTTCTGACGCGCGGCGCCGAGGCGCCGCTTTCGGAGCAGGAGGCCCTCGGGCTGGCCGAGCTGCCCCACAACGAGCTGCCGGCGCTCTGCGAGGCGGCCTCTGCGCGCCGCGGTCGCCGGCACGGAAGCAGGCTGACCTTCTCGCCGAAGGTGTTTTTGCCGCTGACCAACCTGTGCCGCGACTTCTGCGATTACTGTTCGTTCCGGAGATCTCCCGGCGACACTGGCGCCTGGACCATGCGGCCCGCGGAGGTGTTGGATTGGCTTTCGCGCGGGCACGCGGCGGGCGCGTGTGAGGCGCTGTTCTGCCTCGGCGATCGCCCCGAGAGCGTGTTTCCGAGCTATCGCGAGGAGCTCGCGGGCTTCGGCCACCGCTCGACCGTGGATTATCTGGCCTGGGCCGCCGAGCAGGCGCTCGCGTTGGACCTCTTGCCGCACACCAACGCCGGCATCCTCACGCGTGACGAGATGGCGCGCCTGCGCCCGCTCAACGTGAGCATGGGGCTGATGCTCGAGAACATCAGCCCGCGCCTGACGCAAAAGGGCATGCCCCACCACCGCGCGCGCGACAAGCGTCCCGAGGTGCGCGTGCGCATGACGCGCGAGGCAGGCGAGCTCAAGATCCCCTTCACGAGCGGCATCCTGCTCGGCATCGGCGAGACGCGCCGCGAGCGTGTGCAGAGCTTGCTTTCGATCCGCGCCTTGCACGCCGAACACGGCCACATCCAGGAAGTCATCGTGCAGAACTTCCGAACCAAGCCTGAGATCCCGATGGCCAGCGCGCCCGAACCCGAGGACCTCGAGATCGCCCACGCGGTCGCGATGGCGCGCCTGCTCTTGCCCGACGAGGTGAGCGTGCAAGCGCCGCCCAACCTGAACCCGCACGCGACCGAGCTCCTGATCCAGGCGGGCATCGACGACTTCGGCGGCATCTCGCCCCTGACGCCCGACTACATCAACCCCGGCCATCCCTGGCCCCATCTCGCGCGTCTGGGCGAACAGTGCGCCGCGCTCGGCTTCGCGCTGCGCCCGCGCCTGCCGGTGTACCCGCGCTTCGCGGAGGACCCGGCCTTCGTCGACTCGCGTCTGGCGGGGCCCCTGGCGCGTGAGCGTGCGCGCCTCGCCGGTGTGACGCGGCCCTCCGAGCTCGCTCCGCAGGCGGCCTCGCGCACGCTGCTCCCGATCCATCCTGGACCCGGCGCGGTGAGCCCATGAGCGAGCTCGAAGCGCTCCTTACGCCCGTCTCCGCGCCGATCCGGGCCGTGCTCGAGGGCTGCCTGGAGGGGCGCGAGCTGTCGGTGGAGTCTGCGTTGCTGCTCGATGACGCGCGCGGCCGGGATCTGTGGGCGCTGTCGGCGGTGGCCGACGAGCTGCGCAAGCGGCAAGCGGGCGATGTGGTGAGCTACGTCGTCAACCGCAACGTCAACTTCACCAACGTGTGCGTGAAGTCCTGCAAGTTCTGCGCGTTCTCTCGCGACCTGCGCAGCGAACAGGGCTATTTGCTCAGCCACGAGGAGATCGTGCGCCGGGCGCTCGAAGCGCGCGCCTATGGCGCCACCGAGATCTGCATCCAGGCGGGGCTGTTGCCGGAGGCCAAGGGCAAGCTGTACCTCGAGGTGCTCGAGGCGGTGAAGCGCGCGGCGCCGGAGCTGCACATCCACGCGTTCTCGCCGGAGGAGATCAAGTACGGTGCGGCGCTCTCGCGCAGGCCCGTCCGCGAGTTTCTCGCCGAGCTCAAGGCCGCAGGGCTCGGCTCGCTGCCCGGCACGTCCGCGGAGATCCTCGATGACCGCATCCGCGAGCGCGTCGCGCCAGGGCGCATCACCACCAAGCAATGGATCGAGGTGATCACCACGGCCCACGAGCTCGGCATCCCCACCACCTCCACGATGATGTTCGGGCACGTGGAGAGCGCCCGCGACCGCGTGAATCACCTCGCGCTCTTGCGCGAGCTCCAGAAGCGCACCGGGGGCTTCACCGAGTTCGTGCCGCTCTCGTTCGTCCACGCCGAGGCGCCGCTCTTCTTGCAGGGCGAAGCCGGGGACGTTGCGGCAGGTCCCACCGGCGATGACATCGTGCGGCTCTACGCCACGGCGCGCCTGATGCTCGGCGCGACCTTCCGCAACATTCAGGCCTCGTGGGTCAAGGAGGGCTTGCGCACGGCCCAGAGCCTCTTGTCCTCGGGCGTGAACGACCTGGGTGGCACGTTGATGAACGAGAGCATCTCGACGGCGGCCGGCGCGCAGCATGGGCAGCTGGTGACCCCGCGCACCCTGCGCCGCCTGATCCGCGACAGCGGCCGTATCCCTGCCGAGCGCTCCACCCGCTATCAGCTGCTGCGCACGTTCGACGCCGCGCGCGGGGCCGTGGACGAACCCGAGCCGCTCGATGCCGTCCTTGATTCGCGGACCGTGTTCGGCAGCTACCAGGATCTTTTGGACGACAGGCGGTTTCACTACGAGTGGAGCCCCGAGGCGCACAAGCGCGGGCTCAAGGTGATCGCCTGAGGCGCAGGCGAACCAGCGCGAGAAACGCCAAAAGCCCGAGCGCCGGCGGCACGACGTCACCCCAGACGCTGTAGACGGTGAGCTCATCGAGCGGCCGCACGTCGGCCAAGAAGCTCGTGCGCGTGAACGTGGGGGTTCGAATCGCGCTCTCGCCCGTGGCGAGCGTCAAGCTCGACACGCCCGTGTTGACCACGCGCACCAGATCTCGCCGCGTTTCGATCGCGCGCAGCCGCGCGACCATGTCGTGCAGCGCGGGCTCGTGGCTATCGCCGAACCACGCGTCGTTGGTCATGTTCACCAGCACCTGTGCGCCGCGCTGAACGACCAGGCGCGCCAACCCCGCGAACAGATCCTCGTAGCAGATCAAAAGCCCGTAGCGGATCTCGCGCCGCCCGTCACGCGTGGTGGCGCGGATCACGTCGTTCTCACCAGCCTCGAAGCCGCGCGAGGGGTAGCGGTCGCGCAAGGGAGGCAGATAGTCCCAGAGCGGCACGTACTCGCCGAAGGCGAGCAGGCGCGACTTGTCGACCCGGTCCCCGAGTCGCCCGTTCTCGCGCAGCAGCCACGCGCTGTTGTACTTGGTTTGCCCGCGTGCGTGGTCGCGGTAGGTCACCGCGCCGAGCAGCACGGGCCCCCGCACCACGCGCGAGTCGACGATCGCACGCTCGTCCTCGGGCTGCCCTCCACGCGCGCGCAAGAGCGGGTACGGGTAGGCCGTCTCCGCCCACAACGTGAGCTCGCTGCCCTGTTGCTCGAGCTCGCCCGTGAGTCGTCGCAAGTCCGTAAGCGTCTCTGCCGCGCGCTTCGGATCGTGCTTGAGCGTGATGCCGACGTTGCCCTGCACGACCCCGAGCGAAACGGGCGGGCTCGCCTCACGCACCCGCCGGATCTGCTCGATCCGGAGCGCCCCGTAGGCGCAGGGCACGATCAGCACGCTCAGCGCGAGCAGCGCGGCTCCCGCGCGCGCGCGGGAAGACCTGGCGCCGCGCAGCGCGTGCCACAGGCTGCACGCGCTGAGCGCCATGCTCAGGTCGAGCAGGGCCTCGCCACCCAGATCGGCCATCTGCGCGAACCAGAGAAAGTCGACCTGCGGCGCCGACGGCCGCCACGGAAAGAGCTGTGGCGTGACCCACATGGCGAGCACCAGAGACACCGGAAAGGCGAGCCAGCGCGCGAGCCCGCCTCGGACCCAGAGCTCGGTCAGGGCGCCGGTGCCGGCGTAGGGCAGCCCCTGGGCAATGAAGCAAAGCATGGCCACGGGCCAGGCGAGCCAGGGGGAGAAGCCGCCGAACGCCGAAAGGAGAGAGCCCAGCGAAAAGAGGGCGATGCCGTTCACCACCGCGCCAAAGGCGAGCCCCACGAGGGCGCCCCGCAGGAGCGGGCGCGGGCCAAAGGAGGCGCGTTCGAGGGCCTCTATCAGCACGAAGAGGCTCGCGAACCCTGCCGCGTTGAGCGACCACGGCTCGCCGCTGAGCGCGAGCAGGACCCCGCCGAGCCCCGCCAGCACGAAGGGGAGGGCGCCCGGCCGCGCCGCGGACCCATTGCTTCCTGCGACCTCGGGCGCGCTCGACACCGCGGACGAATAGCACGCCGCCGCCGCGCGCCCGCCGGGCCGACCCACGTTCTCTTGACCGCGCAGGTCGCGGTTCCCCAAGATCGCGCGAGATCGATGGTGGAGGAGGGCGAAGCAGTCGAGGCGCGCCGCGCGCCGCGTGAGCGTGGCGGGCGGCTCGCGCGTGTGCGCAAGCTCCATTCGCTCACGGGCGTCTTGCCGCTCGGCATGTTCCTGGTCTTCCACGCATGGCAGCAGGCGCCGGTGCGTGGCGGCAGGGACTTGGTTCTCGCGCGTCTACACGAGACGGGGCATGGGATCCTGGAGGCGCTGGCGGTGCTGCTGCCGCTGTTGTTTCACGCGGGCTCCGGGGTGTGGTTGGCGCGCAACGTGGGCGGCCACGGCCCCGCGCGCCAGGCCTCTCCCTATCCGTCCGCCGCGTTTCGCCGCTTTCAGGCGTTGACCGGGATCGTGGTGGCGCTCTTTTTGGCGTTCCACGTGGGCGGCACCTTCCGCCCCTGGCTCGAGGGGGGCCGAGCGTTCGCGGCCTATGGCGCCATGCTCGACCAAACCGGGACCTTGCCCGGGGCCGCAGCCTACGTGGTGGGCCTTTCGGCCACCTGCGTGCACTTTGGACAGGGACTGTCCGTGTTCGTCCTGCGCTGGTGGCCGCGCTGCTCGCCGCGCCTCGCGCGGGGGCTCGGAGTCCTCGTGGGGCTCGGCCTGTGGCTAACGTTCCTGGATGAGCTCGCGGTCTACGCCACGGGAGCGAGCCTCATCATGTAAGATGGCCCGCGTGTCTCGGATCTACGCCATTGCGCTGAACACCTTCCGCGAAGCGGTGCGCGACCGCGTGTTGTACGGCGTGCTCGGCTTCGCGAGCGCCGTCCTGTTCTTCACGCTGGCCCTGGCCCAACTCTC
>JBIQKA010000074.1:0-25225 GCA_044507075.1 Myxococcales bacterium
AGGGGCCCGCCCTCGCAATACAGCGCCGCGCTCGGCCTGGAGCGTGCTCGGGCTTTCGCCAGGCGCTTCCGTCGACGAGATCAAGCGCGCGTATCGCAAGCTCGCGCTCGAGACCCACCCGGATCGCGGTGGCGACGCGGAGGCGTTCACGGAAGTGCAGCGGGCCTACGAGCGCCTCTCGGCCAGGCTTGCGGCGCCCAAGCGACGTCGAGCGCCCTAAAACGCCCAGGTCAACCCGCCCTGTCCGATCAACCCGTTGCCGTAGCGGTTCGTGTTGAACACGTACTCGACGCCGAAGTCGAGCGCCGCGGTGTGCAGTGAGTCGAGGGCGGTGAAGGACAGGAAGTCGAAGTTGATGCGGAGCTTCATGCCGATGGTTTGATCGTGGAAGGGGGACATCTTGGGGTCGGCGGTGAAGTGACGGTCTTCGCGGCGGTTGCCGCCTCGGCGCCAGAAGTCGGCGGCGCTCTGGTGGTAGTAGCGGTAGCGGAGGCGGGCTTCGAAGTGGCGGCCCATCTCCTGGTAGAGGCGCACTTCGGGCACGTGGGCGGTGATGTTCCAGCTGTCGTGGTAGAAGCGGTAGCCGAGCCGCAGCGAGGAGCGCGTGGCGGTGAAGTACTGGGCGAACCAGAAGTAGTAGGCCTGGCGCACGCGGGAGTCGGGATGGTTCTCAGGCGCGGCGCCGCCGTCGTTGTACGCCACGGTGCGGTAGGCGTTGGCCTGGTAGCCCTCGAGCAGGGCGGCGTCGTAGCCGAGCTGGATCCACGCGGTGCGCGTGAGCACCTGGTCGAGCGCGAATCCGAGCGAGAGCACGTGGAGGTCGCCCATGTGCACGCGTTGGGAGGGGATGAGCTTGTTGGAGGTGGGCGTGGGCACCATGCGCAGCACCTGCCCGACGTCGTCGAAGTTGTAGTTGCCGCTGAGCGTGATCACCGTGAGGCGGTGGTTCAGGCTGAGGGTCGAGGAGAAGCCGACGCCGCGGGAGAGGTAGTCGGGCTCCTTGCTGAAGCGTCCGCGCGCGGTGAGGTCGAGCTGCGCGTCCCCGAAGTCGAACTCGTAGCCGACGCCGCCAGCGATGTCGTTGCGCAGTTCGGTGAAGGTGCGGTCGGAGACCACGCCGGTGGCCTGGCTCGCGCTGGTGATGGCGTCGACCAGGTAGGTGGCGTCGACGTGGGCGCCCTTGGGTGAGGCGAGGGTGGCCGAGATGGAGGGCGCGACCACGCGCGTGGAGCGCTCCCAGAAATAGTTGCCGCGCGCCGAGATGGTCCCGGTGTACGTGCCGGAGGCGCCGTCGGCGTGGCCGGCGTGGGGCGCGAGGCACAGCGCGCACAGGGCCGCCGCGACGCGCGCGCACAGGAGGCGAAGGGCGCGGGCGCGAGAGGAGGGCTCAGGAGACACTGGCTTCGTCGTGCGCACGGGGGAGGTCTTCAGTTGCACCCACAGCCGCCACCGGAGGCGCCGGCGCTGGAAGAGGCGCCCTCGCGGGACTCACGCAGGTGCGCCTGGAACGCGGCTTCACCACTCTCGGTCTTGGGATCCATGCTCGAGCGCGCGAGGTATTCGCGCTCGTGCGGTGCCACGTGGACGCACCCCAGGGCGGAGCAGAGCAGGGCGAGACAACTTGCGCGCAGGAGGAGGCGGAAAGTCGCGAGCCGACACGAAGACTTGTTCACGAGAGCCACCAGTTGATCCATGCGATGAGCGGGTCGAGCAACGCGCGGCTCGCGCTCCGTGCCCATGCGTGCGTTCGCACGTAGGCGGCGAGCTGTGGGCCGACCGCATAGTAAACATCGATCGCCATGCGGCCCAACGCGTTCGTCGCGAGGTGACGATCTCGGAACCGACGTAGCACGCCGATCTCGCTCGCGAGCGGCGAGCCGTAGGTCGCGCTGGCCACGAAGCACGGAGACACCGTGGTGAACTCGCGGGCGGGCGTGGTGTACGCCGTGAACACGGTCTCACTCGCGCCGTTGCAGGCCTCACCGCGCGCGGTGACGGAGAAGTCGTAGCGCGTGCTCTGGCGCAGGTTGGAGAGGTCGAGCGTGAGCTCGCTGCCCGGCGGGAGATCCTGGCAGCGATTGCGCATGGGGTTATCGGGATCGGCGCACGGATCGAGCGCGACCGAGAGCAGGATCTGGTCGTTGTCGGGCGTGAACGCTTGCTCCCAGTCGCCGCCCTCGGCGCGCGTGCGCACCTCGTACTGCACGGGGGTGGGCCCCGTGGCGGGCGTGCGGAAGGTCATGCGCGCCCACATGTGCTTGTGCAGCTTGTCCGGGTGAGCCGAGACCTTGAGGTCGCTCACCGCGTGGGGCGGCATGGGCTCGATGAGTCCGTCGCAGCGGGTGATGCTCAGCTTCGCGCGCACACCGTTGGTCAGGCGGAGACGGTCGGCGCCGCTGCCGGGGGCGTTTACGGGATCGTCCGTGAGCGCGCCGTCCATGGCGTGGAGCGTGCTCAGCGCGCCGTGGATGTCGCCGTAGCCGATCGGCTCGTCGGTCGTCACCTGCTCGGTGCTCTCGAGCACGAAGGGCAGCGCGTACACCACCGAGGGTTGTCCGCGGTACGCGTAGCCGTAGCCCTCGGCCCAGGTGTCCCACTGCGATTTGGGCGTCTTGGGCGTGGGGTACAGGTGGTCGTTGAAGGTCTCGTTGTAGTCGCCCTCGACGTTGGCCTCGATGTACAGGGTGTAGGTGCGGTTGCCTTCCCACGGGATCGGCGTGTCGGCGTCGAGCGAGAAGGTCCACGAGGCCATGCGCTGGCCCTGCGGGGTGGCTTGGGTGATCGCGTCGAGCTCGGGCATCACCTCGAGCGCGTGCTTCTTGAACTCGGCGACGTCGGGGTGGTCGTAGCAGCCGCTGGCCGCGCAGCGCTCGACGTCGCGCCGCGGTGGATACAGCGAGTCGAGCCCGAGCTCGCGCATGGTGCCCTCGCCGGCTTCGGTCTCGAAGGGCTCGGCGTAGCCACGATCGGCTTCCGTGAGGAAGCGCCCCTTGTCGCTCGAGAACACGCTGGCGCAGGTGACCGCGTCGAGCGCGTCGCGCCCGCTCTTGGACTCGTTGAAAGAGAGACAGTAGTAGTCGTCGACGCTTTGGTCAGAGGTGGTGCGCGAGGCGAAGCCCTCGGAGCTGCGGTCCTGAAAGATCACGCGTCGAAACGGCTTGGCCCCGGGGGCGGCGGCGCGGCGGTGGGCCCAAACGGGCAAGACACCCTCGCGTCGTCCGTAGGGCCAGCGGAAGCCGCTGTTCATTTGGAGCGCGCCGGGGCGGTTGCCGATGCCCGCGCGGCCCACCGCGTGGGTGAGGGCGAGGGTGCCCATGAACTGGCCGTCATCACGCTCGATCCAGACCGCGAGCTGCGCGCGATCGGTGGGCACGAACTCGAGGGTCAGCGTGGCCGGCGCCTGGGGGCTCAGTTCTTGGGCCTTGACCGGACGCGCAAGAGCCCCCGCCAGAAGCAGCAAGGTTGCCGTAATTGCGACGGAAAGCAGGCCCGCGGCAGGCCGGATGGGAGCGCGCGGGCGGAACGGGAGCATGGGCCCGCAGACTACCTTGTGGCTCCCCCCGTCACAAGTCTGGGGCCGAACAGGGAACATCGATGGAGACGCCATTGGTGCGTCGAAGCGGGCGGTTCCGCCCGCGAGCAAAACGTCGAAGCGGGCGGTTCCGCCCGCGAGCAAAACTCAAACGCGAGCGAGGGCGCTTCCTTTAACGCCTGCCCCGGGCTCGCGCCTTGCTGGCCACGCCCTTGCTCGCACCTGCTCCCCGGGCGCTGCCGGCTTTGCCCGGCGCCTTGCTCCCTGCGGCCCGCTTGGGGCCCGGCCCCGCGGCCGGGCCCGCGCCCCCTTCGACTGCGCGGATCTGGTCGCGGATGCGCGCCGCCTTCTCGAAGTCCAGGTTCTCCGCGGCCAGGAGCATCTCGCTGCGCAGCATCTCCACGTGCTCGCGCAGCTCCTCGGCAGACTTCGGGGCGGCCTTGCCGAGCGCCGCGGGCAGGGCCACGTAGTCGCGCTCGCCCGCGCCTGCCTCGCTGAGCGTGAGCAGGGACTTCACCACCGTGCGCGGCGTGATGCCGTGCTCTTCGTTGTAGGTGCGCTGCTTCTCGCGTCGGCGCCCGGTCTCGTCGATGGCGCGCTCCATGGCCAAGGTGATCTTGTCCGCGTACATGATCACCTCACCGTTCACGTTGCGCGCGGCGCGGCCGATGGTCTGGATCAGCGAGCGCGGCGAGCGCAGAAAGCCCTCCTTGTCCGCGTCGAGGATGGCCACCAGCGAGACCTCGGGCAGGTCCAACCCCTCGCGCAACAAGTTGATGCCGATCAACACGTCGAACACGCCGCTGCGCAGGTCGCGGATCACCTCGATGCGCTCGAGCGTGTCGATGTCGCTGTGCAGGTAGCGGCACTTCACGTTGAGCTCGCCGTAGTACTCGGCCAGATCCTCGGCCATGCGCTTGGTGAGCACCGTGACCAGCACGCGCTCGTTCTTCTCCACGCGCTTGCGGATCTCCGCGAGCAGGTCGTCCACCTGATTGCCCACCGGGCGCACGTGGATCAGCGGGTCCATCAGGCCCGTCGGGCGAATCACCTGCTCCACGAAGCTGCCCTGGGTTTGCTCGAGCTCCCAGTCGCCCGGTGTGGCGCTCACGTGGATGCAGTGCTTGATGTGGGTCTCGAACTCGTGAAACTGCAGCGGGCGGTTGTCGACCGCGCTGGGCAGGCGGAAGCCGTGCTCCACCAGGGTGTCCTTGCGCGAGCGATCGCCGCGGTACATCGCGCCGATCTGCGGCACCGTCTGGTGGGACTCGTCGAGCACCAAGAGGAAGTCTTCCGGGAAATAATCGATCAGCGTGGGCGGGGGCTCGCCGGGTTTTCGGTTGGAGAAGTGGCGCGAGTAGTTCTCGATGCCGTGGCAAAAGCCCATCTGCTCCAACATCTCGAGGTCGTAGAGCGTGCGCTGCTCGAGGCGCTGCTTTTCGAGCAGCTTGTTCTGGCGCGTGAGCTCTTCGAGCCGCTCGGTGAGCGCTTCGCGGATCGAGGCCATGGCGATCCGCCGCTGTTCGAGCGGGGTCACGAAGTGCGAGCCCGGGTAGATGCCGTATTGTTCGAGCTCGTTCTGCACCTTGCCGCGCAAGGGGTCGATCTCCGTGATGCGCTCGATCTCGTCGCCCCAGAACTCGATGCGCACCGCGCGATCCTGCTCGTAGGCCGGGAACACCTCCACCACGTCGCCGCGCACGCGGAAGGTGCCGCGGTGGAAGTCGGTGTCGTTGCGGTCGTACTGGATGTCCACCAGCTGCTTGAGCAGCATGTCGCGGCGGATCGATTGGCCCTTCTTGAGCTCGATCAACATGCCCTGGTACCACTCGGCCGAGCCGATGCCGTAGATGCAGGACACGCTGGCCACGATGATCACGTCGTGCCGCGAGAGCAGTGAGCGCGTGGCGCTGTGGCGCATGCGGTCGATCTGCTCGTTCACGATGGCGTCCTTCTCGATGAAGGTGTCGCTGGTGGGGATGTAGGCCTCGGGCTGGTAGTAGTCGTAGTAGCTGACGAAGTACTCGACGGCGTTGTTCGGGAAGAGCTCCTTCATCTCGCCGTAGAGCTGCGCGCTCAGGGTCTTGTTGGGCGTGATGATCAGGGTCGGCTTCTGCACCTTGGCGATCACGTTGGCGATGGTGAAGGTCTTGCCGCTGCCGGTGATGCCGAGCAGCACCTGGTGCTTCTCATCCTGGGCGAGCCCGCGCACGAGCGCCTCGATCGCGGCCGGCTGATCGCCGGAGGGGGAGAACTTGCTCACCAGCTCAAAGGGACGGGCCATCGGGCAAGGGTGGCATGGGCAGGGGGGCCTGCAAGGAGGTTCAGTGTGGGCCGTTTGGATGGCTCAGATCCGGCGATATTCGTGCCCGTCGTAGACGACCAGGATCAGGTCCATGCATTTGGTCGCCTCGAGACCCCATGCGCCCGGCCGGAGCGCGAGCAGGACGCGGTCACCGTCGGGCATGCCCCAGATGCCCACGATGTCCGTGCGGTCCTCGCCGTAGACATCGGCTTCTGTGTCGCACCAGGTTTGGATGGCCTGGAACCCGGTTCCGGTGAGCTCTCCGAATCCGCTGTTGCCCGCCGCGAACACGCGGCCTTGTGCTCCCCAGAGGTGGTTGACCTCGGGCCACTCGCAGTTCGCGCCGAAGTCCGCATCAAAGACGTGCCATGCCGTGCCGTCCCAGCGCCGAAGCTGAGCCGTCCCTGCCAGCCAGATGTCGCTCGCGCTCGTCGCCCAGATGTCTTGAACAAAGCCAACGGGCGGAGGCGGCAACGTGGTGGTACCCGCTGGGGTGTGCACCACGACGCTCGTGCCATCGAAGAGGGCGTGAACCACCGTGTCCGCGCTCGCCCACACGAGGCCAAAGCCCGACACGCTGAAGACCGTCGTTGCTGGAGTCCCCGCCTGGGTCACCTTGAACACGGCGCTCGAGGTCGCGTAGTAGGCGAGCTCGTCATTCACCCCGAAGACGTCGTGGACCTCTGCCTCGGAGGAGGTGAGCTCGCAATGGACCTCCCCGGTTTTGCGATCCATGGTCGCGAGCGAGCAAGGGTCATCGTTGTCGGGCATGTCCGGGCGCCACATCGCGAGGCGCGATCCGGGATACGGTCCGATGGACTTGTAGCCGGGCCGGGTGGTCGTGACGTACTGCCAACCGCTCCCTGTGTTTCGCGAGACTTCGCCTCCGATGGGACCGTGGAGCGAACCATCCAGGTAGTTCTGCCGGGTGATGCTCGTCCAAACCTCGTCGTCGTCGATCCACGCGGAGGCCTGGGCACCGCCGCCAGCGCCGAGTGTGCAATGGGTATCGTCGGACCCCAAAAAGCCCTGGTCGTTGCTCAGTTCGAACGGTGGTTTCCACGCCACCGGGGGTGCGGGCACCGGGCCGGTCATCGTCCTGGCGTCGACCGTGCGGATCGGCTTCGAGAAGTCGATCTCGTTGTCATCGTTCGGCTCACCGCCGCCATCATGCTTTCCTGAGCCTGCGTCATCGTTTGCGCCCGCATCTGGCTCCGACGTCTGAGCGTCAGGTAAACCTCCGCCTCGATCAGCGGTGGTGGAGCAACCCAGGCTGACCAAGCATGCGACCATGCAAAATGGCGCACACATGCGGCGGGGGGAGCGCATGAACTGCATCGTACCAACGCGTCTGTTGATCCCGAAAGCAAATCGCTCTCGTTCACCCCGTGATCAGGAGCGGCTGGCATGCTTCGGCTCCTCTACGAAGGTATGCTGCGACTCGGCCTCTGAGTGGGAGTTCTCGTTGGCGGTCAAGGCAGGCGTTGCGGCGACGCTTCGCGTCCTTGGGCTCGGTGGCACAGCACGGGTCTGCACCAGGCGCGGGTCTGTCGCTGCGATCGCAAGGACCTCACGTGCACCTCCTGTGCGGACGGCGCTTGCGACTGAGGACGCGGAATCGCATAGGAGAAAACCCATGGCAGCGCTCCAAGTCACCAAGACGGTTCTCGAAGGGGCCCGCGTGCGGCTCGAGCCGCTCGAGGCACGCCACTTGCCGGAGCTCGGCCGGGCCATCGAAGACGGAGAGCTGTGGAAGATTCCGGTGACCTTCGTCCCCAAGCCGGAGGATTTGGCAGAGTTCCTCGCGGAGACCGAGCGCACCGGGAAGTTTGGTGTGCAGCTTCCGTTCGCGACCATCGACAAAGCGCGGGGTCAAGTCGTGGGCAGCACGCGTTTCATGCAGATCAACGTGGGCCATCGGCGGGCGGAGATCGGCTACACGTTCCTCGGTGCTTCCGCCCAGCGCACCCACGTGAACACCGAGGCCAAGTACCTGATGCTGAAGCATGCGTTCGAGGTCTGGGGCCTCAACCGCATGGAGCTGCTCACGGACGCCCTGAACGCGAAGTCCCGCGCCGCCATCGCGCGCATCGGCGCGCAACAAGAGGGCATCCTGCGCAGTCACATGGTGATGCGCGACGGGCGCATCCGGGACAGCGTGCTCTTTGGCATGACCGCGGCGGATTGGCCTGAACGGAAGGTTGCGCTCGAGCGCAAGCTGGCGCAGCGGACTGGCGGACCTGAAGCGTGATCGGAGCCGGGCCGCATCCGCGTGCTGGTCACTCACACTCGTAGTTGTTGCAGACCTTGCTCTTGCACTCGCTGCTGCGCTGGCAGTAGTCCATCGGTTCCCCGCCCGTGCATTTGCCGGAGCTGTTGCCGCCGGTGGCGCAGGTGAACGCCTCGGCGTAGCAATCGCTCTTGGTCGCGCAGAAGCTACCCTGGAGGCCGTCGGTGCACTCGCCGCGGCCGAGGCCCGTGCTGTAGGCGCACTTGCCGACGACGCAGTCGCTCGAGTTGGTGCAGGGCGCGGTGAGCTCGCCCGAGGTGCACACGCCGGTTGAAGACTGGGTCGCGGTGCAGAGGGTCGAGGTGCAGTGCGCGTCTTCGCCGCACGGATCCATCAGACCGCCCGCGCTGCACACGCCGGACGAGCCGCCCGGGACCAGGGCGCAGATGCTCGAGGTGCAGTCGGATCCCTCCGCGCAGACCGAGCCATTGGCTCCGTCGACGCACTTGCCCCAGGAGCCCGGGTGATTGGAGCAACGACCGCTCATGCACTGGTCGTCGCGCACGCAATAGTCGTTCAGGTTCCCCACCACGCAGACGCCGGTGCCGCCCGCCATGGGTGCGCACTTCTGGGTGCTGCAGTCGACGTCCTCGCGGCAGCGGGTGCCGGGCGCGCCATCGGTGCAGAAGTTGCCGCTGGCATTGTTGAGGTAACCGTGGACGCAGTAGCCGGACTCGCAGTCGGCTCCGGTGCCGCAGTGGCTGTCGAGCTTGCCGTCGGAGCAATACTTCTGGGAAGCAAACGACTCGACGCACCTGCTCGCCTTGCAGTCCTTGTCGTCGTAACAGCTCTCGCCGACGGCGCCGCTGGTGCACTTGCCGGAGGCGTAGGGCCCGGGTCCCTTGGCGCAGACCAGACCGCCCTGACAATCGTGCTCGTCGTAACAGGTGTCGTTGGGCTTGCCGAGCTTGCACGTGCCTTCTGTGCTGCCCGGAGCCAGTACGCAGACCAGGCCCGGATCGCAGTTGCCCTCCTGGGTGCACAGCGATCCTTCGTTGCCGTCGCTGCACGTGCCCACGAAGGACCCACTCGGCAGCACGCAGCGCCCATCGGTGCACTGCGCGTCCTCATTGCAGGTGGCGCCGCTCCCGCCCGTGCTGCACGCGCGTGCGCCGGTGGCGTCCTTGGCCACGCAGAAGCCGCTCAGGCAGTCCCCGGAATCGACGCAGTGGCTGCTCGATCCACCGCTCGTACACTCGCCCATCGCATCGCCTGGACGCTGGGCGCAGCGACCGGCGCCGCAGGTCGCGTCCGTGTCGCACGGCACGTAGGAGCCTGCGCAGCTCACCACGTCGCCGAGGTCTTCTTCGCAGGCCACCGCGCAGTCGACGCCCGTGAGACAACCGAACGTGGGATGGCATGCCAGATAGGAGCTCGGGAAGGGGTCGCACTCGCAGCGCACGCTCGGACAGGGGCCGCCGCAGGCCGCGTTGGTGTAGGTGAGCCCGAGGCTCGCGCAGATGCTGGGCGGAGGCTCCGGGATAGGTGGTGGTGGCCGAAAGCCGCCCCCGTCCGTGTGCGTCATCGAGCCTCCATCCAGCACACCGCCGTCGTGCGAACTCGAGTCGGATCCGTCATCACATCCGAACAGCGCGACCTGCGCGGCCAACGCGACGAAAGCCCACCGCACCGACCAGGCCTTTCCCCAACCCCGAACTTGCATCGACACACCCACCCCTGAGAGTCCCGGGGACGGAGTATTCATCCTTCGCTTGCGCGCTCGCGTGCCCTTTGGCGCTAGCGAAGGATGAATACTCCGTCCCCGGCTCCCTCTCGTTTGCTCGAGACTAGGGGAGGATCCGGTCGGCCGGGTTGAAAACGATGGGGAGGGGGCCCTCGAAAGCGGGGGCCATGTCGTCCGCACGTCGACAGGGACGCAGGGCGCGGCACAGGGGGAGCGAGGTCAGCCGTCCGGGAGTGGGTGCGGCCTCAGGCTCCCAGGCTCCGGGCCTTGGCGACCAGGTTCTCGAACGCCGCGCTGAGCCGCTTGGGAGCGGCCTTCTTCACGGCGCGCACCGCGTGCTGGACGCTCGTCCGCGCCTTGGTCATGCCCGTTTCGAGCGTGCGACTGACCTTCTTCTTGGCGGCCTTCGCCGCGCGGAGCGGCTTACGTCGGAGCGGTTCGGAGTCGACCACGTGCACGCTCTTCTTGGGTGATCGCGAGGAGCGCCGCGTGGCGGTCTTCTTGGTGGCTTTCTTGGTGGCCTTCGTCGCGGCCCTGTTGTTGGCTGCGCCCGGCGCGACCTTGGTTTTCTTGGCGGCCATGGGGTGAGCGTTACGCAAGCTCGGTGCCAGTTCGCTGCGGTGCGGTCGGTGTCCATTTGCCGCGGTTTTCCCGCGCGCTCGAGGAGGCGCGTGCGCGGAGATTGCAGCACTTTGCGACGGGGCCTGTGCGCAGCGAGGCGCTTTGGTGCGGACGAAGAAAGCGGCGCGGCACGCCGGGGTGCTTGCTGGCCGGGTGCGCCGAGCGCCACGAACCGGGCATCCACGCAGCTCGCGTTTCTTGGCCGGCGTGTAGCGCGGGGCCGTGCGGGGCTACCTCCCGACGGTAAAGAGAGGAAGTGCGATGCGTGTTCATCACCTGAACTGCATCTCGACCTGTCCCCTCGGCGGCAAGCTGATGGATGGCCGGGCCGAGTCGATCGTAAAGCGGGGCCACCTCGCCTGTCATTGCTTGTTGCTCGAGACCGCAAGGTCGCTTGTGCTGGTCGACACCGGCCTGGGACTCGGCGACGTGGCGGACCCCAAGGGGCGGCTGAGCTGGTTTTTCCTGTCGCTCGTGAGCCCCGCGTTCCGAGAGGAGATGACCGCAGTTCGCCAGGTCGAGCGCCTCGGGTTCGACCGGCGAGACGTGCGGCACATCGTGCTCACGCACCTGGACTTCGATCATGCAGGCGGCCTCGACGACTTCCCAGATGCCACGGTCCACATGCTCGCGTCCGAGCGAGACGCGGCCCTCGCGCGCAAGACCTGGCTCGACCAGCAGCGCTTTCGACCGCAGCAGTGGTCCACCAAAAATCACTGGCGAGGGTACGTGGCGGGAGAGGGCGAGAGCTGGTTCGGGTTCAATCGCGTCCATCCCCTCGAAGAGCTCGGCGAGGAGATCGTGCTCGTGCCCTTGATCGGACACACCCTGGGCCACGCGGGGGTGGCGGTGCAGGGCGGGGACCGCTGGCTCCTGCAGGCCGGCGACGCGTATTTCTATTACCAGGAGATGGACCTAGAGCGGCCGCGCTGCACGCCGGGCTTGCGCTTCTATCAATGGATGATGGAGAAGGATCGCGCGGCGCGGCGCTGGAACCAGGAGCGCTTGCGTGAGCTTCGGCGCGCACACGGACACGAGGTCGAGGTGTTCTGTGGTCACGACCTGACCGAGTTCGAGCGGCTCGCGGGTCGCTCCGCCGAGGTGCCCACGGACATGTTGCGCGATCGCGCCCGGGTCGACGGCAACGCGTGGCCGGCTCCCCATTGAGCGCGCTCACCGCTTGAGCGAGCTCGCCGAGCGGGCGCCGCGGGTGCCCGGGCGAGAGCTCACAGCGGCAGGATGAAGCGCGCGTAGATCAGGGTGGCCGTCGAGGTGAACATCAGGGCGTCGATGCGATCGATGAGCCCGCCGTGGCCGGGGACGATCTTGCCGCTGTCCTTGGTGCCGGTGCTTCGTTTCACGAGTGATTCAACGAGGTCGCCGCAAATGCCCAGGGGGGACGCGAAGAGCGCTAGGGCGAGTCCGCCCAAAAGCGGCAAGCTGGGTAGGTACCAAAAGTGCGCCATGAGCACGCCCACGAGTCCGCCGCCCACGGCGCCGAGCGCTCCCTCCCAGGTCTTGTTGGGGGAGATGTTGGGCGACATCTTGGCAGGACCAAAGATCTTTCCACCGAGGAAGCGCCCCGCGAAGTAGCCGCCGGTGTCAGCGAACCAGGCCAGCATCATGGAGAGCACCACCCACTGGCCGCCGTGCTCCTGCGCGTGCAGGGCCGCGAGGGTGGAGATGGTGGCGCCGATATAGAAGGGGCCGGCGACCAGCCACGCCATGCGCGCACCCGCGGCCTCGCTCGGGAGCGGGCGCGAGAGCGACATCAAAAGTGAGGCCAGCACCAGCACCAGGATGCCCGGCACCAAGAGCGGCGAGGGCGTGGCCGTGGCCATCGATAGATAGAAGATGCCGCCCATGGCGAGCGTAGAGACGATGCCCCAGCCCTGCAGCACCAGCGCGCCAGGGAGGACCATGCGGAAGAGCTCGTGGGCGGCGATCGCCATCGCGGGTCCGAGCACGAAGGTCGCCCACACGTAATGCGGCGCGATCAACAGGGCCCACAAAATGAAGGGCACCGCCACGCCCGCGGTGGCGAAGCGGAGGGCCAGGTTCTTGTTTTTCGCGGCGTTGCTTTCGGCGGACATCGGATTGAGACGCTCGGTGCGCTTTCTAGCACCAAAGCTCGAGGCGGGCGGCGGTCACCCGCGAGCAAACGAGCGCGCTCGAAATCGCCACGCTGTCCGTAGCTCAGCCGGCGATGGCTTTGGCGAGTACTTCCTGGCTCGCCGTGACGTTCGGGCCCTGCACGTTGTCGGCGAGCCCAAAGCGACGGTTGCGCTGCTGAAAGGCGTAAACCGCTTCAAACAGCTCGGGCTGCCCAAACTCCGGCCAGAGCTTGGGGCAGAAGTGGAGCTCGGCGTACGCGCCGGCCCAGATCAGGAAGTTGCTCGTGCGAAATTCGCCGCCGGTGCGGACGAGCAGGTCCACTGGCCCGGTGCCGAGCACGCTCGGAAGCAACTTGGTGATGGCTTCCTCGTTGACCTCTTCGAGCGCGAGCTCGCCCGCCTTCACCTGACGCGCCAGCTCCTGCGCCACGTCCGCCACCTCTTCGCGCCCGCCGTAGGAGAGGCACAGCGTGAGCGTCATGCCGGTGCAGTGCGCGGTCGCCTGGGTGACGTCTTCGACCAGCTTCAGCACCTGCGGCGGCAAGCGATTGAGGCGTCCGATGGAGCGGAAGCGCACACCATCCTTGATCAATTTTTCGCGCTCGCTCAGCAGGTACTCCGCGAGCAGGGCCATCAGCGCGTTGACCTCTTCTTCGGGCCGCGCCCAGTTCTGCTCACTGAAGGCGTACAGGGTGAGCGCCTTGAGTCCGAGTCTGCGACTCGCCTCCACGATCGTGCGGACAGATTTGGCGCCCTCACGGTGGCCCTCCCAGCGGGGCTGCCCGCGGTCCTTGGCCCAGCGGCCATTGCCATCCATGATGATCGCGACGTGGTGGGGTAGTCGGCTAAGCTCTACAAGCGACACAGCATCATGCGGTTATCACGGCGGGCCTCCATTCAGCAAGCTGAGCGGATGTTGCGCCTGCTCAGGGTTGAAACTTGCCCCTAGTCTGGTTACTTGTGACCGGAGCGGAGGGACGCACGGAGGGCTGCGTACCCGTGCCAAGGACGGACGGCGGAGATGGCGGAGCGCGACTTGTACGCCGAGTTGGGCCTCAAGCGGGGGGCAAGTAAGGACGAGATCAAAAAGGCCTACCGCAAGCTCGCCCGGGAGCTGCATCCGGACCGCAATCCCAACAACCCCAAGGCGGAGGACCGCTTCAAGCGGGTGGCCTACGCGAACGACGTGCTCTCGGACGAACGTAAGCGCGGCCTCTACGACGAGTTCGGCGAGGTGGGGCTACGCGAAGGGTTCGACGCGGACGCCGCACGTGCAGTCAAGAACATGCGCGGGGCAGGCGGGCGCGGAGGCGTCTCGTTCGAGGACCTCTTCGGCGGGGGCGGGGGTCGCGGGCGCCGGCAGGGCTTCGGCGGAACGCTCGAGGACCTCTTTGGCGGGGGAATCGAGGAGCTGTTCGGCCGTGGCATGGGCGGCTTCGGGGGGCGGGCGAGCACCACCGGGCCCGGCGCCGGGAAGCTTCCAGATCAGGAGAGCGAGATCACAATTTCGTTCGAGGAAGCGCTGTCTGGCGCGCAGAAGGAGCTCACGATCCAGGACGGCGGCCAGCCCCGGCGGATCCGGGTGCGCATCCCGGCGGGCGTCAGCGACGGTGGCAAGGTCCGCCTGCGCGGGCAGGGGGCGCGTCGGGCGGGGTTCGAGGCGGGAGATCTGGTGCTCACGGTGCGCGTGGCTGCCCACGAGCTCTACCGGCGGGAGGGCGACGACCTGCATCTGGATTTGCCGCTCACGCTCTCGGAGGCCTGGAACGGGGCCACGATCAAGGTGCCGACGCCGCTCGGGGAGGTCGCGCTCAAGGTTCCCCCCCGCGCCCAGGGAGGCACCAAGCTTCGGTTGCGGGGGAAGGGCGTGGCGCGCCGCGATGGAACGCACGGGGACTTGTTCGTCCACTTGCAGCTGCGGCTTCCGGACGGGAAGGATCACGAGCTGATTGGGCGGGCGCTCGAGTCGCTGGACGGGCAGTACATCGGCGACGTGCGGGCTGCGCTCAAGTCCAAGGTGTGATCTTTGCGCAGGTGATCTGAGGTAGGTGATCGAGTCGGCACGTTTCACGTGAAACGCGCTCGCTAGCACGCTTGAAGGTGCGCCTCGGACGAGTCCCCTCGGTGTGGCTCCCGGTGTTGGTGTTGGTGTCCGCTGTCGCTCTCCGTTGAAAGGAGAACATCGGCACCTCTGTGGCCGGGGTCCGGGAAGTGTTTCACGTGAAACGTGCCAACCGAAAAAGGTACCGGCTGCTTTTCCGCGGAGGGAGAGTTCTCCCGTCCTCAGGAGTCCAGCAGGGGGAGAGGGTGTCGTTCTGTGTTCCCCTGGCCGACCGTTGGCTAACGTTTCACGTGAAACAGTGAGCCCGTCCCTCGGGTGTCGGAGCTCGCTTCCTCCGTGCCCCGGTCTCGTTGTTTCACGTGAAACATGTTTTCGGCCATGCGTGACATTACCTGTACCTGAGACCGCATGGCATGGAGCACCTACCGGTTCTTCGCGGCTCCAGCGACTCCAGCGGCGCCAGCGGGCATCGGCACGGGGGAGTCCAGGGCCGCGCAAGGCGCCCTTTGGCTCCTCTCTCGTGCCCGCAACCGCTCTCTGCCCGTACGCGTGGCGTGCGTGCCCCGAGCTTCACGCCTGTTGCCTCGCGCCCCGGGCGCCATCCCGGCGCCAGCGCTTTTGCGTGCACGTGCACGTGCGTTGCGGGAAAGACCCAGCGCCCCGCCATCCATGCGCCCCCGGCTGTTCCCCCCCAGAGCCGCTGCTATCTTGGGCCCGTGGCATTCCTAGACCTCGTCGAAGCCGCCCTCGCGGAAATCGACCAAGCCGGCCTGCGTCGGCGCGCCCGTGAGATCGACGGCTCCCAGGGCCCGCGCCTGATCGTAGATGGGCGCTCTGTCCTGAGCCTCTGCTCCAACAACTATCTCGGCCTGGCCAATCACCCGGCGCTGCTGTCCGCGCTCCGGCGCGGCCTCGAGGAGGAGGGGCTCGGCAGCGGCGCCTCGCGCCTGATCTCCGGGAGCATGCGCGCCCACCGCGAGGCCGAGGCCCAACTCGCCGCCTTCCTGGGCAAGCCCGCGTCAGCGCTGTTCTCGAGCGGCTACGCCTGCAACGTGGGCGTGATCCAGGCCCTGGCCACCCGAGACGACGTGGTGTTCAGCGACGCGCTCAACCACGCGAGCCTGATCGACGGCGCCCGGCTCAGCCGCGCCCAGGTGGTGGTCTACGACCACGCCGACCCGGAGAGTCTGCGCCAGAAGCTCGCCGCGTTTCGGGGGCAGGGCGCGAACGCCCTCGTGGTCACCGAATCGGTGTTCTCCATGGACGGCGATGGGGCGCCGCTCGCCGCGTTGTCCGCGCTGGCCAGGGAGTACGACGCCGGCTTCGTCGTCGACGAGGCCCACGCGATCGGGGTGGCCGGTCCCGAGGGGCGGGGACGATGCGCGCTGCACGGGGTGTCGGCCGACGTGCTGATCGGCACGCTCGGGAAAGCCTTCGGCGGGCAGGGGGCCTTTGTGGCCGCCGAGGCCCCGGTGATCGATCTCATCCGCAACCGGGCCCGCAGCTATGTGTTCTCCACGGCGCCGTCCCCGGTGCTCGCCCGCGCGGCGATCGCAGCTACCAAGCTGGTCCGCGAGGCGGACGGCTTGCGCGCCTCCCTGACCCGGAACTTTCGCCACCTGCGCGCAGGGCTCGGCGAGCTCGGCTACCAGGTGTTGCCCGGCGACAGTCCCATCATCCCGGTGATGGTCGGCGATCCCGCGCCCACCATGCAGCTCTCGCGGGCGCTGCTCGAGCACGGTGTGTTCGCCCACGGCGTTCGTCCCCCCACCGTGCCCGCCGGGACCGGCCGCCTGCGCGTGGTCCCGATGGCCACCCACAGTCGGGAGGACATCGACGAAGCGCTCGCGGCGTTCGCGGCGGTGCGGCCATGAAGGGGCTGTTCATCAGCGGCACCGGCACCGGCGTGGGCAAGACCTTCGTGACCCGTGGCCTGGCGAAAGCCATGACCGCGCGCGAGCGCCGGGTGGTCGCGCTCAAGCCGATCGAGACCGGGTTCTCGAGCCTCGAGGGCTCCGATGCGTTCACGCTGGCCCGCGCCTGCGGTCGGCCCCCGCTCGCCAGCCATCCCGGGTTTTACCGCGCCGGGTCGCCCGTTTCGCCCTACGCAGCCTCGCTCGAGGGCGAACCCGCGCCCCCGCCCGTGCGCGCCCTGGTGGACGCCGTGCACCAGGCGGCGCGCGGCTCCGAGTTCGCGCTCGTCGAGGGGGCAGGGGGGCTCCTGGTCCCGCTCGATCGCCACCAATCCATGGCGGATCTGATCGCGGCGCTCGGTCTTCCCCTCGTGCTGGTCGCGCCCAACGCGCTCGGGGTGCTCTCCTACGTGCTCTGCGCGGCCGAGTGCGCCCGCGCGCGGGGCATAGAGCTGCGCGCGCTCGTACTGGTGGACCCGGCCGACCCGTCCCGCGAGCTGAGCGCGCGCACCAACGCCAAGATCCTCGACGAGCGCCTGGGTACCCCCGTGTTCGAGTTCCCCCACGTCCCCGACAACGACGAAGCCCTGGCGCAGGCGGCCAACGCAAGCTCGCTGGTCGATCTGCTGCTCGACGCGCGCTGAAACCCACCCCCGCGCACCTCATTCATTGCGCGCGTTTCTTGCAGGTTGCACGCGCTTTGGCGCTGGGTACCCTGCGCTTCGACCCATGAGCAAACGCGTCGTCAACTTCAACCCCGGCCCCGCCGCACTCCCCCTTGCCGCCCTCGAACGGGCTCAACGCGAGTTCCTCGATTTCGAGGGCACTGGCATGTCCATCATGGAGCACAGCCATCGCGGCAAGGACTACGAGCGAGTCCATCACGAAGCCATCGCGCTGCTCACCGAGCTCCTGCAGATCCCCGCCGACTACCAGGTGCTCTTCATGCAGGGCGGCGCCACGGCGCAGTTCGCCCTGGTCCCGATGAACCTGCTCCCGCCCGGAAAGAGCGCCGACTTCATCCTCACCGGCATCTGGACACGCAAGGCCTACGCGGAGGCGCAGATCGTCGGCAAGGCGCGGGTTTCGGCCAACGTGGAAGGCGAGGGCGGCGTGTGCACACGCGTGCCCAAGCAGGAAGAGCTCGAGCTCGACCCGGAGGCGCGCTACCTCCACCTCTGTTCGAACAACACCATCATGGGCACGCAGTTCCACGCGTTCCCCGAGCCCGCCCCCGGGGTTCCGCTGGTTTGCGACATGTCGAGCGACCTGCTCTGGCGGCCGATCGACGTCTCGAAGTTCGGGCTGATCTTCGCCGGCGCGCAGAAGAACATTGGCCCCTCCGGGGTCACGATCGTGATCGCCAAGAAGTCGCTGATCGCCGAGGGGCGCGAGGACATTCCAAAGATCTTCCGCTTCAAGGAGCATGCGGCCCAGAACTCGCTCCTCAACACCGCGCCCACGTTCGCCATCTACATGATGCGCAACGTGCTCTCGGTGGTGAAGGAAGAGGGGGGCCTCACCGCGATGGAGAAGCGCAATCGCGAGAAGGCGCGCCTCGTGTACGCACTGATCGACGAGCACCCCGACTTCTTCCGGAGCAAGGTCGAAAAGGCGAGCCGCTCGGTGATGAACCCGGTGTTCCGGCTGCCCACCGAAGAGCTCGACAAGAAGATGGTGGCCGATGCCGCGGCCGCAGGCTTCGTCGGCATCAAGGGACACAAGCTGGTGGGCGGCATCCGCGTCTCCCAGTACAACGCGACGACGGTGGAGCAGGTGGCCAAGTTCGTCGAGTGGGCGCGAGGCTTCGCGAAGACCCATGGCTGAGGACGAACGTATTCGGCTCTATCAGGCCGAGATCGCGCGCCTCGACGAGCTCTATGCTCACCTCGAGCACCTGTGGACACGCGTGCCGCGCTACGGGTTCGTGGGAGTCGCGACGCCCTTCGTCTGGTACTTCCAGGGCTTTGGTTGGGCGGTCGCGACCGTCCTCACGACCGGCGCGCTCGTGGCCACGCAGGCGTACCTCGTCCGCATGCGCAAGAGCGAGAACCGCTGGAACCGGGCGCGCGTGGTCGAAGACCTGGAGCAGCGAAAGCGCGAGCTCGGCCTGACCTGAGCGCCGCTCTGATGCCCCGCGCGTTTCGCGGGGTCAGTCCTCGAACAACGCGAGCTGTCGGGTCGGCCGCTTGAAGGTCGCGCCAGGACCGTGGTGCGCGTTCGCGTCGCGCTGGTTCAGGCCGAGCCTTCGGCATTGCGTCTCGAACAGCTGCTCGATGAGCTCCCAGCGCTTGCCGTGCCCGCGCATCCGCACGCCGAAGCGCGCCTCGGAGAGGTTTCCTGCGCGCGCCTCCTCGAGGGCGTGCACCACCTTCTCGACACGCTCCGGATGCAGCACTTCTGCGATGCGCTCGAGGAACACGGGCTTCACCTCCGCCGAAAGGCGCAGCAGCGTGAGGAAAGCGTGCTCGGCGCCCTCCTCGCGGGCGCGTTGGAGCAGCGGCAAGATCGCGCTGTCGTTCAGCCCGGGGATCACCGGCGCCAGGGCGATTCCCGTAGAGACCCCGGCCTGCGCGAGACGCGCCATGGCCTCGAAGCGACGATCGATCGGGGCCGCGAAGGGCTCGATCAGACGCCGGGTCCCATCGTCCGCGAAGGCGATCGAGAGATAGACCGTGACCGCACAGTGCCTGGCGAGCTCGGAGAGCAGCGCCACGTCCCGCAAGATCACGTTGCCCTTGGTGATCACCGCGACCGGGTTGCGGTGCTCGAGGCACACCTCGAGGCAGCGGCGCGTGAGCTCGTACTTCGCCTCGAGCGGCTGGTAGCAATCGGTGTTGCCCGAGAACACCACGCACGCGCCCTGCCAGCTGCGCCGCGCGAAGGCCTCGCGCAGGAGCTCGGGTGCGTTGGTCTTCACCATCAGCTTGCGCTCGAAGTCCGTGCCGGCACCTAGCCCGAGGTACTGGTGACTGGGCCGCGCGTAGCAGTAGGCACAGCCGTGGTAGCACCCTTGATAGGGATTGAGGCTGTACGAGAACGGGAGGTCCGGGCTGTCGTTCTTGCTCAGGATCGACTTGGCCTGGATCTCCTGCACCTCGAGCTCCACCTCGGGAGCCGGCTCGAGCCGCTCGAGGTGGGTGGTGTGCCAGGGATTGCGCGGGTTCGACTCGAGACGCCGCATCGCAGGGCTACCTTGGCAGAATACTGGTCAGATGACCAGGTTTTACGATGCCTGGGCCACGCTGGGTCCCCCTCCGCCATGGACGCTGCGGTGGCGCTTCATGAGCTTGTCGCGCTCCTGGTCCGCCAAGACGGTCCGGGAGATGCTGCACATGGCGCCGGCGATGAAGTGCACGACCAAGAGGTCCGGGGCGTTCGGGAGGTTGTCGAACCACAACACCGAGGCGGCGAGGATCAAGACGGCCATCAAGGTGCGGAGCTCCCTGTCTTGCACCTTGGCGACGCGGCGGCTCGCGATGAGCAGGGCCCCCACCGTGAACATGAAGGTGAACCCGTAACCGACGATGCCGAGGGAGCCGAGCACCATGACCCAGGCGCCGTCGGTGATGCAGCGGTCGATGCCGTACTCGTCGTAGATGCGGTTGCGGCCGTAGCTGCCCCAGCCGAACCAGGGCCGCTCGAGGGCCCGGACGAGCAGCTTGTCCTCGTTCGTGAAGCGCACCTCGAGCGACTGCGCCCGTTCGACATCCTTCTCCTCGATGTAGGCGATGATGTCGTGCGTGGGGATCCACTCGTTGGCGCGCATCCACGGGTAGAGCACGGTGATCAAGCAGATCACCTTGGCGGTGCGCAGGATGGCCTTGCTCGAGGCGAAGCGAACCAAAGGCAGGATGATGACCGCGTAGAACCAGACACCGGTGCTCTTGCAGATGAGGATGATGAACGAGAGGTACCAGGCCGCCTGCGGCCCGCTCATCTTCCAGATCCGCGTGCGAAAGCGGGCCATCGCCATCGCGGTGATGTTGGGGAAGAACATGAACAGCGAGAGCACCAGGCCGTGCGGGAACATCACCAGGGGCCGGTAGCCACCGTAGCGAATCAACTGGTCCCACTCGTGGGGACCGGCGTAGCCGTAGACCCACCTGTGCATCTGGGGGCTCATGCGCACTTCGATCAGGACGAAGATCGAGTAGATGAGTCCGGCGGCCGTGAAGGCTCGGACGATCAGCTTCACGTCCTCGGCCTTGCGGAACACCACCTGGCTGAAGTAGCTGACCGGGACACCGCCCACCAGACCGCCTATCGCGATGGCGGCGGCGTCCTTGAAGTCGTGCCCCGGGAGGAAGGTGCTCGCGCGCGCGAAGTACACGGGGTCCGAGTTCAACAGGCCGGTGACAAGGCTCGAGATGAACACGCCCGCCGTCGCCAGGTACCACCAGGTCTCCGCGCGCGGTCGCACTCCCTTGTAGTGATTGACCGCCAGCACGAGCACGATGGACAGGCCCACCACCTCGTCCTTGCCGATGGGCGGGCAAAAGGGCAGTTTGACTTTGACCCAGTTGGGGAGGCTCAAGAGGCCCACGATGAACGTGTACAGCGCAGCCTTCTTTACGGGGTAGCGCTTGAACATGTAGAAGGTGAACGGCACGAACAGCCAGATCACCACTTGGGCCAGGTCTTTTCCCACGCGTCCTGACGACTCTAGCAGCAACGTAAGGCGCGTGGCACCGACCCAACCCGGAGCACGCGCCGCCCGAACCGTGGGGAGCCGGTTCGAGCGACGCTGCGCGGAGAAGGGCCACGAGCGTGGCGGTTCGGCTCAGGCCTTGAGGAAGGGCACGATCTTGCTGGCGTCGGCGCGCAGGCGATCCGGCCACATGGTGGCGGCATTGCCATACACGTCCCGCGTGTACTGGGAGCCGTATCCCTTGAGGCCGCCCGACTCGAACTCGCTCGGGGGAACGCCCATGGACTGCAGCACCGTGGCCAGCCACTGGTTGTACAGGATGCCCGCGTACTGTTCGCGCCACTTGCGACGCGATTCGACCGCGCGGTAGTCCACGAAGTGGCCGGTCTTGAAGAACCCGGCAGCGCCGCCCGCGGTGACGATCGGCAAGCCCACCGGGTCATGCGTGCTCTCGCCGGACTCCTGACTCCACATGATCAGCGAGTTGTCGAGGTAGGTCTTGCCCTCGGCTTCTTCGATGTTGAGCTTGTTGGCGAGGTCCAGGAAGACGTTCTCGAAGATGTTCTGGTAGGAGCCCACGAGCAGCGCCTGCTTGTCGGGGCTCGTGGCCTGGTGCGCGACGTCCTGGTGCCAATCACCCGCGAAGCTCGACCACAGCTCCATGGTGTACATGGTGCAGATGCGGGAGGTGCCGCACATGAAGGCCGCGGCGATCACGTCGTTGAAGACGGAGTAGAACTCCGTGCTCTTGGCGATGTTGTTCGACGAGTAGCCGTAGCCGGGAGAGCTCTTGTCCACGTTGATGGATGGGGCCTGCACCGACTCGCACGAGGCGATCACGTTGACCCGACGCTCGAGCTCGGCGAGGCGGGCGAGGTGATCGTCGAGACGTTGACGGTCCGCCGCGGAGAGGCGCTTGGCGTCGCCGAACGCGCCGGAGCGCAGCTTGCGATAGTTGTCGAGCACGCGGTCCACCACCGGCACGCGCTGGGACTGTTGGGTCGAGGGCGGCACGAAGATGCTCTCGAAGAGGTCCTTGGAGCTGTAGCTCGTGGGCAAGCTTTGGATGTTGCCGCTCTTGGCCTGGGGGTTGGAGTAGTTCCAGGAGATGCCGCTGGTGGCGATGTGCATCGAGCGCTGCTTGATGGTGCTGAGATCCCCGTAGAAGGACGACGACCAGGCCATGATCTGGTCGATCGTGGGGATGAACGAGATCGGCGGGTTCGCATCGGAACGCGCGAAGTTCCCGAGGTGACCGCCGGTGTGGTGGGCGATGTAGAACGGGATGTCCAGGCCACGTACGACGTTGAGGCGCGAGAGCACGCTGCTCGAGAGCTTGTCGGAGGAGGCGTTGAGCACCTTCGAGAGCGACGCGCGTCCACCCGAGACAGTGGTGGCCAGTGTGCCGCGGCGAACGGTGTGATCCGCGTAGAGCGCCATGCGCTCGGTCAGGAGGGACTCGCTCGGGTAGAAGTTGCTTCCGAAGACGGCGCCGTGCGGGCTCGCGATGCAGACGAACCGCGGCAGGGCCTGATAGCTCTGGGCCTGCGCGCTGCGCGGCAAGAGCGATGGCAACCACGGAAGCGCGAGGGCGAAGCCGCCTGCGCCGCGCAAGAACTGACGTCGGTTGTGTTGGAAAACGCTCATGGGAAAAGGACCCTAACAGCGGCTGTCGAGGCTCGATACCCACGTCGGAAAAAACGACTTCTCTTGGCTCCACAACCAGCTTGCACAGCCATGTTCGCACGCATTCGAACAGGCCTGGTGAGTCGGAGGAATGCGCGCCTATGCTGCGCACTGGTTCGCGCTCGGTGTCTGACGAGGACGACTGCGACGACGCGGACGAGGACGACGACGAGGACGCGCAAATGACCACGAACCACGTGCGCGTCGCCGTCCAACGCCCGCGACCACGAACGAGGTGCACGTCGTCGTCAAACGCTCCGACCACGAACCACGTGCGCGTCGCCGTCCAACGCCCACGCTGCGGGGCGCCGAGTTCCTGGGCGCGCGGCGCATCGGCAGCGGCACGGGGCAGCACGTGATGCACTTTGCGCGGTGCACGTCGCCGTCAAACGCCCCGACCACGTTCACGTGAGGTCAGGGTGGGGGAGGCGCTGGAATTATTCGGCGGGGCGGGTGCGGAAGGTCTGGGCCATGGTCAGGGCCTGCAGGGCGTCGCGCACGCTGCCGCCGTCCACGAGAGTCTTGCGCACCGTCTCCAGCGCGCAGCCATCCAGCATGGGGTCCTCTTCGCGGCTGCCCGCGAAGCGCACGAGTTGTCGGGCCAGGCAGGCTTCGACCTTGCCGCTGTCGGCGATCTGGTCGGCGAGCTCTGCTGCTCCCTTGACCTGGCTCTCGTCGTTCGACCACACGCGGGGGATGCTCGTCGTGTCGAGCGGGAGCTCAGCCAAGAGCTTCCCAGTTTCGTCGTAGATGGGCTCGGTGGCGCGCAGGCGGCCGAGCGCGTCGTAGCCTTCGGTGGCGAAGCCGAGCGGGTTGATCGACTTGCCGTGGCATGCGGCACAGCTCGAGCCGGGTTGCTCCGTAAGATTCTCGACGATCTCACGCGTGGTGCCGCTGCTCGTGGGCTCCGGGGCCACCAGCACCGCGTTCGGATCGGGGTCGCCCAGCACGTCGCACAAGACGCGCTCGCGGAGGAAGACACCTTTCATGATCGGTCGCGTGTTGCCGGTGGCCGAGGAGAGCAGCGCCGCGCGCGTGACCAAGCCTGCGCGCTCTCCCGCAGGGAACCTGGGCGGCTCTTGAACGCCGTCCCACACCGAGACGCCGTAGATGTTGGCGAGCTCCTCCGAGCGCGCGAACGAATAGGGGCTCAGCACCCAGCCTTCGATGGTGTCGGACGCGGTGAGCCCGTGGTAGACGAACGAGTCCGCGAGCTCCGCGAGCATGCTCTCCGAGAGCTTGTCGCTGGGCATATCCTCCCCGGCGAACGCGACGAAGCGCGGCTCGTTTCTCAGCGAGTCGAGGTTGCCGAGGTGGCTTACGTCGAGCCACTCGCGCGCGAAGGCACGCAGCATGTCGGCCGCGCGCGGGTCGTCCAGCATGCGCTCGACCTGCTGGCGATAACTCTCCTCGTCGCTGAACTCACCGCGGTCGGCCGCCGAAAGAAGGCTCTGATCGGGTCCGGTGCGCCAGAGCAAGAAGGCGAGCCGCGACGCGAGCTCGTAGTCGGAGAGGGCGACCATCGTCTCGCCCGCAGCCGGCGCGCGAATCGTCTGCACCTCGTACAAAAACTGCGGAGCGTTCAGGAACACCACGATCAAGTCGCGCAGGGACTCGACATCCACACTGCCCGTGACGTCGTAGGTGTCGCGATAGAAGGCCCGCTCTTGATCCGTGAGCGGGTGGCGCAACACCAGCCGACCAAAGCGCTCGATAAAGGTGTCGATGCAGGCATCGGGGTTGCTGCAATCGCCGAGCAAGAGCTGCCTGCGCTCTGCTGTTTCCACCAACGCATCCGCGATCTCGACGCTCGTGTTGTAATAGCCCTGGATGTGCTCCTCGGTGACGCTCTGATCCATGCGCCCGAAGGGGCGATTCTTCTGGATGGGGCCGTCGGTCGGCACGGAGGCGAGGGCGCCCCTGACCGCTTCACTTCCCATCACCTGGTCGGCCACGGCGGCGTTGGCCGCGCTCTGCACGAGCAGCCGAAGCGTGTTCGTGTACTCGACCCGCGACAGACGGCGCAGGTTGAGGCTCTTGGGCACCACAGCGGGATCACACGTGAACTTCAGCGCCTCTGAGCGCGCCTCGGAGTCCGCGTCCGACCCGCTGAGGAACGGATTGTCGCGATCGGAGATGGGCCCATTGGGGGAAAAGATGTTTCCGCCCGTGCACGCACTCAGGAGCGCGACGCCTACCCAGGCCCTGATCGGCGGCGCGCGTCGCACCGCATCCCGAACGAAATCGCACACAAACATGACACTCGTACGTACCGCTTTCGGCCACCGGCGGGCCAACAAATTGGGTGCCAGGCGACGCGTTTTGCGGGTTGACGGAGGCCGAGGTGGGGGCCCGGATCACTCGCCC
>JBIQKA010000075.1:0-25116 GCA_044507075.1 Myxococcales bacterium
CCGTCGAAGACAAGGCGCTTCCCGAGTCCGGCGCGCCCGTCGAGACGGCCCCGGCTGCAGGCTCGACGGAGGCTCCGCCCGCCGCCGAGACAGCGCCCGCCGAGGCCACGCCTGCGGCGCCCGCCGTCGAGGTTCCCCCGGAGCCGCAGGTTCCGGTGCAGCCCCCGGCGCCAGCCCCCGCGAACCCGCCCAGGCCCTGAGTCTTTGAGAGAGACGCGCGGATTCAGCGTGCCGGCTCCGCGCGGGCTTGCATTTTCGACCTTTGGGGGGAGTCCGTTGTAGGATCGCCCGGTGGACCCGAGGGGGGTCCCAAAAGGGGAGAAATGGGCTCGAAATTACTTGGCTTTGTCGCAACCATGGCGGGCGTGGGCTTGCTCTCTTCGCTGTCCCAAGCGCAGGGCGCTTTCGGAACCTGTACGCAAGATGACGACTGTCCCACCGGGACCCGGTGC
This sequence comes from Myxococcales bacterium, assembly GCA_044507075.1. Taxonomy (GTDB): domain Bacteria; phylum Myxococcota_A; class Polyangia; order Polyangiales; family DASUME01; genus DASUME01. Next base: position 453 of record JBIQKA010000075.1, read on the forward strand.
AGTGTGAGCCTGAGCGGAGGGGGCACCGATCCAAGTGAGCCTCCACAAGCGTTTGATCTGCCCCGCGATCAGGCCGCGTTCGCCGCCTTGGCGGGAGAGGGCACCTGCGAGCCGCTCCCCGATGGCGTCTGCGAATCGGACCGCGACTGCGATCAGGGCTTTGGGTGCGTCAAGGGCGAGTGGGCAGCAGGGTGTGGGGCAGCCGAGGGCGGGGAGCTGGTCTGCGAGCCGAGCTTTGGGACCTCACGCTACGGCGCGTGCGAGCTGAAGCCGATCGAGTGCGCCTCCGACACGGACTGTCCGAACGGTCTGAGCTGCGTCACGATCGCGGACGTGGGCGACGCGCCTTCCGGGGGCGGCAGCAACGGTGACGGGGGCGGAACCACGGGTTCGATCGGGGTGGGCAAGGCCGCGATCAAGGCCTGCACCTTCGTGCTCCAAGCCTGCGAGGCCACCAGCGACTGCGCCACGAATTACGAATGCGCCCTCAGCGAGAGCACAGTCTGCAGCGCAGGTGCCGCAGGGCCGGACATCGGGTGCGACGCGGAGAGCGGGGACTGCTTCTCGGCAATCGAAGAGCCCGAGTGCACCGTTGAGCAGACGGAGGGCGTGTGCGTGCCCAAGCGCATTCCGTGCACCGGTGACTTCGAGTGTCCGAATGCGTACGTGTGCCATGAGGTCGATGCGGAGCTGGTGCCGCCCTCCTGGGGTGTTTCGGGCGCCGCCAAGAGCTGTCTGCCGGAGGGCATCGCGCTGATCGCCCGCTACAGCGCGCGCGATCTCGGCGCTCCGGGGAGCGCAGGTTTCGACGGCGACGACAGGGGCGAAGGGACGAACGGCCCGAACGAAGAGGCCGCTTCCCGGGGGGCGTTCGGAGCCACCAAGAGCGGCGACGGAAGCGCCTGCTCCGTGAGCGCCGCGCGCGGTGGCTCGAGCTGGTTGCTCGGCGTGTTCGGCGCGCTCGGCTTGGCTCTCGTGCGTCGTCGGCGTTCGGCGTGATCACCGCGCTGGCCGCAAGGTCGCGGTGAGAGCCCGCGCCTGGTCGCCTCCCGGGCGGTCGGCGCGCGCGTAGGGCGCGCAAAGCTCGCTCAAGAGGCTGTCTTCCGACGTGGGCACGTCGCCGGCCTCGGGGCTAATCGGTGCGCACGATCCCGAAGAAGGCCGCGGCTCCGAGCAAGATGATGGTGACCAGGCAGCCGATGCCGAGCGCGAGCGCGTCGGCCTTGGTGGGGGCATCGGAGCCGTCCTTCGGCGGACCGGGCGGCGGGTTCTTGGCGGGGTCGCTCATACTCCCCTCCATAACACGCGGCCTCGGTCATCGCCCCGTTCAGCGCAGAAAGAAGCGCGGATCGTCGGGACGCAGATCGAGATGGAAGTGATCGCGGTGGCCGCTGTTGTAGTTGGGCGTGAGAACGGAGGAGAAGAGCTGGCTCTTGGCGATGTCGCAGGCGATGGCGAGCAAGGTCTGCCCCTCCTTGGTGGCGGGCTGCGCGTCACAGGTGTAGGCATGCGGCGTGGGCTCGAAGTGCTTGGCCACCACCAACAGCCCGCGTCGCATCTGAAAAGCCGCGATGTCGAGCGCGAGGCCGAAGGTGTGGAAGCTGGTGCGCGGCTGCTCCCGGTAGGAAGAGTTCACGAGCACGCCGCGCACACCGTGGCGCTTGAGCAGCTTGGCGAGCGCTGGCAGGCGGCTGGCGAGCTCGCAGCTGACCTCCACCTCGCGATCCAGGTGGGCCGAGAGAAAGCTGATGCCCGCGATCGGCTCCTTCGTGAGCTGCACCAGCGTGGCCGCCGGGGTGCCCAGCGCGCGGTTGACGGGCACAAAGGGGAGCTTTCTCTTGTCGAGCGCCCGCAAGCAACGCTCCTCGCGGCGGATCGACCAGACCTGCGCCGGGTTCACGGTCCAGCGGGCGCCGGGCACCTCGCTGCGAAAGTTGCGAAAGCTGCGCACGCGGCGCGCGATACTCCGGGCCGCGGCGCCCGCCGGGTCGCTCGCGGGCGCGAGAAAGCGCCTGGGCGGCTCGGGATCGGGCGGCGGCGCAGGGACCGGCAGGGCGGAAGTCGCCTCGGGGCTGTGGGCGGCGCCCTCGGGCGCGGCCAGCTCGAGCGCTTTCTGGAGAGGCACCCGTGTCGCAGGTTCGCGCACGCTGGGGGCCTCTGCACCTACCTGCAAATTCACGCACCACAACCCGAGGACACAGACCCAAGCGACGCCACGCATGCTCGAGGAGGGCACGACGCTGGGCATTCTCGCAGAGGCCGGCACCGAGCGCGAGCTTCGCCGGCCAAGATGGCCAGAACCACGCGCCGCGTCTCACCGCGTCCTATCCGCTCGGGCGCTTTACCGGAGCTTTACCTCCAGAGAGTTGCTCGCCCTCTATCACGCAGGCTACATGGTCGACGAGGTCCCTAGGTTGAGCAGACGTGTCACGCGGAGGAGGGCCGAAGTCTGGCTCGCATGCGGTCTCGCCCTGTCCATGGGTCAGGTCGCGCCCGCATCCGCACAGCCTCCGGTGCGAGAAGCGTCCGCGACACGCGTGCTGACGCTCTCCGAGGCGCTGGCCACGGCACGCAAGAACCAGCCCGATCTGCGGCGCGCGCGCGCCACCACCGAGGCGGCCCTGGCGCGCTCGCAGGCGGCGTTGGCGCCGCTCCTCCCCCAGGTGCTCGGCACCGCCTCCTACCAGCGCACCACCGCGAACTTCATCCCCCGCCCGGGCGCCATCCCGAGCGCCGCGGGCGGCGGTACCCGCGCGACCGTGAGCATCCCTGGTCAGCCCGACGCGACCGTGTTCATCCCGTCCACGCGCAGGCGCCCGCCGGACTATGGCGAGACCTTCAACTTCTACAACTTCGGGCTCACCGCGACCCAGTTGATCTACGACTTCGGCGCCTCCCACCTCGCGTATCGCGCGAGCAAGGAGGCCGCGCGCGCGGAGGCGGAAGACGAGCGGGCCGTGGAGCGGGACGTGACGCTGATGGTGCGCAACGCGTTTTTCCAGGCGCGTGCGCTCGGTGAGATGGTGGCCGTCGCGCAAGAGAACCTGCGCAACGAGCAACGCCACCTCGAGCAAGCGCAGGCGTTCGTGGAGGTCGGGACCCGCGCGGATATCGATCTCGCCACGGCGCGCACCGCGGTGGCCAACGCCCAGGTGCAGCTCATCCACGCCGAGAACGCGTACGCGATCGCCAAGGCCGCCCTGAACCAGGCGATGGGCCGCGACGACGACAGCGACTACGAGGTGGCCGCCGAATCGCTGCCACCGCTCCCGGACGAGGATCGCACCAGCGCGGAGCTGATCCGCGCGGCCACGGCGCAGCGCCCCGAGCTGCTCGCCATGGAGCGGCGCGCGCGCGCCCAGCAGCTTTACGTGCGGGCAGCCAAGGGCGGCTACGGCCCTTCGCTCAACGCCACCAGCAGCGTTCTCGCCGGCGGCACCGAGATGTCGAGCCTGGTGGGAAACTGGAACGTGGGGCTGCTCTTGAGCTGGCCGCTGTTTCAGGGCGGCGCCACGCGTGCGCAGACTGCGCTCGCGCGCGCCAACGAGCAGAGCACGCTCGCCGATCAGCAAGCAGAGCGGCTCGCCGTGAAGTTCGAGGTCGAGCAGGCGCGGCTCGGCGTGCGCGCGGCCAAGGCCGTGCAGCAGGCGGCGCTCGAGGCCCGCGACAGCGCGCGCGAGCAGCTCAAGCTCGCCGAGGGGCGTTACGCCGAGGGCGTGGGCAATGTGGTCGAATTGGGGGACGCGCAGGTCGCGCTCACCCACGCAGAGGGTCAGCGGGTGCAGGCGGACTACGGCCTGTCCATGGCCCGCGCGCTCTTGCTCCAGGCCCTGGGACGTTCGGAGTGAAGCCTCGATGATCAGCGCGCTGTCCACGAATGCTCGATGGCCCCGCGGGCTGTGCCGCAGCGCGGCGCTACGCCTGTGCGCCATGGCCCTCGTCGGGTGTGTGGGCTCGTTCGGCTGCGGCCCCGCCGCCGAGCCCGCCCAGGGCAAGGCCCAGGAGGCCCGTGGTGAGGGCGCTCCCCGCAAGGTGCACGTCGTCGCCGTGGGCGAACGCGAACTCGCGCGCACGTTGCTCGTCACCGGCTCGCTCGCGGCGGACCAGCGCGTGACGTTGAGCACCCAGGTCGAGGGGCGGGTGCAGGCGATCCACGTCGATCTCGGCAGCGCGCTCACCGAAGGCGCCGTAGTCGCCAAGCTCGACACCACGGATCTGCGCCTGCGCGTGGAGCAAGCCGCGTCGCTCCTCGCGCAGGCCCGGGCCCGGCTCGGGCTCGACGTCGACGGCCGCGATAGCGCCGTGGAGATCGACCAGACCAGCCTGGTGAAGGAGGCGCAGGCCACCCTGGCGGAGGCCAAGGCCAACCTGGAGCGCGCCCGCGCGCTGGTCGAAAAGCGCCTGATCGCGCGCGCCGAGTTCGACACCGCCAACGCGACCTACCTGCGTGCCGAGACCGCCGTCGAAAACGCGCGGGAGGAGATCCAAAACCGCCTCGCGCTCTTGCGCCAGCGCCGCACCGAGCTGGAGCTCGCGAAGAAGCAGCTCTCGGACACCACCATCCGCTCGCCGCTCGCCGGCGTGGTCGAGGCGCGTCAGGCCAATCTCGGCGAGTACCTGTCCGTGGGCGCGCCGATCGCCACCATCGTGCGCATCGATCCGCTGCGTCTGCGCGCGGAGGTGCCCGAGCGGGAGGCCGCGAGCGTGCGGGTCGATCAGCGCGTTCGCTTCGTGATCGACGGACAAGAGGGGACCTTCGAGGGCCGGGTCGCGCGCCTCTCCCCGTCCTTGTCCGAGCAGAGCCGCACGCTGACGGTGGAGGCCGAGATCGCAAATCCAGGGACCTTGCGCCCCGGCAGCTTCGCGCGCGCGGAGATCCTGCTCGACGGCGCGTCCGCCGCGCTGGTGGTGCCACCTGCGGCGCTGGTGAGCTTCGCGGGCATCGACAAGGTGCTCGGGGTCGACGGGGGCAAGGTGATCGAGAAGCGGGTGGTCACCGGCCGCCGTGACACCGACTACGTCGAGATCGTGAGCGGCCTCGTCAAGGGCGAGCTGGTGATCGCCGAACCCGGGAACCTGCAGCAGGGAGCCTCCGTCAGCGTCGTCGAGCGCTGAGGGGAATCGTCCATGCAGAAACTGGCCGAAATCTGCATCCGCCGCCCGGTCTTCGCGAGCATGCTCATCCTCTCGCTGGTGGTCGTGGGGGCGGCCAGCTACTTCCGCCTGGGCCTCGATCGCTTCCCCGCCGTCGATCTACCGACCGTCGCCGTGCGCACCGTGCTCCCGGGCGCAGCGCCCGAGGACGTGGAGACCGAGGTCAGCGAGATCATCGAAGAGGCGGTGAACACCGTCGAGGGCATCACTGAGCTGCGCTCGATCTCCGGAAGCGGCAGCTCGATCGTGGTGGCCACCTTCGACCTCGGGCGCGACATCGACGCCGCCGCAGAGGACGTGCGGGGGCGCGTGCAGGCCGTGTTGCGGCGCTTGCCCGCCGGCACGGACCCGCCGGTGATCACGAAGATGGACAACGACTCGTCCCCGGTGTTCACGGTGGCCCTGGCGGCCGACCGGCCGGTACGCGAGTTGACCGAGCTCGCCGACAAGCTCGTGAAGGTGCAGCTCGAGCGCTCCCAGGGCGTCGGCGAGGTGCGGATCGTGGGCGGCCAGGAGCGCGCGATCAAGATCTGGGTCGATGCCGATCGCCTGCTCGCCTACGGCATCCCGATCACGGCGGTGCGCCAGGCGATAGCCCAGCAGAACACCAACATCCCCGGCGGCAACGTCACCTCGGGGCAGAACGAGGAGACCCTGCGCACGATGGGTCGCCTCAAGGACCCGCGCGGCTTCGACGATCTGGTGGTGGCCAACCTGGGCAGCGCGCCGATCCGCGTGCGCGACATCGGGTTCACCGAGGACGGCACCTACGAGCAGCGCTCCCTGGCGCGCCTCAACGGCGTGCCCACGGTCATCCTCGAGGTGCGCCGGCAGTCGGGCGCCAACACCATCGAGGTCATCGAGTCCTGCCGGGACAACCTCGAGAAGATCCGGGCGCAGCTGCCGAGCGACGTGCAGCTCGAGGTGGTCCGCGATCAGTCCCGCTACATCTACGCGGCGCTTCACGAGATCAACCTGCACCTGGTGCTCGGCAGCGTGCTCGCGTGTCTGGTCGTGCTCGCGTTCATGCGCTCCTGGCGCTCGACGCTGATCGCGGGCATCGCCATCCCCACCTCCGTGGTGGCCACGTTCGCCATGATGTGGCTGCTCGACTTCACGCTCAACGGCGTGACCATGCTGGCGCTGGTGCTGATGGTCGGCATCGTGATCGACGACGCCATCGTGGTGCTGGAGAACATCTTCCGCTTCGTGGAAGAAAAGCGCCTGAGCGCGATGGACGCGGCGCGCGAGGCGACCGCCGAGATCGGGCTCGCGGTGCTGGCGACCACCCTCTCGCTGGTGGTGATCTTCGTCCCGGTCTCGTTCATGTCGTCGATCTCGGGGCGCTTCCTCTACCAGTTCGGGATCACCGCGGCCGTATCCATCATGGTGAGCCTGTTGGTCTCATTCACGCTCACGCCGATGATGAGCGCGCGCCTCTTGCACGGCGAGGAGCAGGGCCCGGGGCATGCGGTTGAGATCGCGTCACGGGGGGGCTTCTACGCGCTCATCGACCGCGCGTACGCGCGCTGTCTGACCTGGGCCATGGACAACCGCGCGCTCGTCTGCCTCCTGGCGCTGGGCATCGTCGCCTCCTCGGTGCCGCTCTACGGGCTGGTCAAGCACGAGTACCTGCCCTCGGACGTCGACGAATCGGAGTTCGAAGTCAGGGTCACCGCGCCGCTCGGCGTGAGCCTCTCGGCCATGGACGACGTGATGCGCCAGATCGACCAGGACCTGCAGAGCACGCGCGGCGTCAGGCTCACGTTGGTGCAGGTCGGGGGCAGCTTCATCGGCGGCGTGAACCAGGGCAGCGCCCATGTGCGCATCGCGCCGCACGAGGAGCGCGTCCCGTCGTTCACGCGGCTGTTGCAGGAGACCTTGCAAGGCACGCCCTGGAAGGCGTTTCAGGGCAACTACAGCCAGCGCGACGTGATGCTGGAGGTGCGCAAGAAGCTGAAGAAGTACAGCGACCTTCGTTGCTCCGTGCGCAACGTGCCCTCGTTCAACATCGGCGGCGGCAATTGGGATATCGACTTCTCCATCCGCGGCCCGGAGCTCGAAGCGCTCGCCTCGTACGCCGAGGCGCTGCGCGTGCGCGCGCATGATCTGGGGGGCATCGTCGACGCCGACACCACGCTCAAGCTGGACTTGCCCGAGCGCCGGGTGGTGATCGATCGCGAGCGCGCGGCCGCCCTAGGGGTACGTACGGAGGACATCGCCACCGCGCTGCGCATCATGGTCGGAGGGGACGACGAGGTGTCGCGCTACCGCGACGAGCAGATGGGCGAGACCTACGACGTGCAGCTGAGGCTCATCGAGCGCTATCGCGATCGCGTGGACGCGATCAGCAGGCTCTACGTGCCTCGCAGCGGCGCGGGGACGGGCCAGGCGGCGACGGCGCTCGCGGGCGGATCGCCCGGCCTGCGCAACCTCGTGCGGCTCGACAGCGTGGTCCAGATCGAGGCGGCCAAGAGCCCCTCGCGCATCGATCGCCTCGACCGGCAGCGTGTGGTGAGCCTGCGCGCGGGCACGGGGCCTGGATACGCGCTCGCCGATCGCCTGCAGGCGCTGCGGGAGGCGGCGGACGAGCTGAACATGCCGGCCGGTTACAGCACCAAGGTGATGGGGCGCGGGCGTGAGCTCGAGCGCACGTTCGGCGAGTTCATCTGGGCCTTTTCGCTCTCGATCGTGTTCATGTACATGATCCTGGCTTCGCAGTTCGAGAGCCTGATCCATCCGTTCACCATCCTGCTCTCATTGCCGTTGTCGGTCCCGTTCGCCTTGCTCAGCCTGTGGGCCACCGACAACACGCTCAACCTGTACTCCGCGCTCGGCATTCTGGTGTTGTTCGGCGTCGTCAAGAAGAACTCGATCCTGCAAGTGGATCACATGAACAAGTTGCTCGCGGTCGGCGTGGAGCGCGGGGAGGCCATCCTGCGGGCCAACCGCGACAGGCTGCGCCCGATCCTGATGACCACGCTCGCGCTGGTGGCGGGCATGCTTCCGCTGTGGGCGGGGACGGGGCCCGGAGCAGAGGAGCGTCGCGCCATCGCGGTGGTGGTGATCGGGGGCCAGTCGCTGAGCCTGCTCTTGACCTTGATCGTCACGCCGGTCGCCTATTCGTTGTTCGACGACATGCGCCGCGGTCGTGCGTCGCGGCGGAGCGCAAGCACGGAGCAGAAAGGGCGAAGGCCCCGCGGCGCCGAGCCGAGCCCCCACGAAGCGGGCGTGAACCAGCCTTGATGGCCCCCGTGCGCGCAAACGCGCCGCGCTCCTCCCTACGAAACGGGGGCTATCCCTATTTCTCAATCGCGTGCTTGGCACGCGACGCCGAGCGCGCGCGCTTTTTCTGGCTGCCCCCGCGCTGACGTCTGTTGGCGTGCGGTCGCCCGGGCTGTCGAACGCGGTTGTCTCTGACGTTTCGAGGCCGTTTGCGGCGCGCCCTTGAGCTGGGACAACCCCCGAGAAAACGAGGAAAAGTGGCCTCCGCGCGCTCGGCGGCCGCGCGACGCGCAGCTACACTCGGCGCACAGTGGCCTCTCGCACCAACGATGAAGGGCTCACGTCGTCTCCAAGAGCTCAGACCCTGGCGATGCTCCTCCTGGAGCCGCTCTTTTCGCGCACGCTGCGGGCGAGGCCGTCGACCGTCGGCGCTTCCGCGCGCCTCGACACGCGCGCGTCGCCCCACGACACGAGCGTGACCGCCACGCTGGCGAGGCAGGCACGGCGCAGCGCGGTCAAGCCGCTTCAATCCGCGGCGCAGCGCGTGCTTCACGAGAGCGGACTCGGACGTCTGCGCGTGATGGCCGGCTCCATGTTGCTCCTGGTGTTGGTGGGGCTGACGGCCGCTACGATGTTGGCGGGCGCGCCCGCCTTCAAGCGGCTCGCTATCGTCGGGCTCTCGGTGTTGCTGGTGTCGTTCGGGGGCGTGTTGCTGCGGATCCAGCGCGGTGAGCCGCTGCACGAGGGCGCCCTCAAGATGCTCGCGCTGCCGGTGTGTGCGGCCACGGTGATCGCCAACTTCGGATTCGGGATGCTGTCCACGTTCAGCGCGGGCGTGGCGCTCGGACTCATGTTGTTCGCGAGCTCCACGGCGCGCAAGAACGCCAGCCTGGTCTACGCCTCCATCGCGCTCGGCTACGCGCTCTGTGCGCTGCTCGTGCGGCTCGAGTTGTTCGACTATCGGCCGCTGATGCCCGCTCCTTTCTCGGGCTTGCAGCGCGACGTGGCGCTCATGTTGGTCGAGTTGGTGTACTTGGCAGCCTACGTGGCGGGCCGCCTGCTGCGCCGCGAGCACGTGCGGGTCGTGGCCCAGTTCGAGCGCGCCGTCTTCGACGCCTCGCACCGCGAGGCCCTCTTTCGCGAGGCGCGCGACGCGTTCCGCAAGGCCGCAGGGCTCGGTGGGCCGGGGCGCTTCACCGATCACGAGCTGGACGGCTTTCGGCTCGGGGTCGTGATCGGGCGCGGCGGAATGGGCGAGGTCTATGCCGCAGAGCACGTGGCCACGGGGCAGCGCGCGGCCATCAAGTTGCTCCGCCTCGAGTCGCTCGGAGAGCACAACGCCCTCTCGCGCTTCGCGCGCGAGGCCAAGATCGTCGCCTCCATCAGCTCCCCCCACGTGGTGCGCGTGCTCGCCGTGAGCGATCCGGAGTCGGTGTTCCCCTACATCGCCATGGAGCAGCTCAAGGGGGTCGATCTCGCGACCTACCTGCGCGACCGTGGGCGGCTGCCCCTGGGCGAGATCTGTGAGCTCGTCGAGCAGCTCGGCCAAGGCCTCGACGCCGCGCATCGCGCGATGGTGGTGCACCGCGACCTCAAGCCCAACAACATCTTCCGAGAGCTCAGCGCGCACGGCGCGCCGCTCTGGAAGATCCTCGACTTCGGCGTGTCCAAGTTGCTGGGATCGCCGCTCGAAGCGACGCTCACGGCCACCGGCTTGATCGGCACGCCCCAGTACATGTCTCCCGAGCAGGTGCGCGGGGAGCGCGACCTCGATCACCGGACCGACGTCTATGGCCTGGCCGCGATCGCGTACCGAGCGCTCACGGGCGAGCCTCCGTTCGCGGGCGAGCTGCCGGGCATCCTGCGCTCGGTGACCGAGAGCATGCCGCCCGCGCCGAGCGCCATGATCCCGATCCCGAGCGACATCGACCTCGTGCTCGCGATCGGGCTCGCCAAGCCACGCGAGCTGCGATTTTCGAGCGTGCTCGAGCTCTCGAGCGCGTTCTTGCGGGCGGTGCGGGGAGAGCTGCCGGAGCGGCTGCGCATCCGTGCGCGCGCGCTCTTGGCGGAGACCCCCTACGCGGTTTGAGTTACCCGGCGTGAGCGCGGCGGCCGAGGCCGCCCGCGCTTCGCAGTCGGCGCGCTCAGGAGGCCTGCAACGCCGCCGTCGGCGCGGGGGGCACGATGGTGGTGAGCGTGAGCTCGCCGCGGTACTGGGCGGGCGTGCGACCCGTCCAGCGCTTGAAGGCGCGGTGGAAGGCGCTCGGCTCGGAGAAGCCGAGCAGCTCGGCGGTCTGCTTGATGCAGCTGTCCGGGCGGCGCAGGTCGCGGCAGGCCAGACGGCAGCGCGCTTCGTCGATCAGCGTGGAGAGCGGCTCGCCCTCCGAGCTCAGGCGGCGGCGCAGGGCGCGCGGCGTCAGGTTGACCTTGCGCGCGAGGCCCAGCGTATCGATGTGGGCGAGATCCCGCTCGGCCGACAACAGCGCGCGCACCCGGTTGGCCAGGTTCGTGCCGTGGATACGCTCGGCCAGCAGGCGCTCGGCGCTCTCCTGGTAGAGCGTGCACATCGCGTGATCGCCGTGCAGCTGGGGGGTGTCGAGCAGCGCGCGGGGAAAGACGATGGTGTTGCTGGCCTGTCCGAAGCGCACGGGCGCATGGAACACGCGCTCGTACTCGGCGGCGTACACGGGGGCGACGTGCCGGAACCAAACCTCCACGGGGCCGGCGTCGGGCCGGTGCGTGAAGTGGGTTCCGATGCTGTGCGCCAGCGCGAGCACGTACTCGGCCACCACGCGCGAAGTCGTGAGCGGCAGGCCCGAGTCGAAGCTGAAGTACGCGAGCGCTCCGTGCTCCTCGAGCTCGAAGGTGCCTCCCTCGGTGATCAGGCTTTCGTAGCGCTGAAACAGCCGGAAGGCCTCCCGGATAGTCGGACACGACACCAGGACGTTGCCGACGACCTGCAGCATCTCCTCGGGAGCCTTGGAGCCGATGTGCAGGGCAATGGCCGGATTGCGCGCCAACGACATCGCCTTGTTCACGACCGAGAACACCGTCTCGACCGGCAGCGTGCTGCGGAAGTCTGCGATGCGCTGGTTCGTCAGGCCGCACTCCTGAAGAGCGCGATCCGTCTCGATGCCAGCGCGCTTCAGCTCATGGAGAATGCCCCGAAGGACGACGACCGAGATGAGCATGTGAGCACCTCTAAGAAAAAAGGCCAACCAAGCCGAGTGCCCAACCAAAGCACCCACATGGAGACTAAGAGAACTGGTCCAACAGGTTCAAGCGAGATTGTCCTACATGGACGCTAGTTCACAACTGGAGTGACCCGAACGCGCAGTGGCGCGGCATTTGTGCGCTCCCGCCAAAAGAATGGTGAGACCTTTCCCACAGTTGACCGCTCAGCCAGCCTTCTGCAACGGTGCGTGCGATGCCCGATTACCCGCAGCGTCGGCTCGCCGAATTTCGCCGGGGTATGGCCACCTACACGCCGATCTCTCGACTGGCCGCGGGTGGCATGGGGGAAGTGTGGCGGGGTGAAGCCTGCTTCATGGACGGCCATGTCGAGGAGGTGGCGATCAAGCGGGTCGTGCCCCACCTGGCCAACAACGCGCTCTACCGGAGCATGCTCGAGGACGAGGCGCGGCTCGGCATGCTGCTGCGCCACCCGAACATCGTTCGAGTTTACGACGCGCGCGAGCAGGGTTCGTTCATCCTGGTCATGGAGTACGTCGAGGGGCGCTCGCTCAGTCAGCTCCTGCACAAGCACTTCGCGACCCGGTCGCCGTTGCCGGTGGCGGTCTCGCTCCACGTGGCGCGCGAAGTCGCGCGCGCGCTCGAGCACGCACATGGGGCGATCGACGAGCTCGGGCGTGAGCTGCACATCATCCACGGTGACGTGTCGCCTCACAACGTGCTCACCAGCGTCCTCGGCGAGGTGAAGCTCATGGACTTCGGCCTGGCCCGCGCGGCGGCCAACCACGTGGTGCGTGATCCCAACAAGCTGAGCGGGAAGTGGGGCTACCTGGCCCCCGAGTTGGTGTTGCGCCGCGAGGTGAGCCAGCTCAACGACGTTTTCGCGCTCGGCATCGTGCTGTGGGAGTGCTTGACCGGCCGCAGGCTGTTTTCCGCGCGCAGCTACCCCGAGAGCAAGGCGCTGCTCAAGCGCTGCGAGGTCCCTGCGCCTTCTGCCTTCAACCCGAGCGTGACGCCGGAGATCGAACGTGTGCTCATGCTGGCATTGGCCCCTGACAGCCGTCAGCGCTTCGGCAGCGCGCGGGCCTTCGGGGCGGCGCTCGACGGCATCATCGAGACGCTCGAGCCCGGAATTTGCCCGGCGCAGACCGCGGAGCTCGTCTGCAAGCACCTGGGCGTCGAGCGCGCGAAGCGTGAGGCCGAACGACGTCCCGGCCTCCAAGCCACGGCCCCGGGGCAGGGCGTGCTGCGGCTGTCCGAAACGGAGCTCGAAGACTTCTTCGCCAACTGCGACACCACCGTGTACCACCGGCCGGGCTCTTCGGCGCCACCGCCTCCCGATCTCGACGCCTTCGTGACCGAGTGCGACACGCGTCTCATGCGGCGGCCGCTGGGCGACGCCAGCCTCACGCCGCTCTGACCCCGACCTCGCCCTCAGGCGGCTTGCGAGGCCGGGGCCGAGCCCTCAACTTGGCGGCCGCGCCATGATCCGCCTCGACTCCATCAGTAAGCAACACGGCAAGCAGATCCTCTTCCTCGAGGCCTCCATGAGCCTCTTTCGCGGCGAAAAGGTGGGGCTGGTCGGGCCTAACGGGTCGGGCAAGAGCACCATCTTTCGACTGATCGTGCGCGAGGAGCAGGCCGACGCGGGCCAGGTGGTGGTCGATCGCGGCGTCACCATCGGCTACTTCGATCAGAACGTCGGGGAGATGCAGGGGCGCACCGTGGTCCAGGAGACGATGGCGGGAGCGGGAGAGGTCGCCCAGGTGGCGCACGAGCTGCGCGAGCTCGAGCAGGCGCTCGCCGACCCCGCCCGCGCCGATGAACTGGAGCAGTTGGTGGAGCGCTTCGGCGTCGTGCAGGCGCGCTTCGACGAGCTCGGCGGCTATGGCCTCGAGAGCTCCGCGCGTGAGATCCTGGCCGGGCTCGGGTTTTCACCCGAGAGCGTCGACGACGACGTGGGGAAGCTCTCGGGGGGCTGGAAGATGCGTGTGGCGCTCGCCCGGATCCTGCTCATGAAGCCGGACGCGCTGTTGCTCGACGAGCCGACCAACCACCTGGACATTGAGTCGATCCTCTGGCTCGAGCAGTTCTTGCGCGGCTTCGAGGGGGGCCTGATCATGACCTCCCACGATCGCGAGTTCATGAACCGACTGGTCACCAAGATCGTGGAAATCGACGGCGGTGAGTTCACGAGTCACACCGGAAACTTCGACTTCTACTTGCGTCAGCGCGCGATCGCCGAGACCCAGAAGGAGGCGCAGTTCGAGCGGCAGCAGGCGATGCTGGCCAAGGAGGAGGCGTTCATCGCCCGCTTCAAGGCGCGCGCGAGCCACGCGGCGCAGGTGCAGTCACGCGTGAAGAAGCTCGAGAAGATCGAGCGCGTCGAGCCGCCGCGCCGGCGCAAGGTGGTGGAGTTCGACTTCCCCAAGCCGGCCCGCTCGGGCGAGGACGTGGTGAAGCTCGAGGGCGTGGTCAAGCGCTGGGGAACGCGCACCCTCTACGAGGGGCTCGACTTCTTGGTCCGGCGCCGCGAGCGCTGGTGCGTGATGGGGGTCAACGGCGCCGGCAAGAGCACGCTCTTGAAGCTGGTCACCGGCGACGCCGCGCCCGACGCCGGGCAGGTGACGGTGGGCGCCAGCGTGAAGCTCGGCTATTTCGCCCAGCACGCCATGGACCTGATCGAAGGCGACGACACCGTCCTCGACACCTTGACCAAGGCCTATCCGCGCGCCTCGTCTGCTTCGCTCCGCACCTTGCTCGGCGCCTTCGGGTTCTCGGGCGACGACGTCGACAAGCGCTGCCGGGTGCTCTCCGGGGGAGAGAAGGCGCGCGTGGTGCTCTCGCGCATGATGTTCGACCCGCCGAACTTCCTGGTCCTCGACGAGCCCACCAACCACCTCGACATGGAGACCAAGGAGATGCTGGTGAAGGCGCTCTCGGACTTCGAGGGCACCATGCTCTTCGTGTCCCACGACCGGCACTTTCTCTCGGCGCTCTCCAATCGCGTGCTCGAATTGAGCCCCGGTGGCGGGGTGCACGCCTACGGAGGCGGCTACACCGAGTACGTCTCCGAGACCGGGCGAGAGGCACCGCTCGCAGCGCGCTGACCTGAACGGCTGAGCTCCCCCGGGGACAGGGGGCATCCCGCCCAGGAACGGGCGCAGCCTCGGGTCCGCGTGGTATGTAGGCCGCGTGCCGGAGCAAGCTTCTTCAAGCGCGGACTCGGACGACGTTCGTCTGCGCATTCCAGAGCTCGCGGGCAAGGCGCGCACGCGTCGCCTGCTCACCGCGCTCGTCCTGCTCGCCGCGGCGGCTGGTGCTTTCGCTTACTACCTGCGGCCCAAGCCGCCGGAAGAGGTGTTTCGGACGTTCCCCGTGGCACGCAAGACCCTGGTCCAGCTGGTGGAGGCGGCGGGTCGCGTGGACGCGCGCAGTCGCGTGGACGTACCGGCGCCGGTAGCCAGCAAGATCATCGCCCTCCACGTCTCGGAAGGGCAGCTGGTGAAGGCCGGCGATCTGCTCGCCGAACTCGACGCGCGCGCGAGCTCCCTCGCGGTCCGGAGCTCGCAGGCCTCCGCATCGGCGGCGGCGGGACGGCTCCAGCAGGCGCGCGCGCAGCTGGCCGAAGCCGAGCGCAACCTGGAGCGCGCCCGCTCACTGGCCGAGAAGGACCTGGCGAGCCGCGAGGAGGTGACCAACGCGGAGTTCGCGCGCACCCGCGCGCAGGCGGCGCTGCAGGCCGCGCAGGGCGAAGCCAGCGTCGCGGGGGAGACCGTGGCCTCGGCCCAGCTCGAGAATCGGCTGAGCCGGATCGAGGCGCCGGCGTCCGGCGTCGTGTTGCGCGCCCCCGATCGCATCGGAATGAACGTGGGTCCGGACGCAGGGCCGCTGTTCGTGATCGGCGAGCCGCTGAGCACCGTGCGCATCGACGCTTCGGTCAGCGAGATCGACGTCTCGCGCGTGAAGGTGGGCACGGAGGCGAGCGTGGAGGTGGATGCGGTGCCCGGCAAGACCTTCAAGGGGAAGGTCGCGCGCGTGGCGATCGACGCCAACCGCGTGGAGGGCGCGGTGCTGTACCCGGTGGTGCTCACCGTGGAGAACCCCGATGGCCTGTTGCTCCCGGGCATGACCGCCCGCGTTCGCATGGAGGTTGCGCGCGCCGAGAACGTGCTGGCCGTGCACGAGGCCGCGCTCCGCTATTCGCCGCAGGGGGCGGAGCAGGCGTCGCCGCGCACGCGCGTTTGGAAGCGGACGGGACCGGCCGAGCTTCACCCGGTGCCGGTGCGGACGGCCATCTCAGACGGAGTCTACACAGAGATCGAGCTTCCCGAGGCGGGCTCGCTCGAGGAGGGCGACGAGCTCGCCGTGGGCCTCCTGCGCCCTGAGTCTTCCAACGCGCCTCGCGTCACGCTCGGCGGGAAGTGAGCCCATGGCGGACGCCGTTCGCGTAGACAAGCTCATCGAGGTGCGTGGACTGCGCAAGGTCTACATGCAGGACACGCTCGAGGTGCCCGTGCTGTCGGGCATCGAGCTGAGCATCGGCAAGGGCGAGGTGGTCGCGCTGATGGGGCCGAGCGGCTCGGGCAAGTCCACCTTGCTCAACGTGCTCGGCTGCCTCGATCGGCCCACGGCGGGCCGCTATTTCTTGGGCGGGCGCGACGTCTCCTTGCTCACGCGCGCGGAGCAGGCCTGGGTTCGCCTGCACTACCTCGGCTTCATCTTCCAGGGCTTTCACCTCTTGCCCTCGGCGAGCGCGCTCGAGAACGTGGCGCTGCCGCTGTTTTACGCGGGCGTAGGCAAGAAGGAGCGGGAGGCGCGCGCGCACGAGCTCTTGAGCCGCGTCGGCCTGGGCGACCGCGTGGACCATCGACCCAACCAGCTCTCGGGTGGTCAGCGGCAGCGCGTCGCCATCGCGCGCGCGCTCGCCAACAGGCCGCGCTTGTTGCTCGCCGACGAGCCCACCGGGGCGCTCGACCAGCAAAGCGGTGAGGAGGTCCTGGCCTTGCTTCACGAGCTTCACGAGGAGACTGGGCTGAGCATGCTGATCGTGACCCACGACGCCAAGGTCGCGCGCACCACCAAGCGCGTGATCGTGCTGCGCGATGGGCAAATCATCCGTGACCAGCCGGGAGGCCGCGATGCGCAGCTCGATTAAGGACAGCATCCTGATGGCGCTCCAGGTGCCGATGCGCAACCCCGGGCGCAGCGCGCTCACCGCGCTCGGTCTGGCCATCGGTGTGGGCGCGTTCATCGCCATGGTGAGCTTCGGGCGCGGCGCCCAGGGCTCGGTCGTCTCTCAGTTCGAGACCCTCGGCAGCAACCTGCTGCGCGTCAAGCCGTCGTTCAGCATCCACGCCCCCAACCCGCACCCGCTCGACGAGCGCGACATCAAGGCGCTGCAGCGCGAGACCACCACCATCGAGTGGGTCGTCCCGCTCTACGTGCGGACGTTCGACGTCTCGTACAAAGGCCGCGTGTTTCGTACGACCATCCGCGGCGTCAATCAGGACTTCAACAAGACCCGCGATGAGCCGATGGCGTCGGGTGGCCCCTTCGATGCCGTGGACGTGGCCCAGCACGCCAAGGTGTGCTTGCTCGGCGCGACCGTGCAGAACGCGATCTTTGGCGCGGAGGATCCGCTCGGCAAGACCATGCTCATCGGGGGCCGCATGCCGTGCACGGTGATCGGTACGCTGCTCAAGCGCGGCACGGCGATCAGCGGCAGCGACATGGACGACCGCGTCTTGATGCCGGACACCACGTTCGCGTCGGAGTTCGGCGGCGATCAAGGCTACGCGAACATCGAGATTCGCCCCAAGAGCCGCGCGCTGCTCAACGCCGCGCGCCAGGAGACGGTGGACATCCTGCGGCGCAACCATGAGCTCCGGGAGGGGGCACCCAACGACTTCCAGGTGATAAGCCCCGACGAGGTCACGCGCGTCGCCAACCAGATCGGCGGCATCCTGACGGGGCTCTTGGCTGGCATCGCCGGCGTGTCGCTCTTGGTCGGTGGGATCGGGATCATGAACATTCAGCTCATGTCGGTGGCCGAGCGCACGCACGAGATCGGGGTGCGCGCCGCGATCGGCGCCGCGCCGGACACCATCTTGCGGCAGTTCCTGGCGGAGGCGGCGGTGCTTGCCACCATCGGCACATCCGTGGGGGTGGCCGTGGGGGTCACGGCCTCGCTGGTGGTCGCGGAGAAGATGGGCTGGCCGGGCGCCGCGCAGCCCGACGTGATCATCGGCGCCAGCCTGTTCGGCATCGGGGTGGGGACGTTGTTCGGTTACGTCCCCGCCAAGCGCGCCGCCGACCTCGATCCGATCGAAGCCTTGAGGCGGGAGTAGCCGTGCTGCGAAGGTTTTTGCGAGTGGGCGGGGCGTTGTTGGCGCTGGGGGCGGGCCCGGCGCGTGCGGACGTGGTCACGCTCCAATCCCTGGAGCAGCGCGCGCTTCAGACCGACGGATTCGGAGATGCCCACGAGGCCAAGGCGCGCGGCTCGGAGGCGGAGCTGCGCAAGGCCGCGGCCGCCTACTATCCGCAGCTGTCGCTGCGCGCAGAGACCAACGCGCAGCCCGGCCGAAACCTGGTCAGCGTGTGTGGCGTCGACGACGAGGGCCGGCCGAATGACTGCGAGAGCGACAGGAGCAAGCTCTTCAAGGTGCAAGGCGCGCGCACGCTGGGCGAAGGAAAAGCCGCGTTCGCGCCCCTCTTGCAAAACCGGTTGGAGCTCGTGGCCACCGCGCCCATCTACGACTTCGGGCGCACCAAGGCCGCGGTCAACGCCGGCCGGGCGAGCCTCGAGGCCGTGAAGGCCGAGCGCGACGTGGAAGCGGAGTCGATCGTGCGCGCCGTGCGCAGCGCTTACCTGAACTGGCTCACCGCGCATCAGCTCGTAGGCTTCACCGAAGCGGCCGCGCGGGACGCCGAGGAGCGCTTCTCGCGGATCTCTGCGCTGGTGGAGCAGGGACAGAAGCCGAAGGCCGAATTGCCCTCTGCCCAGAGCGATGCCCTTCTCACCAAGCTCGAGCTCACGCGCTCGTACGGCGATCTCGAGAGCGCGCTGCACGCGCTGGAGGACGTCGTGGGAGACCACTTGCCGGTGGGAGCCGAGCCCGATCTCTCGTTGCTCGACGACACCTCGCAGTCGGTCACGCCCTACGCCCAGGCTGCGGATGCACTGGAGCGCATGATCGAGCGCCAGCGCGTCGCCGCGCAGCGCATGGAGCTCAGCTACAAGAAGCAGCGCATGCCGCAGCTCGGCGTGTCCGCCCTGATCGGCCTGCGCAACCAGCAGAGCAGCTTGTTTCCCCTGTACGGAGCCGGCCTCTCGCTGTTTGTCCCGCTCTATGACGGCGGCATCTCCGGGGCCATGGCCGCCTCTGCCCGCGCCGAGATCGACTTCCTCAACGCGCGTCTTCGCTCCCATGCACGTGACCAGGAGCGCGCGCACGGGAAGGCCGAGCGCGACGCCGAGCAAGCGCTCGATTCTTTGGCCATCGCAGAGCAGCTCCTCGTGGTCGCCGAAAAGCGGCTGATCGACGCGCAGAACGGCTACGACTTGGGCGTGAACGGCATCGAGCAAATTGCCGAGGCGCGTGCCCTGGTGCGGCGAGCGCGCACAGAGGTGCTGCGCTCCAAGGTGGCCCACGCCGAGGCCCGTTTGCGCTTCGCACCCGTGGATTTGCGCGGAAAGTAGTCCCTCGCTGGCACCAGTGCGGAGAGGCTGCACGCGCGGATCACGTTTGGCACACCGGCTCTTTCCTGCGTCATCAGTATTGACGCGTCGCTCCACGAGGATCAGTCTCGCCCTCAGGTCCGGTGTTGCGCGCAGCGCGCGCACGCGTGGGGACCGGTCTTGGTCGCGGGCCAACCGCCCGCTTGGACATAGCGGGGTGGTGCGATGAAGAACCTCTTCAGGCAAGGGCTCAAGCGACTTACGACGAGCAG
The DNA here is from genome assembly GCA_044507075.1 of Myxococcales bacterium. Lineage (GTDB taxonomy): Bacteria > Myxococcota_A > Polyangia > Polyangiales > DASUME01 > DASUME01. Next base: position 19,977 of record JBIQKA010000075.1, read on the forward strand.
TGAACGGCGAGCCAGGGGCGCTCACGCCGCGAAGGTCATCTCCATCGCGTCCCTCAAGGGCGGCGTCGGGAAGACCACCACCAGCGTGAACCTGGCCTCGGCCCTCGCGCGCTATCACCAGCAGCGCGTGCTCCTGGTCGATCTCGATCCGCAGGGTCACGTGGGCACCTCGCTGCGCGCGCAAATTCTCCAGGGCGGCGGTCGACTCTCCGACCTGCTCACCGCCGAGGAGCCTGGGCACGTGATGGACGTGGCGACCGACACCAGCGTCCCCTTCCTGCGCGTGACGCCCTCCGACCCCACGCTCAACGAGGCCGAAAACCTGTTGAGCGCGAAGATCGGCAAGGAGCTGATCCTGCGCGACGCGCTCGAGATCACCCGCACCTATTACGACTTGATCATCATCGACTGCCCACCCAACCTCGGCAACTTGACGCTCAACGCGCTCGTCGCCTCGGACTTTTTGCTCGTGCCCTGCGACCTTTCTCCGCTCGCCATGCGCGGCGTGGAGAGCCTGCTCAAGCACTCGCAACAAGTGGGAGCCCGGCTCAATCCCCAGCTCGACTTGCTCGGCGTCGTGATCACCCGCTTTGACTCGCGGACCCCGACCATGAACGACGCGGTGCTCTCCTCGCTCGAGCACAACTTCGGCGACGCGCTGATCCCCGTGCGCATCGGTGTGAGCACCAGTCTGTCCCGCGCGCAGCACGAGGGGACGGAAATCTTCGAGCACGATGAAAAGTCACGTGGCGCACTTCACTACCGTGAGCTGGCTGCCGAATTGGCCCGTCGGCTCAGCGTGATCAATTAACGCCCGCGCTGATGTTGGCTCGCGGGCCGAGTGGCCCGCTCCGACTCTCGCTGCTTCATGTGTTGTTGCGCAAGGCGCTCCCACGTACGTTTGGGTCATGGGGTCTCGGAAGCGGCGAGCGTTACACCAGGCGATGCTGCTCCTGTGTGCCTTGGGCGTGAGCGCGGGGCTCTTTGCCTGTGAGTCCACGGTGCTGCTCGGGGGCGATTGCCTCATCAGGAGCACGTGCCCGGGGGACAAGCCGAGGGGCGACGCGGGCTTCGTGAGCGGCGACGGCGATCACGTCGGCGACGGCGATCGCGCCGGCGACGGCGATGGGGTCCCGGAGCGCGACGCGGGGCAGGGCGCCGTGGACGACGGTGGCGGTCTCTTCGACGCGGGCCTGGGCAGGCCGGACGCGAGCGAGGGAGATGCCGCGGCCTTGCCCGTGTTGGACGCCGGACCGGGCACGCCCGCGCCGGCGCTGCGCAATCCTTCCTTCGAGCGCGTCACCGGTTCGGGCCCGGGCGACCTCAACTTTTCGGCGTTTCGCGCGCTCGATCCCTGGTACGTGTGCCTCGCGCCCACGCAGATCAACTTCGTGCGCGTGGAGGAGAACGTCGACGACAAGGTCCTCCCGCAGGACGGCCGCTACTTCGTCGGCTTCAGCTACATGTACGTGGTGGATCTGACCGTCCCCGTGGCCCAGGAGCTGGTGACGCCGCTCAAGGCCGGCCAGCGCTACGCGTTTTTGGTGGACGTACGCGCGGAGTCGGGAGGCGATGAACAACTCGGGTTGATCGTGCGCGGCGGGACCAACCTCACGCCCTGCGCTTTCCTGACGGAACTCGCCGAGACCGACTATCTCCCCGATGGCCAGTGGACCACTCGGTGCATCACGTTCACACCCACGCAGGATCTCACGCAGATCGCGTTCTTGCCCAAGAACAAGAACGAGATCGCCGTCTTCACGCGCTTCTTCATCGACAACATCCGCACCGATCCGAGCTGCCAGTAGCGTGCCTCAGTCGCGCATGTAGTGGCAGGTGTATCCGCCCGGGTTCTTCACCAAATAATCCTGGTGGTAGGACTCGGCGGGGGTGAACTCGCCTGCCTCCACGATCTCGGTGACCACGGGCGCCTTCCACTTGCCCGAGCGGTTCACGCGCTCCTTCACCTCCTCGGCGACCTTCCGCTGCTCCTTGGAGTTCACGAAGATCACGGAGCGGTACTGGGTGCCCACGTCGTTGCCCTGACGGTTCTTGGTGGTTGGGTCGTGCATCTTGAAGAACCACTTCTCGAGCAGGTCGGCGTAGGAGATCTTGCTCGGATCGAACAGCACGCGCACCGATTCGGCGTGTCCCGTGCGTCCGGTCTTCACCTCTTCGTAGGTGGGGGCTTTGGTGGCGCCGCCCGCGTAGCCCACCTCGGTCTCGAGCACGCCGGGAATCTTTCGCAGGATGTCCTCCATGCCCCAGAAGCAACCGCCCGCCAGCACCGCTGTGTCGAGCGTGGCCTTGCAGCCAGGGGTTTGACCCGGTTCCGGGACAGTGCAGGCGTTGGCTTCGGGCGCGGCCGGGGCCGCGGGCTTGTTTTCGTTCTTTGTCGCCGTCTCGTCGAAGAGACGCGCGTATTCGGCGTAGCCCTCCGCCTCGAGCTTGGCCACGGGCACGAAGCGCAGCGCTGCCGAGTTGATGCAGTAGCGCAGACCGGCAGGGGCGGGGCCGTCGTCGAACAGATGGCCCAGGTGCGAGTTGCCTGCCTTGGAGCGGACCTCCACGCGGACCATGCCGTAGCTGCGATCGGTCTTCTCGACCAGGCGTCCCGGCTCCACCGGCTGGGTGAAGCTCGGCCAACCGGTGCCGGAATCGAACTTGTGCACCGACGCGAACAGCGGCTCGCCCGTGACGACGTCCACGTAGAGGCCGGCTTCGTGGTTGTCCCACAGCGCGTTGCGAAACGCGGGTTCGGTCGCGTCGCGCTGGGTTACTTCGTACTGGAGAGGAGTGAGGCGCTTCTTGAGCTCAGCGTCCGATGGCTTGGTATAGGTTTGCTTGGACATGATGGGACTTCCCGGGGGTTGGGCGTCGACGGACGCTCCTTCATGGAGACCGATGAGCCAGAGCGCTCCCGCAGCGAGCAGTAGCCAGGCAAGCACACGTGGCCCACGAAAGTTCGCGCTGAGATTCGATCGCATCTTCCCCATCATGAGCACTCCTCGGAGCAAGACTAGCCGGGTGCACGAAGATCTTGAGGCGCCGCGCGCGCGTATCTCCGGTCATCGCGGCGCGCGTCATCGTTCGTGTACCTCGTTTCTAACCATGTGTTCAGCCAGTTTGTTGGCTCGAAAACGTCTTTTGTGAACTTCTCCGCTGTCTGCGCAATCGCCCGCACGTTCACTCGCGTTTCGATACGCACTTCGCCGTGAGGAGATTTCGCTGTCGCGGCATGAGAGAGAAGCGATCGCGATCGATCCGATCGCACGCGCACGATGTCCCACCCCTGACGATTCGGAAACTTTCCGCATGTGAGGACATTTTGTCGGAGATTCGTACAAATTGGCCGCAGAAGCGCGGATTCGGGGTTGGTTTTCCGTGGAGACGCTGAGATAACAGCACCTCTCTATTGCAGTTCGTTCGGTCGTGCTCGCGCGCGGAATCCGTGTGCGCCGACCCGCCTTCCACGGAGGAAAACATGAAACGCATCGGTACGAGTTTCTCTGCGCTAGCCGCGATCGTCCTGGCTCTGGGCGGTTACGCATCAGCGGAGGAACCGAAGGCGACGACCAAGGCTCCCACCGCTGCACCTCCTGCCAAGCCCGCGCCGACTGCGCAACCGGCTGCACCGGCAACCACGGCCGCGCCCGCCGCCAAGCCCGCTGCGAGCGCGCAACCGGCCGCACCCACCAAGGCAGCACCTGCGGCCAAGCCGGCGCCGGCTGCACCGGCCAGCGCTGCAGCGCCGGCGGCCAAGCCCGCTGCGAGTGCGCAACCGGCCGCACCCGCGAAGGCTGCGACTCCGGCGACGGCCACACCTCAGGCGCCGGCTGCGAAGGCGACGGCCGCGCCTGCAGCGAAGCAAGCTCAGGCTGCTGCCGCGCCGGCCAATCCGGACGCGCTGGCGCAGACCGTGGTCGGAGCCAACGCCAAGGCACAAGAGGCGCTGAAGGCCGCCACCGCGCAGCGCGCGGCCGCCGAAGCCAGCGCCGCCGAGCTCAAGACCCAGCGCGGCACGCTCGGCAAGCTGACCCGGGAGCATCGGAGCGGGCTCACGAAGGGGAGGGCAGCTTCAGCGAGCTACGACGCCGCCAACAAGGCGATCAAGGCCGAGGCCGCCCCGCGGGCGCTCAACAAGCTCGAGCAAGCGGAGGCGTCCTTCGCCGAGCTCGCGGCCAAGGGGCCCGAGCTGATCAAGAGCGCCGAGAGCGTGCTTTCGGGCGAAGCGGCCCTGGCCGCCGCCGCGAACGCGAGCATCGAGGCTGCCACGCGCGCGACGGAGGCCGCCAAGGAAGCGCAAGGCGCGCTCAAGGCGCTGAAGGCGCTCACCAAGGAGCTATCGGCCAGCCACGCGGTCAACGAGAGGACTCAGAAGAACACTCAGCGGGTGCTCGAGAGGGCCCAGAAGACGGCCGAGAGCGCCAAGGCCAAGCTCGCCGAGCTCAACGCGCGGTTCGGTACGGGCGAAGCCAAGAAGCAGGACGCACCAGCCGCAGCGCCCGCGCCTGCAGCGCCCGCGCCTGCCGAAAAGCCGGCCGCGGCGCCCGCCAAGAGCAAGGAGGGAGCCGTCCCGCCGCCAGCGCTCCAGCGCGCGCAGGAGGCACATGACAAGGCGCAGGCGGCGCTGCTGACCGCGCAGAAGGCGAACGACGACGCCACGCTCGCCGCAGCCAACAGCGGCAAGGCGCAGGAGCCGGCGATCAAGGCGCTGGCACTCGCCGAGCCCGCGGCCAAGGACGCGCAAAAGGCGGCCAATGATGCCAAGAGGGAGAGCGCGAAGGCGAAGTCCGTAGCGGGCGCCGTGCTGGCGAGCTTTGAGGCGCGCAAGGCCAGGGCCGAGCAGGAACTCGCCAAGCTGCGCTTGGAGACGGGCGAGATCGGAAAGGACCTCGAGTCCGTTCGCGCGCGCATGACGGATGCCAAGGGTCGCCTGGCCCGCATCGAGCAAGCCAAGGCGGCCGCGTCGGCGGAAAAGGCCCAGCCTGCGGCGCAGGCCGCTCCCGCCGCCGCGCCCGCGCCGAAGGCCGCCGCCGCACCGGCCGCCGCCGCTCCCGCGCCGAAGGCCGCTCCCGCCGCTGCCGCCGCGCCCGCGCCGAAGGCCGCTCCCACCGCTGCCGCAGCGCCCGCGCCGAAG
>JBIQKA010000269.1:0-3592 GCA_044507075.1 Myxococcales bacterium
CGGGCACCGTGAGCGACGTCGGTGCGCTGTTGGTCATGTACGCTTCGAGGTCGGCAACGCGCTGCGCGAGATCGGGGGCCGCATCTTCAGCGAAGGCAGGCAGCGCATACAATCCGCTCGCGGCCGCCGGCAGGGCCGTAAGCGCCTTGGCACGCAACGATCTCATCACTCTCATGGTTGCTCCTTGGTAGTAGGCAACCCTGTGCATATCCGGCGCTTGTTTCTCGGCAGTTTCGGTCTGCGAGCCAGATGGAAAAGAATTTAGGTCCCTTCCGGCCTACGCGCTCAGGCGCTCTCCTGTTCGCCCCGAACACCCTCGACCGGCGCCTCGAAGAACTCCACGATCTCCCGTTCGCGCGCCATCGTGTCGTTGTATCCGAGCTCGATCAGGCGGCCCACGTAGCCGGGCTGAAAGGCCAGGTAGGAGAGCATGTCGAGCCCCGCGTTTTCTTGGGCGCCCGTGCCGCGCAGGAGGTAGCGCAGCATGGAGGGAAACTTGCGGGCGTCATCCCCCACCAGGCGCCCGAGATCCTGTGAGGGGCGCAGCGAGAGCGCGGGGATAGGTCGCAGTGAGTCGGGGCCCTGGGCGCGTGAGGCCGCCGAGACGAAGCTCAGGGTGCGGTTGATGCGCTGGAGACGCTCGATGTCGTTGTCGAGCGAGTCCAAGAACAGCGCGTTCAACAAGACGCCGCCGATCTGCGCGACGCTCACGTGCTCTGCGCGCGCCTCCTGGTTGAGCGCCAGCGTCTGCGCGGTGCTGCGCGCATAGCGGATGCCGATGGCGACGATCTTGTCCGCGCCGAGGTGGATCGCGGGGCTCGCCGGTGTGGTCATGCGTACGCCGCCGTCGCCGTAGGGGCAGCCGTTGATGGAGATCGGTGGAAAGAAGATCGGGATCGCCGCCGAGGCCATCACGTGGTCGAGCGTGATGTGGTCGCGTAAAGCCAGGCGATCGTAGCGCAACCAGGGTTCGACCTCCGGGCTACCGTCGAAGAACGAGATGATGGTGCCAGTGAGATAGTTGGTGGCCGAGACGGAGACGCCGCGCAGGAGGCCCCGCTCGATGTGCTGCTGGATCCGGCTGCAGTCCATGCGCGCCTCGAGCAGTTGGCGCAGCGGTGCGGTGTCGAGCAGGTAATTGGTCGGGCTTCTGCCCACGAGCCCGCCCAACGTGAGATCCTTGATCCAGTGCGCGCCGAGCGCGGCCAGCTTTGGGATGTCGGTGCGATATACGGCGTCGGGGGTGAGCGAGAGCCAGGTCTCGCTCAGCAGCTCCACCGCTTGCTTGAAGTCGTCGGCGCCCGCCGCGAGGCTGATCGCGTTGATCGCCCCGGCCGAGAGCCCGGTCACCACGTTGAAGGGGATCTCTTTCGCGTCCGTGATCTCCGAGAGCGCACGGATCGCGCCGACCTGATAGGCGGCGCGTGCGCCGCCCCCGCTCAACACCAATCCCACGTTTGCCACGGGACGATAGTAGCGGACTCGCGCGCTCGGTCGCACCCTTTTCAGACCCGCCCAGTGCGCCGAGCGGCACGAAACCGATCGCCCATGGAAACAACCATCGCTCCCCTCCCGGGCTTGCTTGGTCCGCGCGAGAAGCCCGCGCACGCCGCGTGGTCAGGCCACGGCCCGCGCCTCGCGCAGCATCTCCGCTGCGGCCGCCCGCGTCTTGGCCGTGATCTTGAGGCCGCCGAGCATGCGCGCGATCTCCTCTTCCTGCTCACGCTTGCTGAGCTTCTTCACGGTGCTCACCGTGCGCCCGCCCTGGTCGCCCTTTTCGACCTTGAAGTGGCTCCTGGCGAACACGGCGATCTGCGGAAGGTGCGTGATGCACAGCACCTGACGGTGTTCGGAGACCTCCTCGATCTTGCGGCCGATGACCTCGGCCACGGCGCCACCCACGCCGCTGTCGACTTCGTCGAATACGTACATGCCGGCAGGCCCGAGCCCGGCCAGTACACGCTTGATGGCCAGCATGGCGCGACTCAACTCACCGCCGCTCGCCACCTTGCTCAAGGGACGCGCCTGCTCGCCGCGGTTGGGGGCGATCAGAAACTCCGCCCGATCGATGCCCTGGGCCGAGAGCCGCGCGCCGTCCACCTCGAGCTCGCCCAGCTTGCCTTCGAGAGGAGAGACGTCGACCAGGATGCGCGCGCCGCCCATGCCGAGCGAAGCGAGCTCCTCGCTGATGGCGCTCGCCAGTTTGCCCGCCGCGAGCTTGCGCTTCTTGCTGAGCTCACGCGCGACCGCGCGCGCATCGCCTAGCTTGCGCTGGTACTCGCCGCGCAGGCGCTCGCTCGTGGCCTCGTGATCGTCGAGCGCGGCGAGCTCGGCATGGCTCTGCGCGAGGTGGGCGAGCACGCTCTCCAGGCTCCCGCCGTACTTGCGCTTGAGCTTCTGCAGCGCGAAGAGGCGCTCTTCGAGCTCGGTGAGCGCCTCTGGATCCGCGTGGACCCCGCGCGTGTAGCGGCTGAGCTCGCGGGCGGCATCCTCGAGCTGCGCGCGGGTGCTCTCGAGCTGCTGCGCCAGATCGCGCAAGGAGGGATCGAGCGTGGCCGCCTCGTGCACGTTGGCACTCACCTGCGCCAACACCTCGCTCACCGAGCCGTCCCGCTCGTACAGGGCGTCGGCCGCGTCCGCCGAGAGCTGCATGAGCGTGCCCGCATGTTTGAGGCGATCGCGCCGCTCACCGAGCTGCACCTCTTCGTCCACGCGCGGGCTGACCTCTTCGATCTCTCGCACCTGATAGCGCAGCAGATCTTCGCGCTGAGCGCGGTCTTTCAGGCGCTGGTCGAACGCCTGCAACGCCTGATGCGCCTCGCGCAGCGCGTGAAACGCGGACGCCACCTGCTCGCGCTGGGACGCCAGGTTCGCGAACGCATCGAGATATCCGAGGTGCGTGCCGGGGTTGGTCAGGGTGTGATGCTCGTGCTGCGAGGAGATGTCGGCCAGGCCCCGCGAGAGTTCGCTCAGCTGCTGCGCCGTGGCCAATCGGCCATTGACGAAGGCCCGCGTGCGGCCGTTGGGCAACAGCACCCGCCGGATGAGCAGCTCTCCTTCGCACGCCAGCTCGAGCGACGCGAGCTTGGCGCGCAGATCCGGGTCGTCGTCCAAATCGAACATGGCTTCGACCTCGGCCTGGCTCGCTCCGGAACGCACCAGCTCGGCCTTGCCCTTGCCACCGAGCAAGAGCTCCAGGGCGTCCACCAGGATCGACTTGCCCGCGCCTGTCTCGCCCGTGAGCACATTCAGGCCCGGACCGAGCTCGATTTCCAGCTGTTCGATGATGGCGAGATCGCGAATGCGGAGGCAGGTGAGCATTGTATTCTCTTTTGGTTTCAAAGGCTTGAGAGCGTAGCCGGTCGATCGCTGAACGCGCGAGCACTGTATTTGCGATCAGTGTTGTCCCTTGTAGCGTGTATCGGCCGTCCCTGGCAACTGGTTGCGGGTCGTCGTGGCGCAGCGGGCGGCTGCTATGCCGCGGAAATCCTGCGGCTTCGTGAGCTGCGCCGTTCTCCGGGGCGACGTGGACGAACCGGGTCCCGAGCGGTACTCAATCCGGACCCATGAAGAGTTCTCAGGACATCCGGCA
>JBIQKA010000270.1:0-3586 GCA_044507075.1 Myxococcales bacterium
TGATCGTGCTGCGCATGCAGGAGGCCTACAACCTGGACGCCACCACCGCGCACGCGCTGACCACGGTCGCCCAACGCGCGCGCAAGCTGGGCGGGCGGCTGATCTTGTGCGGCCTGCGCCCGGGCATGTACGGCACCTTCGAGCGCGCGGGCCTGGTGCCAATCATCGGAGAGGACGCGCTGTTCAAGGCCGAGCGCGAGATCCTCGCCTCGACCAGGCGCGCCATGGAGTACGCGCACACGCTCGCCAGAAGGTGAGCGAGCGGGGTTGAAGCTGTTTCTCGGTGCAACTGCCAGAGCAACACGATGGCGACGACGGTTCAAATCGACGGTTCGATCGGCGGAGGACAGATCCTGCGCAGCTCACTCTCCTTGAGTGCGCTCACGGGCCAGCCCTTCGTGATCGACCCGATCCGGGGTCAGCGCAAGCGCGCCGGGCTGATGCGCCAACACCTCACGGCGGTGCGCGCGGCGGCCCAGATCTGCGGTGCGCAGGTGGTGGGCGACGAACTCGGGTCCACGCGGCTCACGTTCTCGCCCGGCGCGCTGGTCCCCCACCTCGAGGTCGTCAAGAAGTTCCTCCCCATCTCGGTCGCAGTCGAACAAGAAGCCCGCAGCGTCCTGATTCGCGTGAAGGCGACCTGAGCGCCGAGCGATCCGGTGGGTAGACAGGAGAGGTGCGCCGCTCGGGCCGAGCGACGGCCTGGACGTGAGCCGCGCCGCTCTACCCCGTGGATTCAGACGGATCCGAACGCTTCGCCAGCGCGACGAGCGCCTCACCCGTGACCCGGCAGATGCGCCAATCCGGCATCACCGTCGCGCCCATCCTCTCGTAGAAGGCGATCGCGTTTGTGTTCCAGACGAGCACACTCCATTCGAAGCGGCCGTAGCCGCGCTCGACCGCGATCTGCGCGAGGTGAACGAGCAGTCGCTTGCCGATGCCCGTGCCCCGATAGGCCGGCTGTACATAGAGGTCTTCGAGATACAGCCCGAGCTTTCCCAGGAAGGTGGAGAAGCTCGGGAAGTACAGCGCGAATGCCACGGGCACATCGTCCTTCACGGCGACGACACACTCGATCACTGGCCGCTCCCCGAAGAGGTGACGGGCGAGGTCTTCGGGGCTCAACGAGACCTGGTGGCGCAGGTTTTCGAAATCCGCCAGCTCGCAGATCAGGCCGTGGAGCGCCGCGCAGTCGCGCGGCTCAGCGGGGCGGAGCGGGATGTCGGTCATGGTGCAATTGTGTCTCGCGCCGGCAGTCTGCGCACCGGGCTGTTTCCGAGGCGCGAAGAATTCGTGCGCAACAACCGGAGCGCGACGACCTCGAGGCTGGGTACACTCTGCTCCAGGAGCCCAACATGCAAGCCGGCGCACATCCCCCCCAAGATCGCGAGCGCTACGAGGCCGTCCGGCGACGAGATTGCTCCGCAGACGGACAGTTCTACTACGGCGTGCTCACGACGCAGATCTACTGCCGTCCGAGCTGTGGTGCGCGCCTCCCGCTTTTCCAAAACGTCACGTTTCACCCGAGCCCAGAGGCCGCAGAGCGCGCCGGCTTTCGCCCCTGCAAGCGCTGCCGTCCCCGCGACACAGCGCCCGAGCCGCGTGCGCGCGAAGTGGTCCGCCGGATCTGCGCCCTGCTGGATGGGAGCGAAGCGCGGTTGTCGCTTCAACAGCTCGCCGACCACGTAGGCATGAGCGCGCCCCATGTGCAACGGCTGTTCAAGAAGGAGGTCGGCATGAGTCCGCGCGAGTACGGCGCCGCCCAGCGGCTCATGCGCATGCGCGGTGCGCTGCGCGAAGGATCCCAGGTCACCTCAGCGCTCTACGAGGCTGGCTACACCTCGAGCAGCCGATTCTACGAGCGTGAGAGCAAGAGCCTCGGGATGCAGCCTTCTGAGCTACGGCGGGGCGCCCCCGGCGTCCTGATCCGCTCCCTGGTGCGCACCTCGTCGCTGGGTCCTGTCCTGATCGCCGCCACCCCACGTGGGGTCTGCGCGATCTCGTTCGGAGACGACCCAGCCGTCCTTCATCACGAGCTGCTCGCGCAGTATCCTGGCGCCCAGCACTTGGCCGCCGACTCGGACCTGGAGCAACTCGCCGAGTTGGTGCTGGCCGTCATCGACCAGGGCGCGCCGCCCGACGCCGTTCCGCTGGATCTGTGGGGCACCACCTTCCAACTACGCGTATGGCGCGCCCTGCAGCAGATTCCGCGCGGCACGACCCTGAGCTACGCGCAGCTCGCGGAGCGCATCGGCGCGCCACAGGCGGCGCGCGCGGTCGGCAGCGCCTGCGGCAGCAACCGGATCGCCGTCGCGGTACCGTGCCATCGCGCGCTGCGCGGCGATGGCTCACTCGGCGGCTATCGTTGGGGCCTGTCGCGTAAGCAGGCCCTGCTCGAGCGCGAACGACGCACGCCAACCCACGCCGACGAACCCGCGGAGGCCCCGTCCGCAAAGATCGGCGGGACGGCACCGCGGCGGCCCCGATGAAGCACGCGGCGGCCATGTGCCCTCGCGTTCCGTTTGATTTTCCAGCGCCGTCGACGATGGCCATGCGCTGCAGTACGTCCCCCCCAAAAAGTTCGTCACACGAGCGAGCGAGCGCTTCTAACGATTGGGCAACCCCTTTCACGGAGAGAACTCGGATGACACGTCCACCTTGCGCGTCGACCGCAACCTGGACTGGAACGAGATCGCTCAAGTGCTGGCCGACGAGGCCTTCGACCCGTGGAGCTCTCTGCACGTCACCCCTTCGCGCTGCTCGGTCTGCTCATCGCGGGCGGGCTCGCCCACCGCGGCCTGCGCGGTACCGAGCACGCCGAAGGCGCGGCGCTCTCGCAGCTCGACACGCGCTTGTTCCGCGGGCGCCCGTGGACCGCGAGCGCCGCCGTGGTCGCGCTGCTGTTCGATCTCGTGGTGCTCAAGGCCTACTACCAGCACCCCACCAAGGGCATCGGCGTGCCACCTTCGCCGAGGCGGCGCGAACGCGCTCGGGTCTTGCCGGATGTGATGCGCAGACCAAGCTACCCCGCCTTCCGCATCTCTTCGTAGATCTTCTTCGCCACGTAATCGAACAGGACCTGCTTCACGCTCTCGTCGTTCAGGTACTTGGTCGCGAGCTGCTCGTGGCGATCGAGGCCGTCGATCACCAGGTCCTGCACCAGGCCCTTGATGCTGATGGCGAAGTTCTCGTAGGTGTTGGCCATCGCGCGCTCGCGCACGGTCGTGTCGGCTAGGCCGGCCTCCACCATGTGATCGACGAAGAGCTGGTCTTCGGGCTTGAAGTCGGTACCGAAGAGGTCGTTGATCTTCTCGATCACGCTGCTGAGGGCGACCTTCTCTTGGCCGATCTTGCGGGTGCCCACCGCGGTCGGGCCCTTCACCTCGCCTGGTGCGCCCGACTCGAGCTCGAGGTCCGCCTCGCCGATGCGGGTGAGGCGGGCGCGCGAGGGCGGCGCGAGCCTCGCGCTTTTCCACCAGCGGATCGTTTTCGCTGGTGTTCACCAGGCGATAGTAGGTCTTGTAGGTGGTGTAGCCCTTGAGCACGTCGAGGATGAAGCCCTCCTCGATGGCCTGGCGCATGCCGT
>JBIQKA010000271.1:0-3574 GCA_044507075.1 Myxococcales bacterium
GCTTCCGGAGGAGCTGGAGCGGGTGCTCTCGGGGTTGCGGGAGAAGCGGGCGTAGGCGTATGTGAAGCGGAACTTCTTTCCTCCTGGATGGCTGGCTTTGCGCGCGGCGCCTAAGTGGAGGGTGTCGTGGGAGAGGGCGCGGCCACCTGGTGCGCGAGCTGAGAGTGACGAAACGGGGTGCAGACTGAGAGGTGGCGGCCGTCGCGTGGACGCGCCGCCATCCGTCACTTCGAGAGCGCCAGGAGCCCGCAGTCACGCGCTGACCAAGCGGCACGCTCTTTGGGCACACCCTGGCCGTGCGGTGCGCTGCTTCGCTCATTCAAGCGACCGAATACCGTCCGCGCGACTCTGCGGGGACGGTGCTCTACGATCTCGTCCGCCAGCACTGCGGGAGTTTCAAGCACGCCGTGGCGGAGGCCGGCGGCGTGCCTGGCTTCGTGACCGAGACCTTCGAGCGCTATCTCCGCTGCGGCGTGCTCGCACATGGTTTTGCACGCTTTCAGTGCGGCAACTGCGGGCACGACCATCTCGTGCCGCTTTCCTGCAAGGGTCGAGGCCTGTGTCCATCGTGTGCGGGGCGCCGCATGACGGCGCTCACACACCACGTCATGGACGCGGAGCTGCCCCATGTTCCGGTCCGCCAGTGGGTCTTGAGCCTGCCTCACCCGCTCCGATACCGACTCGCGTACGACCACGCTCTGTGTACCGCCCTGCACCGCGTCCTCTCGTCGGCGCTCACCAAGCGCGTGTGGCAACTGGCCAAAGCGCGCGGCCACGCTGGCGCGCAGAGCGGTTCGGTGACCTTCGTCCAGCGCTTTGGCGGCGGGCTGAACCTGAACGTGCACTACCATCTGCTCGCGATCGATGGCTGGTTCCATCGGGACCTCGACGGCGTGTTGCAGTTCGCGCCCGCGCCCGCACCACGACAGGCCGACGTGGAGCATCTACTCGTCGCGATTCACGCCCGCGTCATGCGCCTGCTCGAGCGTCGCGGCCTCCTCGAGATGGATGGAGAGGACGAGATCGCTGCCGAAGCACCAGCGCTCTCCGCCTGCTACGAGGGGGCCGTGACACAGCGTGTGGGGCTTGGGCCCGCGCGTGGACGACCGGTGTTCCGGATCCGAAAGTCTCTGCAAAGCCATCTCGCAGGTGCAGCCGAACGGGTCGAACGCGCAGGCCTCCTGTGCGCCCAGCTCGACAACTTCGATCTCCACGGGAGGGTCGCGTTCGGCGCCGAACAGCGGACCCGCATCGAGGAGCTGGTCCGCTACTGCGCGCGACCTCCGTTCGCCGATGGACGGCTCGAAAAGCTGCCCGACGGCCACTATCTGCTGACGCTCAAGACGCGCTGGCGCGACGGCACCACGCATCTGCGGTTCGAGCCCATCGAGCTCATGGAGCGGCTTGCGGCCCAGATCCCCAAGCCGCGCACCAACCTCGTGCTCTACGCGGGTGTGCTTGCCCCCAACGCCAAGCTACGGGCCGAGGTAGTACGGTTCGCTCGACCCGAGCCACTGGCCGATGGCCCGGCGACCGAGACCCTGACCCGAGCCGAGCGCGAGACCTGGGCCGAGCTGATGCGCGTTGCATTCCAGCTCGACGTGCTCGCGTGCCCGCGCTGCGGTGGGCGCTTGCGTCACATCGCGACCCTCCTCGATGGGGCGGTGGCGAGGAAGATCCTCGAGCACCTGCGCCTGCCGGCTAGGGCTCCCCCCATCGAGCGGGTGCGGATTCCTCCGCCCTTTTGGGCGGCGAGCGACGCGACCTGGTGCGAGTGACAGGCGGTCGGTTCACGTTCTGTGAGCTGAGCGGATAGGTGCGTGCCGCAGACGCGCGCACTCCACTGTGAGCGGAATTCCACGGTGACGCGGGTTTGTGCCCCCCGCCGCTCGGCCCGCCGGGCCCTTCGGCGAGTTCGCTGAACGGGACTTATGTCGCCCCGGGGGAGGGCAGGGAGCGTTTGTTCCGCTTATCCGCATCCGCCCCGCGCCGACCGCGATGCGTGGTGAAGCCCTCGGCCAGCATCTGCAGCACCTGATCGAAGCGCTCGCGCGGCAAGTTGCGGTAGGGGTAGGCGCTACGCACGAGCTCGTACAAGGCCTTTATGTCCCACTCCTCGTGGGCCGTGGTCGCCACCAGTTGTTGCGCCAGCACATCGAGCGGCGCTTCGGGAATCAGGATGCGATCGAGCTCGCCCAGCTTCACGCTCTCGAGCAAGGCGGCGCAGTCGAGCAAATCGTCGCGGCTCAGCGGAAACAGCCTTCCTTTGGGGACACCGCCCAGGTGGTGGCGGATAGGCTGAACAAACGGTCCTCCCTCCCCCGCCGGTTGTCGAAACCTTGTTTCAGCGAACTCGCCGGAGGGCCTGGCGGGCCGAGCGGCGGAGATGCCGAGATGATAGGCGATCAGCTTGTTCGTATAGCCCCGCACCGCGAGGCCCGTCACCCGCGACTCGCTGCTCGTAAGTCCCCGCGGGTCCACCACGTCTTCCGGGTTGCGGTGGGCCAGCATGAAGCGCTTGCCGTCCGCGTCGAAGCGCTCCACCAAGGACCAGCGACCGGCGACCAGACCCTGCCACACCTCGAGCGCCTCTGCGTTGCGCCCCAGACGCTCGCTGCGCGCGCCGTCGATGGCGCGGGCACTGCGCACCAGTTGCTCGCGCACCTCGGCCTCCTTGGCCTCGCCCTCCGCGTGCAAGAGTCGCGCGTCCGCATCGAGCACCGCGCCGCCATCGGGTCCGTCTACGCCCGGATGCAACGCCCCAAGGCGGCGCCGCAACCTTTGGCCCGCTTTGATATGCGCGCTCAACATCTGATACATCTGGCGCTCGGCGTGCCGTAGGGTCCCCTTGCGCGACAGCCCCCCCGCGAGCACGGTGGCACCGTTCCCGTCGATGTGGTGGCTGATCAGAATGAAGTGATCGTGCACCCCCGGCACGCCCAACGTGTACATCCAATCGGGCCCGATCTTGTTCATCTCCGTCATGAACATGCAATCCACGGAAGAACGCAACCCTGCGAGCACGACCTTTTGATATAGGCCTGCCACGCCCCGCTCGAACAGACTTGCCTCTCCGCGGTATCGCCGCTCCAAGAGCTGGCTCAAGCTGCGCAGCTGGGTGACTACGTCGGTTTCGCCGCCAGCCTGGACGGCGTGCGGCATGCGGACTGAAGCCCCGGCGAGCTCCAGATTGTAAGCGACCACGCCATGAGTCGCTCTCGCGAGAAGGGCGTGGGCCGTCTTCGCGATTCGCTGCAACCAGGTTTGCTCGTCGCACTTGAGGTCATAGCAGGCCTCCACGAGGGCTATCGGATCTGGGCGCAGCGACATCGGCGGCCAGCACTATACCGGAAGCGCGGCCCGCTTGCGACGCAGTGGAACGGTCGCTACCGCTTGGAAGACCGAGCTAGCCTCGGCCGGGCCAGCGGCGGTGCACGGCGCGAGAGGGAACGGAGCGGGCCGGGGGCCGGCTCGCAGGGCGCACTATCTCCACGCGCGAAGCTTACCCCCTAAGGGAATTCCCCCATGTGTGATCAGTTTGTGCGGGCGCTTGCAGGCGAGGCGAGTCGAGCAG
>JBIQKA010000076.1:0-24503 GCA_044507075.1 Myxococcales bacterium
CCTCGGCGTCGAGCGTGTCTTCGCTCAGGCGCTCCGCGATGCGCTTGGCGGCCGCGCGGCGCTGCCACAGCGACCCTGCGCGCAGCACCGCCAGCAGGGTGGGCACGTGCCCCAGCTCGGCCAGGCTCTGTTGCCCCGCGCGACTGCCCTCGGATTGCAGCCGCCCCAGAAAGGAACGATCGGAGCCCGCCACAGGAGAGGGCAAGTGGCTCTCGCGTGGGTCCGACGCGTCCAGCGGCGCAGCCTCGCTGCGCTCGAGCCGGGTCACGTCCGCGTCCGCGACCGCGGAGATCAGCGCGCGCGAAAGCGCACGGTCGTCGGCCCCCTCCGGCACCGCCAAGAGCTCGCGGAGCTGCGCGTCCGGATCACGCGCGAGTCCTGCGCGTAGACCTCGCACCAGCATCTCCGTGTGGGTCGCGCAATCCGTGGCCCTACTCCCTTCCCAATACGGCGTCGCTCAGCTCGCTCGCATAGTCGTCTGCGTCTGCCTCGGCGCCCTCGAGATCGTGGTCATCCGAAAGCAGCGAATCGTCGTCTTCGTCCACGTTCAGCTGATCGAGCAGCGGATCCTCCACGCCCTCGAGCCCGCCGTCGTCGACCGAGGCCGTCTCGTCCTCCAGGCTGAACTCCTCATCGAAGGCCGCGCCCATGCCTTCGCTGTCCTCCGTCCAGCCGTGCTCATCCTCCTCGAACTCGAACTCCAGCTCGTCGTCGAGCCCACGCTCGTCGAGCGTCCAGGGCTCGCCGCCTTCGTCGGCCTCTTCGCCGTCCCAAAGCTCGCTCCCCAAAGCCTCCGCACGCGCGTCGCCCTCGGTCTCCGCGTCGAGCCCGACCTCCTCGGGACCGTCGCCGATGTCTGAGAGCAGCAGCTCCTCGGCATCGGGGGTCCCCACGGGCTCCTCGTCCGAGAGCGCCTGCTCCGGAGATTGGCTCTCGTCCTCGCCGTCGAGATCCGGCAAGACGAGCTCGTCAGGAAGAACTTTGCCCACGATTTCAAGGCTACCAGCCTTGTTGCGCGCTTGCACGCCCGGTCACGGGGTACGCAGACGCGCCATCACTTTCTGTAGGTCCTCCCACACGGGACGCTTGAATTCCGGGCTGCGCAGCAGGAAGGCGGGATGGTAGGTGGGCATCACGTCCACGCCCCGGAACTTCCCCCAGCGACCACGCCAGCCGCCCCCCGCGGGGACGAGCCCCATGTTCTCCGCGGCACAGCGTCCGAGGGCCACGATCACGCGCGGGGCGACCAGGTCGAGCTGCCGGTGCAGAAAGGGGGAGCAAGCTTGGGCCTCGATGGGCAGGGGCGTCCGATTGCCAGGCGGCCGGCACTTGACGACATTGCAGATGTAGACGTCTTCGCGTCCGTACCCCATGGCCGCGATCATCTTGTCGAGTAGCTGCCCGGCGGCGCCCACGAAGGGGAGCCCCTTCCGGTCCTCTTCCTGCCCGGGTCCTTCCCCCACGAACACCAGCGGCGAGTCGGGGTTCCCGCGGGCGAAGACGGTCTGGGTCCTTCCCTTGGCCAGCTCGCAGCGCGTGCACGTTCGGACCTCCTCGGCGAGCACCGAGAGCCTCAGCCGGCGCTCTTCGGGAGCCAGCGGACCCTCGGCGGCCACCACATCGGGCGCCGCGACCTGGGCGCGCCCGCCCGACTCCACGGGGGCTGCGGGTGCGTGTTCGGGCGCGTGCCGAGCTGGCGCGGGGGCCGCCGTCACAGCGGGCACGCTGGGCTTCGACGTCTCGACGCGGGGGACCCCAATCCCGCCCACCTGGCTCTCCCATTCGAGGTGCGCGCGGACCTCTCGCAGGAGCCGAAGTTGGTCGTCGGAAGGTCGCGCCACGCCTCCCTCCTACCCGCTGGCCCCCCCCTGCGCAATGGGGCCTGCCCCGCGCCCGAGCCCGGATTCATGCACGCACTTCCTGCGCACCGGGCCGCGCGCGTGCTAGGCCTGAGCACAACGTGCGCGCTGCCGTCATCGTCAATCCCAACGCAGGCGCTTTGCGTCGCAACCCCAAGCTCGCGGAGCGTCTGCGAGAATTGTGTCGTGGGCGCGCCGAGTTACACGTCACCCAGGACGACGCCCATCTCGGGCGAGTGGCGCAGACGATCGCCGAGCACGGGCTCGGGCGCGTGGCCGTGGTGGGCGGCGATGGAACCGCCTCGTTGACGCTGACCAGCTTGTGGAAGGCCTACGGCGATCGCCCGCTGCCGACCGTCTCCTTCCTGCGCGGCGGCACCATGAACACGGTCGCCAACTCGCTCGGGATCAGCCGCCGCAACCCCGGGTGGCTCCTCGAGCGGACCTTACGGTCCTGGTCCAACGGCGAAGCCAGGAAGCTGCGCGCCCGCCCCACCCTCCGGATCGGCGACCGACTCGGCTTCCTGTTCGGGACCGGCCTCATGTATGGCTACCTGGCAGAGTACTACGCGGCCGGTAATGGACAGCCGAGCCCGGTCACGGCCGCCACGGTGTTGGCGCGCGGGATCGGCAGCGCGCTGCTCGGAGGAGAGACCTTCGAGCGCATCCTGCAGCCCCGCCGCCTGCAGGTCGTGTTCTCCTCGGGCCACTGGGAGACGCGCAATTACATGACGATCGGGGCGGGAACGGTGGCGCAGGCGGGCCTCGGCTTTCAGCCTTTCTACCGGGCCCTGGAGCGCGACGACCATTTCCACCTGCTGGCCGTGAAGGGCCGTCCCCATGCCGTGGTGCACGATCTGCCGCGTATCTGGCTGGGGAAAGGCTTCCGCCCGGGGACGGCGGAAGAGACCATCACGGAGTGGGCAGAACTTTCCTGCGCAGACGGAGAGTTCGGCTACTTCGTCGATGGGGATCTAGAGACGTGTCAAGGACACTTGTCGTTGGGTGTAGGGCCTCGTTTCGACATCCTCCGCATTTGACTTCGACCAGTCGCCACTGTTAGCGTCAAGCCCGGGTAATTTGGAGGTTTTCTCGTGCGTGTAGAAACGGCTGGCGAGACGAGCGTCGGCATGAAACGCAATCACAACGAGGACAACTACGCCATCCTCAACGATGAAGACCTCTTCATCGTTGCGGACGGCATGGGTGGCCACGCATCAGGTGAGGTGGCGAGCCAGATGGCGATCGACACCATGCGGGACTTCTTCCGTGCCACGAGCAAGGATCCCGAAGCCACCTGGCCTTACAAGATGGACAAGAGCCGCGGCTATCAGGAAAACCGCCTGATCACCGGCATCAAGCTGGCGAACCTGCGCATCTTCGAGTCCGCGCAGCGCAACGCCGGCCAGCGCGGCATGGGCACGACGATGGTCTCCCTGCTCGCGGTCGACGACGGCGTGCTGGTGGGCCACGTCGGCGATTCGCGCGTCTATCGACTGCGCGAGGGCAAGCTCACGCAGCTCACCGAAGATCACTCGCTGCTCAACGACTACATCAAGATGAAGCGCCTGAGCCCCGAGGAGATCGCCAACTTCCCGCACAAGAACGTGATCGTGCGCGCGCTCGGCATGAAGGAGAGCGTGAAGGTCGATTGCTTCCTCGACAAGCCCGAGGTGGGCGACGTCTACGTGCTCTGCACCGACGGCCTCAGCGGCCCCGTCACCGACGAGGAGATCCGCGAGATCATGACCGCCAACCAGCACGACCTCAACAACGTGAGCAAGGGCCTGATCGAGCGCGCCAACAAGAACGGCGGCCCCGACAACATCACGGTGATCCTGGCTCGCGTCCTTTCGGCCTAACGCGCGACCATGGCGGGCGCGGCGCACGAGTCGGCCCTGAAGCTGCTCTCGGCGGAGCTCGTACGTCGACTGAGCCACTTGCTCGTCCCGCATGGCATCGCGGTGATGCCGCTGAAGGGCGCGCTATGGCAGGCGACGCTCTACGAGAGCGCCGAGGCGCGCGCGATCTCGGACGTCGACGTGATCGTGCCACCCGGGATGTTCGGGCGAGCCAGGGCCATCCTGATCGACCAGGGCTTCGTCCCGTTCCCCAACCCGCAGGGCCCACACGAGCAGGCGCTGCGTCCGCCGGGGTTGCCCCTGAACGTCGATCTGCACGCGAGCCTGTTCGCACGTGGACGCTATCGGCTGGGCGGTCACGGGCTGTTTGCCCGAGGTAGCCCGGATCGGACCCTCTTTGGCGCGGAGGTCTGGCTCCCCCACCCCCTCGACCAGCTCGCGCATCTGCTCGGGCATCTGGCGACGGACCACCGCCCGGGCGACCCCATGTATCGGAGTGACTTTGCGCGCCTCTTGGCCCGGCACGAGCTCGCGCCCCGGGCTGCCGCTGCGCACCTGCATGCCCACGGGCTCGGGCGGGCCAGTCGCTTTGCGCTGCGTGAGTTGAGCACGCCCCCCACCTGGGAATGGACCGAGGAGTGCCTGCGAGCGATGAAGCCGGATCCCTTGGGGGAAATGCTGGCGAGGGTCACGCGCGAGGTGGTGCGGCGAAGGGGACGCTTCTCCACCATGAGCGCCCTGGCGGGGCACGCCCTCAACACCGGCCCCCGGGAAATCGCGGAGGCGCTCGCCTGGGCCGCCTGGACCCGGGTCCGCCAAAGGATCTCCTGAATGGCGAGCGCGCAAAGCGCAACCAGGGTAAAGCGCTCGCGATCCCGAGCCGAATTCAACGTTTAAGCCGCCTTGCAATCGGGCGGTCGCGTTCTAAAGGTTCGGACCAACCGAGGGGAAAACATGCGTTTGTGCGTCGTCGGAACTGGTTACGTCGGGCTTGTCAGCGGCGCTTGCTTCGCTGAAATCGGCAACAACGTCACGTGTGCGGACATCGACAATGGGAAGATCGATCGCCTGCGTGCCGGCGAGATCCCGATCTTCGAGCCCGGACTCGATGAGCTCGTGAAGCGCAACGTGGCCGCCGGCCGACTCGAGTTCACTCCGGAGGTCGAGACCGCCGTCGCCCAGGCCGACGCCGTGTTCATCGCGGTGGGTACGCCCTCGCGTTCCGACGGCGGCGCGGACCTGTCCGCGGTCGACGCCGTGGCCCAGACCGTGAAGCAGCACGCCACCCGCGAGCTGGTCCTGGTCGTCAAGAGCACCGCCCCCGTCGGCACCAACTCGCGCTTGCGCCGCATCGTGGAGGGCTCGAAGCACCCCATCCACGTGGTGTCGAACCCCGAGTTCCTCAAGGAGGGCGACGCGGTCAACGACTTCATGCGCCCCGACCGCATCGTCATCGGCACCGCCGACGGCGACGCCTTCGCGAAGCAGCTCATGGGGCGCCTCTACCATCCCGTCTCGCTCAACGCGAACAAGATCATCTGGATGGATCCGGCCTCCGCCGAGCTCACGAAGTACGTCGCCAACACGATGCTGGCGGTGCGCATCTCGTTCATGAACGAGGTCGCCGCGCTCTGCGAGAAGGTGGGCGCGGACATCCACCACGTGCGGCACGGCGTGGGCAGCGACGAGCGCATCGGCTCGAAGTTCCTGTACGCAGGCCCCGGCTACGGCGGCTCGTGCTTCCCGAAGGACGTGAAGGCCCTGGTGCACACCGCCCGCGAGCACGGCTTCGAGCTCGAGATGGCGGCCACCACGGACCGCGTGAACCAGCGCCAAAAGGGCGTTCTGGGGCGCAAGCTGCGGGCGGTGCTCGGCGAGGACGTGCGCGGCAAGCGCATCGCCGTGTGGGGGCTGGCCTTCAAGCCCCGCACCGACGACACCCGCGAATCGCCTGCGTTCACGCTGATCGACGCGCTGCTCGCGGACGGAGCCAGCGTGGCTGCCCACGATCCCGAGGCCATGCCCATCGTGCGCGGCCTGTACGGCGACAAGATCACGCTGGTCGACAACGCCTACGACGCTTGCGAGGGCGCCGACGCCCTGATCCTGGTCACGGAATGGCGTGAGTACCAGAGCCCCGACTTCGAGCGCATCAAGAGCTTGCTGGCGCATCCCATCCTGATCGATGGCCGCAACATCTGGTCGACGTATGGCCTGCCCAGCCAGGGCTTTCAGTACCAGGGCATCGGGGTGCGCGTCCGATGATCTCCCTCGTCACAGGCGGGGCGGGATTCGTCGGTTCGCACCTGTGCGAGCGCCTGCTCCGCGAAGGGGACACGGTGATCGCGCTGGACGATCTCTCCACCGGCTCACGCGAGAACATCAACCACCTCCTCGGCCGCAAGGACTTCCGCTTCGTCCTGCAGGACGTGACGACGCCCTACGAGATCCAGGCCGATCGCATCTTCCACCTCGCCTGCCCGGCGAGCCCCATCAACTATCAGCGCAATCCCATCAAGACCGTCACCACCAACGTGCTCGGCACGCTGCACGGCTTGAGCCTGGCGGCGCGCACGGGGGCACGCTTCCTCTTGGCCTCCACCAGCGAGGTCTACGGCGATCCGGACGTGCACCCGCAGCCCGAGAGCTACCGCGGCAACGTGAACCCCATCGGTCCCCGCGCCTGCTACGACGAAGGCAAGCGCTGCGCCGAGACCCTCTGCTTCGATCACTACCGCGAGGCGGCGGTCGACATCCGCGTGGCGCGCATCTTCAACACCTACGGCCCGCGCATGGCCGTCGACGATGGCCGCGTGGTGAGCAACTTCATCGTCCAGGCCCTGCGCGGCGAGGACCTCACCGTCTACGGCAACGGCGAGCAGACCCGCAGCTTCTGCTACGTCGACGATCTGGTCGATGGCCTGTGCCGGCTCATGAACGGCGAGCACGTGGGCCCCATCAACCTGGGAAATCCCGGCGAGTTCACCATCCGCGAGCTCGCCGAGCAGGTCATCGCGCTCACCGGCACCAAGAGCCAGTTGATCGAGAAGCCGCTCCCCGCCGACGACCCCAAGCAGCGCAGGCCGGACATCACCAAAGCCAAGGAGCTCCTGGGCTACGAGCCGAAGATCCCGCTGTCGGAGGGTTTGGTGAGCACGGTGGCGTATTTCCGGAAGGTTCTGGGAGTTTGAGTCCATGGCTGGGATGTCGTCTTTGTCGGTGAAGGAAGCGCTCGAACGTGCCATCGAGCAACGCACCGCCAGGGTCGGCATCATCGGCCTGGGCTATGTCGGCCTCCCGCTCGCCCTCGCCTTCGTCAAGGCCGGCTTCACCGTCACGGGCTTCGACACCGATCCAGCCAAGGTGGAGGCGCTCAGCGCGGGTCACAGCTACTTGCTGCACATCCCGTCCGAGCCGATCGCAGCGGCAGCGCGTGCCAAACAACTGCTCGCCACCACGGACTTCGATGGCCTGGCGCAGCAGGACGCCATCCTGATCTGCGTCCCCACGCCGCTCACCAAGCAGCGCGAGCCCGACATGCGCTACGTGCGGGACACCGCCGAGGCCGTCGGCAAGCGCCTGCGCCGCGGACAGCTCGTGGTGCTCGAATCCACCACCTACCCCGGGACCACCGACGAGCTCGTGCGCGAGGCCCTGGAGAGCAAGAGCGGCCTCGCGCTCGGCGAGGACTATCTGCTCGCCTTCTCCCCGGAGCGTGAAGATCCCGGCAACCCCAGCTTCAACACCCAGAGCATTCCCAAGCTCGTGGGCGGTGTGGACAAGGCGAGCGGCGAGCTCGCCAACAAGCTCTATGCCGCGGCGCTCCAGAAGACCGTGCTGGTCGCCAACGCCCGCGTGGCGGAGGCGGCCAAGCTCACCGAGAACATCTTCCGCAGCGTGAACATCGCGCTCGTGAACGAGCTCAAGCTGGTGTTCGACCGCATGGGCATCGACGTCTGGCAGGTGCTCGACGCGGCCGAGACCAAGCCCTTCGGGTTCATGCGCTTCAACCCGGGCCCTGGCTGGGGAGGCCACTGTATCCCCGTCGATCCCTTCTACATGTCCTGGAAGGCCCGCGAGTACGAGGTCACCACCAAGTTCATCGAGCTCGCCGGTGAGATCAACGTCCGCATGCCCGAGTTCGTGGTGGGCAAGCTCCAGTCCGCCCTCAACGACCGCGGCAAGGCCGTGAAGGGCGCGCGCGTGCTCGTGCTCGGCGTGGCCTACAAGGCCGACGTCGACGACTGCCGCGAAAGCCCAGCGTTCCCCATCATCGATCACCTGGCGGCGCTCGGCGCCGAGGTCGTGTTCCACGACCCGCACGTGAAGGTGCTGCCCCAGACCCGCGCCTGGCCGCACCTCTCGGACCGACCGAGCGAAGAGCTCACGGCGGAAGAGATCGAAAAGGCGGACGCCGTGTTGCTGGTCACGGCTCACGCGGGCGTGGACTACGAGCTGGTGGGTGCGAAGGCCCGCTTGATCCTCGATACGCGCGGGGTGTATCGGGGCGGGCGGGAGAACGTGGTGGCGGCGTGATGCGCAGCCCGGCTTCGAACCTGCAGACCAGCACCTCTCTGCGAAGTGAGCTTCCGCTCACGGCGTTGGTCATCACCTTCAACGAGGAGCCGAACATCGAGCGCGTGCTCGCGGCCCTCGGCTGGGTGCCGCGCGTCATCGTGCTCGACAGCGGCAGCACCGACGAAACGCTCTCGATCTGCGCGCGCTTTGCCAACGTCGAGGTCGTCCACCGCCCCTTCGACTCGTTCGCGTCGCAGTGCAACTACGGCCTCTCGCTCGTGCGGAGCGAATGGTGCTTGTCGATCGATGCGGACTACGTACTGCCAAGCAGGACCTCCGAAGAGATCGCGCACGCGCTCACCGCCGGCCCGGGACACAGCGGCTACTACGCGCGGCTCGCCTATTGCGTGAACGGACAGGAGCTCAAGCGCGCCATCCTGCCCCCGCGCATCGTGCTCTTCCGCACCCAGCGCGCGCACTACGTGCAAGACGGCCACGCGCACAGCCTCGTGGTCGACGGCGAGGTCGGCAAGCTCCAGCACCCCGTTCAGCACGACGATCGCAAGTCGATGAAGCGCTGGTTGAACTCCCAGGAGACCTACGCCACCCAAGAGGCCCAAAAGCTCCTGGGCAAGCGCTGGCGCGAGCTCTCCTGGGCGGACCGCATCCGCATGACCCGCGTCGTCGCGCCGTGGCTCGTGCCCGCGTACTACCTGTTCGGCAAGGGGGGGGTCTTCGACGGTTGGGCGGGCATCGACTACGCGGCGCAGCGGGCGATCGCGGAGCTGGTGCTGAGCGTGAAGCTGATCGAGGCGAAGAGCGTGGCCGCTCCTTTCGAAAAGCCGGACACCAGGTAGGGAGTTGCTGTGGAAGGCGTCGTCGGCTCACGCGAACCACTGATTTCGGCCCGTACCTTGACGGCCCGTGTGCTCGTGTGGCCCGCGTGTGCGGTCGCGATCTGGGTGCACCTGTCCTTCGCACACCGCGACTATTCCGACCAAACGCGGCTCCAGGCGGGCCTCCTGTGCAGCCTCGCCTTGCTCGCCCTCGCGTTCTCCCCAGTGGGCGCGTTCCCCACGCTCGCGATCGGCATCGGCTATTTCTACGTGGCGCTGGGCGCGCCGATCTTCAGTCGCACGGAGCTGTGGCTCGTCAAGGGCCGGCTGAGGCTGTCGTCGCATGCGTTCGATGAGGCCACGCTGGGCGCGCTCGTGCTCGCCTCAGTCGCGATCCTGGTGGCCTTGATCGCCGATCGAGCCACCAGTGGCCTCTTCAAACGAGCCATCGAGCGCTTCGACCGGAAGACCGTGCGCGGGGCTGGACTGGGATCCCGGGCGCGGACGGCGGGGCTAGCATTCGTCGCGATCGCCTTGGTCCCAGCCTTGTGGGCCAAGTGGTTGGGGCCTCTGACGCAACCGATCTCGTTGCTCTCCAATTCGATCTTCGCGCTGGTGTTTCTGTTCGAGTACGAAGAACAGATCAAGACGCGTGCCGCCCGCTACTTGCCCTGGGGTGCCGCGCTGTTCTTGTTCTTCCTGGGCGCACGGAGCGGCATGCTGCAGAACGCGTTCATCCCCGTAATCACGGCGGCCGCGCTCGCCTGGTCGCGCAGGGGCAAGCTCCCGCTACGTCTGCTCGCCGCCGGGGTCGCGCTGTTGCTCATCCTCAATCCCGCGAAGGGCGTGTACCGCCAGCTTCAGTGGTACCAAAGAGGAAACGCATCCAGCTCGCCCTGGGAGAACTGGTCGCGAGCGCTCGAGCAGACCTATGCCGGCAAGGACGCCGAAACTTCCCTGAATGCGGGCGTGGAGAGCACGCGCAGTCGGACCAGCACCCTCGGCCAGGTGGCCCAGATCTACTCCTGGGTACCCTCGCGCGTGCCTTTTGACGGCCCCGATCGCTGGCTGTACCAGGCGGTGCTGCTCGTGCCCCGCGTGCTCTGGCCGGACAAGCCGGTGCAGGGCGAGACCAACCGCAATTATACGCACACCTTTCGGCTGCA
The DNA here is from genome assembly GCA_044507075.1 of Myxococcales bacterium. Classification (GTDB taxonomy): domain Bacteria; phylum Myxococcota_A; class Polyangia; order Polyangiales; family DASUME01; genus DASUME01. Next base: position 10,242 of record JBIQKA010000076.1, read on the forward strand.
GGATCCACGGGTGAAGACGCACACCTCCATCACCGTGCCGGCCGTGGGCGACGGCTACTGGCGCCTCGGCTGGCTGGGCGTGGGCATCGAGGGCGTCGCCCTCGGGCTCGTGCTCGGGATCGCCCAGGGCATCAGCCGCGCCCGCACCCGCACCGCCTGGCTCCTCGCCGGGTCCTGGATGATCGTGCGCACCGACTATCACATCTTCGGCATGGTCACGGGCCTCGTGCAGGCCTTCGTGGTGGCCATCGCGGTCGCCTGGCTGGCCAACCGGCTCTCGCCCCCAAAGAAGGCGCCCAGCCGCCAAGCCGAGGCCAAGCCAGCTTAGGGCGGCCGCCCGGCACACAAAGCGTGCATCTCGGGCGAAGACTCGGGTAGAAGGCCTGTTCGCAGCTCGTTTGCGACCACGGGGGAACGGTTGAGCACGCGGAGCGGGAAAAGAATGCCCTGGCCGGCCTATGCGCTGGCCGCCCTGGCCGTAGTCGCCCCGCAGCTGCTGGGTGGCGCCACGGGTCCCAGCGCCCTCGCGATCCTGGTCCTCTCCACCATCGCCTGCTCGCTCTCCGCCTGGTGGCTCCGCGAGAGGAGCACCGCGTCCCTGGGGCGAACGCCCCTTCTCGGCCTCGCTGCGCTCGCGGCGGCGCTCTGGACGGCGCTCCAGGCCCTCCCCTTGCCCTGCGCCTGGGTCAACTGGGCGCAGCCCGAGCGACACGCCCTCGCGCAGCGCCTGCTCGCGCTGGGCGCGCTCGAACGGGAGGTGTGCGCCATCAGCGCGGCCCCCGGGGCGACCTGGGCGGCCTTTGGTACCGCCTCCGCCCTCGCGGCCCTGTTCCTCGCCGGCAACGCGTTGAGCCGCGCTGGCGGCCGTGAGGTCCTGCTCCACGGCGTGGCCCTGAGCGCGCTCGCCATGGCCCTGGTGGCGGTCGGCCACTGGGTCCTCGGCGCCGAGCAGGTCTTCGGCGTGTTCGAGGTGCCGGTGAACCGCAACACGCGGCTGCTCATCGCCCCGCTGATCAACGAGAATCATCTTGCAGGCCTCTTGGCGCTGGGATTTCCCGCCTGCGTGGCCGTCGCCGCAGCACAAAGCCGGGTAGACACACGCATCGCCTGGGCCAGCGCCGCGCTGGTGGTGTTCATTACTGGCGTGCTCGCCCTCTCGCGCGGGGGCGTGGCGGCGCTGATGCTGGGCGCGACCCTGTTCGGGACTTCCATGCTGCTGCGCCGCCGCCGGGGCGCACGGCGGGGCCCGGCCAACCGCGCCATCGCCCTGGGCATCGCCGCCTGCCTGGCCCTCGGCAGCTATGTGGGCCTCGCGCCCTACGAGCGCGAGTTCGCGGGCGACACCGCCGTGCCCTCCAAGCTCGCGCTGATCGCCGAGCTCAGCGAGCTCACCCTCCTGCACCCCCTCGTCGGCGTCGGCCGCGGAGCGTTCGGCGACGTGAGCCCCCGGGCGCTGCTCGTCGACGGCCGCGCGATGTACCCCGAGAGCTTGCCGGTGCAGTGGCTCACCGAGTGGGGCTGGCCGTTCTCGATCCTGCTCGCCGTGGCGCTCGCGATCTCCCTGGGCCGCTGGTGGCTGCGTAACCCGCGCACCGGAGAGCTCGCCTTGGGCTGCGGCGTGATCGCCCTGGGTCTCCAGAACCTGGTCGATTTCAGCCTCGAGCTCCCGGGGGTGGCCGTGGTGGCATCCATCGCGCTCGGCGCAGCCTCCAACGGACGCGGCATCGCGTTGCCCCCCGTGCTCACGTGGTCCGCGCGCTCGGGGATGCAGCTCGGCGCTGCCCTGGCCGCCCTCGCGACGATGGCCGCGGCGCCCTGGCTCACCGTCTGGGACCGGAGCACCTTGGCGCGCTCCTTGGAGCGCGCCGCGGAGGACGAGCCTGCGGCGGTGGCCTCCATGCTGCCCAGCGCGTTTCGGGGCTATCCGCTCGAGCCCGCGTTCGTGACCTCCGCCACCTGGGCGGCCGCGAAGGTGCGCGCAGCGTCCACGGGTCGCTGGCTGAACCTCGCGATGGAAGTGGCGCCCGGCTGGGCGGGACCGCACCTGGTCGCGGGCCAGCTCCTCGAGGCGCGCGGCGCCGTGTCCCAGGCCGCGCTGGAGCTGGGCATGGCCCTGGCACGTGCGCGCGCGCTCGCGGCGCCCCATGCGTGCGGGCTGCTCCAGCGCCATCCCGATCCAGAGCTCGCGCTCGCCATGACCGAGGAGGTGGCCTCGGATAAGCAGCAGCTCCTCGAATTCCTCGTCCATTGCCTCCCGCAGGGGAGCTCCGCGCGTCTCACCCTGGCCCGGGAGCTCCTCGAGAGGTACCCGAGCTCCATCCTCGGTCAACGTCTGCTCGTTGCGGATGCCGAACGTCAGGGAGAGGGGGAGCGCGCCCTCGAACTCGCTCGAGCGATGCGAGCCCGTGAGCCGTCCTCGCCCGAGGCGCTCGCGACGCTGGCACAGCTCCTCCTGGCGCGGAAAGAGCCGGAGCAGGCGCTCGGCGTACTCGAAGCGTTTCCGGGACCGCGCACCGGCCAACTCCTCAGCTTGGAGCGCGATGCCGCGCTGGCGCTCGGCGACCGCGACCGTTTCCAACGGGTGCTGGAGAAGGACCTGCAACTACACGGCAAGTCCGCGAAAGCGCGCGCGGGCATCCACCGCGGAGCAGCCTCCAAGCTCGCGAGATCGGGGGACTTCATGGCCGCCCTGCCGCACGCCCAGGCGGCCTACGATCTCACGAACGATCCGTCCGAGCTGGAACAGGTGCACCTGATCGCGATCCGGGCCGGGATGCTCCCGGTCGCGTTGCGCACCGCGTCGCAGCTGTGTCAACTTCGGCACCGCGAGCAGAAGTATTGCGGTACATCCCAGGGTCGATGAACGCGCCCTCTCCTCTTGGCCACTCAACCGGGTGACCTCCGCCCGAGCAAGTCGATGAATCAGCCACCTCAAGAGATCACCTCGCAGGCGACCACGCCGGCCCAGATGCTGCAAAACCTGGCCCGCGACCTGTGGCGCTACAAATGGGTGGTCCCGGCCGTCACCCTGTTGGTGGCAGGCATCGTCGCCTTCCGCACCAGCCGCGAACCCAAGATCTACGAAGCGGTGGCCAGCTTGGAGTACGATCCCCGCCCGGCCATGCCCCTGGGCAGGGAACTGCAGGACGTCGCCTCCAGCTACGACTCCTGGAACACGTACGAATTCTACGAAACGCAGAATCACATCCTGCAGAGCCGCAGCCTCGCCGAGCGCGTGGTGCGCAAGCTCGGCCTCCACCTCGACCCCGACTACGGCGGCAACCCCAGCGCGGAAGAGCCGAGCGCCGCCTCGGTGGAGCGGGCCGCCCAGGCCGTGCAGGGGCAGATCACGGTCGCCCAGGTCCCCGACACCCGGATCATCCACATCAAGGTCCAGGACCAAAACGGCGATCGCGCCCAGCTGATCGCCAACGCCGTGGCCGATGCGTACATTGAAAAGTCCCTGGAGGACCGCATGGGGACCAGCGTGAGCGCCCTCGAGTGGCTGAGCGGGCAGATGAGCAACCTCAAGCGCGAGCTCGAGGACTCCGAACACGCGCTCTACAAGTTTCGCCAGGAGAACCAGTCGCTCTCGGCCTCGCTCGAGGAACGCCAGAAGATCATCGCGGCGCAGCTGCACTCCTACAACAGCACGCTCACCGAGCTCCGCACCCAGCGCGTGAAGGCGAGCGCACGCCTCGCTGTGCTCAAGGAGATGATCTCCGGTGGCGACGACGTCTTGGCGCTGCAGGCCGGCCCCATCGGCCTCGACCCGCACGTCGCCGAGCTACGCGCCAAGTACTACGACGTGGCCACGGAGCTCAAGAAGCTCGCGGTGACCTACGGTCCCGCGCACCCGCTCGTGCAGACCGCGCAATCGGAGGTCGATCTGGCGGCCAGCCAGCTGCGCAGTCAGATCGAGGCCATCGTCGCGGCCGTCGAGGCGGAGCTGCGCGAGCTGACCCAGAGTGAGCGGGGCATCGAGCAAGCCCTGGCCGAGGTGAACCGCCAGGGCCTCGAACTCTCGCTGCAGGAGACCGAGTACACGCAGCTCGATCGCGAGCGCCAGAGCAGGAGCGAGCTCTACGCGCTGGTGATGGAGCGCGCCGCCCAGACCGACCTCGCGCGGGCCGTGCGCGCCGCCAACGCGCGCATCGTCGATCGCGCGCTGCGCCCGCAGTTCGCGGTCAGCCCCAGGGTGCGCTCGGCGGTCACCATGGGGGTCGTCCTCGGCTTGATGCTCGGCGTGGCGCTCGCGCTCGGCATCGCGCAGCTCGACAACAAGGTCCGCAGCACGGCCGATCTCGAGGCGCGCGGCCTCACCGTGCTGGGCGTGATCCCCGAGGTGGCGAACGCGGGCGTCGCCACCGCGCGCAAGCCTGGTCGACGCGCCCGCAAGGGCGGGCGGGTGGAGAACCCGAACCGCGACCTCATCGTCCACCTCGAGCCACGCTCGAGCGTGGCCGAGTGCTGCCGCACCATCCGCACCAACCTCACCTTCCAGTCGGCCGATAAGCCCCTGCGTGCGCTGGGGGTCACGAGCGCCATGCCGCGCGACGGCAAGACCACCGTCGCCATCAGCCTGGCCATCACGATGGCCCAGAGCGGCCGGCGTGTGCTGCTGATCGACGCAGACCTGCGCAAGCCGCGCCTGCACCGCGCCTTTGACCTTCCGACCGGAGCAGGAATCACCACCGTCATCGCCGGCGAGTCGAGCCTCCAAGAAGCGGTGCAGGCGACCGACGTACCTGGCCTCAATCTCGTGCAGTGCGGCCCCATTCCGCCGAACCCCTCGGAGCTGCTGCACACCAGGCGCTTCGCCGAGTTCGTCGAGGAAGCTCGTGCGAACTATGACCTCGTGATCTTCGACACCCCCCCTCTCGGCGCGGTCACGGACCCGGCGATCATCTCCAACTTCGCGGACGGAATGATCCTGGTCGCCCGCGCGCGCACCACGACGCGAGGCGGGCTGGCGCTCGCGCTGCGTCAACTTCATGGCGTGTCCGCTCGCATCGTGGGAACGGTCCTCAACGACGTCGACTTGACCGAGAACATGTATGGCTCGTACTACGCCAACTACCGGGGCTACTATGGGGACCCCGAGAACGACACCACGCCCACAGTGAGCAAAGCTTCCACGAGCGGATGATGACGCTCTCAGAACATTCAGATCCGCAGCTCATCGCCTCGGCGGCGCGCCAGCGTGACACCACGCCGCTACGCATCCTCGTGTTGCATCAGCATTACTGGCCGGAGATCGCCGCCACCGCTCAGCTGCTGACGGACCTCTGCGAGGATCTGGCGAGTTATGGACACCAAGTTGAGGTCGTCTGCGGACAGCCCTCCTATCGACGCGTCGATGGTGCGACGAAGCTGCCAGCGACCGAGCAGCACCATGGCGTCCAAATCCATCGGGTATGGTCGCACTTACCTCAAGAACGCACCATCGCTCGGCGCCTGGCTCAGTACGGAACTTACTTCGCGAGCTCGCTGACCGCCTCGCTCCTCTCGCGCAAGCCCGATGTGTGCTTCGTCATGTCGACGCCTCCTCTCTTGCTCGGCCTCTCCGGCTCCTTGTTGCGAGCCGTGCGTGACGTACCCTTCGTCTATTCTGTCCAGGATCTCTACCCGGACATCGCGGTCCATCTGGGCGTGCTCAAGGCTGGCGCGCTGAGCACCCAAGCCATCGACACGGTCGCTCGCACTTGCTACCGCGCAGCCGCCTCCATCACGACGCTCTCCCCCGGCATGGCCAGACGTCTCGCCGACAAGGGCGTGCCAGAGAGCCGTATCCACGTGATCCCGAATTGGTCTGCGGCTTCTTCCGTGGCGCGCCTCCCGCGCGATAACCCGTTCGCGCGAGAACACCAGCTCTGCGACCGTTTCGTGGTGCAGTACTCTGGAAATCTCGGCTTGAGCCAAGGGCTAGAGCACGTGCTCGAGGCGGCTCAGCTCCTGCGAGAGCTCCCCGTGACTCTTGCATTGATCGGCGACGGCAATGCGCGCGAGGGCCTTCAGAAACGGGCCTCCGAGCTCAAGCTCGACAATGTGCGCTTCCTTCCGCCGCAACCTCGCGAGCTTCTGCCCGAGCTCCTGGCCTCATGCGAGGTAGGCCTCGTCACCATGAAGCGCGCCGTCGGCGACGATCTCGTCCCCTCCAAGTTGTATGGCATCCTCGCCGCCGGACGCCCGGTGATCGCGGCCGTCGAGAGCAGCTCCGAGGTCGCGCGGGTCGTCAACCAGCACCGCTGCGGCTGGGTCGTCGAGCCGGAGTCCGCGCAGGCCCTGGCCCAGGGTATCCGCGCCGCCCTGGAAGCCTCCGAGCGCGATCGCGCAGCCCGCGGAGACGCGGGGCATCGCGCCTGCGAGCAAGAGTACTCGCGAGCCGCACTCACACGGCGCTATGAGCACATCCTCAGCAGCGCGGCGGGGCGCAGCCCATCAGCTCTCCGGCGTTCCGTAGCTTTGACTGCGCAGGGGTAATTCGTGGACTTCGCACTCATCGGAGCAGCCGGTTTCGTCGCCCCACGCCACATGCGGGCCATCGCCGCCAATGGCCACAGGCTCGTCGCCGCGCTGGACCCCAACGACAGCGTCGGCATCCTCGACCAACACTTCCCCGACGCCTCCTTCTTCCTCGAATTCGAGCAGTTCGAAGGTCACCTCGACCAACTGCGGCGAAGCGGGAACGGCATCTCCTATCTCTCCGTGTGCTCCCCCAACTACTTGCACGACGCGCACGTTCGGCTGGGCCTTCGCAACGGGGCCCATGTCATTTGTGAGAAGCCGCTCGTGCTCGACCCGAGCCAGGTCGACCGCCTCCTCGAGATCGAGGGCGAGGGTTCGTCCCGGGTGTTCACGGTGATGCAGCTCAGACTGCATCCCGCCATTCGCGCGCTGCGCGAGCGCGTGCAAGCGGCGCCGCGCTCGAAGGCAGAGGTCGTCCTGACTTACGTCACGGGACGCGGCAGCTGGTACCACGCATCCTGGAAAGGCGATGTGACCAAATCCGGGGGCCTGACGACCAACATCGGCATCCACTTCTTCGACATGCTGATCTGGACCTTTGGCGCAGTTCAGGAGAGCCATCTGCACTGCATGGATGAGCGCACCGCTGCCGGGCATCTGGAGTTGGAGCGCGCCAGCGTGCGCTGGCTACTCTCGCTCGACGTGGGCTTCGTGCCGCAGCAGCTGGCCGCACGTGGTCAGCGCACGTTTCGTTCGATCACAGTGGACGGGCAAGAGCTCGAGTTCAGCGAAGGGTTCACCGACCTCCACACGGAGACCTATCGGGACATCCTCTCGGGAGGTGGATTCAAGATTGGCGACATCCGCCCCTCGATCGAGCTCGCCCATCAACTTCGGAACGCGCCGCCACGACTTCGAGACGAGTTGGCGCACCCCCTCCTTCTTGCAACCAGGGGCTAGCCGATGGACCGCATCCTCCTAACCGGATGTTCCGGCTTCGTCGCGCGCCACTTTCTCGAACACCTGATCGCAGAAGGGGTGGAGTCCGACGTCCTCGGCCTTTCTAGACGGAAGCCGGACTTCCTCTCGGAGCTCCCCCGTTCGCTTCGATTTCGCTTCCATCAGCTCGACCTCCTCGACTCCGCGGGCGTCGCCGAGGCCATCTCTAGCTTTCGGCCGACAGCGATCGTCCATCTTGCCTCCTACAGCAGCGTGGGCTTCAGTTGGCGGGAACCAGTCGAGAGCTTCCGGAACAACACCAACGTCCTGCTCAACCTGGTCGAGCAGGTCCGACGCCTCGAGCTCCCGTGCCGAATTCTCTCGGTGGGCTCCTCCGAAGAGTACGGCAACGTGGATCCCAAGTGGCTTCCGCTGCGGGAAGATGGGCCATTGAATCCCGTGAGTCCGTACGCTGTGGCGCGTGTGGCCCAGGAGATGCTCTCCAGAGTTTATGTGTCGGGCTACGGCCTCGACATCATACTGACGCGGTCGTTCAATCACATTGGGCGCTACCAACGCGACACGTTCGTCGTTCCCTCTTTCGCTCGCCAGCTTTGCGCAATCCGCTACCACAACGTGACGCCAAAGCTCATCACGGGAGATCGGAGCGTGATTCGTGACTTCGTGGACGTCCGCGACGTGGTGCGCGGTTACCACATGCTCTTGCAGCGTGGGCGTTCAGGTGAAGTCTACAATCTGTGCACGGGCCAAGGCACGAGCATCGAGGCGGTGATCGCCATGATGCAGCAGTTGCTGGGCACGCACGCCGAGCTCGCGACTGACCCGGCGTTGGTACGACCAAGCGACAACCGGGTCATCGTGGGCTCTCCAACGAAGATGCGCGATGAGATCGGATGGGAACCTCGGTTCACGTTGCGAGACAGCTTGGAGACGATCGTAGAGTGGTGGAGAACCCGCATAGGCGAACCGAATGCATGAGCGAACCCGAACGACCACCGTTTCCTTGCTCTCCCGGAAACCTCGTGAGCACGGCAACTTCAGCGTCGAGATGATCGTGGACAGCTTGGTCCGTAACCTCTCGCCCGACTTCCGTCCGGAGATTCACGTCTCCAAGTTCGAGAGCAACGGGCTCTTCCGCCGCCTCTACAACATCGTCGAGGCCGCCCTGCGTCAGGGGGATGTCAATCACGTCACCGGAGACGTCAACTTTTTGAGTCTCCTGCTCCGCAAGGACCGCACCGTACTCACCATCCTCGACTGCGGGAGCATCGAAGGCAGGACGGACCTACGCGCACGAATCCTCAAGCTCGTGTGGTTTCAGCTGCCTGTGCAGCGCAGCGCCGTGGTCACGGTGATCTCAGAGAGCGTCAAAGAAAGTCTCCTGCAGCACGTCCGCGTGGCCCCGAGCAAGGTGCGCGTCGTCCCAGTCGCGGTTCCCGAGCAGTTCAAGGCGTCTCCGCGTGCCTTCGATGCAGTGCACCCCGTGATCCTGCAGATCGGCACGGCGCCCAACAAGAACCTTCCCCGCCTCATCGAGGCCCTCGCGGGCATTCCATGCAGGCTGGAGATCGTGGGCAAGCTCTCCCCCGAACACCTGGACCTCTTGCGGCAGCACGCGATCGAATATCGTGAGTACGCACGCCTCACGAATGAAGAGATGCAGGAGAGGTACGAGCAATGCGATCTCGTCGCGTTCGCCTCGACTTTCGAGGGCTTCGGGATGCCGATCGTGGAGGCCAACCGGGTTGGTCGGCCCGTCGTTGCCGGAAACGTGACCTCGATGCCCGCGGTCGCGGGAGACGCCGCGTGCCTCGTGGACCCGTTCGACGTCTCCTCCATTCGGGCTGGGATCTTGCGTGTGATTGGCGATCGCGCCTATCGGGACGAGCTCGTTCGCCGGGGCTACGAGAACGCCCGGCGCTTTGAACCTGCCACCGTTGCCCGCATGTACGAGGACATCTACCGTGAGATCCGCGATCATGCGGCAGCGTCGTCCGCGCCGCGAGCAGGACTCGTTCGACGACGACCGCCAGAGGCCCCCATCCTCGCGAGCAAGTAGCAATGTGCCCTGTCGTTAGCATCGTGATTCCCGCGTTCAACGCGGAGCGCTGGATCGAAGAGACGCTGCTGAGCGCCACTCAGCAGCGAGGGGTGGCGGTCGAGGTGATCGTCGTGGACGACGGATCGACCGACGGCACCGAAGCTCGGGTACGCGCGCACGCCACGCCCGTTCGCTACGTGAAGACGCACAACCGCGGCGTGAGCGCCGCGCGCGCTACGGGCACACGGCTCGCGGAGGGCAAGTACATCAAGTACCTCGACGCAGATGACTTGCTCACCCCAGGCTCGGTTCAACGTCAGTACGCGCTCGCCGAGCAGAGCGGCGCAGACGTGGTCTACGGCAACTGGCAGCGCCTGGAGGAGAGCTCACATGGCTGGGCGCCCACCGAGATCATCGCCCGCACCTGGCAAGACGTCTCTAGCGATCCGGAAATCGCCTTCTTCACGAACATGTGGGCCCCCACGGCCGCGTATCTGTGGTCGCGCGAGTTCGTTCTCGATCGCCATCCCGGCTGGCACATTGGCTTGCCTGTGATTCAAGACGCGCGCTTCGCGCTCGATGCGGCCCGCGCGGGCGCGGCGTTTCTGCATGCACCCCACGTGGAGGTGCTCTATCGGACTCATCGGGTTGGCTCTGTGAGCACCACCAGTCAGCTAGCCTTTCTGCGCGACGCCCAGCGCAATGGGTTGGAGCTCGAACAGCTGTGGAGGAAGCGCGGACCGCTGAGCGCGGAGCGCAAAGGAGCGCTGCTCGAGGTGTTCGGGTGGATCGCCCGCACGGCCTTCCCCCTCGACCGCGCGTTGTGCCGTGAGAGTTGGGCGCATCTTCAAGGCCTCGAGCCCGGCTACATCCCGGGCGGAGGCACCGGTTTTCGCGCTCTCACGCGCTTGGCTGGCTACGAAACAGCAGAGAGCATCGGCCAGCTTCTCCGCAGGTCCTCTGGATCCCCTATCGCGCGCCGTTGACGATAAGACGTCAGCGATCTCGCGCGCGACCACGCAACACTGCGCTGGCGAATGTGACTCAGAGCGCGCGTTCGACGATCGAGCGATAGTACCTCTCGAGCTTTTCAGCCGCTAGCTCACGCCGGCGCGCTGCCTCCGGCGCATCATAACCGCGAAGGTACCCGAGGACCGAGCTCAGCTCGGAGGTACTCACAGGACGATCCAGCGGCAGCACGGGGACAGGCCTGCCATCACCATACTGGTCGAAGCCGATGTACTTGTAGTCGTAGTAAGCGCCATTGGTGATGGGCACGCTAGGGATTCCCATGAAGCTCGAGAGAATACAGCCATGGAAGGACATCGAGATGCACGCGAACGCCCGCTCGGCCACGGCCATCAGCTCATACTCGTCGGCGACGCGGCCCGCGTTCGAGATCGGGACGCGGCCTGCGAAGCGACGCGCCAGCGCCTGATAGGAGCGTTCGTCCTCCGTGAGCTTAGCGCCACTCACAGCAAAAAACCGGTAAGGGATGCGAAGCTCTTGGTACACGCGGCTGAGGGTGTCCGCGATGGCGTCCATTTCCGATTCGCTGAACGTGGACTCGTCCGACATGGATCCACCGCGCACGTTGAGCAACACGTACTCCGCGTTAGCGGGACGCTCTCCGACAATAGGATACAGTGACCGGTTACTGTAAACTTCGTCGGAGGTCAGGTGTTCGTTCAAATCTCCGCCGAGCTCCGCCACACAGCGAGGATTGCGCGCGCGATAGTCGCTCACACAGCTCCGCAGCCAGGCCTTGAAGAGCCGAAGCTGCTTGGGTGACATGGGCCCGTACTGTTGCGGCGACAAATAGGTTGGGCAGCCTCGTAACTTGAGGGCCGCGGATGTTGCAAAGAAGTAGGGGGCATTGAGGTGGTACCACTGGAACGAGAAGTTGGTTCCTCCGAAGATGTGCAGCAACTTCGCGCGCCCCATCTGCGCGAGCATCGCCCTTGCATCCAGGCGGTGGAGGGCCGCCGCGGCCGCGATATAGCCGGGCATCATGGCCGCCGCGAGCGCTTGATAGACCTTCCTCGGGAGGTGCGTGTGACGCATTTGCCCTTGGAACCGCCAGAAAGCGCTCTGCACGCCCCGGTTGGCCGTAAATTCCAGCGTTCCTTCTAGCTGTTCGAGCAGTGGTGTATGCCGGTGGGAGTGCAACGCGAAGGTGAGCCTGTGGTCTGAAGCTGCACGCTGATATTGGTCAACGACGCACTTCAGCAAGCACTCGTCACCCAATGAGTCCTGCCCGTTGTAGGAGCCAAGCAGCAAGACGAGATCGCTCTCGCTGCCTCCCTTAGCTGAATGGGCAGACGGACGGGCGGCGTAGCCTTCCTGCGTTGCATGAAGAAGTGAGGAACTCATCGCCGCGCAGCATATCGGAGACCGCACGGTCCTTCAAACGCCTCCAGCGAGGGGGCGAGGCGGCTCAGCTCGCGACCGATGACTTGGGCCGCTTCACGCGGCGTAGAACCTCCTCAAGCGCAGGCAGCCGCAGGAGGCGCGACGCGAGGAGGTACAGCGACGCCCCAGCAGTCGGAAAGACGACGAGCTGCAACCAAGGCTCGAGCTGCGTGTGGGCACGAAAGAGCCAGAGAAGTGCAGCCATGGATGTACCTAGCAACCAGTACGGCGTCAGGTCGCGCAGTTGGCCGCGCGCCCCGTACCCCAACAGCTTGTGCGTGAAGTAGGCATTGACAAGATACGTGAACCACGCAGTAGCGACCTGGGCCCAGGCCATCGCCAAGACGCCGTGAAAACTGGCGACAACCGTGAGGGTGATGCCGACCCCCTTCTTGAGCAGGCCGCTCTTGAACATGAACTTCGAGTGCCCCAGCGCCAAGATCACATTCCCGGTGAAGACGCGCATGGGCAGTATCAGACCAACCAGGGTAAGCACCTGCAGAATCGGAACCGACGGCGCCCACTTCTCCCCGAACACCGTGACGACGAAGGGCTCTGCAAGGATCATCAGCCCGAGCATCGAAGGAATATTGAGCCACATGACCGCGTTCTGAGCCTTCCCCATGGCACGCGTCAGACGCACAGGGTCGCTCGCATCGCTCGCGAACACCGGAAGCGCGACGCGAGAGAGAATGCCCGTCATCAGGTTCACGGGAACCTGCTGGGTGCCGGTCGCTCGAGTATAGAAGGCGAGATCACGCGTCGAGAACAATCTTGCGACCAGCACTGAGTTGAGGTGAAACGACGCAGATTCGAGCAGCCTCGAGAGCAATACGAAGCTACCGAACTGAAGATGCTTACGCAGGCACGCGAAGTTCCAGCCGCGGCTCGGTCGCCATGGACTAAAGGTCCACAGAAGCACGCTCGTGACGGTGGTCGAGGTGAGAGATTGCGCAGCCAAGCTCCATGCACCGAAGCCCCGGTACGCCATGACGATGGCAACCACGGAAGCGCAGAAGTTGGCCGAGAGACCTACCTTGGCGGTCGTTCGAAAATCGAGCGAACGTTCGAGCAGGGTGATCTGGATCGTACCGAAGGCTCCGAGAAACAGATTCAGGGCCATCGCGTAGGTGAGGCCCAAGAGGATCGGGGCCTTGAAGAAGCGCGCGATCAGGGGCGCGCAAAGAGCCAGGAGCATGGCCAGCAGCGCCGCAACGCTCAAGTTGAAATAGAAGACGCTCGACTCCTCCTCACGGGTACTGTCAGGGTTCCGAGTGAGGGAGGCCGAGAGACCACCGTTGATGAAGACATCGGCAAGCCCCAGAAACACCGATAGTGCGGCGACGGCTCCAAAATCATCCGGGGACAGCAGGCGAGCCAGGATCACCGTCGCTGCAAACGACGCCCCCTGCCGGAGCAGTGCGTCTGCCGTGCTCCAAAGCACGGCAGAAGAAACCGACGCGCGACGCTTCATGGTCCCTCTCGCTCGGGAGTACTGCGCTCATCGGCTTGGGAATCTGGAACCGAGACCGGGATCACAAAACTTACGGCTGAGATCATCGGGGACCGGTCGTTCGCGGTGCTGCGGGGTCACGGCTAGGAGTCGGGAGAGACGCACTCCCTCAAGCTCGCCGACAGCGTAGCACTATTCGGCCAAAGAGCTCTGTTGTGCCCGGGGGAGCATGCCACCCAGTGCGACGTGGCGCCTACTCAAGCTGCGCAGGTTTTCGCGACGACTACACGCGCCGCGCGAGTTTGTCGGGAAAGAACTCCTGCATGATCGGCCTACAGTGCCTTTCGAAGGCGGCCTCGAGATAGTCGACATCTGGTCGGTGCGTACCACGAGCAGGCGCGAGCTGGGGACAGTTTCGAGAACCTCACGGTTGTGGCGGGCCCAGTAGCTGAGGTACGCGTCGACGGTGAATAACCCCCTTTCACGCAACGCCTGCTCCTCCGGAGGATGCTCTGCGTCGCTGTGAAAGCGCAGCTTGCGCATGGCGACCCAGCGCGGAGAAGTGGGACCGCTTTGCTGGTGATCGATGTACGACGTAAGCCACGAGCGGCAGTCCCGTATGGTCAGGATGAACTTCGCTTCCGGCGCTAGCTCCAGAAGCTCACGAAGAACGAAGTAGTTGAGCTGCGATGAATCCATTTCCAGGCAGAGCTCGCGGTCTCTCTGCAGCAGAGCCTTTCGCACTTGCTCGCTCGAGCGCTCGCCGGCAGCCCGCGCCAAGATGAGCTCCATGAGCCGCTCCCGGTACGGTTCATGACTAGCGCGATGCCCCGCCGAAAACATGCTCCATAATGAGTGGGTGCCCGAGCGGGCCGTTCCAACCCCATAAGCTCTGTAACGACGGCGAATCACCCATGGGCGCAGCGCG
>JBIQKA010000077.1:0-24219 GCA_044507075.1 Myxococcales bacterium
TCATTTGCGGAGCTCCAGATCGGGCCCGGGATGGGCCGTCAGCGTGCGCAGGACCATGGGCGTATCAGCCAGAGCACGGGCCACCCGCTCGGCGTCCGCGGCCTTGCACAGCGCCTTCACGTGGGGCCCGGCGTCCATCGTCGCGTAGACCTCTACCCCCTCCTTGCGCAGGCGCTTCACGGTGCTGAGCGCGGCCAACGTGGCCGGCTGCAGGTAGATGAGGCCCGGTCGCGAGGCCATCATGCAGGCGTGCATGGCGAGCGTGCTCTGCTCCATGGCCTCGCCCACTTTGGTGAGATCTTTCGCGAGGATACCCTCGCGGACCTCAGCGGTGAGGTTGTCCGAGCAGTCGACCCAGGCCCGGTAGTAGGGCGAGGTCTGCTCGCTCAGGGTCATGCCCTCGGTGGAGCCCACGTCCTTCGGGCCCTCGTTGGCCACCGCCACCACGATGCGCACGTCCCAGTGGTCGGGAGGCGCGATCTGCTTGGCGCCGAGCTTGGCATCACCAGGGATACCGCGCGGCAATTCCACGAAGCCACCGTAGATGCTGCGGGCCGCCGAGGCGCTGGCCTGGCGCGCCATGGCGCTCCACACGCTGTTATCACGTTCGAGCCCAGCCGCGCTCCAGCTGGCCGCCACCAGGGCCGCAAACCCGGAGGCGCTGGAGGCGAGGCCCGAGGCGGTGGGGAAGTTGTTTTGGCTCTCGACGCGCCCCTTGAGGTCGAGCTTCGCGATCTTGCGGACCTGGTCGAGCACTTTGATGGCGCGCGTGCGAGCCTTGCCCTCGGCGACCTTGCCGTTGAGCACCACCTCGTCGTCCCCGAGCGAGGCGTCGAAGGTCACGGTGGTCTCGGTGCGCATGGGCTCGAGGGTCAGCGAGATGCTGGGCACGGCGGGCAGGTTCAGGGCGACGTCGCTCTTTCCCCAGTACTTGGCGAGCGCGATGTTGGCGCGCGCGAGGGCGGTCGCGGTGTGCGTACTCATGTGGCTCTACTCTCTTGGTTCGGCTCGCCGGCGCTGCCGCCGGCTCCTGTACTTGGCTCGCCAGCGCTGCCGCCGGCTCCTGCACTTGGCTCGCCAGCGGAACCGCCGGCTTCGACGTCATAAACCGTCTTTCCCAGATCGGTCAGGCTGCGCTTTACGGACGTGTACTGTTCATCGTTCTCGACGAGCGCGATGATGCAGCCGCCTCCACCTGCGCCGGTAACCTTGGCGCCGAGCGCGCCGGCCTCGACCGCCACCGCGATCATCTCCTCGATCTCCGAGGTCGAGAGCAGGAGCGAGGCGAGCAGCTTCTGGTTCAGCGTCATCAGTTGGCCCAGGCTCTTCAGATCGCCCTGCTCGAGCGCGAGCTTGCCGTTGGACACGATGGCCGCGATGGAGTCGAACAGCTTGCCCACGCGCACGGGCTCCTTCTGGAACTGGCGCGCCACGGACTCCACCATGGCCTTGGTGCTCGACGAGCTGCCGCTGTAGGCCGCGATCAAGCGCACCCTATGCCGGGGCACGATGCGCGTCAGGGGCTCGCCCTTCTTGAACACCGCCATGCCCCCGTGGGTGGCCATGGCGTTGTCGACCCCGGAGGGGTTGCCGTGAAACACGCGCTCCCAGGCCAAAGAGCGCTCGTAGATCTCCTCGTCCGACCGCGTCAGCCCGCGCGCCTCGTCCATGGCGCGCAGCACCGCCACGCCGAGCGCCGCCGAGGAACCCATGCCGGCTCCGCTCGGAAGGTTCATGGTGGCCGACAGGGAGAGCTCGACATCGTCGGGGTAGAACGCCCGGGCGACCTTGAGCGCGCGCTGCAGGGGCTCGCGCCCCTCGTTGACGGCCTCCCCGGTGTCCACCTCCACGCCCCAGGGCGCGATCGCGAGCACCGTGGGGCCGCTCGTCTTCGGGCCGGCGCGCACCTCCGAGCCGCGCTCGACGGCCAGGGCGAGCGCGGGCCGGCCGTGCACCACGCTGTGTTCGCCGAACAAGATTACTTTGCCGTGTCCGTAGGCCATCCGCGTTTCCAAAGTCACCAGGCGCAGTTAACCAAACCGAGCGCCAAGGGATTTAGCCCCTCAGGCGTCGCGGAAGGCGAACTTTCGGGCGAGCTGTACCAAACGCAGGGTTCCTTCGTCGGTGAGGCCGGCGTTCTGTAGGGCAGCTTCCGCTTCCTCGCAGTAGCGGCCTACGCGGGCCTCGACCGCGGCCAGGGCGCCGCAGTCCTCGAGCAGGCCCTGGGCTGCGGCGATCTCCGCGGCGCGCGCCTCGGCCTTGCCCAACACCTGGCGGATCGGCGCGAACTCGCCCTCGCTCAGGCGCCTTTCGGCCTCCTCGATCAGCGCCGTGCGCTTGCCGGCGCGCAGGTCGTTGCCGGCGGGCTTGCCGGTCTTCTCGGGGGCCCCGAAGGTGCCGAGGATGTCATCGCGCCCCTGAAAGGCCTGCCCCACCGGGTCGGCATAGCGATCCAGGGCGGCGAGCTGGCGTTCGTTGGCCCCGCCGATGACAGCGCCCAAGAGCAGCGGCCCCTTTACGCTGTAGCTGCCCGTCTTCAGCCGCTGGATCAGCGCCACATCCGGGAACGCGATCAGGTCGAGCGCCTGCCCCCACACCACGTCCTGCTGCATCTCCCAGAACACCTTCATGGCCGCGCCACGCTGCGCTTCGGGCATCTTGGCGCCTGCCATCAGCTCGATCGCAAAACCGTTACCCAGATCACCCGCCAGCACCGAGAGGCTCGCGCCCAGGTGGCGATCCCCGGTGCGCTCCGCGAACAGCTTGTGCAGCGAGATGCCGCCGCGGCGCTCGTCGTCCTGATCCATCCAGTCGTCGTGGACCAACAGGTAGCTCTGCAAGAGCTCGAGGCTCGCGCACGGGTCGAGCAGCGCATCGAGGTCCGTGCTCGGCGAAACGGCCATGTGGCCCGCCACCAAGACCGCCGGCCGGGTGCGCTTGCCGCCGCGCAGCGTGAAGTCGTCGAGCGCGTCCACCAGCTCCACGGAGGGGACGCTCAGCTCTTTGGCCCGCGCGCGCTTGCTCTCGAAGTAGCTCGCCAAGCGCGCGTCCACGCGCTGCTTGATCTCGGCCAAGAAAGACTCGATGGGCGAGGCGTTCAATTGAGAATCATGGGACACTGGGAACTCCGGCAAAACGGGCGTCGCGAGAGGGCGGAGCATGCGCGCGAAACGGCGTGCCCGCAATGAAATGCGTGCGCATGTAGGCTCACCGCCACACGACGCTCTAGCGCCACGTTGTCGCGGCTTGTCGCTCGAACAAGCCCCACCTTAATGGGTGACGAAGGGGTTAAGGGGTGATTCAATGACACGGCAACTATGTCGTCGTCCAAGACAGTCAAGGGTTCACACGTCGTTCAGGTGAAGGCGTGGACCGACCGACATATCGGTCCTGAATTCTTCGGCGAGCTCACCAAGCACGCAGGCGAGCGCTGGGCCGTGATTCTCCCGATGGCCTGGTACGAATTCGAGGTCGTCAATCACGTCCTGGAGCAAGCCTCGCGGCGCTCGGGGATTTCCGTAGAAGAGATCTCCACCGAGGTTTGCCAGCTCAACGCAGAGCGCGACCTCACGTCCATCTACCGCCTGTTTCTGCGGGCGGCTCAGCCCAAGATCGTGCTGAACCAGACGCCCAAGCTCTGGCGCACCTACGTGAGCTTCGCCGACGCCCACGCCGCGCTCAACGAGAAGGGCCACTACATCGGTCAAGGCGATGGCATCGACGAGCAGTTTTTGCCCTGGGCGAGCGGATGCTGGCTAGGCTTCATCCCCACCACCATTCGGCTCGCGGGCGGCAGGGACACCCGCTCACGCATCATCAAGAAGTGGCGCGAGCCGAACGGAACCTACTCCGTTCAGCTCGAGGTGCATTACACCTAATCCAACCTGCGCCTCGATGATGCGCGCGTGGCGAGCCGCTTCGCTGTTCAGAGCAACGCGTTTGGTTTCAGCCGCCGTTCAAGCGGGCAAGCTGGAGAGACGCTTGCTGTAACGCCCGGTTTCGCTGGACCAATCGAGGTGCCCGCGAATCCAGCAGCGAAGCATGTGCACGTAGCGCGCGACGATGGCTTCGTCGGCCCCCCCGAACTCAGGCAGTCCCGACGTGATGCTCAGGAAGGTCCGCACTTCGTCGTCGTGAACCGCCGCCGCACGGCGCACGGCCTCGAAGAGGGGCAGGCGCTCGCTGTCCATCAGCACGAGCACGAGGTTGTGCACCTCGCCGCTCTGCATCTCCTTGCTGCAGGTGAAGATGTCATTGGCCCACCCCACCGCGCGGGAGACCGCGACCTCGAGGTCGAGGATGTCCGGGTGGCTGCGCAGGGGCTCCGGCAGCTCGATGCCTTCGGCCAGCTCTCCAAACAAGAACTGAGGCCGCAGGCCGATGGTATCGACACGCATCGTGCGATAGTCGAGATGACTCGGCCTCAGCTTCTTGCGACGGTTGATCTCTTCCCACAGGTACCCACAGAAGAGCCCCTCGAGGTGCTCCCCGAAGCGCATCACCCATTTCTCGCCTGCCAAATCGCGCATCCGGGTCCTCAGGTCGGCAAACCCGTTCGCGATGGGGTCGCGTACCAAGTTGCCTGCGTCGCGAAAGCCCGAGAGAACGCGCGCCAGATACGCAGAGAGCTCGATGGGCCCGAGCGAATCTCGCTCCACGTGATCGTCGAGCAAGCAAAACAGAGTGGTCCAGTCGGCCGCGAGCTGAAGCACTTCTCTTGAAGCCGTGTGGAATACCAGAGCCTCGAGGCGGGCGATGCGGGAGCGCTCAAGCTTTGCGCGGTGAACGTCCGATTCGATGAGGCCGAAGCGGTCGGCCCACTCGATGGACTCGGCCTGGACCTCATCCGCGTGCGGGTTGATGCCCGACTCGAACGGGCAGAACAGCTCGAGATCGTCGAGCGACGTCTCCCGCGGGCGAGGCGCAGCACGAAGCGCGCGTGCGTAGTCCGGCAAGCGCACGGCCGTGTCATCCCCGCGAGGCACCACCATGCTCTCACAGCGCGCGCGCTCGCTCTCTTGCTCGTGCATGTCTTCCGGCATGCGCGCCGCAGTCGAAGTCTCACTCTTCATACTCCCCCCCTCAACAAATCACGCGAGCCCGGGCGCAGAGACGACCGCCCAGACTCAGCCGAGGTGGTTGCGACGCAGCGGCGCGCAAACCGTGAGTGCTGCCGGTGATCCCTGCCGGATGCTCTCTACTGCGTGCGATAACTCACTTTCGCACATGAGAGCCCGCTCACATACTTAAATGCGGACACATCTCCCGTTCTTGAGATTTTTTTTGGAGAAACGAAAAATTGTCTTGGTTCGGGGTATTTGGGCAACAAAAAACTAGACGTGTGTTCAGTTTCCGTTCCTGGATCTGACCATAACCGCCGTATCGCACCCGACCACGCGTTCCCCATCTCGCCGCCGCCGATAGCAGCTCGTCCACGCCGTAAGAGGCTCGCCACCCCATGACTCCGAAGCAGATGGCGAAGCTGCTTCGGAATGGACGACGGGCGTGACATCTGCAGACGCCCCCGTCCTCCGCTGGCAACCCCCCTGTTCGTTGGCCCGCCAAGAAATCGCGCTGCGACCTCTGCCACGCCCGTCCACAAGGGGAAACCTCGCTGGCCTCGCGTTAACGTGAAAGAGCGGAAAACGGGCCCGAAGCCAAGGATGGAACATGTCGCTGAACGAATTTCAGGCGCGGCTCTGCGCGGAGAACCGGACGAACTTCTCGGATCTGCGCGCCATCTTCATCAACACATCCCTCAAGAAGGAGCGCTCCGAGAGCCACACGCGATTGCTGCTCGAGGTGGCCGCCGAGATCATGCAGCGCGTCGGCGTGTCCGTGGAGCACGTGCACATGGTCTCCCATCACGTCGCCCATGGCGTCTATCCCGACATGATCGAGCACGGCTGGGAGCGCGATGATTGGCCCCGGCTGTGGGAGCAAGTCAGCGCGGCGGACATCCTGGTGGTCGGGACGCCGATCTGGCTCGGCGAGGAGTCGTCCGTGTGCCGCTTGCTGATCGAGCGCCTGTACGGGATGTCGGGCATGCTCAACGAAAACGGGCAATCGATCTTCTACAACAAGGTGGGCGGATGCGTCGTCACCGGGAACGAGGACGGCGTCAAGCACGTGTCGATGAGCGTGCTCTATGCGCTCTCGCACCTGGGCTACACCATCCCCCCGCAGGCCGACTGCGGCTGGATCGGCGAAGCCGGTCCTGGCCCCTCCTACGGAGATGCGCTCGAGGACGGAAGCCGCGCCGGCTTCGACAACGACTTCACCCAGCGGAACACCACGATCATGAGCTGGAACCTGATGCACCTGGCCCGCATGCTGAAGAACGCAGGCGGCATTCCCAATCGCGGCAACGACCGCAACGCGTGGAAGGCAGGGTGCAGGTTCGGCTACGAAAACCCCGAACACCGCGCCTGACGCGGGCGGAGCGGCTGCAAGCCGCCACGTTGCGCGCTGAAACGCGGTGGGCGACATTTGCGCGATGTTCGGCGCACTGCTCGGTGGTATCGGCCTGTTCCTGCTCGGCATGGGCCTGCTCACCGACGGCTTGCAGGCGGCCGCTGGGGACAGCCTGCGGCACGCCCTCCATCGCCATACGCGCGGCCCCCTGTCGAGCGTCGCGACGGGCACGGTGGTCACCATTCTCGCGCAGTCGTCGACGGTGACGACCATGGCGACCATCGGGTTCGTGGGCGCCGGGCTCTTGCCGCTGTCCCAGGCGCTCGGGGTCATCTACGGAGCCAACGTGGGCACGACGCTCACCGGATGGGTCGTGGCCACCGTCGGCTTGAAGGTGAAGCTGAGCGCATTCGCGCTGCCGCTCGTGGGGCTCGGCGCGCTCGGCAAGCTCTTCCTCCACGGCAGACGCTCCGCGCTGTTCATGGCGCTGGCGGGCATCGGGCTGTTGTTCGTCGGCATCGACGTGCTGCAGGAGGGGATGGCGGGCCTGTCAGAGCGCATCGACCCGGGCCAACTCGCGCGCCGCGACCTCTTGGGGCGCCTCTTGCTGGTCGGTGCCGGGCTGGTCATGACGGTGATCATGCAGTCCTCCAGCGCGGCCGTGGCGACCACGCTGACCGCCGTGCACGGCGGCACGCTTGGCTTCGAAGAGGCCGCGGCGGTCGTGATCGGGCAGAACGTCGGCACCACCATGACGGCGCTCGTCGGCTCGCTCGGCGCCCCCGTCGCCGCACGACGAACCGCCCTCGCTCACCTCGTGTTCAACCTCGGCACCGCGCTGGTCACGTTCTTCACCTTGCCGCTGCTCCTCGCCCTGATCGTGGGGCTCATGCGAGCATTCGACGTGCACGACCCGGCCGTGACCTTGGCCGCTTTCCATAGCGGGTTCAGCCTGCTCGGGGTGCTGATGTTCGTGCCGCTCTCCCCGCGGCTCTTGCGCCTGCTCGAGTGGCTGGTGCCCGATCGTGGGGAGACCCTCACCCATCGCCTTTCCGCGGCGTCGGCCAAGGATCCGGCGATCGCCGTGGAGTCCGCGCGCCAGACTGCCCTGACGATCGCGGAGGAGATCTTCGGGATGGCCCGCGCGCTCTTGCGCAGGACCAGGCCGCCGGGCGACACCCTAGCACAGAGCGCAGAGCTCCGGAGCGCGCTGCAAGCGACCCGCGATCACCTGCAGGCGGTGCGCACCGATCCCTCGACGCCGACGGTGTATCGTGAGCACGTGGGCGTGCTGCACGCGCTCGACCACCTGAACCGGCTCCTGGAGGCGATCTCCGAGCGTGGTCATGCGCAAGCCGCGCGCGAGCTGCCGGAGTTTGCGTCCGCGCGCGACGAGCTCTCCCTGCGGCTCGATGACGCGGTCGGCTGGCTGCGAGAGCCGAGCGATGACGACGTACTCCCGCTCGAAGCCACCGCCAAGATGCTCGAGCGCGTACGCAAGGAACAGCGTCACTCCGTGCTCGCGCGCATGGCGCGTGGCGAGGTCGACGTGCGCAGGTGCGAAAACGCGCTCGACGCCATGGCCTGGCTCGACCGCGTCGGTCATCACGCGTGGCGCGCCATGGTCCACCTCGAGCGGGCCGACCGGGAGCATCCGCTCTCGGAGCTCGCGCCCCTGAAGCCGACCGACGAAAGCACGGACGAGCGCTTCGATCTCGTCTCCTGACGCGCCCCACTGCCGCCGCTGTCGTGCCCGAGCACAGGTCGTGGTAGTAGGAGGTTTCAGGTCCCCATGGTTCGTCGCGTGTTGCTCGTCTTCTTGTGCACCCTATTTCTGCCGATCATCCCGTACGCGATCATCGGCGAGCTGCCCGGGGAGCAATGGCTACTTTCGAGCGGCTCCGATGCGTTCACCTTCGGCGCGACCGGAGCGTTTCTGCTCGCGCTCGATCTGCTCTTGCCGATTCCGTCGAGCATCATCGGTACGCTCCTCGGTGGTCGCCTCGGTTTTGGGCTGGGCCTCGCATGCACCTGGCTCGGGCTATGCGTCGGACAGCTGGCGGGCTATGCGCTCGGGCGCCTGTGGCCTTCGCGCCTGTCCGCCGAGGTTCCGCTCGCGCCGGGGGTCGCGCTCGTCTTTCTCTCGCGGCCCGTGCCCGTGTTCGCAGAGGCGGTGGCCGTCGCCGCAGGCGCCACGCGTTTGCCCTGGCCCGCGTACGTCGCGAGCATGGGCCTGGGCAATGCCCTGTACGCGGCCGGGCTCGCTGGCAACGGCGCCCTGCTCTTGCCCGAGGGGCTTACCGGGCCCGGACTCGTGCTGCCCATGGCAGTGCCCGCGCTCGCGTACCTCGCGTACAGACGCTGGGCGGAGCGCAAGGCGTAGTCAGCGAGCCCATTGGGTTGGATCGTCTACGCGCTCGTACCTCGAATGAACCCTTGGTGTAGCTGCAAGAACTCCACCAAGGTAAAGGGCTTCCCGTTTGCGCTTACGAATAGCGTGGCGTACTGCTCGAGGAAACGCGTGAACACGGGGCCGCTAACGTGACGTTGAAAGGCCGCCGCGTCCCGATACACCTCGAAGAAGATGAGGGTACGCGGTTCGGCCGGCGGCAAGGATTGCAGCTCGCGGCTGTCGGCAACGGGCCGGTGCACCATGTACACCAGCGTGTCGGGCTCGCTCTTGAGCACGGCGTCGACCAACTCTTGCAAAGGCCGCTCCACGGCCGCTTCGCAGCCGGGGCGCACGAACCACCTGGAAGTCAGATGCAGGGCGTCTGTGGGTAGGATCATGGGCTCAGGTTCTGCGGCGCTGGAAGTGATGAAGTGAGACCGCGGTGTGAGATGAAGATCAAGGTTGAAAAGGGGGTGCTGCGACGCGCCGCGGATGGTTGGGACCCGCCGGATGCTGCAAGATCTGCTGGGCGATCAGCTTCAGCTCGAACATCAGCCCGAGCGCAGCGGAGAAGCGCGACGGCTCACCGTTGAACGTCAGATCGAGCGCTCGCAGAAGTCGCAAGTATGCCTCGTAGAACGCCTGCGCAGACAGCCTTGCGGCCGAGCCCTCGGGGTAGTCGCTGACCTTGGCGTTGGGCAGGAGCGGATACACCTTCATCACGTCGTAGGACACCGCTTCCCCGGTATAGGACCAGCCGGAGGGCGCTGCCGCATCCTTGACCAGGCGGTGACCGTACGCGATCTCTCCAAAGCGGAAGTAGTGCGCGTACGTCTCGCGCCCGCCGAAGGGATCGATTGGATCGCTGATGATCTGGGCACCCTCACCCTGGGTCACGATGGTCTCGAGCGCCGCCCGCGCGCTCTCGAGGTCTCTGACTTTGCCGGATGGATCGTGCGGGACCGCGCGCGGAAACCAATGCGACAGATCCAGCTGGCGCTCGAGGTCCTGTGTAACCTGGCCAGGATCCCTTCAGACCGCAGGCTTGCTTGCGTCCACCGCACAGGGAGAGCATGCAGCGGAGGCGCGGAGACTCCCCCCATCAACCCGGAAGTTTGGCCCGCTTCACGGACACGACCTGCGACGGCAGAGCGCCTGTGCCAACGCCCCCCTACACCTTGACCCACTCGCGTGCATCCGTGGGATACTCCCGCGGCACGTGTTGGATCGTGATCCAGTGTTCTGTGGTGAACGCGTCGACCGCCCAGCGCCCGTTGAACCGCCCGATCCCCGAGTTCTTCTCGCCACCGAACGGGTTGAACGGGAGGTCGTTCACCGGTTGATCGTTGACGTGCGTCATGCCGGCCTCGACGCCCCTGGCAAAGCGCAAGCCGCGCTCGAGGTCTCGGGTGAAGACGCTGCTCGAGAGACCGTATGGCGTATCATTTGCCAGGCGCAGCGCGTGCTGTTCGCCGTGCGCCCGGATCACCGGCGCGACCGGCCCGAACAGCTCCTCGTGGGCGAGCGGCTGGTCATTCTCCACGTCCGCAAAGACGTGCGGAGGAAGCACCAAGCCCCGCGGCTCGCCGCCCACCAGCTGTCGCGCTGCGGAGTCGCGTGCTTCTTGGATGCGCTGCCACAAGTGCTCGAGCTGCGACTGGTTGATCAAAGGGCCGATCAAAGTGTCCGCTTGCTCGGGATCTCCCGCCTTGAGCTCGCGCACCCGTTCGGCAAAGCCTGCCACGAACGGCTCGTACACGGGCTCATCCACGATGAGCCGGTTGGCGCTCATGCAGATTTGCCCCTGATGGAGGAACTTCCCGAACACCGCGGCGTCGATGGCTTCGTCGAGGTCCGCATCGCCGAGGACGACGAAGGGGCTGTTGCCGCCAAGCTCCAGCTCGAGGCGCTTCATGATCGGCGACTCTGAGGCGAGCCGCGCGATGCGCCGGCCTACGCGCGTCGAGCCAGTGAACGAGATGACCCGAGGCGTGGGATGCGTGACGAACGCATCACCGATCTCGCTGCCCGCCCCGACGACCACGTTCAAGACGCCTCCCGGCAAACCGGCCTCTTCGAGCAGCTTGGCGAAGATCACGCCGCCCGTGACGGGCGTGTCACTCGCGGGCTTCACCACGGCCGCGTTGCCGACCGCGAGCGCCGAAAACAGCGAGCGCGCGGTGAGCTGCAGCGGCCAGTTCCACGGGCTGATCACGGCCACCACGCCCACAGGCTCGCGGTAGACGCGCGACTCCTTGCCGGACACGTCCGACGGCAGAATGCGCCCCTCGACCAGGTAGGGGAGGGATGCCGCCTCTCGTGCGACCCCGTGCACCGCCGCCCACTCGAGCTCCGCCTTGATGCGCGTGCTGCCCGCTTCGTGAATCAGCCAGCCGATGATCTCCTCGCGCCGCGCTTCCAGGATGCTGGCGACGCGACGCATGATCTCGGCGCGTTCGCCCGGGACACGTGAGCCCCAGTCGCGCTGCGCCATCGAGGCGGCCTCGAAGGCCTGCGCCATGTCTTCACGGCTCGCCTGCTGAATTTCGAGCAGCGTCTCGCCGGAATAGGGATCCTGGTCTCGCTTCACCTGCTCACTCCTGCCCCTTCGCCAGCGGTGCGCGATGGGCAACAGGTCGAGCCCGGAGTAGGCCGTTGGGGCGGGGCGAGTGGTTTGCGGCATGCCGCGGATGGCTGCATGGCAAGTGCCAGCCCCGCACGCGCGCCAGCGCTTGGGATGCTCGTCGAGCATCGCCGTCCCTGTGAGCAAGGCACCGGCGCTGGCGCCACAGTGTGCTCGTGCGCCTGTCTCACGAAGCAGGCGCGAGCCACGCCAGTGCGCGAAGGGTGCTCACGAACGCGCGTCCTTCAAGGCGACGAAGTCAGCACCCACTTGGCCCTGTTCGGTCAGGACGCACTCGATGCAGAGGCCGACGGCGCGCCCAGATTCGTGGTGGCCCGCAGACCGGAAAAGGGACTTTCGGGCACCCAAGACCCCCGGCAACATTTATGTTTTGCTCGCGGGGCGGAACCGCGCGCCGCAACCTGCTATAGCCGGCTCGAGATGAACTCGCCGATCCAGCGCCGCAAAGACGACCACTTGGACCTCTGCGCCACCGACCAGGTGGCGTTCAAGGGGGCCACGAACCTGCTGGAGAAAGTTCAGCTCGTCCACCAGTCGCTGCCCGACTTCAGCGTGGATGACATCGACACCAGCACCACCCTGCTCGGCAAGCGCCTGCGCCTGCCCATCGTGATCGCCGCCATGACGGGCGGCACCGACCGCGCGGCGGAGGTGAACCGGGATCTCGCGTCGATCGCCGAGGCCCGGGGCCTGGGCTTTGGACTCGGCAGCCAGCGCGCCATGCAGCGTCAGCCCGACACCGCCTGGACGTACCAGGTGCGAAAATGGGCCCCGACCACGCTCGTGCTCGGCAACGTGGGCGTGGTGCAGGCCCGCGAGTGGCCCACCAAGATCATCGCCGACATCGTGAGCGACATCGGAGCCGACGCGCTGTGCGTGCACCTCAACCCGGCGCAAGAAATCGTGCAGCCCGAGGGCGATCGCGACTTCAGCGGCGGCGTGGAGACGTACGCGCGCCTGGTGAGCGAGCTCAAGGTGCCCGTGGTGGGCAAGGAGACCGGCTGCGGACTGAGCTTTCAGACGGCGCTCAAGCTCAAGGGCGCGGGCGTCCGCACGGTCGACACGTCGGGCGCGGGCGGCACCTCGTGGGTGGGCGTGGAGACCTTGCGCGCCGAGGGCGACCAGGCGCGCCTGGGCAATCTGTTGTGGGACTGGGGCGTGCCCACCGCGGCTAGCGTGCACGCCTGCGTGCGCGCCGGGCTCGAGACCATCGCCACCGGCGGCGTACAGAGCGGCGCGGACATCGTGCGCGCCCTGGTGCTCGGCGCCACGGCGGCCGGGATCGCGCGTCCTCTTCTTCAGGCCCACGTGCGCGGCGGCAAGGCGGAGGCCGAGCGTGTGATCGACCAGCTCGAGCGCGAGATCCGCGCGGTGATGCTGCTGTGTGGCGCGCGCACCCTGGACGAGCTCAAGCGGGTGCCCCGTTTCGTGCTCAGTCCGCTCAGGGAATGGATGCAGCTCGTGCCCTGAGAAGCGCCCGCGGCCCATGAGCGAGTCGCTCCACACCGCCGCACGCTTGGTCCTCGCGGATCGGGACGTTACAATCCAGCTCGCCCGAAACACAGGCCACCCGTGCACGAACACGCGGTGCGTGCGAGGATCGCTCGCGGGGATGGGTTCGCGTGCTAGAGCGCTCGTCGTGGTTGGCTGCAGTTGTCCTTGCCTCGGCCTGCGGCCATGCAGCGCCGCCCGCGACCTCCATGCATGGCCTCAGCGGACCCATTCGTGAACGGGACCGCGATTGCCGACGACACACGGTGCGCGTCGCGGGTCCTTATCACCAGGAGCTGGGCGAGGCGCTCGATGATCCGCTGCTCGAGCAGATTCCGCCGGAGGCGCGCAGATCCGCGCGCGCCGCAGGCCTCGAACCGCTGATCTTGGCCTTGCTGAAGGACAGGCAGAACCCGGGCGAGGCCCCCTCCGTCGAGGTGCTCGCGCTCCAGCAACGGCTCTTCGTGCAGCAGATTTCCTTCGACAGTCAGCTCCAATCCTTGCTCTCGGAGGTCGACTGCACGGACGACGTGATCGAAAGTCTCGGCGCGCAGCTCGAACAGCGCGAGGGAAACCGTGAACTCTCGCTCACCTTGGCCTCGATCGGCGTCGCCGCGGCGGGTGCCATCGTGGCAGGAGCCTGGCAGATCAAGAACCAGCGCTCCGACGGCGAGGCCCTGGTGGCCATCACCAGCGGCGTGGGAAGCGCGGCGCTCGGTGTGGCTGCGCTCGTGCCCAAGCGACACACGGTCGAGTACCTCCACCCGCACAACCTGCTCGCTCCAATCGCGAGCGGGCAAGATCCGGAGCGGCTGTATCCGACGTTCGTGCGCAGGCTGCTCAACGCTCCCGCAGAGCCAGGGCGTCCTTCCCCGCGTGAGGAGCTGCTCGCGACCTTCGAGAGGAAGATCGCGAAGACCTATCCCCCTGGCGAGCACAGACGCGTGCGGGAGATCCTCTACGGCGCAGGCGCGATCTACGATCAGCGCCTGATCCGGTTGCGGGAAGAGATGTACGACCAGCTCGAGTCCACGCTTAGCGCGTTCGCCCGTGACTTCGAGCTGCTGAGCCGTTACTTGGTCAACCTCACGGATCCCGCGCCCCCGGGACCGAGCGACGACGACTGATCACGGACCACCGGCGTCGCGCGCGCGGCACCGCGATGCTTTACTTGGGGCATGGCCCTGCCAGACAAGAAGCGCGTACTCGAGGCCGTGGTGGCGCGCCTGGGCGAGACCTTGGCGCAGATGGCTACGACTGCCGAGCAAACCCGCAAGGACGCCACCCACGAAGAGGCCAAGCCGGAGAACGACAAGGACACGCGAGCTTTGGAGCAGAGCTACCTCGCGCGGGGGCAGGCGATGCGCGCAGAAGAGCTGGTCCAGCAGCGCGAAATGCTGCGTTTTCTGCCGCTTTCACGCTTCGGACCGGACGATGCGCTGAAGGCGAGCGCGCTGGTCATGCTCGAGTCCGAGGAGGGCAGCCGCTGCATCTTCATCGCGCCCTACGGCGGTGGGACCGAGGTGGTGGTGGACGGAGTTTCGGTGCTGGTGGTCACCGCGGCGTCGCCGCTCGGGAAGGCGGTCGTGGGCCGCGCGCTTGGGGACGATGTCGAGGTGCGCGTCCGCGGCGCTTTGCGCGAGTACGCCATCGTGGAAGTAGCCTAAGCAGGCCAAACGGGCCTGCTCGGATCTCTCCCGCTGCCCTACCCGGTGCCTTCTTTGCCCAGATCGGCCGCAAGAACGTACCCTCCTCGGCGGTGGGAGACAGCGATAACATCGCTGGGCGGCGCGAAGCGCGGGCGCCTGCTTTTGGCTGTGCTGCTCGCGGGCGGCTCGCCCGCTTGAACGGGTCGGGGGGATGAACATGTTTGGGAAGCGACAACAGTCAGCGCAATCGATCACGGTGATCGCGGCGGGGAGCGTGGTCGAAGGAACGTTGCGCGTGAAGGGCATGCTGCAGTTGGATGGGACCATCCAGGGCACCTTGATCGCCGAGGGGCACGTCTCCGTGGGTCCCGAAGGGAAAGTCCTCGGGGACGTTCAGGCCGACAACCTCTCCATCGCCGGACGCATCGAAGGCACCGTCAACGCGCGCGGGCACCTGCACGTGCTCGCCTCGGGCGTGGTGCAGGGCGGCGCGCGCTACGCCTCCCTCGAGGTGGATCGTGGCGGCGTGATGGACGGGCGCACCTCTCGCTTCGACGACAAGCTCGCGGCCGCCACGCCCGCGAATGACGCTCAGGCGCGCCCCGAAGACGTGGAGATGATCGCCGATGCTGCCAGCGCAGCCGAGTAGTCACGACGCCAACAAGTCGCGCGGCTTCACGTTGATGATCATGGGCGGCCCCGGGCGCGCGCCTCGACGGCTGTATGTGCCCCACTGGCTGTGCGCCGTGTTGTTGGCGAGCTGGTTGGGCGTGATGTTCGTCGCCGCCTGGTTCGGCTTTCAGTCCGCAGCGGACGACGAGGACGCAAGGGCTGCGACCGTGAGCTCACGCGCCTCGACCGCCGCCGTCGCCGCCGGCAAGTCGTCGGCTTCGTCGACCTCTTCGCCCCGATCGCGCCAGGAGTAGGGCCGCGCGCGCACGTCCACGTGCACGAACTGCCCCTTCGTGTAGAGCCCCACGCCCCTGGCGCCGAGCGCGCGGGCCGCGCGCTCGAGCTCCTCGATCGGCACGCGCGCGATGCGGATGTCGGCCGCGGTGCCGAAGGCGTGCTGGCTGGTCTCGCGCGTGACCTTGCCGTCGGGCTTACGGTGACCCGAGATGATCTGCAGCGTGGCACCGCCAAAGTGCTGCGAGATGCGCGAGAGCACGGCGATCAGGCGCGGATCCATGTCCATCTCGTGGCCGCTACGGCGACAGCGCATGAAGCTGCGGAGCTTCGCGAAGGCCTCCGGATTGGCCACGCCCTCCTGATCGAACGGCGTCACCTTGAGCGCCCGGCCCGCGTTGATATCGAAAAGGGGCAGCGACTTGCCGCTCAAGAGCGGCGTAGGCAGCGGGACCTGTGGCACGGACCCAGGGACCGCGACGGGGTCCTCTGCAGAAGCCGGCTCGGGCTGAGGCGCGCGCGCCCGCGGGATCGACAACACGCGAAGCGGGAGCCCCATCCCGGCAGAGGCGAAGAGCGGCTCTCGATCGAAGACCCGGGATGGCACCACCTGGACGACCTGCTCATGAAAGAGGCCGCGCTCCGCCTCGCATAGGGCCCGGGCCTGGCGCCCGATCAGGAGGCTGCCGCACACGGACAACACCCCGAAAACACTCAGGAACACTGGCCACGCTCGGGGCAGCTTCAGCTGTCGGGCCGGCGCTCCTGGGTGGGTCAGCAGGATTACGGTGAAACCATCTCTCGGCGACGTCACTGGAATATTCTACCCAGAGCGAACGTGCGGAAAGAAGCGGATCTTACATGAATCCTCAAAAATCTCAGGCGCGCTGCACGTCCACGGGAAGACCGTTGAAGCTCGCCGTGCCCGACAGCGTGTCCACGCGTGTTTCGTCGGTCACATCGTTGATGCTCGCGCCCGGGTGCTGCTCGGCCACGCGGAGCTTCGTGCCCTGGCGGGTATGGCCCCAACCGTGCGGCAAGCTCACGACCCCGGGCATGAGCGCCTCGGTCACCTCGAGCGGCGCGCGCACGCTGCCGACGCGCGAGCGGATCTGCACGAGCTCCCCGTGGTTGAGCCCGCGCTGCGCGGCGTCCGCCGGGTTCATCTGTAGGGTGCAGCGCACGGGCCCCTTCACCAGGCGCACGCTGTTGTGCATCCAGGAGTTGTTCGACCGCAGCTGACGGCGCCCGATGAGCACCAACGCGGGCTCTTGGGCCTCGGCCTCGCGCAGGGCGCGCTCGAGGCGCACCAGATCGGCCACGAGCGGCCTGGGCGCGAGCACGATCTTCTTGTCGCGCGTGCCCAGGCGCGCAGGGAGCCGCGGCTCGAGCCCGCCCAGATCGATGCCGTGCGGAGCCTCCTCGAGCACCTTGCGCGTGAGGCCCTTCTTGAGCGGCGAAAAGCGATCGCCACGGGGTCCCGCGCGCAACATGAGATCGAGGATGCCCTTGGGCTCGAGCGCGCGCAGCACCTCCGCCTGCGCCCGCGCGGCGAGCCGTGCGAGCTTTCCGTCGGCGAGGCGCCAGGTGAGCTCGCTCAAGATCTCCCAGTCGTGGCGCGCCTCGGCCGGACGCACAAAGACCGGCCGCGAGTACTTGGCGGTGTTGCGCACCTGGAGCAGGTGGAACGCGATGTCGTAGTGATCATGCTCGAGCGGGCTCGACGGCGGCAAGATCACGTGGGCGTGGCGCGTGGTCTCATTGAGGTAGAAATCGATGCTCGCCATGAACTCGAGCTTGGGCAGCGCGCGCTCGAGCCGGGCGCCGTTGGGCGCGGAGAGCACCGGGTTTCCGGCCGAGGTCACGAGCCCGCGGATCTGGCCCCTGCCCTCGGTGTCGATCTCCTCCGCCAGGGTCGCAACTGGCAGCTCCCCGCCGAACTCGGGCAGGCCGCGCACGCGCGACTTGTAGAGCCCGTAATGGCCGCGGAACTGGCGCAGCGGGATCTGCAGGAGATCCACCGCAGGCGAGGTGAACATGGCGCCACCGATGCGATCGAGGTTGCCGGTGACGATGTTCAGCACGTTGATGAGCCAGCAGGTGAGCCCACCGAACTCCTGCGTGGAGACGCCGATGCGCCCGTAACACACCGCGCGCTCGGCCGCGGCGAACTCGCGCGCGATCCGGCGGATGGTCTCCGCCTCCATGCCCACCACCTTGGCCACGCGCTCCGGAGCGTACGGGCGAACCAGGGCCGCGATCTCGGAGAGGCCCTCGGTGAAGCCCGCGAGACGGCCCGGCTTGGCGAGGTGCTCCGCGAACACGGTATGGATCCACGCAAGGAGCAGCAGCGCGTCCTTGCCCGGGCGCACGAAGTGGTGCTCGCTGGCGAGCTCTGAGGTCTCGCTGCGCCGCGGATCGACGACCACGACCTTGCCGCCGCGCGCCATGATGGCCTCCATGCGGTCCTTGGCGCCTGGCGCGGTCATCAAGCTGCCGTTGGACACCGCGGGGTTCGCGCCGAGCACCAAGAAGTAGTCCGTGCGGTCGAGGTCGGGCACCGGCATCAGCAGCTGGTGGCCGAACATCCACAGGCTCGCCAACATGTGCGGGAGCTGATCGAGCGAGGTGGCCGAAAAGCGCGCGCGCGTCCCGAGCGCCGCCATGAACATCGGCGCGAACAACATGGACCCGTAATTGTGCACCGTCGGGTTGCCTTGATAGAGCGCCACCGAGCTCTTGCCGTGGGCACGCTGCACGCGCTTCACGCCCTGGGCGAACAGCTCGTAGGCCTCCTCCCAGCCGATCGACACGAACTCGCCGCCCACGCGCTTCAATGGCGTGCGCAGGCGGTCGGGATCCTCGTGCAGGTCCTTGAGCGCCACCGCCTTGGGGCAGATGTGCCCCTGACTGAAGGGATCCTGATCGTCGCCACGGACGGCGCTCACGCGCTCCCCTTCGGTCTCCATCACCAGGCCGCACATGGCCTCGCAGATCGTGCAAGTACGATAGTGGGTCGTCGCCATGTTCACTTGACCTTGTTCAGGGAAGCGATGTCGATCACGAAGCGATACTTCACGTCGCTCTTCAGCATGCGGTCGTAGGCTAAGTTGACCTGGTCGATGTCGATCAGCTCGATGTCCGAGCAGATGCCCTTCTCGGCGCAATAATCGAGCATCTCCTGGGTCTCGGCGATTCCGCCGATCAAGGAGCCCGCGAGGCTGCGGCGCTTGAAGACCAGGTTGCTCACGCGCGGCGAGGGATGGTTCTTGTCGGGCACGCCCACCAGCGCCATCGTGCCGTCTCGCTTGAGCATGTTCAGGTAAGCGTCGAGATCGTGCGGCGCGGCCACGGTGTCCAAGAGGAAGTCGAAGCGGTTTTTCTGGCGCCTCATCTCGTCCCGACGCGTGGAGACCACCACCTCCGCCGCCCCGAGCCGGCGCGCGTCCTCGGCCTTGCCGGGGGAGGTCGTAAACAGCACCACCTCGGCCCCGAAGGCGTGCGCAAACTTGATGGCCATGTGTCCGAGCCCGCCCAAGCCCACCACGCCCACGCGCTGACCCGGCCCCACCTTCCAGTGCCGGAGCGGCGAATAGGTGGTGATGCCGGCGCACAGGAGCGGCGCCACCGAGGCCAATGGGAGCTTGTCCGAGACGCGCAGCACGAAGGCCTGGTCGACCACGATGCGGGTGCTGTAGCCGCCCTGGGTCGGGGTCTTGCCATCGCGTTCGTACCCGTTGTAGGTGGGGCTAAAGCCGAGCTCGCAATACTGCTCGAGACCCTCCTGGCAGCTCGCGCAGGTGCGGCAGGAATCCACCATGCAACCCACGCCCGCGAGTTCGCCGAGCTTGAACTTGTCGACCGCCGTTCCCACGCGCGTGATGCGTCCGACGATCTCGTGTCCGGGCACCATGGGAAAGATCGAGCCGCCCCAGTCATCGCGCACTTGGTGCACGTCCGAGTGGCATACGCCGCAGTAGAGAATGCTCAGTTCCACGTCCTTGGGCCCGAGCTCACGGCGCTCGAACCGAAAGGGAGCAAGTGGGGCCTTGGCGCTCATGGCCGCGTAGCCGAGAGTTGCGATCACGGTGGGGCTCTCCTGGGTGAAAACGGCGCGCACAGGACCGCGCGCTTTGACGGCTTTAGGTCCAGAAGCGACTGCTCGGGCCGGCCCACTCTACCCCAAGGCCGCTTCTTTCGTCCGAGCCATCGCCGTGCTGGGTGCTTTCTGGTCAAGAAACGGGGGCTACCTGTCCATCCCACCTCCAGCAACACGGACGGCCGCCATGACCATCCACGACAAAGTGCAGGACGTGACAGATTTCACCGGTACGGAGCAGGCCATGCACGCGACGAGCGAATTCGCCGACGAATACGGCGATTGGCTCAGCGGATCGCAGCCCGTGCGCCGGGCGGGTTGGCTCGAGCTCAGCTTGGGTGAGCTGGAGCATCACCCACCGCGTTGCGTGGCGCCCGACGCCCGCGTCGCGGAGGTGATCGCCGAGATGAACCGCAGCAACGAGAGCGGCGTGCTGGTGGTCGAACACAACCAGGTGCGCGGCATCTTCACGGAGCGCGACGTCCTCACGCGGGTGGTAGAGGCCAGCGAAAACTTGTCGCGACCGGTCGCCGAGCTGATGACCCCCTCGCCACACGTACTCACCGAGGCCACCCTGCTCAGCGTCGCGCTGCGCACCCTGGCGCTCGGGAGCTACCGCCACTTGCCCGTGGTGGACCAGAACGGCTATCCGATCGCGCTCGTGTCGCTGCAGAGCATCATCTCGTATCTGGCGGAGCAGTTCCCCACCGAGATCATGAACGCGCCCCCCGAGCACTACAGCTACCCCGAGCGGCCCGACGGTGCGTGAGCGCGCGAAGCCCCGGTGGCGAAAAGCAGCTCACTGCGCAGCGGACTGCTCACGCGCTTCGATCAGACACGCCAAGGTGTCGAGCACGGGCACGGGCACACCGTGCGCCCTGGCGCGCCTGACCACCGCGCGCTGCAGGATCTCCACCTCGGTCGCACGGCCCGCGCGCAGGTCCTGCAGCATGGACGGTTCGGTCAGCGGAAACGCGCGGCGCGTGAGCTCCAGCATGTCGTCGATCGACGCCGGATCGAGCGTCACCCCCTCGGCAGCCGCCACGGCGATCACCTCGGCCATCGCCGCCCGCACGGGCTCTTCGCAGCGTTCGAGGACGGCCCCCGCGCGCTGCCCCGTGAGCGCGCAAGCGGCGTTGAAGGGCGCGTTCCAGAGCATCTTCTCCCACAGCATCACGCGGTAGTCGTCGTAGAGGCGCACGGGGATCCCCGCCTGCTCGAGCAATCCCCTCACCCGCACGAGATCTTCCTCTTGGCCTGGGCGATAGGCGGCGAGGCCCGCGCGGGTGTTCCCATGGGCATAGATCCGCCCTGGGCCGAGCAGCCCCGAGGACATATAGGCGACGCCGGCGAGGGTGCGCTGGGCACCGACGAAGCGCGCGACGAGGTCCTCGGAGTCGAGCCCGTTCAGTAGGGGGATCACCACCCCATGGGGTGAAAGCACCCGCTGAAGCTCTGCACAGGCCTCTTCCAGCGCAGCCCACTTGACCGCCAAGAACACCACATCGAAGCCTGCCGAGAGGTCCTCTGGGCTTAGACTTACGGACGGAAGATGAAATGTCTCCACCTGAGGACTCGTCTCGAGGGTAAGCCCGCGCTCGCGCAGCACGCGCCCGTGCTCCCCGCGCGCGACCACCGTGAGGTCCGCCTTCGCACGTGAAAGACGCGCGGAAAAGAAGCCGCCCACGCCGCCCGCTCCGATCACCAAGACCCGCATGACGAGAGTGTATCGCGGACACGCGGCGGCACCCGAAGTGCGCTTGCGGCAAGCGATCTTTACCGTCCCTGTCACGGGACATGGCAGCTTGGATGAACGGACGGTAACGACCGGGTATCGCGCCAGCAACGCCTTGAATAGACTGTGTACAACGTGTGAATTCGACGTGCACGAACTGGGGACCCATCGAAAGTTGGATCGGCCTGGCCCGCGGTTTTGCTAGGCTTCCGCCGTAGTCTCCACGGGGGAACACGCGTCATGGCTGCGAGGCTGAGTAAAGCAGCACGGTCGCTCGGGCGTTACGAGCTCCTCGAATATTTGGGTTCGGGCGGTATGAGCGACGTCTTCGTCGCCATGCACAGCGGCCTGCGAAAGCGCGTGGCGCTCAAGCTGCTCAGCCCCTCACTTTGCCGTGACATCGAGTCCGTCCGGCGCTTCTTGCGCGAGGGTCAATGTGCGGCGCGCGTGTCCCACGCCAACGTCGTCGGCGTGCTCGACGTTGGAATGGAAGGCGACGTGCCCTACCTGGTGATGGAGCTACTCGACGGCGAGACACTCGAGCGCAAACTCCAGCGCGAGGGGCGGATGACGCTGCGCGCGGCGGTGGAGCTCCTGTTGCCCATCCTCGACGGAGTCGCCGCCACGCACGAAGCCGGCGTCCTGCACCGCGACATCAAGCCCGCGAACATCCTTCTGGCTCGCAACGCAGATGGCAGCGTGGTGCCGAAGCTGGTGGATTTCGGGGTCGCCACGCTCGAGGAGCGCCGCAACGTCACCGGCGCGCTCGGGCCGATCGGCACGCCCCACTACATGTCCCCCGAGCAAGCGCGCGGCGCGCGCAACCTCGACGAGCGCAGCGATCAATACTCACTCGCGAGCATGCTGTTCGAGATGCTCACCGGACGCGAACCCTTCGCCGGCCAACATGATGACGACGTGACCGAGGTGCTCGAGCGCGTAGCGCGCGGCAAGTTCCCGCGCCTGACCCAGCTCCGCGGCGATCTACCGTCGTCCATCGACGACATCCTCGGCCGCGCGAGCGCGCTCGATCCCTCGCGCCGCTTCCCGAGCGTGAGCGAGTTCGCCGAGGCGCTCCTGCCGTTCGCCAGCGAGCGCACCCGCAGCCTGTGGGTCTCGCGCAACCAGCGCCGAGGCGTGGCCAGCGCGCAACTCCTCTCGGGCGCGTTCCGGGCGCACGACGAGCTCGCGAGCGAAGAGACGCGCATCACCCCCGTGTTCAAGCGCCCCGGCACGAACACCCGCTCCCTGCGCAGGCCCAAGCGCTTCTTCACGCCCGCCTTCTTGGGCATGGCCAGCGTCCTGCTCATGCTCAGCCTGAGCGTGGGCTACCTGCGCGCGCGCACCACGCCGAGCGCCAAACCTGCGGATCTCGAGCCCGCGCTGCCGCTGCTCGCCCAGAAGGGTGACCCCGAAGGGCACGCAAACGCCGCCCCGTCGCCCAGGCACATCTCCGTGACCCCTGCCCATGCCACGGTACTCGTCGACGGCCTCACCCTCGGCCGCGGCGACTTCCGCGCGCCCACCTACGACGACGAGCACATGCACGAGCTACGGGTCTCCGCCGAGGGCTACGTGACCCGCGTGGTGCTCTTCAGGGGACAGCCCGAGGTGGAGCACATCGCGCTCGAGCCGGTGAGCTACGCGGAGCGTTGAGGGCACGTCCATGGATCGACATCTCAGTGGGTCACCCGTACGCTTGCATTCTTCGAACTGGGCGCAGGACTGCGGCATGACTGACAAACGTGAGCCAGATTCTTCCTACGTGCACACTGCCGTGAAGCAGATGATGACGGACGGCTATCTGCTGCTCGAAAGAGTCATCGACCCACGGCTCGTCTCAGAGGCGCGGCAGGCCTTTCTCGAGCGTTACAGCCGCTATCTCCAGCAGCAGGACCATCCGGACGCGCTCACTGTCGGCAAGCGTCGCTACATGGTCACGGTGCAGATCGAGTCCCCTTCGACCAGGAGGTGCTGCTGGCCAATGCCATGCTCATGCCCATCCTCAAATCGCTACTTGGAAGCGACTGCCGGCTCAATAGTCTCGGCGTGGTGTGCTCGCTGCCCGACGCGCCTGCCCAACCGATGCATCGCGATGGCGGAGGCCTGTTTCTTGAGACGCCACTCGACGCACTGCTGCCCCCCTGCGCAATCACCGTGGCCATCCCCCTGCTCGAGATGAATGAACATCGGGCTTTGTGCCCGGGTTCGCATCGTGATTGGTCTTCGTTGCCGAGTACACCGTCGCTCGTTCCGCGTGTAGGCGAGGGAGCGGCCTTGCTATGGGACTACCGCCTGGCCCATCAGGGAACGGCCAACATCAGCGGCGTGCCCAGGCCTCTCTTGTATCTCACCTACTGTCGCCCTTGGTTCTTCGATCACCACAACTTCTCCGAACAAACGCCGTTGGCGA
The DNA here is from genome assembly GCA_044507075.1 of Myxococcales bacterium. GTDB lineage: Bacteria > Myxococcota_A > Polyangia > Polyangiales > DASUME01 > DASUME01. Next base: position 23,744 of record JBIQKA010000077.1, read on the forward strand.
TCGACGAAGACGCATACGAGCGGCTCTCCCCCTCTGCGAAGCAGGTGATGGCTCGGCCCGCCTTCGCAGGCAAGCGATCCTAAGTACGCACAACCACCTTCAATGGCCGCGTCGCAGAGCTGGCGAATCGCCCCTATCCGACATGGCAGCGCGTTCAGAGACCGCGCGACGATAGAACGCCTCCAGCGCTCGAATGCAGCTCGTGTCGTTGAAGAGCCGGTCTCGGCGCTCGAGAATGGACGACCTCAGCCGCGAGCGAAGCTCCGGGTCACGCCCTAGGCGAACGGCTATCTCCACATACTCGTCCGGGTCCTTGGCGATCGTCTCTTCGATCCCGAGCGCACGCAGCATCCCGTAGGACTGCCTGCCGCGAAAGAACGCGCCAGGACAAGTCACGACGGGCAACCCACAGCCGAGCGCGTCGAGGGTCGAAATACCTCCGGACCAGCCAATGGTGTCCAGAAAGACGTCGCACA
>JBIQKA010000009.1:0-103625 GCA_044507075.1 Myxococcales bacterium
CGCGCTCGCGGGCGATCATGGCGCGCGTGCGGCGCTTGGGCTTGTAGGGCAGGTACAGGTCCTCGAGCGCGGCCTTGGTCTCGCAGGCCAGGATCCGGGCCTTGAGCTCGTCGGTGAGCTTGCCCTGCGAGGCGATCGACTCGAGGATGGTCTTGCGGCGCTCGTCGAGCTCCAGCAGGTACGAGCGACGCTCCTCGATCGCGCGAATCTGCACCTCATCGAGCGAGCCCGTGGCCTCCTTACGATAGCGGGCAATGAAGGGCACCGTGGAGCCCTCGGCCAACAGGTTCACGACGGCGCGCACGCCGGAGGCGGGCAGGGCGAGCTCGCGCGCGATGGCAGGGACGGGATCGAACGGGGCGAGGGCCAGAGATGGTGTTGGCTGGTTCATGGACATTCTCGGGGTCGAAGGGGGCGGCTTGGCCCGCGCGCAATGAATGGACGCAACGCTCCGCCTCGCCTGGCCGCAGAGTCGCGAGCAGACGACCGGAGGCCGGTCGGACGGAAGCTGGAAAGAAACGGCGATTCGATTAAGGGGCGGCGGGCTCTTGCGCGGTCTCGGCAGCGGCTTCGCCCTCGCCGCCGGAGTCGCCATGGCAGAGCGTGATGCCGAGGGCGGCCACCACGAAGAGTGCCAGGCCGAGGCCAGGCAGCCACTTGGGCGAATCGCCGGCCTCGTCGGTGATCTCGGGGAGTTCGGGTGGCGTGTGTGCGTGGCCCATTGCGTTCGCGAAGTTGGCAGATGCCTGCACGGGTTTCAAGGGGTTCGGTCGTGCTCGGAGCGCCTAGGGGAGGCGCGCGAGCCGGGATCGTTCAGGCGAGCAGCGCGACCAGCGCTCGGTGCACGTGCCCGTTGCTTGCCAGCGCGCCCGGGCCATAGATCGTCTGCTCCCCGGTGAGCGAGGTGAGCTCTCCGCCCGCTTCGCGGATGATCGCCGCGGCCGCCGCGAGATCGTGGGGCTTGACGGCTGGGTCGACGACCGCGTCGGCCTGTCCGAGCAGGAGCGCGCGGTAACTCGCGAAATCCGCCAGACCCCGCTGGGTATAGGTGCCGCGCGCCAGCTTGCCGAGCGCGCTCTCGCGCCCGTCCTCGGTGAACTGGGCGAGCCCTCCGTGGCAGATCAGGGCGTCTTCGAGCTTGGAGACGCGCGAGAGGCGGATCGGCCGCCCATTGGCGTAGGCGCCTTCCCCGCGCACGGCGGTGAACAGGTCGCCCAGGGCAGGCATGTAGGCGACGCCCGCCATCGGTTCGCCGTCGTGTTCGATGCCAACCAGGATCGACCAGCTCGGCATGCCGCGCAGGAAGGCCCGTGTTCCATCGATCGGATCGACGATGAAGCGCAGGCCGGCGACCCGGTTCTTCTCTCCCCCCGCCTCTTCGCCGAAGAACGCGGCCCCCGGGAACCTGCGCCCGACGAGCTCTGCGATCGCGGCTTCGACGGCGCGGTCAGCCTCCGTCACGGGGCTCTTGTCGGGCTTTTTCTCGGCGCGCTCCGAGGCGCCCGCCCGGTACAACGAGATCGCGAGCTCACCTGCGCGCAGCACCGCGTCCACGAGGTCATCAAAGGCCGAACGGCCACCCAGCAGCGTGTACATGCCGCCAAGGATGGGCCCTGCGCGCGCCGTGCGCTAGCGAGCCACGGTCGGGGACGGTAGACCTGGCCGCGTCAACCGCTTCCCGTACGCGTGGACGCGCTTGGGGAGCGCCGAAGGAGTCACGATGACGAGCTTGAAAGTCGCAATGCACGGGGCGTCGGGCCGGATGGGCCGCGCCGTGGTTCGCCTCGTGGCCGAGGCCGCGGACCTCTCGCTCGCGGCGGCCATCGACGCGCCCCAGAGCCGAGCGCTGGGCGCGGACGCGGGCGAGCTCGCGGGCGTGGGCAAGCTCGGGGTCTTGGTGAGCGCGGACCTCGAGCAGCTCGCGAGCGCCGACGTGATCGTCGACTTCAGCTTGCCGCAGGCCGCCGACGCCCTGTTCGCGGCGGCGGAGAAGCACCAAAAGCCGCTGGTCATCGCGACCACGGGGCTGAGCGCGGAGCAGCGCGCCCGGACCGAGGAGCTCGCGCGCAAGATCCCGCTGATCGCGGCGCCGAACTACAGCACGGGGGTCGCGGTGCTCTACCACCTGGCAGAGCAGGCGAGCGCGCTGCTCGCGGAGTTCGATCTCGAGATCGTCGAGATGCACCATCGCAACAAGATCGACGCTCCGAGCGGGACCGCGCTGGGGCTGGCCGAGGCGGCGGCACGGGGGCGTGAGCTCGACGCGCGCGCACACGCGGTCTACGGGCGAGAGGGACACCCGGGCGCGCGTACGGACAAGGAGATAGGCATCATGACGCTGCGCGGCGGGGACGTGATCGGAGATCACACCCTGATCCTGGCCGGACCCGGCGAGCGGCTCGAGCTCGCGCACAAGGCGACCGATCGTGTGCTGTTCGCGCGCGGCGCGCTCAGGGCCGCGCGCTATCTGGCCGCGCAGGGCAAGCCGGGCCGCTACACCATGAAGGATGTCCTCGGGCTCTGACGCGGAGGTCGCGTCGATCAGCGCGTGCTGTTCGGGTACGGAGCGCGCGCGAAACAGCGCTCGGTGGAGCACAGGATGAGGTGCGCGTTGAGTTCGGTCGAACTGAGCGGGCAGCCCGGGTGGACGAAGGATTGGTCGTCCACCGGAGAGCACAGGGGCGTGGGCGTGACCGCGCCGAAAAAGAGCAGATCGTAGCTTTCACCCGGCGCGAGCTGATTTTCCTCCACCAGGAGCTCGGCGAGCGGCGCCAGGCCGGTCGTGGCGCAATCCTGGGGCTGCGAGCCGAGTTCTCCGCCGTTTGTGGGCGGTGTGTTCACGTCGAATTTGCTCGCTGCGAACACGCGAAAGCGATGCTTGAGCCCAGGTTTGAACGCAGGCGTGAGCGGAACGCGGGTTCGAAAGGCGATCGCGGGCATCTTCACCGGCGGCTCCACCGGGTTTTCCAGCGTGCCTGAGGTGACACACACGCGCACGGAACCGGGCCCCGCACCCGCTCCGCTGACGTCGCCGGTGAGCTGACTGCTGACATCGCTGGTGAGCTGACTGAGGGAGACCCGAAAGTTCTCGCCGGGTGGGGGCGCCATGGGCCCGTCGGCCTCGATGTGCAGCGCGGGGCCCAGCGTGGTCCGCACCTGCTCCACGGCTTGCATGCCGGCCCGATCGGCCTCCGCGGTCTGGTCCGGGTGCGACGCCAGATACTGCGTGCGTGCCTCCTCGAAGCGACGGGCCAGGCGCTCCTCATTCAGCGCAAGGCCCGAGGCCACCAAGAGCAGCGGACCGCCGCGGAGGCTCGCTCGACGATTTGGCAGGCCCGCGTCGGCCTCGGGGGCTGCGGCAGGTGTGCCCAACGCGAGCGCGGCTAGGCGCGTCGCCCGGGCGCAGTCCTGGACAGGGAGGGGCCCCGCGTCGCCCGCGTCCGCGTCCGCCGATGCGTCCAGCGGCACGCCACCGTCCTCGAGGAGGGGAGGCGGCCGCAGGTGAAGGGTCAGGACGCCCCGTTCGCGCACCGGGATCGCGATGGCGTCCGTGACGCCGAACATGGTCTCGAGCCCCAGCGCGCTGGGCTCCTGGGGACCCGGCACCTCCTCGTCCTCGGCAGTCAGCGGATCGTCCAAGATCAGGTCCGGATCGTGGCAGACGTAGAGCGTGCCGGCGTTGACAAGGGCGTGGACGAAGCGCACCACCACCTCCGAGCCGCCGCCGTCCGGGCCGCCGGAACCACCGTCTGCTCGCGGGCCCGCGTCGTGCGGGAAAGGAGAGGCGCGATCCCCGAAGTTGTCGTCCCGGCCGTCGGAGTTCGCGGAGGCGGGGGTCGTGTCGTCGCCGCATCCGAAGGCGCACACGAGCAGCCCGGCCAGCAACCCGGGGGCGAGGAGCCGCTTCGAACACGAGCGGGTGGGGCGTGCATGTGGGGCGGGAGATGACATCGCGTTAGTACAACAACCGAGGCAGCCCGAATTGTGCCACCCACGTTGCCGGGCGTCCAAAGTCGCGGGTAGAGACGGCCCCAACCCGCGGGACCGCATACAGAACGTCGTCGAACTTTGCTAACGTAACGCCGGCATGACAGTCGCTAACCACTGTTCGAGCTGCGGCTCCCCGTTTGGCGCCTCGGATCGTTTTTGTGGCGTTTGTGGAGCGGATCTCACCTCGGCGCATAGCCCACAAGCCGCGCCCGCTGCAACGTCCCCAGAGCCCGCGCGCAAGGCGCCGGCCAAGACGATGCTGGGCATGATGTCGCCGTTTGCGAACGCGGGCAGCCCCCCTGCGCCAGCGGCCACACCCTATCAGGCGCCCGAGGTGCCCGCTTCCGGCCCGGCTGAGCCCACCTCGGCCAGCGGTCCTGCGGCGGCCGCCGCGCCGTCCCACAAGCAAACCATGTTGGGCATGTCCCCCGTCGCGCTGGGGCTCGGCCCACCGCGGCCAGCCGAGACGGCGCCGTCGGATCCCGCGCATGCCGCTGCGCCCGGTCGATTGCTCACGAACCATGAGGAGGCCGCCCCGCGGGCCCACGGCGCAGCGCCCCCGGCCGCCGCCAAGCCGGGCTTCACCAACCGCACGATGCTCGGTGTGGCACCGGTGGCCATGCAGCCGCCCGCGGCGCAGGCGGCTCCCGCAGACCCCAGCCCGCAGCCGGCGGCGGCCGCGCGCGGCCCTGACCTCTCGCCCCAGAGCAAGCGCACGATGTTGGGCGCCGTCGCCCCGGTGAGCCTCTCGAATCCTCCGGCCGCGAACGTGCCGCAACCGAGCCCCGAGGCGGCCCAGGTTGGCTCGACGCAGCGTGCGAGCTCTGCCCTCGCAGAGCAGCCGAGGCAGCGCTCCTTTACGCCGGTCTCGCAGGTGGCCCACGCGCTCGAAGACGAGGCATCTGCGCTCGCGCCTGCGAAGAGCTCCGGCAAGGGCCCCCTCTATGCCGTCATCGGGCTCGTCGTGGCCGCGCTCCTCGGCGGCGCGGGGTTCTACCTGACCACGCGCGGCCCGACCCTCACGGCGAGCGTCGCCCATACCCCGACCGGCGATGAGCTGGTGGTGGACGCGCCGGGCTCTGCGCCGGGCGCCAAGGTGCGGTTCGCGGGAGTAGAGCGCCCGCTCAGCGCGGGTCGGGCGAGCTTTCCGCTCTCCGCTGATGCGCTGACGCTCGGCGAAAACACCTTGGCCGTGGATCTCATCGAGCCGGGTGGCGATGTGGACTCATCGCAGATCAAGCTCGCCGTCGACTACCGCGTGCGCACCGACCTCAACGCGCTGCGCGCCGATCCGCCCGCCGTCAACATCGTGATCGACGCGCTACCGGGATCCAAGGTGAGCATCGACGGTGAGCCGCTTGCGCTGGATGCGCGCGGGCACGGCGTGAAGAGCTACCCGGTGCCGGCCCAGGTGGGAGCGCGCTTCGAAATCCAACCGCGCTACCGCATCGAGCTGCCCTCGGGGGCGCCCGTCGAGGGTAGCGCGAGCCTCAGCTTGCCGGTCGTGAGCATGCAGATCGACCGGCCGGGTGCGGAGGTGACCACGGATCAGTCGCTGATCGAGCTCGCGGGCGTGGTCGAAGCGGGGGCCGAGGTTTTCGTGGAAGGCCGGCCCATCGAGGTGCGCGAGGGGCGCTTTTTGCATCGGGCTGAGCTGCCACAGCCGGGCGACTATGTCCTGCACGTGGTGGCGCGCGCGACCGGCAAGGCGCCGCGAGTGCAGGAGCTACGCCTGCGCAGGGTCACCGATCTCACGCTGGCGGCCGCGAGCTTCAAGGCTGACAGCGGCATCACGTACGCCAAGCTGATGCAAAACCCGTCGACCTACCGCGGGCAGAACGTCGCCTTCGACGGCCGCGTCTACAACGTGGAAGTGAACGCTGGTCGCAGCTTGATCCAGATCCTGGTGCTGAACTGCCCGAGTTCCACCCGCTGCCCGCTGTGGGTTGAGTATCCGCAGGCGACCGAGGCGACCGTGGATTCCTGGGTGCGCGTGCTCGGCACGGTGAGCGGCGAACAGCAGTTCAAGTCCAAGCAGGGCGCCGTGCAGAGTGTGCCCAGCGTGCAGGCTCAGTACGTCTTGAAGCTCGCCCGCTAACGGCTGTCCGCTTGCCGCGCTGGCGGGCGGCTGCTCTCCTTTGCGCCCCATGCGTGCCGAGGAGCTCGACTACGACCTGCCGCCTGCGCTGATCGCCCAGACGCCCCTGCCCGAAAGGGAAGGCGCGCGCCTCTTGGTGCTCGAGCGGGGCACGGGGAGCCTGAGCCATGCCCACATCAAGGAGCTTCCCCCGTTGCTTCCGCGCGCGCTGTTCGTGTTCAACGACACGCGCGTGATCCCCGCGAGGCTGCTCGGCCAGAAGCCGACCGGCGGCAGGTTCGAGTTGTTGTTGATCGAGCGCCTCGCGCAGCTTGCGCAAGGGCGTGAACGCTGGTGCGCGATGGGGAGGCCCTTGAAGAGCCTGCGCGCCGGCATGTCGCTCTGCCTGGATTCGCTCGAGATCGAGATCGGAGAGCGGCTGAGCGAGACCCTGGTCGAGGTGCGTCTGTGGGCGCCCGAGGGCGTGACGGCGGCCCTCGAGCGCGTGGGGCGCTTGCCCTTGCCCCCCTACATCGCGCGCGCTGCCGGGGACGCGGACGGCGCCCTGGCGGCGCTGGACCGCGAACGCTATCAGACGACGTTTGCGCGCACGCCGGGCGCGGTGGCCGCGCCGACCGCGGGCCTTCACTTTGGCCCGGAGCTGCTGGGCTCGCTCAAGGAACACGGTCACGAACTGGCCTTCGTGACGCTGCACGTGGGGCCAGGGACCTTCGCGCCGCTGAGCGTGGAGGATTTGGCGGAGCACCCGATGCACGAAGAGCGCTTCGTCTTGCCGTCGGCGACCTGCGAAGCCATCCAGAAAGCCAAGGCCGAAGGACGGCCCGTGATCGCCGTGGGCACCACGGTGGTGCGCACGCTCGAGTCCGCCGCGCGCGCCGACGGCACGCTCGTCGCCGGGCCCGGAGCCACGCGCCTGTGCATCTATCCTCCGTACGCCTTTCGCGTGATCGATGGCCTGGTGACCAACTTTCATCTGCCCCGCTCCACCTTGCTGGCCCTGGTGATGGCCTTCGCCGGTGTCTCGGCGGTGCGCTCGGCGTATCAAGCCGCCATCGATGCGCGCTATCGCTTTTTCAGCTACGGCGACGCCATGCTGATCCGTCCCTGAAGCACGAGGGTTTCGCGACCGATGACCGCTCTTTCACCGTTGTTGACCGAAGGCTTTGCGTTCGCCGAGACCGCACGTGACGGAGATGCGCGCACTTGCCTTCTGCGCACGCCGCGCGCCTCGATCGAGACGCCCGTCTTCATGCCGGTGGGCACGCAGGCGAGCGTGAAGTCCCAAACGCCCCAGGAGGTCGAGGCGACCGGCGCGCGCATCATCCTCGCAAACACCTACCACTTGTGGCTTCGCCCGGGCGCCGAGCGCGTGCATCGACTCGGGGGCGTGCAGCGCTTCATGCGCTGGCCCCATGCGATGCTGACCGACAGCGGCGGCTATCAGGTCTTCTCGCTGTCGGAGCTGCGCAAGATCAACGACGACGGCGTCTCGTTTCGGAGTCACCTCGATGGCGCCAAGAAGGTGCTCACGCCGGAGGAGTCCATGCGTGTTCAGGGCCTGCTCGGCGCCGACATCGCCATGGTGCTCGACGAGTGTCCGCCCGGTGGCGCCGATCGCGCGGTGATCGAGAACGCGATGCGCAGGACCAGCGCCTGGGCCCGGCGTTCGCTCGCCGTCCCCGCGCCGCCCGGTCAAGCGCGCTTCGGCATCGTGCAGGGCGCCACGCACCTCGATCTACGGCTGCGTCACCTGGAGGACATCGCGAGTCTGCCGGTGGACGGCGTGGCGCTCGGCGGCTTCTCGGTGGGCGAGCCGGTCGAAGAGATGGTGCGCGTGTTGCGCGAGCTCGCGCCCAAGATGCCCACCGATCGGCCGCGCTACCTGATGGGCGTGGGGACCCCCTACGATCTGCTCGAGGCCATCGGAAGCGGCGTCGATATGTTCGATTGCGTGTTGCCCACGCGCAATGGCCGCAACGGCCAGGCGCTCACCTGGCATGGGCGCGTCAACATCAAGCAAGCGCGAAACGCCGAGGACGAAGCTCCGCTCGATGCCGAGTGCCCGTGCCCTGTCTGCCGCACCTACTCGCGGGCCTACTTGCGCCACTTGTTCCAGGCACAGGAGATGCTCGGCCCGCGCCTGTTGAGCGAGCACAACCTGTGGTTTTACGGCGAGCTCACGCGGCGCGCCCGGGAGGCCATCCGCGCGGGCACCTACGCGAGCTTCGCGCGCTCGGCGGCGGCTCGGATGCGCGAAGGCGACGAGATCGGTAGGGGCCCAAACGCCGAGAGCGCTTGAGCGTCAGCCCCGGGGCCCCCAGCGCAGCACTTCGGGCGAGGTGCCGTCTGCGGGTGTCTGGACGTGATCTTCGGGCGCTTGCGCGTTGACGGTGACGCGCACCCTGTCTTGCACCTTGAGCGCGCCTGCGAGGGCGCGAAAGGGCTTGATGCCGAAGCGCGAGGGCACGATCTCGAAGGTCCCGCGCAGGCGATCTCCCTCGCGCGTAAACGCCACCTCGAGTGGTTGCACGACGCCGCACAGCTCGAGCTGCCCGTGCACCGAGGGTGCGCGCCCATGTTCACGCCGCACCGAGCCCGTGAAGCGCACCTCCGGGAAGCGCTTCGTTTGCAGCACCTGCTCGTCCATGTTCTGCGCGATGGTCTGCTTTTCGCCATCGCTCAAGCCCCCCTTCAAGGTTCCGTCGTGCGCGATGCCGAGCACCTCGAGCGATGCGCTCTGCGCCACGACCCGTACTTGGGCTCCCTCAACCTCGATCGTGAAGCGCCGCAGGTTCAGCAGCAGGTCGTGCGCGAGCTTGCTGAGGAATCCCTCTTTGAAAGTGTGAACGTGAATTATCGCATCCATGCGAAGCTGGATCCTCGTGTTTCGGCCCGATATCGGTGGGTTTCTCTACTGACAGGCTTTCACCTGCGCTGTCAACCGCGGCCCCGAGGCGGGGTGTGGGCTGTTGCCTTCGGCCCCCGAGCGGGGTATTTCCGCGCCGCGAGGGGACGTACGTTCTCGACGACGTTTTGAGCGTCGACCCGCGATGACCCGCTTTTGGCCTGCGCGCACGGTGCGCGCTTCGACTCGTGCAAAGGATGCCCGCATGGCTGCCATCAAGAGAGCTCTGATTTCGGTTTCCGACAAGCGAGACGTGGTTGAGCTGGCCCAGCGCCTGGTGAGCGCTGGCGTGCAGATCCTGTCCACCGGCGGGACGGCCAAGGCGCTGCGCGCCGCGGGCGTGGCGGTGACGGATGTGTCCGAGTACACGAACTCGCCCGAGATCATGGACGGTCGCGTGAAGACGCTCCATCCGCGCGTGCACGGGGGGCTGTTGATGCGCGACACCCCGGAAGACCGGGCCCAGCTCGGTGAGATCGGCGGCGCACCGATCGATCTCGTGGTGGTCAATCTCTACCCCTTCGAGGCCACGGTGGCGCGCGGCGCGCCGCACGAGGACGTGATCGAGAACATCGACATCGGCGGCCCCTCCATGCTGCGCAGCGCCGCCAAGAACCACGCGCGCGTGACGGTGGTGGTGGATCCGGACGACTACGGCAGCGTGCTCGGGACGCTGCCTGAGGCGCCCTCGCTCGAGGTGCGCGCCAAGCTCGCGGCCAAGGCGTTCACCCACACCGCGGCCTACGACGGCGCCATCGCGGGCTATCTCACGTCCATCGCCAGCGACGGCTCGCGTGAGCGCTTCTCGGGCACCCTGAGCCTGCAGTTCGAGCGCGCCTACGGCCTCCGCTACGGCGAAAACCCGCACCAGTCCGGCGCGTTCTACGTCGAGCGCAACGCGCCCAAGGGGAGCCTGGCGCGCTCCGAGTCCGTCGGCGCAGGCGGCAAGGAGCTCTCGTTCAACAACCTGGTCGACTGTGAAGCGGCGCTCGATGCGGTGCGTGAGTTCGACGGTCCGGCGGCGGTGGTCGTGAAGCACACGAACCCATGCGGCGTGGCCCAGGGCAAGTCGCTCGTCGACGCCTATCGCGTGGCGCGCGACGCGGACGCGCTCAGCGCCTTCGGCGGCATCGTGGCCCTCAACCGCGCGGTCGACCTCGACACCGCCAAGGTGCTGGCCGAGACCTTCCTCGAGTGCATCGTGGCGCCGAGCTTCGAGGATGGCGCGCTCGAGATCCTGCGGGGCAAGAAGAACCTGCGCCTGCTCGCGACGGGCGCCTGGCTGGGGCCGGAGCACCAGGAGCTCACCTGGAAGCGCGTGGGTGGCGGGCTCGTGGTGCAGGACCGTGACGCGTGCGCCACGGCCGAGGTGAAGGCCGCGCGCGTCGTCACCAAGCGTGCGCCGACGCCCGAAGAGCTGGTCGGGCTCGCGTTCGCCTGGCGCGTGTGCAAGCACGTGAAGTCGAACGCCATCGTGTTCGCCAAGGGCCAGCGCACGGTGGGCGTGGGGGCAGGGCAGATGTCCCGGGTGGTCAGCGTGGAGATCGCCACCAAGAAGGCGGGCCCCGAGGCGCGCGGCGCCGTGATGGCCTCCGACGCGTTCTTCCCGTTCGCCGACGGCGTCGAGGCGGCGGCGCAGGCGGGCATCAGCGCGGTGATCCAGCCGGGCGGCTCCGTGAAGGACGACGAGGTGATCGCCGCCGCGGACAAGGCGGGCATGGCCATGGTGCTGACCGGCGTGCGTCACTTCCGGCATTGATCGAAAGCTTCGCGCTGCGTGGCGAGCCCGCGCGCGGGCCTGGTGGTGGAGGCGCTATGAGAGTGTTGGTTGTAGGTGGCGGTGCCCGCGAGCACGCGCTTTCGTGGAAGCTCAAGCGATCACCCGCGGTGAAGGCGCTGTTCTGCCTGCCTGGCAACGCGGGGACGGCCGCGATCGCCACCAATCTGCCGGGTGCGGCAGGCGACGTCGCGGGCATCGTGAAAGCAGCCCAGGAACACCAGATCGACTTCGTGGTCGTGGGACCCGAAGACCCGCTGGTCCAGGGGCTGGTCGATAAGCTGCGCGAAGTGGGCATCCAGGCGTTTGGGCCGGATTCGTCGGGCGCGCGGCTCGAGGGCTCCAAGGCGTTCTCCAAGGAGCTGATGCAGGAGGCCGGCGTGCCCACCGCGGCCTTTCGGATCTTCGACGACGCCGACGCGGCCGAGAGCTACGTGCGCGAGCAGGGGCGGCCGCTGGTGGTGAAGGCCGACGGCTTGGCGGCGGGCAAGGGCGTGATCGTGGCGAAGGACGCCGCCGAGGCGCTCGAGGCCATCCGCGTGATCATGCGCGAACGCGCCTTCGGATCCGCGGGCGACCGCGTGGTCATCGAGGAGTGCCTGAAGGGCCAGGAGGTCAGCTACCATGTGGTCTGCGACGGCGAGCGGTACGTGGCGCTCGCGCCCGCGCAGGATCACAAGCGGGTAGGCGAGGGCGACCAGGGACCCAACACGGGCGGCATGGGAGCGTACTCGCCGCCTTCGGTGGTGACCGCCGAGGTCGAGCAAAAGATCTTGCGCCGCGTGGTCGAGCCGACGCTCGAGACCATGAAAAAGCGCGGCACGCCCTTCCGCGGCACCCTGTTCGTGGGCCTGATGATCCACGAGGGCGAGCCCTTCGTGCTCGAGTACAACACGCGCTTCGGCGATCCCGAGACCGAGGTGCTGATGGCGCGCTGGGACGGCGACCTCTTGCCGCTCTTGCTCGGGTCCGCCAAGGGGGACCTGCGCGGCGTGAAAGCCAAGTGGGCGGCGCCGACCGCGCTGTGCGTGGTGATGGCGGCGGAGGGCTATCCGGGCAGCTACGAGAAGGGCCGGCCGATCGCGGGGCTCGAGACCGCGGGCGCGGAGGCGGTGATCTTCCACGCGGGTACGGCGCTCGATCAGGGGCGCGTGGTCACCTCGGGGGGGCGCGTCTTGGCCGTGACCGCCACCGGGCAGACGATCGACGAGGCGGCGGCGCGTGTCTACGCCGTGGCGCAGCAGGTGCACTTCGACGGGGCGCACTACCGCCGCGACATCGGTCATCACGCGCGCACGCGCTGAGCAGGGGCCATGGACGACGGCGCACGTTCGCACTTCGTGAAGCTCCTGCGTGCAGGGGGCATCGTCGCTTGCCCGACCGAGACCTTTCAAGGCCTGTTGGCCGACGCGCTGTCCGAGCAGGCAGTGGCCGCGGTCGTCGCGCTGAAGCGCCGGGGACCGGATCCAATCGCGCTGCTGTTGCCGGATCTTGCCGCGCTCGAGCGGGTCGCGGAGCCCTGCTCAGCGATGGCGAGGGAGCTCGCCGAGCGGCATTGGCCTGGCCCGCTGACTCTGTTGGTGCAGGCCCTGCCCACGCTCCCGCGCGCCCTCGTGCGTGACGGGAAGGTCGGCGTGCGGGTGCCGGGGGCAAGCCCCGCGCTCGACCTGGTGCGCGCCTTTGGCGGGCCGCTGACGGCCACCAGCGCCAACCTCTCCGGTCAGCCGGCAGCGCGCACCGAGGCCGAGGTGCGGGCCTACTTCCCCGAAGGCCTGGCTGGGCAGGTGGCCGGCGATGCCCCCGGTGGTCTGCCGAGCACCGTGGTGGATGTCACGGGAAATGTGCTCAAAACGATACGTGCTGGGGCGGTCACGCTGCCGCCGAGCCGACCGAGTTTCGACTGACTGCGCGGCCACGACGATCGCCCAGCCGCCCCGCAGCGACGCCTACGGAGGCCCCGAGCACGCCCCGCGTCGTGCGCGCGTGGTGAGCGCGCTCGGATCCGCGGGCTGCGCGCGCCCGCACGCGCGTTTCCGCCTGCTATGGTGAACGCCTATGGGTCGACCCAAGTCGGAGAACATCACGTGGCACGCGGGCAGCCATACGCGTGAGGCGCGCGAGCGCATCCTCGGTCAGCGTGGCGTCACCTTGTGGTTCACGGGGTTGAGCGGCTCGGGTAAGAGCACGGTCGCGCGCGAGGTGGAGCGGGTGTTGGCGCAACGCGGGCGCCATGTCTACACGTTGGACGGCGACAACGTGCGCCATGGTCTGTGCAAGGACCTCGGCTTCGGCCCCGAAGACCGCACGGAGAACATCCGCAGGATCGGCGAGGTCTGTAAGCTGTTCACGGACGCGGGGACGATCACGTTGGCCGCCTTCGTCTCGCCGTATCGTGCCGATCGCGATCAGGTGCGCAACCTCCTGGGCGCCGGGGACTTCGCGGAGATCTACGTGGCCGCCGATCTGGCCGTGTGTGAGAGCCGCGATCCAAAGGGCTTGTACCGCAAGGCCCGGGCCGGTGAGATCGCGGAGTTCACCGGGATCTCCGCGCCCTATGAGGCGCCGGAGCGACCCGAGCTCGCGCTGCGCACCGATCAGGAAGACGTCTCCCAGAGCGCCGCGCGCGTGATCCGCTTCCTCGAGCAGCAGAAGGTGATTGCCGGCTGAAACTGGCTGCCCGGGCGCTACGCTGTACCGCATGGAAGCCCCCGCACCTCACGACGCTCCGCGGACGCATACGGACGAACGCCAGGCCGAGCGCGACGCGCTCGTCACCCAGCTCGCGAGCCGCGGGGACATCCGTGATCCCAACGTGCTCGCTGCGCTCGCGGCGGTGCCGCGCGAGCACTTCGTCTCGGACCCCTGGGCGCACGCTGCTTACTACGACGCTGCGCTCCCCATCGACTGCGACCAGACCATCAGTCAGCCGTACATCGTCGCCCTGATGAGCCAACTGGTCCGCCCAGGGCCCGGTCGGCGTTTCCTGGAGGTGGGCACCGGGTCCGGCTATCAGGCGGCCGTACTCGCGGCCACCGGCGCCGAGGTGTTCAGCGTCGAGATCCTCCCTGAGTTGGCCCATCAAGCGCAGGCCAGGCTCTCCGAGCTGGGGCTTCGGGTGCACACCCGGGTGGGCGACGGGTACGAGGGGTGGCCGGAAGAGGCTCCCTTCGACGGGATCCTGGTCACGGCGGCCCCACCTGAAGTGCCCGCGGGCCTGGTCGCGCAGCTCGCGCCCGGGGGCGTGCTGGTGATCCCCGTCGGGGGCCCAGGGGAGCAGGAGCTGTGGCGTTTCACCAGGGAGGGGCCCGGGGGAGGGGTCCGGGGGGAGCGGGTGGCGGCTGTGCGCTTCGTACCCATGACCGGAAAGCCCGGCGCTTCTTTCGTGGTCGGCTCGCGCTCTGGTACGATGCGCCATGGCCCTGATCGAGACTGAAGAAGCTGCCCGCCGCCTGGCCCGCGCCATCGCGAGCGATCTCTCGCTCTACAACGAAGAGAAGATCATGGAGGGCATCCAGAACGACAACCTCTTCACCGTGCTCGCCGAGGAGCTCGAGGAAGGTCGCGCCCTGTTCAAGAGCCGTGTGTCACCGGAGCTGTTCGCGAAGAACTTCTACGACCGCGCGGTGATCGACATCCTCGTGCGCAGCAAGGGCCACGTCAGCTCCAAGATGTGGTGACGCCGATCGAGCTCGTCCTCGCTGCGTCCGAAGCCGGCGAACGCTTGGACAAGGTGCTCTCCTCGCGCGCGGATCTCGGGTTCTCGCGCGCCACGCTGCAACGCTGGATGGAGGAGGGGCGCGTGACCGTCGCGGGGAAGCCCGCGCACGCCAAGGACAAGGCGCGCGCCGGGCTCGTGGTGCGCATCGAGCCAGCCCCGCCGCCGCCGTCCGAAGCGCTGCCAGAGGCCATCCCCCTCGACATTCTGTTCGAAGACGAACACTTGATCGTGCTGCACAAGCCGGCGGGGCTCGTGGTGCATCCCGCCGCGGGCCATCCGAGCGGTACCCTGGTGAACGCCCTGCTCCATCACACCGAGGTCGAGGCCGGGGAAGACCCCCGGCGACCCGGCGTGGTCCACCGCCTCGACAAGGACACGAGTGGCGTGATGGTCGTGACCCGCACCGAGTTGGCGCGCGAGGCCATGTCGCGCCTGTTCTCGGCGCACCGGATCGAGCGGCTCTACGAGGCGATCTGCGTGGGCGCGCCGCCTCCCGAAGCCACCTATCACACCTTGATCGGGCGCCACCCCACCGAGCGCAAGCGCTTCTCATCGAAGGTGCGCGTCGGCAAGCACGCCATCACCCATGTGAAGCGGGTGCGGGAGTTGCACGGCGCGGCCCTGGTGCGCTGCCAGCTCGAGACCGGTCGCACGCACCAGATCCGCGTGCATTTGGCGGACCACGGCTTTCCGCTGCTGGGCGATCCCGTCTACGGCAAGCGCTCGCGGGACCTGCGCGTGCAGGCGGCCGCGGAGGCGCTGGGGCGGCAGGCCCTGCACGCACGCGTGCTCGGTTTCGCGCATCCGGTGACGGATGCGCCGATGCGCTTCGAGGTGGAGCCCCCCGAGGACTTTCAGCGCGCGCTCGCCGCCCTCGCGGGCTAGGGCGTAGGGCGCGCTTACTTTTGTCCGAGCAGCTCGCGCGCGCGTGTGGCGTTCGCGTGCATGTCGATGTTGTGGAAGACGCAGATGAGCTGCTTGGCCTTGCTCTGCTTCACGTGCGCCACGACGCGCTCGAGGGAGTTCTCGTCGTAGCGGGAGCGGTGGCCCGCCGGGCCGGACAATCGCAGATAGGCGAAATCCGTCTTGCCAGGAGCGGGGTCGTCTTGGAGCGGGTCGTAGGCTGCGACCACGTTCTTCTTGCCGTCGATGGCGGCGAGCACGTCGCTATGCTTCCAGCCCTGCATGGAGAGCACCACGCGGGGGTAGCGCGCCGGCAGGGCTTCGACGAACTTCTTGAGGGCCGTCTTGTTGGGGCGCGTGGGCCCGAACTCGGGGGGCGCCGCAAACACGACCGCCTCGGCCTTCATGCTCTTGCAGAGTTGGCCGATTTCCTTGATCAGCTTGTCGCTGGTCGGGTTGAGCGCGAACCCGGCGTGGGAGATGTCCTTGGGCGCGAGCAGAGCGAAGGAGAACCCCTCGGGCGCCTCCCGCAGCCAACGCCGCACGGTGCCCGCACCCGGGATGCCTAGCTCCGTCTCGGAGATTTCGACCCCCTCGAACTCCCGAAAGTAGCGACTGACGGGGACGGGGAACCCTGAGCATGCGACCACAGCCATCGCCGCGAGAGTATAGTCGGCCTCATCCTTGATGGGCACACTTTGTGGAACCTAGGCTGATACGGGCAGTGGGCCCTGACCCTACGAAGCCATCATCTGCGTGCCGGACTACTCGGGATCTTCGACTTTCCAGCCGTCGCTCTCGTGTAGGAAGCGGGCGGTGTAGCTCTCCCCGTAGGGCATGGTGGCACGCTCTCCGACGATCTCGATGGGCGCATCCTGGGCCGTTTTCAGCAATGCGACGATGCGGGTCAGCTCCTCGAGCTGCGTCGAGAGGTGCTTTTCGAGGGTCGCTGCGTCGAGGCCCGCGCGATCGGCTTCAGGCATCAGGCGCAGCACCACGTCCCAGCGCGCGTGTTCCACGGCGCGCAAAAAGCTCAGCAAGGCTTCACGTGGCGTCCCCTGGGGGTAGAAATCCGCCAGCGGGCTCTCGATGCGAAAGTGCCCGCTCTCGGGGTCGCGGACGAGCTCCACCACGCGCCCCGTTTCCGTCGCGCGGACTTGCGCGGCGACGCGCGCTTCGCCGAGCGCGCCCAGCTCGCGCGCGAGCGCGGAGGCTTCTTGCGGGTTTTCGCGCAGCGCTGCGGCGAAAGCGGCCGGCGTGATACGCGCCTGTGCGTCCCGCGAGAGCAGCGCATAGGCCGCCTGCGGGTCCTTTCGGTTCAGCGCCGCCCGGAACTCCGAAAGCACCGCCTCGGGGCCCTCGACCCGCCGCGGACGCGCGCAGGCCGTGAGTACGAACGACGCGACCAGTGTGCCCACCATCGCCACATGTCGGAGCTGCCCCCGCATTCTGCGCAGTCTGGCACAAAACTTCCCCTCCCACGCTCCTTTGGTAGGATGCGGCAGTGTCAGGCGAGGCCCCGATGAACGCGGACAATCTCGACATCCGGCTACTCCGTTACCGGTCCCGTCGGGACGAGCCGCCGCATGCCCTCGCCAGCTCTTTGCTGGAGGCCGGCAGGGCCCAGGAGGCGCTCGAGGTCGTCCGCTTGGCGAGCGCCGAGAGCGCCCCGGACGCTCGCTTGTTGTTGCTCGAAGGGCGAGCCTGGTTCGAACAGGCGGCCTTGCCCGAGGCGCAGGACGCGTTGATGCGCGCTGCCAAGGCCGATCCGCGTGACAAGGAGCCCTATCGCTGGCTGGCTCAGGTCCTGATGAAGCGCGGTGAGCCTGGGCGCGCCGTGCAGGTGCTCGAGCGCGCGCTTCGGCTCGACGCCACCGACAAGACGCTGCAGCAGGCCCATATGCGGGCGCAGCGCTTGGCGCGCATCGCGAACGACACCGAGCTCTCGAGTGACAACCCGGTCGAGCCCGCGGGCCCGGTGGTCTCGACCAGGCCCCTCGTGCCCAGGGCCTCGACCGAGCGTCCACAGCCGGTCGAGCCCGCGCGCCCCGCGGCCCCCAAGGTCGTGCTCGCGAAGCCCAAGGCGGCACCGAAGCAGATCCCGGACGACGTGCGGTTTTTGCTCGATCGCGAGCCCGACAATACGCCTGCGCCGCACCTTCGTTCGAGCTCCGAGCCTCGCCTCCCGGCGGTGGTTACGCCCGATCCGGTCGACGACGCTCCGACGGCGGCCTTCGAGATGCCGGCCGAAATCCGCAACTGGCTCGAAGCCGAGCGCGCGAGCGACATGGCCACCATGCCGCCGGCGCCGAGCGAGGCGATTCCTTCGCCGGTGCTCGAGCTCGGGAAACCACGCGGTTCCGAGTCCGGCGCGCAGCCGGACTTCGCCAGCGACTTCGACTCGGCGCTGGCCCGCGACGACGAGGAGACGATCCAGAAGGCCGGGCCGCAAGCTCCGCCGAGCGAGGCCGAGCCTCCGGAGCAAGTGCTCGAGATGCTGGCCCAACAGGGCGTGTTCGAGACGAAGCCCACCGCAGGCGTCGAGTGGGCCAAGAAGGGGGAAGCGCCGCGCGCGGGCAATCGCGTGGGGAAGACCTTGGCGGTGACCTGGTTGCTCGCGCTGATGGCAGCGGGCGGCGGCTACTACGGTTGGACGCAGTGGCTCGGCGCCCGTCGTGCCGACGCGCGCGCGCTGATCGCGGACGCGGTCGCCGCGGCGCACGATGGTGAACACGCCTCGTTGGTCTCGGCTGAGCGCCTCCTGCGTGAGGCGCGGGCGCTCGACCCCAAGTCCTCCGAGGCCGTCGAACAGCTCCTGTTCGTGCACGCGACACGCGCGCTCGAGGATGCGAGCGGCGACGTGGGGTACCTGCGCAACACCCTCGCGCGGGCCGAGGCCGCGGGGACTTTGCCCGCGCTCGTCGCGGCGACGAAGGCGCTGCTCGCGGCGGCCGACCGCGACGCCCCGTCGGCGCGGAAGCACGCGACGCACGCGCTCGAGGTGGGCGCCGGAGACGCGCGCGTGCTCTACCTGGTAGGTCGCCTCTATCAGCGCTCGGGGAGCCCGGAGGCGCGGGGCCTTTTGCAGCGCGCTTCAGCCAAGGATCCGACCCTGGCGCTCGCCTGGTCCGCAGAGGCCGAACTCGCGCTCGCGGACGAGGAAGTGGAGCAGGGCCGCGCGCTTCTGGAGAAAGCGCTGGGGGAAGACAAGAAGTTCTTGCGCGCGGAGCTCTGGCGCATCGTGCTCGACACGAGCGCCGAGAGCGCGCCGACGCTCAAGCCCAAGCTCGATGCGCTGAGCGAGCGGATCCGGGCCGGCTCCGCCTCGGACCAGCTGCTGGCCATGATCGCGCGCGCCCGCTTGGCGCGCGAGAGCGGCCAGCCCGACGCGGCCCGCGCGGCTCTGGAGGGGGCACAGAAACTCACTGTGTTGGATCCCGAGCTGATGTCGCTGCTCGCACAGGAGGCCTTCGCGCTCGGGCTCAACGATCTCGCCTACCGTGCGGCCAACGCCGCGCTGACGGTGGCCCCCTCGGTGCAGCGCTACCGGGAGAGCCTGATCAGCGCGCTCTTGGCGCGCGGCGATGGCCGAGCCGCCACGCGCGCGCTCGCGCGCTTCGAGGCCGCCGAGGGCGATACCTGGTTGATGTTGAGCATGGCCCGCGCGGCCTTGCTGATGGGCTCGCGCGAGGCCCTGGCTGACGCCAAGAAGTCCCTCGCCGCGTACCGTGCGACGCCCGCTGGGCGCCAGGACGGAACGGCCAGCGCGCTCCTCCTGCGCGCTGATCTCAAGCTCGGCGCCAACGCCGAATCACTCTTGCCCTCCGCGCGCACGCTGGTGCAGCAGCGCCCCGAGAGCGCGGACGCGCTGCTCGCGCTGGGAGAGGCGGCGCTAAACGCAGGGCAGGGTGAGCTCGCGCGAAGCACGCTCGAGCGCGCCACCAAGGCGCACCCGGGCAACGCAGACGTCCACTACCTCATGGGCCGCGTCATGCGCCTGCTGGGGCAGCCCGAGTCGGCCAAGCGAGAGCTCGAGCAGGCGCTCGCGCTGGCCGCTGGACACGAGCTAGCGCGGGCGGCGCTCGGCGGCCTCCTGCTCGACTCGGGTGACTACGCGGCTGCCAGCGAGGTCTTCGGCAAGTTGGAGCGTGACGGTTCGGGCGTGACCGCGTCGCTCGGCTCCATCGAGTCCCTGTTGGGAAGCGGAGAGATGGCGCGCGCAGAAGCACGCTTGAACCAGCTGTCCGAGGCCGAAAGGGCGTTGCCGGCGGCCAAGCTGCTGCTCGCGCGGGTGGCCATCGCCAACGGCAAGTCGAGCCAGGCGCTCGCGCTGCTCGAGCCGCTCGTGGCCAAGGACTCGGAGACCCGCACCGCAGAGACGCTGTCGGCCTATGGTGAGGCGCTGTACGCGAACGACAAGGTGGACTCCGCGGCGGGTGCCTTCGAGGCCGCCCTCGAGCTCGACCCGACGCTGCCGGACGCGCTGATCGGACGCGCCATGGCGGCGGTGCGCGCCGAGAAGACCAAGGACGCCAAGGGCTACCTCGAGGGCGCGCAGAAGTCGCTCCTGACTCGCGTCCGACCGCCCCGCATGAAGGCGCTGCTCCTGGTCACCTGGGCCAAGGCGCACCTCATCGACAAGGAGTACGATCCCGCCAAGCAGAAGCTGCTCGAGGCCGTGACCCTGAACGGGGCCCCCACCGAGACACACTTCTGGCTGGGCGAGAGCCTCAGCAAGACCAAGTCGCAGGGCGCCAGCGAGAGCTACGCCCGCTACCTCGACCTGGATCCCAACGGCGCCTACGCCGCCCGCGCCAGGCGAGCGCTCGCGCCCCGCTGACGCCGTGGGGCAGTCGAGCGCGTCAGCGCGCGCGTTGTGGCTTTCTGGGAGGAGAGGTCACACCGCTCTTTTTCGTCGGCGCCGCGCTCGGCAATTTGCTCGGGCACATACTGGAGTTACCGATCGAACTTGCGGCAGGTGTAGGTTTGTCCGCGGTCTTCGCGGGGGCCGCCAAGGCCCCGCTCGCGCTGTCGGTGATGGCGCTCGAGCTGCTCGGCGCCGAGGTGTTTCCACACGCGGCGTTCGTTTGCGTACTCACGTTCTTCTTCAGCGGCCACCGGAGCATTTACCCGGCCAAGCTCAAGCCGCGGCCAGCGAGGCGCGAGGCGTGAGCGCCGGTGCGCGTCCGAAGCGAGTTTGTCGCCCGCGTGCGTAGATTCTTCCACGGAGAGGCCGACTCCGCGGGGTACGATCGAGGGCCCTACGGGTGCGACGCGCAGCCGCTGAAGCGGCGCGCGAGAGCAGGTGACGGCTACTTGGGGCTGAGGAAGAGGGAAGCGATGCGATTCGGAGTGAGGTCGAAGAGGTCCTGGCTTGTGGTCTTGTGCGTGGCTTCGGCGGCATGTGGGGCCAAGGCCCCGGTGGAGGCGCCCGCCGAGACGGCGAGCAGCGGCGCAGAGGAGCGTTCCGGGGAGAGGCCCGATTCCTTGAGCGTGACCGGGCTGCGCGGCACGCTCTCCCAGCACGAGATCCAGGGCGCGCTGGAGCCGCGCATGATGAAGTTCAGCCGCTGCGTGCAGAAGCGCTCGGGCGACGTGGAGTGGGTCTCGGGCGCCATGGCCTTCGAGTTCAAGGTGGCCCTCAACGGGCAGGTGGCTTCCGTCTATCCGAGACAGAGCAACATGGGCGACCGCGAGACGGAGCGCTGTATGCTCGAGGTGGCCAAGGCGACGCGTTTTCCGCCGCCGCACGGTGGAGAGGCCGAGTTCGGTTGGTCGCTCGAGGTGCCGCTCGATTCGGACATTCGCCCCCCGGTCCCCTGGTCGGCTGCCGACGTTGGTGCGGTGCTCAGCGAGCGCGCCCCGGAGCTGAGCGCGCAGTGCGGAAGCGGGCCCTTCGATCTCACGGCCTACGTCGACACCACAGGCAAGGTCGTCGCCGTGGGAGGCGCGGTCCAGAGCGAAGCCAGCGCGGCCCGGCTCGATTGCGTGACCGAGGCCGTCCAGGGCTGGGTGTTCCCGAGCCCCGGATCCTACGCCGCCAAGCTCAACTTCCAGCTCGACTGACGCCGACTCGGCGCGTAGCGCAGACGATCCGGGTAAACCGGCGACCCCGCATGGCGCACTTGCTCACATTGCCCGCCCTCAGCCATGCGCATTCCCGGGGTAGCGGGGTGCGCCCGGCTACAGGGCGCGCGCGCCCGGGCATCTCGGCGCTATGCTGCATGGGATGGGCGAAGCAGGGCACGACAGCGCGGACTGGGAAGCGGCGGAAGAAGGGGCGGAGCTGATCCGCGAGGGGGAGTTCGAAGCGGCGATCGCGGAGCTCACAGGGCTCATCCAGCGGGCGCCGAGAAACCCCTATGGCTACTACTTCCTCGGCAGCGCGTTCTTCGAATCCAAGGATTTCGCGAAGGCGCTCAAGGCCTATCTCTCGGCGGTGGAGCTGAAGCCGGATTACACCGGCGCGCTCATGGGCGCCGGCTGGGCCCTTCACTCGCTCGGGCGCTATCGAGAGGGGCTCAGGGTAGGGCGCCAAGTGCTCTCCCGGTCCAAGGAAGACGGCGATGCCCTGCACTTGATGGGCCTTTGCCACTACGCGATGGGGGAGTCCGCGGCGGCGCTCGGCTACCTGACGCGCTTCTTGGAGAGCCGGCCCGAGCTGGAGGTGGCGCTCGAGGTGGAGGGATTGATCAAAGTCCTGCGCGGGGAAGTGCACCCGCTCTCGGAGGACGACGAGCAGGGGGAGGATGACTGACGCCGCGAAGCGAGCCTGGGAGCGAGCCTGTGCGCAGAGCGTCGCGCGCGTCCCCTTGCGCAAGGCGCGCTTCAGCACGCTGGGCGAACTTGAGGTGCCCGCGCTCGGGCTGCCCTCCGAGATCGATGCTGCGTACCTGGAGAAGCAAGGCTTCCCAGGGGCCTACCCGTTCACGCGCGGGGTCCAGGCCACCGGCTACCGGGGACGCCTGTGGACGATGCGTCAGTTCGCGGGCTTCGGCACCGCCGAGGAGACCAATCAGCGATTCAAGTATCTGCTCGCCCAGGGCCAGACGGGGCTGAGCACGGCCTTCGATTTCCCCACCTTGATGGGGTACGACAGCGACTCTCCGCGCGCGCTCGGCGAGGTCGGCATGTGCGGGGTGGCGATCGACACCTTGCGCGACATGGACGTGCTGTTCGACGGCATCGCGCTCGATCGGATCACCACCTCGATGACCATCAACGGTCCCGCACTCGTGCTGCTCGCGTTCTACGTGGCGCTGGCGGACGAACGCGGCATCCCGCGCGCGGCGCTCGGCGGCACCATCCAGAACGACTGCCTCAAGGAGTTCATCGCGCAGCACGCCTGGGTGGTCGGGCCCCGCCCCGCGATGCGCATCGTCACCGACATGATCGAGTTTTGCACCCGGGAGATGCCGCGCTGGAACAGCGTGAGCATCAGCGGCTACCACATCCGCGAGGCCGGCGCGACGGCCGCCCAGGAGCTCGCGTTCACCCTCGCCGATGGGCTCGCCTACGTGGAGTCCGCGCTCGCCCGCGGGCTCGACGTGGATGCCTTCGCGCCGCGGCTCAGCTTCTTCTTCGACGTACACAGCGACTTCTTCGAGGAGATCGCCAAGTTCCGCGCGGCGCGCCGGATGTGGGCCCGCTTCATGCGCGAGCGCTTCGGCGCCAAGAAGGCCGAGTCCATGATGTTGCGCACGCATGCCCAGACCGCCGGCGTGTCGCTCACGGCGCAGCAGCCCTACAACAACGTGGTGCGCGTCGCGCTGCAGGCTTTGTCGGCCGTGCTCGGCGGTACCCAGTCGTTGCACACGAACTCACTCGACGAGACCTACGCGCTGCCCACGGAGGAGGCCGCGCGCATCGCGCTGCGCACCCAGCAGATCATCGCGGAGGAGAGCGGCGTGGCCAACACCATCGACCCGCTCGCGGGCAGCTACTTCGTCGAGGGGCTCACCGACAGGATCGAGGCCGAGGCGCTCGCGCTGATCCAGAAGATCGATCAGATGGGAGGCATGGTGGCGGCCATCGAGAAGGGCTACCCGCAGCGCGAGATCGCCGCCAGCGCCTACCGGTTTCAATGCCAGCTCGAGGCGGGCGAGCGCGCGATCGTCGGCGTGAACGTGCACGCCACCGAGGAGGCGGAGCGCATCCCCACCTTGCGCGTGGACGAGCGCAGCGAGCGGGCGCAGCGGGCCCGGCTCGCCGAGGTCAAGCGCACCCGAGATGCGGCGCGCGTGGCCGAGGCGCTCCAGGCGGTGCGCAGCGCGGCCTCTGGCAGCGAGAATCTGGTCCCGCCCGTGGTGGCGGCGGCCAAGGTGTGGTGCACCGAGCAGGAGATCTGCGACGTGCTCCGCGAGGTGATGGGCAGCCACCAGGACCGCCCCGAGTTCTGAACAGAGCCCCTGCGATCTCGTGAGCGAGGAAACGTTGTCCAGCGCGGGGCCCTCGGGTGGGTCCCCCCGGAGAGGCCGACTGGGCAGCATGGGCTAGAGATGGGGAGCTCGCGCGAAGGTTTTCTGTGGTCCCCCGGCCCGTGCGATCCTGCGTCGGTGTGTGCCCATAGACGGCGACCCCGGTTGGCGCTACATCACGCCCGTGCAACCCCCACCCGAAGACGACTGGGACGACCACTTCCACGACCAATGCGGCGTGTTCGGGGTATGGGGCTCCGGCGAGGCGGCGAACCACGCTTACCTCGGGCTCCACGCCTTGCAGCATCGAGGCCAGGAGAGCGCCGGCATCGTCAGCTCCGACGGTAACCAGCTCTACGTCCATCGTGGCTTGGGCCTGGTCCAGGACGTCTTCAGCACCGACACACTCGGGCGTCTGCCAGGCGACCGGGCCATCGGTCACGTGCGGTACTCCACGGCGGGTGGCTCGCACGTCAAGAACGCGCAGCCCATCGTCATCGACTACGCCCACGGCTCGATCGCGGTGGCCCACAACGGCAACCTGACCAACGCCGAGGAGATCCGCCGGCGTCTTGAGGGAATGGGATCCATCTTCCAGACCACCTCGGACACCGAGGTGGTGGTGCACCTGATCGCGCGCTCCCAGGAGCGCTCCACCGCAGATCGGGTGGCCGACGCGCTGCGCCAGACCAAGGGGGCCTATTCGCTGATGGTCTTGACCCCCCAGGAGATGATCGCCGTGCGCGATCCCTGGGGCTTTCGGCCGCTCGCCCTGGGCAGGCTGAATGGCGCGTACGTGTTCGCCTCCGAGCCGGTCGCGTTCGAGCTGATCGCCGCGGAGTACATCCGCGACGTGGAGCCCGGCGAGATGGTGCTCGTGGACAAGAACGGCATGAAGAGCCTGCGCCCGTTCGAGCGCGAGCCGTCCAAGATGTGCATCTTCGAGTACGTCTACTTCGCGCGCCCGGACGCCACGCTGGGCAACATCAACGTGTACGAGGCCCGCAAGCGCATGGGTCGGGTCCTCGCGCGGGAGGCGCCGATCGAGGCCGACGTGGTGATCCCGGTCCCGGACAGCGGGGTCCCGGCGGCGCTCGGGTACGCCGAGCAGGCGGGGCTGCCCTTCGAGCTTGGGCTAGTTCGCAGCCACTATGTCGGCCGGACGTTCATCGAGCCCCAATCGTCCATTCGCCACTTCGGCGTGCGCCTCAAGTTGAGCCCGAACCGCGTCTTGATGCAGGGCAAGCGGGTGGTCGTGATCGACGACTCCATCGTGCGCGGCACGACGAGCCGCAAGATCGTCAAGATGCTGCGTGACGCGGGAGCGCGTGAGGTTCACCTGAGGATCAGCTCGCCGCCCACGCGTTGGCCGTGCTTTTACGGGATCGATACCCCGTCGCGGAGCGAGCTCATCGCGTCGAGCCATAGCAATGACGAGATCGCCAAGTACGTGACGGCCGATTCGGTGGGGTACCTGAGCGTCGAGGCACTGCACACGGCGGTGGGGGGTACGGGCTATTGCGACGCCTGCTTCACCGGCAACTACCCGGTGGCCTTCGAAAAGCCGTCCCCGCGCCGTCAGCTCTCGCTGGTCATCGGCTGAGTTCGCGCACGACGTGCGCGCGGCTCCCCGCCGCCTGCTGCTCGCGCCGTGACCGTCCGGCCAAGGGTTTCCGGAGGGGATCGGGTTCACAGGGGCCGCGCACGGTGTAAGCTGCAGGCGGTGCTACTGCTCGAGCCCATCGAGGAGATTCTTCCGAAGCGTGCGCAAAGCTACGGAGAGTTCATCCGTCGCATGGCGGCGCTGGCTCGCGCGGGGCTGCCTATCCCGGGAGGGTATGCCCTGCCGCGGGTAGAGGTCGACGCTATCTACGCGCGCGCCCTGGGCGCCGCCGAGGTCCTGCGCTCATTGCTGCAACCGCAGGCAGCGTTCCCCTCGGACGAGGAGCTCGCGCACATGCGAGCGCGCATCCTCGAGCAGGGACCGGGCGAGGACCTGAGCGCCGAGCTCGCGCAGGCGTTCAGCACGCTCCGGGCGCAGGGGGCGCCGGCCGTGGTGGTCTCGGCGTTCCTGGTTTGTGACAAGCCGCGGGAGGAGCGCGCGCTCGGGGAGCCGCAGCTCGGGATCGAGAGCGAGGACGTGCTGCTCCGCGCCGTGCTGTCGGCGCTCGCGGCGCCGTTCGACGCGAAGCTACTCCGCGCATTGCGGGCGGCGGACGTGCACGACGCCGGGGTCGTCCTGATCCTGCAGCGTATGGTCGACGGCCTGGTCTCCGGCGTGGTGTACACGCGCCACCCGCTCACCGGAGACGGTCGTGAGTGGTTGGTGCGCTCCGGCTACGGCCTCGCCAGCGCGCTGCGCTCGGCCCGCGTGCCGAGCGACGTATTTCGGCTCGCGCGCGACGGTTACCTGCGCGACAGCGTGATCGCCAAGAAGGACGAGATGCTGTGGGCAGCGCCCGACGGCGCCCGCGAGCTGCGCCCGGTGCCTGAGGCGCTGGTGTCCGCGCCGAGCCTTAACGAAGCCACCCTACGCGAGGTGACGAAGATCGCCGAGCGTGCCGAGAAGCACGTGGGCGCTCCGCTGCGCGTGGATTGGGCGCTCTTGAACGGCCAGGTGTACTTGCTGCGCAGCGATCCGCTGCCGGGGCCCGGTAAGCCCCCCCGCGCGCGCTCCATCAAGCCCGAGGTGCGCGCGCGCGAGCTGTGGTCCCACGTCGAGCTCGGGGAGGCGCTCCCGCACGTGCTCTCGCCGCTGGCCTGGTCTCTTCTGTATCGCTTCAACCGCCTCGGGCTCGCCTCCATCCTCACCGCGGCGGGCGTTACGCTCGGCGCCTCGCCCGAGCTGCTCGGCGACGTGCGCGGACGTCCCTACCTCAACCTGAGCGCGCTCACCGCCGCCGTCTGTCGCTTGCCCGGACTGTCACCCTCAGCCCTTGCGCGGGTCGGCGTGGACTTGGGCACGGATCTCGGCCCGGTCGAGCTGGCGGGCCCGCTGGATCTCACGCGCGCCGCGCTGCGGTTGTACGATTCGCACGCCAAGGTGGCGGTGCGCTTCGGGGCGCTGAGCGGAAAGATGGCGGCCGAGCGCAGCCACTTCGCGGGGCTCGACGCGCGCCTCCTGCCGCCGGACGCCGTGGAGCGCGTGCTGTGCGACGTGGAAGTGTTCCTGCAGGACGCGGGCACGGCGCTGATGCGGGCCTACGGGCTGTGGCTCGCCACGCTGATCGGATTTCGCACGCTCTTGGTCGAACACATGGGCGAAGACGCCCTGCGGCTCGAGCGCGATTTGCTGTGGGGCACGGATGAGCTCCTGTCCGCGCAGGCCGGCTACGGCTTTCTGCACCTGGGGCGCTCGCTGGCCCATGATCCGAGCGTGATCGCGTGGCTCGACCAGGGCGGGGAGGTCCCGCCGAGGGCGCGTCAAGCGCTCTCGGAGTTCGCGCTCAAGTACCGCCATCACGGCATGCTGCTCCTGGATCCCATGCGACCTCGCTGGAGAGAGACGCCCGAGCGGCTCGCCGGAGCGCTGCGCGCCTTGCTCTCCGATCCACTGGGCCTCGCGTTCGCCAGTGAACGCCACGAAGTGGCGCGTGGCCGCAGGGAGCGCGCCGAGCGCGAATGGAAGCGCAGGCTGCCGCTCACGCGCTGGCCGCTCGCGCACTTTCTGATCCACCGTCTACGGGAGCTCACGCGCCTGCGCGAGAGCCTGCTAGGCGACACGGCGCAGGCCATCGACGTCATCCGTGACATCACGGTGGACGCCTCCCGCCGTCTCTCGATGCGCTATCGCGACCTCGGCAACGACGCGGCGTTCTTCCTGGAGTTGGACGAGCTGCATCAGGCGCTCGCGAAGGGGCGCTGGGACGTGCACGAGCGCGTGTCCACGCGCCGACTCGAGTACGAGCTCATGCGCGGTTTGCCCGTCCCGGCCGGCCGCTTTCAAGGGCGACCGAGCGACGAGGGCGAGCACGGCGTTCCCTTGCGTGGAGTCGCCGGCAGTGGGGGGGCGGCCGAAGGCCGCGTCTTCGTGGTGCGTGACGGGCGGGAGTTCGAACACCTCCCGCACGGCGCCGTCTTGGTGGTCTCGGCCTGCGACGTCGGGCTGTGTCCCATCTTGCCGGCAGTGCGCGCGGTGGTCAGCGAGAACGGCGGCATGGTCTCGCACGGCGCCATGTTGGCGAGCGCGCTCGGGGTCCCGGTGGTGGCGGGGGTGCCGCGCGCGATGTCGCGGTTGCGCGACGGAACGCGGGTGCGCGTGGACGCCGACCGTTGTCTGGTCGAGGTCCTGGGAGCGCCGGCTTGATCGGCGTGGCCGATGTGCCCGTGGTTTTCCGCGACGAACATCTGTTGGTCGTGAACAAGCCGGTCGGCATCGCGACCACCTCACCCGGTGACGGGCCCTCGCTGTTCGCCCTGGCCAAGCGGCTCGACCCGCGCGCGCCGCAGCTCCACCCGCTTTCTCGCCTCGATACGCAGGTGAGCGGCCTGGTGACCTTCGCGCGCACCGAGCGCGCCAACCTGTGGGCGCTCGAAGCGCGGCGGCGCGGCAACTCCTGGCGGCGTTATTTGGGGATCACCCACCTCAGGCCGGCCGAGCCGGACGGGGAGCTGCATCACGCCATCGGCATCGACCCGAGGGATCCGAGGAAGCGCCGCGCGCTGCCTCCCGACGCCAGAGGGGAGGGCGTCAAGCAGGCGTGCACGCGCTACCATGTCCGCGCGGAGGCCGGGCCGCTGATCGCGCTCGACCTCTTCCCGCGTACGGGGCGGACCCACCAGCTGCGCGTGCACACCAGCGCGGCAGGTTATGCGCTCCTCGGCGATGTGGCCTACGGAGGCATCAAGCGGATCACGCTGCCCAACGGGCGCGTCTTGACCGCGGGGCGGGTCATGTTGCATTGTGCCTACTTCCGCATGCCGCACCCGGGGGGAGGCCCGCTGCTCGAGCTCAGCCTCGCACCGCCCGACGATATGCAGCAGCTGTGGCGTAGCGCCGGGGGGGACCCGGGCGTGCTCAGCGAGGCGCTGCGTCCGGGAACGTGAGCGAGAGCTCGTGCTCGAGCGCGCGCAGGACCTCGTCCTCGAGCTGCTCGGGGCTCTCGGCCCAGCGCTCGATGTTGCGTTGGTACACGAAGACCCGGCCCGCGCGCTGCGCGCCGTCCTCGTGGGGCACGGACACGCCGCGCGCATCGAGCAGGTCGTCCACCAACACCCCCACGTGCGGGTCCACGCCTTCGGCGACCACC
The DNA here is from genome assembly GCA_044507075.1 of Myxococcales bacterium. GTDB lineage: Bacteria > Myxococcota_A > Polyangia > Polyangiales > DASUME01 > DASUME01. The sequence goes on from JBIQKA010000009.1 coordinate 29,058, forward strand.
TCGGGGCCCGGCATGTCGCTCACCACCACCAGGGCATCTTGCACCCGCTGGGCGAGGGCAGGGGGCAGGCGCTTCACGGCCGCCTCCACCCGCCGCTCGAACTGCGATGTGGCGATCGACCAGGGGGGCCGCGGCGCCTGCAAATCGGCCTCGCGCGCCTGCAGAAAGCAGATCGTCGCGCTACGGGTGTCTCCGCGCGCCTCGCGCACCAACCCCTGATAGTAGTAGGCGTCGCCGGGCTGCCCGTCGGCCTGGCCATTGTGAACGGCTCTCGCAAGGTGCTTCTCCGCGCCGTCCAGATCGCCGGTCTCGAACTTCGCGCGGCCGATCATGAAATCCAGGTGCGCCCCCTCGAAGGGGCCCTCCGGCAAGTCGCGCGCCAACTTCGCCGCGGCCTCGCGGTCGCCTTGCTGCATCAACGCGTCGAAGCGGAGCAGCTGGGCGTCGGCCACTTCGTCGTCTCCCTCTGCGAAATCCAGCGCCTCATCCACCATGGCCAGACCATTTTCGTAGTCCTTCATGGCGTGGATGAGCACCTCGGCCGCGTTGAGCATCGCTTCGACGTAGGTCTCGTCGATGGCGATCGCTTGCCGAAAGTGGTCCAGCGCATCGTCGGAGCGGCCTTCGGCCTGGTGGATGTACCCAAGTAGGTTGTGCGCTTCGGGGCTCTCCGGATCGAGCTCCAGGCTCTTGTGCGCCGACACCAACGCACCCGGGAAGTCCCCACGATTAACCAGATCCCACCCACGGTCCAAATGGGCGGTAAACTGGTCCATCGGTCCTCGGCTACCCATGATCATCGGCAGGGTACGTCCCAACGTGTGCGGGTCAAGTCCCAGTCTCCCGCGCCTGGAGCATGCTCACACGCGCCCTCGGGTGTGGGCGCCGCCTTGCGCGCTACACGGAGCGTGGGCCGCGCTGCCCTTGTGGCTGTCTCTTGCCGTGACCCTGGGCGCGTGCGGGCTTTCGCCGTTGCCCCGAGGAGCCGAGAGCTACGGCTCCCCCAACCACGGGGTGCTGCTCGCGGGCACCCGTCTGCCCGATCGCGGGGCGGGCTTCGTGCGTGCGTTGCCCGGCGACACCACCCGCTTTGGATCCAAGGCGCTGATCGGGCTCTTGGTGCGCAGCGCGCGGGCGGTGGAGCGCGCATACCCGGGGAGCGCGCCGCTCTACGTGGGCGACCTGGCCGCGCCCCGTGGCGGCCGTCATAAAAGGCATGGCAGTCACCGAACCGGGCGCGACGTCGATCTGCTCTTCTACCTGACCGACGCGGCCGGGCGCTCGGTGCGGGGCAGCGGGTTTTACGCGTTCGACGAGCGCGGCGTGGGCTTCGTGCCGAGCGGGGTGGGGCCCGTGAGCGGGATCGCCTTCTTCGACGTGGAGCGCAACTGGGCCCTGGTGCGAGCCATGCTTCGCGACGAGCAGGCGCCGGTGCAGTGGATCTTTTGCGCCGACGGCATCAAGGGGCGTCTCTTGGCGTATGCCCACGCCCACGAGCTCGATCCGGAAATCTTGCTCCGCGCGAGCTACGTGCTGCACCAACCGACTCGCGGCAACCCCCACCGGGATCACTTCCACGTGCGCGTGGCGTGCACCGCGGACGAGCGCGCGCTCGGCTGCGTCGACCCGGGCCCGGTTTGGCCGTGGCTGCGCAACGAACACGAAAAGGTCAGCTGGGAAGGGCGCGGGGTCGACGATGCGACGCTGCTCAAGGCGCTCTTCGAGGAGGACTCACCGGCCGTCAGCCTGGCGCAGGAGTGACGCGATCTGCTCGCGGTCGTCGGCTTGCTTGGCGAGCGCGACCAAGCTCTCGTGCACGAACGCGTGATCGAGCGAGTCGGCGGACAGGAGCACCAGCGTGCGCGCCCAGTCGAGGGTCTCGGCCACGCTCGGGCGCTGCTTGAGGTCGAGCTTGCGCACCCGCTCCACGAACGCAACGATGCTCTCGCTCAGCTTCGGCTCTGCCTCTGGTACCCGCGCGCGCAGGATCGCGAGTTCGCGGGAGGGCTCGGGGTAGTCGATGTATAGATAGAGGCAACGGCGACGGAGCGCGTCGGTCATCTCTCGGCTGCGGTTGCTGGTCAGTACGACGCGCGGCCTGTGTCGGGCGGACAAGGTCCCGAGCTCGGGGATGGAGATCTGAAACTCGCTCAGCACCTCGAGCAACAACGCCTCGAACTCGGGATCGGAGCGGTCGACCTCGTCGATCAGGAGCAACGCGGGCTGCTCGGCGCGCAGCGCTGCGAGCAGCGGCCGCTCGAGCAAGAAGCGGGGATCGAACAGCGCGGAGCTCTGGTCCGCGAGGCGATCCACCGCGCTGCGCAGGTCCTTGGCCCCCGCGAGCATCTGCTCCACCTGGGGCCGAATCAGATCGGCCACGAGGAGCTGCTTGCCGTACTCCCACTCGTAGATGGCGCGGCTTTCGTCGAGCCCCTCGTAGCACTGCAGACGGATCACTGGCCGCCCGAGCGCCGCCCCGAGGGCTTTGGCGAGTTCGGTCTTGCCCACCCCCGAAGGCCCCTCGACCAGGAGGGGCCGCTCGAGTGCGTCCATCAAGAACGCGGCGACCGCGATCTCACGGCTCGGCAGGTAACCCGTGCGCTCCAGCGCCTGCAACGCGTCGTCTACGTTCTCGAACTGCGCTGACATGGGTCTCTCGCGCTCGCCTCCGTGGCGGGCTCCTCTCGGGCTCTCCTTCAGCCTAGCAACATCGAGCACAGCGAGCCCACATCGTCGGTGCTCGCCTCGTGTGAGCAGCGCACCCAGCGCGACGTGGTGGTCTTCTCGCGCTCGAGCTGGTTCCAGGTGAGCTCGTCGATGCCCCACACCACGACGGTGGTCCCAGGCGGGAGATCCTGGCGGATGGCGGCGACGCTCTTCACGTGCACGCTCGGATGGACGCAATCGATCAGCAGCAAGCGCTCGGCGCGGATAGAAGAGGCGAGGGCGTCGAGCAGGGCCGCCAGATCCGTGATCTGGGCCACGGCCGCGGTGCCCTCGAGGTAGGCTTCCAAAGCGCGCACCCGCTGCTCGCTGCCCGTCGCCGTCAGCACCACGGGCAGGGTCACGAAGGCGCTCGGACGCGCGGAGCCCGCCGTAGGGAGCGGACCCGTGTCACGCGACGCGGGCGGCTCCGCCTCGTGCGAGCACGGCGGCGGCATCGTCTGGAGGTTCATGCGCAAGAACTCGTTGGCGTTGTCCGGCTCCGAGATCAGCGTGACGCGCTCGGCCCCCTCGAAGACCCCCGTGTCCGGGAACTCGTCGAATACGCGGATCCGCCGGGTGGGATCGCGATCGGCGGACGGCTGATCGAGGCCGAGCAGGCCCACGCTGGTGGCGCGGCTCACTCGGGGCGCAAAAGGGGTCACCGGTAGCGATTCGTCGCTGTCTTCTGTCGGTCGCAGCGCGGCGCTTCCGAGGGAAGGAGGTGGTGGGGGCACCGTCGCAGGCGATCCGACGGCGGCGTAGGCCGCCATCGGGGCGAGCTGGCTGAAAAGAAGGTCGGCCGCGTCGGCGCCCACAGTGTCCTCCACCGCGGGCTTGAGGGAATGCTCGAGCCAGTCTCCCACGGCGCTGCCGTGCTCCGGGATCTCCGCCAGCCCATGCTCCCGCAAGGAACGGCGGATCAGCTGCTCGCAGATCGGCGGCGACACCATGGTGCTGAGGGCCTCGTGGACGGCCCGGGACATCAGACCGCTTCCTTGTTTGATGGAGGACAAACGCCGACCTTACCCCTGCCTTCGATCCTATCCCGAGTCGGCTTGCAGGCCAATCGTTCCAGGGTGAGCAAGCTTGCTTGCGTATGTCGGTGCACGCGTTGAGGTCCGTGTGTGGTAGACCTCGGCCTCCTTGGACGAAGAGGTCGTGCGTGTTCGTAGTGGGCGTCGACGAGAACGGACTTGGACCCTTGCTCGGTCCGCTGGTGACCACGGCCGTGACGCTGGAAATCGCGCGCTACCAGCCCGCAAAACACGGCGAGCTGGGGCGGACGCTCGGCATTGATGACAGCAAAACCACCGCGGGCTTCGGGCAGATGCGCGTGGCGGAGGGGCTTGCGCTGGCCGTGCACGAGCGCCTATGTGGACACATTCCACGCGATGTAGACGCGCTGTTCGAAGGCTTACTCCTCGACGGCCCGCGCGCGCTGCGCGGCCGCTGTCCGACGCGATCGGAGGCGCAGTGTTGGTCGGCGCGGCCGGCGCTGCCCTGCTTCGGCGGAGAGGTCGCCGAAGGCAGGCGCATCCTCGACGGACTCGCGTCGCGAGGCGTGCGCTTGGTCCACGCGCGAAGCGCGCTCGCGTGCACCGGCACGCTCAACCGCCTGTTGCGGGGCGGGCAGTCGCGCGTGGAGGTCGACCTCGAGTTGATGGAGCGCCTGGTGCTGGATGCGCGCGACGGGGTGGGCGGCGAGGTGCGCGCGATCTGCGGGATGGTCGGCGGGATCCGGAGCTATCCGGAGAAGATGCGGCATCTGCGCAAGGAGCAGCTGACGCCGCGCCGCGCGCAGCGGGGGACTTTGGCGTTCGACGTGCGCGAGGTGGGGCACGTGCGCTTCGAGATCGACGCCGATGCCCGGCACCTGCCCGTGGCCCTGGCATCGATGCTCGGCAAGTACGTGCGCGAACTCTGGATGGAGCGGCAAAATCGGTTTTACCGCGGGCACGCGCCCGAGCTCGCCGAGGTGAGCGGCTACCACGATCCCGTCACGCAACGCTTCGTGCGCGAGAGCGCGGAGCTGCGCGCGCGCCTGGGTATCGACGAGGATTGCTTCTCCCGGCGGAACCTGAAGCAGCTCACGTGAGGCTCACTCGCCCTTGAGGACCGCCGGATCCAGGTGGATGCGCCCCTTCTGCAGAAGCTCCCGGAAGCCCGCCTTGTCCGGGGCCTTGAGGTAGGCGTCCTTCACGTCGATCACGTTGCCCTTCACGAGCTCGAACAGATGATCGTTCATCGTCTGCATGCCCAGGGCGCGCGAGGTCTGCATGAGGCTCTTGATCTGGAAGGTCTTGCCCTCGCGCACCATGTTCTGCGCGGCGGCGTTCATGAGCAGGATCTCGTAGGCCGCAGCGCGCCCTCCCGAAAGCTTCTTGCACAACACCTGCGAGACCACGCCCCGCAGCGACTCGGCCAGCATCGAGCGGATGTGGGACTGCTCGTCGGCCGGAAACTGATCGATGATGCGATCCACGGTGGAGGCGGCGGTCGTGGTGTGCAAGGTGCCGAACACGAGGTGGCCCGTCTCGGCCGTCTCGATCGCGATGGAGATGGTCTCGAGGTCTCGCATCTCGCCCACCACGATCACGTCCGGATCCTCGCGCAGCGCGGCGCGCAGGGCCTGGGCGAACGACGGCGTGTGCACGCCCACCTGGCGTTGATTGACCAGGCAGCGCTTGTTGGGGTGCACGTACTCGATCGGATCTTCGACCGTGATGATGTGATCGGTGCGGTGTCGGTTGATGAAGTCGATCAGCGCTGCGAGCGTGGTGGACTTGCCCGAGCCGGTCGGGCCGGTGACGAGCACCAAGCCGCGCGAAAGCCAGCACAGATCGACTACCTGGGCAGGTAGGCCGAGCTGCTCGGGTGAGAGGATCTCCATCGGGATCTGGCGCGCCACCAGGCCCGGGCCGCGGCGATCGAGGAAGTAGTTGAAGCGGAAGCGTCCCACCCCTTCGAGCTCGTATGCGAAGTCGGCGTCGTGGGTCTTCTGGTAGGTCTCGCGCACGTCGTCCGGCGCGACGGACAACATCATCTCCAGCATCTCTTCGCCGCGCAGCTCTCCGCCGGCGCCCGAGAGCACGCGCATCTCGCCGTCCACGCGCACCATGGGCTCGGCGCCCGTGCTCAGGTGCAGGTCGCTCGCCTTCAAGGATCCTGCTTGCCGCAGAAAGCGCTGCAGACGGGCCTCCGCGTGCTGATCGCGCGGAGCGCCCCGCGCCTGGGCAGGCGCCTGATGAACCGGGGCGGCGACCGGCGGTGGCGGGACCACCGCCTGCGGGGGAGCGCCGGGCGTGGGGGGCGCTGGCGCACGCTTCGGCGGACTCGCGGCGCTGGTGTCGGGTAGGCGGTGGGACTCCAGGAAGTCGCGCGCGTTGGACGGGCCAAAGCCGCTCCACGCCTCGCCCCCCTGCGCAAGCTCGTTGGGCGCGCCCGGCTCGTCGTAGGAGGCGTCGATTTCCTGGCCACTGATCACCACGCGCCAGCGCTCGGGGTCGCTGGCCTGCACTGCGATGTGGATGGTGCCGGCCCCCGGCTGGCCCTTGGTGACGAAGCGCAGCTGCCCCGTTCGGCGCAGCTGTTCGCCGCTCTCGGGCGGGGCCACTTCGCGCACCAGCTGGACCACCTGTTTGTGGCTGATCGCCTGGTTGCTGCGGCGCACCTGCCCCTGCGCAAAGCGGAACTCGACGGGTTCCCCGGAGCGCATCAGGACGGCCTGAGCGCTCTGCTTGATCATGTGCTCGACGTAGAAATCCAGGCGTCGCATCAGCCCTCGGGTCCAGCAGAACGCGGCCATTATCGCTCCTTCGGTCGCCCCGAAGACAACGGAATCGGCGCCGTCCCGCGATGGTGCGCGGGGCCGTACTCCGCGCCAGCTTTCCATGGCCTGTCAGGGGCTGTGATAAGGTGGCGGCCGATGTCGTCCGTCAGTGTTCCGACCCTGGAAGTGGCCGAAAAGCTGGTCTCCGAGGTGCGCTCCCATCCCCACGGACAACGCCTCGCCGCATTCTGCTTCGACGTCCTTTCAGGGCAGGCCGAGGGACGCGCGCTCTACGCGGGGCGCCGACTGATGCGCGTGCGCGCGGGAAACCATCGGGTGACTCGGTCGGAGGCTGAATGCTCCCAGGGCAACGTCCTGTCGATTTTGGAGCGCGGGCCCGAGCGCGCGGCCGAATGGGCCATCGTGTCGGCGTTCGCCGTGCGTGGACTCGACGAGAAGCTCTCGGAGAGCAGCGCTGCCGAGCGCCGCGAGGTGGTCGAACGCTTCGCGCGCCACGCCGATTGGCTGGAGCTGTCCACGCCCTACGCGCCCTACCGATTCGCCCCCGAGTTGCTGTCGGAGAGCAACCGGGACGCCCTGGCCGGCGCGCTCGAGACGTTCGTGCTCGCCCCACCGGACGGGCCCTCCACGGCGGCCCATCGCGCTCGCGCCACCCTGCGCCTGCACGTGCTCTCGACGTTGGCCCGTCCGGCCGCCCAGGCCGTGTTCGAGCGCGTCATCGAGACCAGCCCCGATCCGTGGGTCACCGCCCTCGCGCAACACGCCCTTGGCACTCCGCAGCTCAAACCCGCGGAGAACCCCGAGCTACACGGCGTCTGGGGGCGGCTGCCCAAGCTATCCGTCTGGCGTGTGCTTCAGTATTTCACCGGGCTCGCGCTGCTTTCGGCGATCTGGCGCTTCATCGCCTACGCCTTCGGGCTGGAGAGTTCGGCGAGGGTCAAGCTCGAGACCCATGCCGTGCACGTACACCGAGAGACCCGGTTGTTCGGGCGGACATTGCGGGCGAGCGACGCGTCCTACGCGCTCAAGGACATCGAATGCGCGACGCGCGAGGTCAGCATGCCCACGTTCCAGGTGTTGTTCGGCGCGCTCGCCCTCGTGGTGGGCGTGGTCCTGGGCGTCATCTGGATCAGCGACGGGCTCGCGCGCGCCGACCACGAGCTCTTGCTTTCGGGCGTGATCGCGCTGATGGCCGGCGCCGGGCTGGATCTGTTCTTCGCCGGCTGGGGCAGCCTGCGAAAGGAGCGGGCGGGCTTCGAGATGTTCGTGGACAACGAGCGGGTCGTGGAGCTGCTTCGGGTCGATCCCGCGCGCGCGCAGCGCCTGGTGCAACAGATCGCGGCTCGCCGCGGGTAGCGCTGGCGTCAGCGAGTGCCCTGGGGCGCAAGCGGCTGCACGGTGGGCACGCTCCCCGTTGCGCTCGGCGCCTGTGTCGGCTCGGCGCCCGGCGTTGCCTTATCGGGCACGGCCGCGTCGTCTGGCCCGTCCAGGATGCCGCGTAGCTCTTCCAGCGCGGGCATCAGCTCGAGCAGCGCCGTCGCGGTGCTCACCTTGATCTGGCCGCTGATCGTCGCCTTGTCGCCGTCGACATCGGTCTGGATGCCGCGCAGCACGCTGGCGGCGGGGGTCAGGCCGATCCCCGGGATGTCCAACAGGCGGCTGATGCCGTTGCGGACCAGCATGACGGTGGCGACCGCGTGTTCGGGGCTGCCCGCGACCAGGAGGCCGCCGCCCATGATCCGTCCATCCGCGAAGCTGAGGCTGCCGGCGCCGGCGCGCGCGCCCGTGAGCACGCTCAGCTGTCCACCGAGGACGTTCTTGGCGACCGCCTGCAGGAAGGCGCGCGCCTCGTCGGGCATGCGCGCCACGCCCGCGATGTCGGTGCCGGTCTCGAACTGCGTGTAGAGCGCGCGCAGCGCACTGTCGCCGGCCAAGCTGGGCGCCTTGCCGAGCACGGTATTGATGATGGCGACGACGGTGTCGGCGTCACCGCCCACGATCCCATCCGAGCCCAGGAAGGCTGCGCGCGAGGTGCCCCGGCTGCTGACCACCGAGGGCACGCCTTCGATGTCGTCGCGCTTCAGGCCGTCGCCTCCACCGCTGCCGTTGGCGGCGGCGAACTTCTTCACACACTCGACCAGCGCGTCGTGATCGAGCTTGCCCCGCGCCGTGAAGGCGAAGCGGGGCAGACCGCCGCCGGGGGTAGGGCGCGCGAACACCACCAACTCCTGGATGCCTTCGAGCGGGTTGAAGCCGCAGAGCTTGGTGATGCGCTCGACGCCCTTGGCCTGCCCGCGCTCAACCACGAGCCGCTGGTATGCGTCGGAGGCAAGGACGCGGTCCACTTTGACCCGTACCACGCCGTAGGCGTCGGAGGGCACGGCGGCCAGGGGATCGAGCGGCAAGTTGACCCGCGGTCGCAGGAAAAAGAAGGCACCTGCGCCGACGGCGGCCAGGGCGAGCACGAGTACCACCAAGGACGAACGTTTCACGGCCCCCAGCCTAGCAGTGTAAGCGCCGCGATCCCATGTCGGGCGCGCGTCACGGGGGCGTTCCCTGGTCGCAGGCGTTGTTTCAGGCTAGGAGCGTCGTCCATGCCGTGGCGCCCCGCACTGCTCAAAGGTAACCGCGTTTTGGCCCGCTGTGACGAGCACGGGACGTTCCTGGACGAAGGGGGCAGGGTTGAGGTGCGCTATCGGCCGACCGACCCCCGCGCCTACCGTGCGGGCGTGCGCAACCTGAGCCCGGTGGCGGGCGAGCTCTTCCCGGATGATCACTGCGTTCCCGCTGCCCCCGAGGGGGGGCAACCCAGCGCCGCCAAGCGGCCCACGAAGGCCGGCTCGGGCGCCCGGCGGGCGACCGGGGGGGCCGACGTTCTCGGCAGCATGGTCGCGTCCGAGGGCGCGTCGCCCGCGCAGGCAAGGTATACAGCTTACACCGACGGGGCGTGCAGCGGCAATCCGGGTCCGGCAGGGCTCGGGGTGGTCCTGTTCGATGGCCCGCGCCGGACCGAGCTCAGCGAGTACCTTGGGACGGGGACGAACAACATCGCCGAGTTGACCGCCATCCTGCGCGCGCTCGAGGCCATCGATGCGGCCGAAGAGAGCGTGCTCATCCACACCGACAGTCAGTACGCGATCGGCGTGCTGCAGAAGGGCTGGAAGCCCAAGGTCAACCAAGAGTTGATCGCGGCCATCAAGGAGCGCATGAAGGCGTTCCGCAAGCTGCGGCTGGTGTACGTGCCGGGCCACGCGGGGGTGCCGCTCAACGAGCGCGCCGACGAGCTCGCGCGCGCGGCGGTGAGCTCACGGTCGAGCTCGGGCTGGCGCGAAGTGGAGGCGGGACGTGAGCCGGCCCAGGCCTGATCTGCTCGAGCGCGACGCGCGTCACGTGTGGCATCCCTATGCCTCCCCCGTGCCTGCGCGCGCGCCATTCGTGGTCGAGCGCGCTGAGGGCTGCCGCCTGTACCTGCAGGACGGACGCGAGCTCGTGGACGGCATGGCCTCCTGGTGGACGGCCATCCACGGCTACGGCCACCCGCGCCTGGTGCGCGCGGCGCAGGAGCAGGTGAGCCGCATGAGCCATGTGATGTTTGGCGGCCTCACCCACGAGCCCGCGGTGGCGCTCTGCGAACGGCTGGTGGCCCTGACGCCGGCGCCGTTGCAGCGCGTGTTCTTGTCGGACTCGGGCTCGGTCTCAGTGGAGGTGGCGCTCAAGCTCGCGCTCCAGTTTTGGCAGGCGCAGGGGCGGCCCGAGCGCCGTCGGATCCTCACCGTGCGCGGGGGCTATCACGGCGACACCTTCGGTGCGATGGCGGTCTCCGATCCGGCCAACGGCATGCACCACCTGTTCGTCTCGGTGCTTCCGGAGCATCTGTTCGCGGACGTGCCGGGGCCGCGCTTCGGCGCACCCTGGGAAGAGAGCGCGATCGGATCGTTCGAGCGCTTGCTCGCACGCAACGCGGGGCAGGTGGCCGCGGTGATCCTCGAGCCCATTGCCCAAAACGCCGGGGGCATGCGCTTCTATCATCCCGAGTACCTGCGGCGGGTGCGCGAACTCTGCGATCGACACGATGTGCTGTTGATCCTCGACGAGATCGCGACCGGCTTTGGCCGCACGGGGGAGCTCTTCGGCTGTGATCATGCGCAGGTGGCGCCCGACATCATGTGCGTGGGCAAGGCGCTCACCGGGGGCATGCTGAGCTTGGCGGCCACCCTGTGCACCGAGCGGGTGGCGCAGGGCATCTGCGCGAGCGCGCCGGGTGTTTTCATGCACGGGCCCACGTTCATGGGCAACCCCTTGGCCTGCGCCGTCTCCCTCGCCAGCTTGGATCTCTTGCAGGAGAGCCCCTGGCAAGCGCGCGTGCACGCCATCGAGACCCAGCTCGCGCGTGAACTCGCGCCTCTGCGTGGCGCTGCGCAGGTCGCCGACGTGCGCGTGCTCGGCGCCATCGGCGTGGTGGAGCTGCGCGAAGCGCTCGACTTGAAGGAAGTTCAGCCTGCCTTCGTGGACGAGGGGGTGTGGCTGCGCCCCTTCGGCAAGCTCGTTTACTGCATGCCGCCGTACGTGATCAGCGAGGACGAGCTCACGCGCATCACGGGCGCCATGAACCGCGTGATCGAAGGGCTCGGCGCCTGACGCGCTCTGTCTAGCTGGCCGCCCCGAAGGTGCGCGCCGCTTCGCGCAAGGTGACGAAGCGATATCCGAGGCCCTTCAGCGTGAGCACGGCGCTGCGCAAGGCGGCTCGCTTGCGCTGGTGATTCAGCCGGAGATCGGGCTGGTAGCGTACGAGCGGCGAAAGTCCGTCGAGCGCTGCGTCCGAGAGATCGATCCCATGCCACTCGAAGTTCACGAACGGACGCCCACGCATCAGGTGCGCGAGGGCGCGCGCGCCCGCCTCACCCGCGCTCGCGACGTTGGTCCCGATGAACGGCAAGCGGCCGCTGAAAGCGCCCGTGACCCCGATCGGCAGCTCGAGCAGCCCCGCGCCAGGTCGGTAGAACGGGGTCCCCGTGCGGTACGGATCGGCCGGCGCGAGCAACACCCCGCGCGGGTCGGAGATCAGGCTGCTGCTGCGCCGCCCGCGCAGGCGCATCCAGGAGATCACCGCGGTCTTGGCCAAGTAGTAGGCTGGACAAGGAAAGACGCTCGAGTCGTACGCTGCGCCCGAATCGGCGATCTCGCGCAGGAGCTCGGAGGTCATGGTGTAGCCAGGCGCGCGAAAGCCCACCGGGCGCTCGCCCACCGCGCGCTCGATGGCGTCCGCTCCGCCCACGATCTCTGCGCGCTGCTCCGCGCGCGGACGCCGCGTGAGATCGTAGTGATGGTGGAGAGAGTGATTTCCGATCTCGTGCCCCGCCTCGTGGAGCGCGCGCAGGAGGGCGCCGTTCTCGGGGGACAGGTGGCTACCGATGGCGAAGAAGGTCGCCCGGATCTCGAGCTCGTCGAACAACGCAACCAGGCGCGGCAAGGCGCGCTCGTAGACCGCGCGCGTATTGAGCCCGAGCCCCGTGAGCCCGTGAATCGCGGCGTAGCAATCGATTTCGTCGAGGTCGACCGAGACTGAGGCGAGCTTGACCACCTGGCTCAGCCCTTGAAGCGGATGGCCACGACCAGGCGCGCGATGCCCTTGAGCACGTTCGGCACGCGGCGGAACAGGTGAATGGAAGGCGGGCGCTTCTCCAGCACGCGCACGGGGATCTCCTGGATGCGAACCTGGTTGCTGCGCTCGGCGCGGATCACCAATTCGCTGGCGAACAGGTCTTTGTCGACGATGCAGGCGTCGACCACGGGCACGAGCGACGCGCGCCGAAAGGCCTTGAGGCCGTGGGTGTCAGTGCCCTTGAAGCCGAGGCTCACGCGCAGCATGCCGTTGATCACCAGCGTGGCTATGTGACGCATCAGGGGCCGCTCGTCGCTCGAGCTGTCGAGCACCTTGGAGCCCACCACCAGGTCGGCCTTGTCCTCCTCCAGGATCGCGAGCGCGCGCTTGTAGAAGTCGGTATCGCAGAGATCGATCTCGTCGCAGATCACGATCTCCCCGCGCGCCTCCTGGATGCCGCGCTTGAGCGCCTTGCCGTAGTTGGGCTCGCCCAGGCTGAACAGGCGCAGCTGCGGGAAGCGCTGCGAGAGCTCGGTCCCCAACTTCACGGTGCCGTCCTTGGAGCCGTTCTCTGCGAGGATGAGTTCGTAGTCGAAGCCAAAGGGCTGCAGGCGATCGACCAGGTCCTTCACGGCCGCCTCGAGGATGGCCTCCTCGTTGTAAACAGGGATGACGATCGAGACGTGCGGGGCAGGGCTTTCCATCCGTGGGCTCCGAAAGAGGGCGTATCATGCCGGCCTCTTCCCGAGCGTCAAGGCAAGGTTTGTGCCCGGGTTAACGCGCGATGGCTCCGCCCGAACGCGAAAGCTAGGGACAGCCCCTAAACCACCGAGCTCACGATGGCGTGCGCGCCCGAGAGCTCCAGCGTGGCGCTTCCCTGGCACGCAGGCACCACCATCGAGCGGCCGGCTTCGGCGCACACGGCGCCCAGCCGTAGCTCGCCCTCGAGCACGGTGATCCCGAGCATGCGATCCTCCGTGGGCAGCGAGAGTGTGCCTGTGCCGGCCAGTCGACCGACGCGGAGCCAAGCGTTCGTGAGCCCTGTGCCTCCCGCGAGCGGCGTGAACTCCGCGGGCGCTTCGCGCGAAACCAAAGGCGCTCGCTTGCGAATCCGCTCCTCGAAGCCCGCTTGCTGCACCCGCTCCCAGGCGGTCACCGCGAGCGCGTGCGCCGCGTGGAGCGGCCGCGGGGTCCCGTTCGAGGCGGGCCGTCCGTGGGCGTCATAGCGGCGATCCCAGTCCCAATAGCGATAGGTGACGCCGCGCCGTCCCGGCATCACATGCTGCGGTTCCACCAGCGTGAGCCCCCGGCCGATGGCGTGCGGGGTCCCCGCGTCGATCGCGAAGAAGTCGCCGGGCTCCACAGGGACGAAGCGCAAGAGCTCCTTGAGCGAACGTTGGCCGAGCAAGGCCTCGCGCACGTCTTGCTCGCCGGTCCCGGGACGAAATCCCAGATACAGACCTGCGCCGGGCTCGCGGGCGACCACGTACCAGCTCTCGGGCTTGCCACATTCTCCGTCCGCGAGCCCCGCGTAGTCGTCGCTCGGGTGAATCTGTACGCTGAGCGGCTCCGCGGTATCGATCAACTTCACCAGCAGGGCGGTCGCGGACCGTCCGCGGCGGTGCTCGTCACCGAGCACCAGCTCGGGCGCGCGCGCGATGTACTCCGTGAGCAGCGTTCCGTCCTGCAGGCGCGCCGGGAAATCGGGCTCCACCGAGATCTCCCACGACTCGCCCACCACGAGCTCGCGCCCGCTCGCCGGGAGCCAGCGGCGTTTATAGTCGCTGGCGAGACGGCGACCGCCCCACGGCGTCCGCGACGGAGGCGTAAAGTTGTCCGCCTGCAGCAGTACCGGGTCGATGGGAGCAGCCACGGCCCAAACCTATCACGTGCAATCAGGGCAGGCGGAACAAGCGCGTAGGAAAGAGGGACGACACGGCGGCGCCGGCCAAGACATCCCCTTCCGCGGTGCGCACCCGCTCGATCAGCACCGCATCCCGACCGGCGCGCACCACCACGCCGCGCGCGGAAAGCGCGGCGTCCCCGGGCTCGAGCGCGCGCGGCAACCTCCCGGGGTAGAGCGAAGCCGAGAGGAGTTCGACCTCCTCGTCGCCCAGCAGCGTCCCCGCGCCCGGGTAGGGGGAGAGCGCGCGCACGCGGCGTACGATGGCGTCGGCCGGGTCCCGCCAGCGGAGCGTCAGCTGTTCGTCATCTGGGGCGGGCGCCTCCGTGCTGCTCGCGTGATCCTGGGGCGTCCCGTGCAGTTCGTTCCCGGCTGCCAGTTGCTGCGCGGCCTCCACGAACAGCGCGAGGCTGGGCGCGTCGAGCCGCTTGGCGAGCTTCCAGGCGTTGTCCGTCGGGTGGATGGGGACGCGCCACTGCGCGACCACGTCTCCCGTGTCGTACTGCGCGGCGAGGCGATGCAAGCTCACGCCGGTGTGCGCCTCGCCATGCAAGAGAGGCCAGAAGTACGGGTCGGGCCCGCGCCAGCGCGGCAACAGCGATGGATGGACGCCGAAGCCCCCGCGCGGAGCGAGACGCAAGATGGCCTCGGGGATCAGCCGTGGCCAGAACCAGCTCAGGATGACGTCGGGCCTCGCGCTCTCGAGCGTGCGCTGCACGGCGCGATCGGAGAGCTCCGGGCGCGCCAGCAGCAGCGCGCGCGCGCCGAGGATGTGTCGAACCCTGCGCGCACCGGGCGCATCGGGGTGTCCGAGCGCGATCACCGAAGGTGTGACCCCAGCCTGGTGCAGCGCGAGCGCGCCAAGCGGCAAACCGAAGAACGCCACGCGTAAGGGAACACTCGACATGGCCAGGCAGCTGCGTTATGCCGCTTGCCCGGTGACTTTACAAACCCCGACGATTCGTGTGGTGGCGGCCATGGTCGAGAGGGGAGGCCGCTACCTCATCACCCAGCGGCGCCCCAGCGCCGTACTGCCACTTCTGTGGGAGTTTCCGGGCGGGCGTGTGGAGGTCGGGGAGGATGATCAGAAGGCGCTTCAGCGAGAACTTCGCGAGCGCCTCGACACCGAGGTCGCGGTGGGCCAGCTCATCTCCTACGTGAACCATCCGTACGAGCACTACACGGTCGAGCTGTACC
This sequence comes from Myxococcales bacterium, assembly GCA_044507075.1. Taxonomy (GTDB): domain Bacteria; phylum Myxococcota_A; class Polyangia; order Polyangiales; family DASUME01; genus DASUME01. Next base: position 44,256 of record JBIQKA010000009.1, read on the forward strand.
TCTATGAGTGCAAGCTCACGAGCGAGACCCTCTCAGCCATGGGCGTCCACGACCTGCGCTGGGTCAGCTCGGAAGAGTTCGACCTCTACGAGTTCACACCGGCCGACGAGGCCTCCATGACCAAACTGCTCGGGGTCGTCACGTGAGCGCTCGCGCCGCGTGCACCATGGCGGCGCTGATGGCAGCGCTGTACGCATGCGAAGCGCCGCCGCCGGCGGCCGCGCCCGAGGCGAAGGTCGGGACGAAGGTCGAGACGAAGGGCGCGGCGCCAGCGGCCGAGCCCCTGGCCATGCCTGCGGAGGCTCCCGTCGAAGAGCGCGCCTTCGGCGCCCCGCTCGCGCTCCAGGAGACCCTGGGCGTCGCGGAGGTGCTGTCGAACCCCGCGCCTTATTTCGGGAAAATCGTGCAGTGCGCGGGGATCGTCGCCCGGGTATGCGAGCGCGCCGGCTGCTGGCTCGAACTGCGGCCCGATGGGCCCGCGCGCGAGGGACTGAGGGTGCCCATGGCCGGCCATGCGTTCTTCATTCCGCAGGACGCGGTCGGGCGTCCGGCCAAGGTCGAGGGGAAGCTCGTGGCGCGCGAACTCGGCGCGGCTGAGCGCGCGCACCTCGAGAGCGAAGGGCTGCGCGCCGTAGGGCCGCTCTCGCTCACGGCGACGGGGGTCGTCGTACGCTGACCGTGGGGCCTCGTTCGGCGTTTGCGAGCCCGAAAAACAGCCCGTTCAGTCGTCGTAGAACATGGGCGCGCGCTTGCGGATGAAGCGCAAGATGAGCTCGCGATTGTCCGCCGGCAGGGCCTCGAACTTCACACCCATGCCCGGCTCCGCGTCCGCGGACATGTCCATTGGATCGCGCACGAAGTGCACGCGCCCGGGCAGCTTGAACTCGTAGCCGCCTGGCAGGTTCACCATGACGTAGACCAGCGTGTCGACGTCGAGCGTGTTGTAGGTGGCGATGAACACGCCGCCCTCGGCGATCTCGCCCGAGAAACCGACGTAGAAGTTGGTCTCCGAGCTGGCGCCCAGGTTGGCTTCGACCTCTTGGCGCGGTCCCGGGGCGGGCACGGAGGCGCCCTTCGGCGCGCCCGAGGGGCTGCGCGGAATCAGCGACGCGCGCGCGCCTGGATACATGCTCGGCACAACCGTGAGCGGGTGCAGCTTGCTCATGGCGCCCGCGATGGTGGCGGTCGCGATGCCCACACCTTGGTGCTCGCTCTTGACATCCTGAAGCAGGGCCATGGTTTGGCTCAGCGAGCCCAGCGCGTTGCGTACCGAGAGCTTGCCTACCCGCTCATCGGCCGCTTTCTCGGCATCGAAGAGGGCACCGACTGCCTGGGCGATGTTCTGCGCCACGCTCATGACGTCGGAGGGGGTGTTGGGATCTTCCTGCAGACCGGCGAGCGCCTTGCCCAGCTCTTCACGCGCGCCGCGCGCAACGTCCGCTCCAGAGTAACTCATCGACTTTCCTTATCCCTCAGCCTGCGTCAGGCCATGACCAGAACACGCCCCAGCATAACGTTCCCGTGCGATGCATTCCAGTCTCTCTCGTCTGAGCCCGCGCGACAGGGGGAGCGATCGGCGCTGACCATCCGTTCTCCTCGCATCTCAGGGGCCGCGGCATCCGCTCCGCGCGCGTGCGTTGTGCGCGGACGCTGCCCGTCTGCTGCGCCCGCGTCAAAGCGCCTTCGTGAACACCATCCGAGCGCGTCCCGGACCCGCGTAGTCGGAGACCTCCCGTGCTTCGAATCCAAGCGCGGTGTGGAATTTCCAAGAGGCCTCGTGGCCGACCATGCCGATCGCCTTGATCTGCTTGAACCCCGCGCGCCGGCAGGCGATCTCGAAGTGCTGGTAGAGGCGCTTGCCGACGCCGTGACGTCGCGCGCTGGGATCGATGCCCACCAAGTGCACGTAGCCGACCCCGGCGTTCGGGACCGCGAGCCCGAGCAAGAAGCCAACGACGCGTCCGTCTCGCTCCGCGATCAAGGCGTGCTCGCCGAACTCGTGGAAGAAAAACGGGCTCGCGCGCTCCGTGGAGGGTCCGCCCCACCAAGCGTCGAAGACGGACACGATATAGTCGAAGTCCTGCTTCGTGATGCCCCGGACGATCATTTCTTCCCGCTCGGACACTTGTGCTCCCACATCAAACCACCCTATGCGCTGCGAAGTGGCGCGCAAGATAGCAGCGATCGATGACTGAACACCAGGTACTCTTCTGTCCCTTCTGCCGCGACAGCTTCGAGGGACGGAGCACGTGCCCCGAGCACGACATTCCCCTCGTGGGCTTCGAAAAGCTCGGGCCCGACCCGCTCGATCCGGAGAATATGCCCGAGGTGATCGACGAGACGCCCCTGGGCGCCGTCGAGCCCTCGTTCGGCCGCGGCTATGTGGCGGCGGGCGCGCTTCTCAACGCGCTGGCCCTGGGTTTTGACTTCGTCGAGGGGGCGGGGACGTTTCCGGGCATCAGCACGCGTAGCCTCGCTCGCACGCTGCCGAGCCTGTGGACCCTGGGGCTGGTCAGCTTCACCTTGCTGTTCATCCTCTACCGCCGGCGCACACCGCGCGCGCTGCGTAGCGTGCGTGTGCTCGTGCCGATCATCGCTTGCATCTCGCCGTTGACCGCCGCGTGGGCTCTGTACAGGTTGCGCGACGGAGTGTTGGTGGGGGCACATTCGGAGCGGATGCTGATCGACCCCACGCCCGGGCCCGCGGTCTACTTGATCGCGCTCTCTTCCGTTCTGGTGCTCTACGGCGGGGTGCGGCTCGGCGTCTTGCCCAAGCGTCCCGAGACGCATGTCGGAGCTCAGTAGGCGCGCTTGAACGAGTAGGTCGCGGCGCCGACGGTGAGCGCCGCGAAGCCGGCCACGATCACGAGATCCTGCCAAAGCACGTGGTGTCCGACGCCGATCAGGATCTGCCGCAGCGCGTCGACCGCGTAGGTGATGGGATTGAGGAGGATGAGCGGGGCGAGCCAGCGCGGCGCGTCGTCCACCGGGTACATCGACCCGGAGAGGAAGAACAGGGGCAGGGCGACCAGGTTGGCGAAGTTGGAGAAGCCCTCGAACGTCTTCAAACGTGCGGCGATGCACAGCGCCAGCCCCACCACCGCCGCGCTCGTCAAGAGGACGACGCCGGCGGTGAAAACGAGCGCGCTAAAGGTGAGGGACACGCCGACGAACGGCGCGAAGAGCACCGTGAGGAAGGCCTGCAGCGACGTGGTGAGCGTGCCCGCCAGCACCTTGCCGAGCACGATGGCAAGGCGCGGCACGGGGGCGATCAGCACCTCCTTGAGGAAGCCGAACTCCCGATCCCAGACCGTGGAGACGCCCGCGAAGAGCCCGCCGAAGAGCACCGTCATGGCCACGATGCCGGGCAGCAGGTAGGCCGCGTAAGGCACGCCCGTTTCGCTCCGAAAGGCGTTGTGCATGCCGCTTCCGAGCACGATGAGCCAGAGCACCGGGCGCGCGAGCGAGGCGTAAATCGAGCTGCGCTCGCGCACGAAGCGGAGCAGCTCCCGCATGCACAGCGCGTAGATGGTCTCGAGGCTCTGCATCAGCGAGTCCGTCCGCGCCGCTGGACCTCGCGCCGTACCTGGTCGCGGCTGGTGGCCTCTTCCTCACGGATGGCGGCGCCCGTGAGGTGCACGAACACGTCCTCCAGCGCCGGCCTGCCGTGCGCGAGCTCGGCAGGCAGCCGCGCCTTGAGCTCGGCGGGGCTCCCCTGCGCCACGACCTTGCCGCGATCGACGATGGTGACGGCGTCCGCGTCCTCCACCTCCTCCAGGTAATGCGTGGTCAAGAACACGGTCATGCCGCGCTGCTGGCGCAGCTCCCTCAAATGCTTCCAGAATGTGCGGCGCGTCTGGGGATCGAGGCCCGCCGTGGGTTCGTCGAGGAACAGGATCTCCGGCTCGTGCAAGAGCACGCGGGCCAGCTCGAGCCGCCGCCGCATCCCGCCGCTGTACGTTCGCACGATGTTGTTCACCGAAGGGCCGAGCCCGGTGAGCTCCAGCGCCTGCTCCATGCGCGCGCGCCGCACGCTGCGCGGGACGCCGTAGACCATCGCGTGGAGCTTGAGGTTTTCGAGCCCGGTGAGGCGGTCGTCGACGCACGGGTCCTGGAACAGGACGCCGATGCGCGCCCGCACCTGTTCGGGCGCCCGCACCACGTCAAAGCCCGCGACCTGCGCCGTGCCGGAGCTCGGCGCGAGCAGCGTGCAGAGCACCGAGACGGTCGTGCTCTTGCCGGCGCCGTTGGGTCCGAGGAAGCCGAACAACGAACGACGCGGCACACGAAAGCTCACCTCGTCGACCGCCACGAACGCGCCAAAGCGAACCGAAAGGCGATCACATACGATGGCGTCGTCGTCCCTGCTCACGGCAGCACCGGTCAGTTCTCCGGAACTCCGGGGGGCGACGAGGAGGGCCCGAGCGCCGTGGAGATCTCGGGACGGTACAGGTAGCCCTGCTGCTGGAACACGCAGATCCGGTCCCGGCCCTCGTGCTTCGCCCGCGAGACGGCTTCCTCGGCGGCCTTGAGGAGTTGATCTTTGCTCTTGATGTCCCGGCTCGGGTAGAGCGACACCCCGACCGAGACGGTGACCTTGTGTCTTCGCTCGCCCACGGAGATGCTCTTTTGACCCACGGTGCGCCAGACACGTTCGGCGACCGTGAGCGCCCCGGCGAAGTGCGTGTTGGGCAGCACGAGCAAGAACTCCTCCCCCCCGTAGCGCGCTACCACGTCGACGTCGCGGATGACGCTCGAGACGCGCTGGGCCACCTCTCGCAGCACGAGATCGCCGACGTCATGGCCGAACTCGTCGTTGATCGCCTTGAACCGATCGAGGTCGATCATGGCGCAGGCGAGGGGATAGCGATAGCGCTGGGCCCGCTTGAACTCCTCCCCCAGCCGGGTCTGGAGGTAGCGGTAGTTGTAGGTGCCGGTGAGCTCGTCTTGAATGGCGAGCTGCTCCAGCCGCTTCTTGCCCGCGAGGACCTCGTCGTGGGCGCGCTTGAGCCGCAGCAAGTTGTCGACGCGTGCCAGAAGCTCGCGCGCGTCGAAGGGCTTGCCTACATAGTCGTCTGCACCGATGCGCAGTCCCTCGATCCGGCTCTCGACGTCGTTGCGCGAGGTGAGCAGGATGATCGGGAGGAAGCGCGGGTCGGGCGCTCCCTTGAGCACCCGGCAGCACTCGATGCCGCTGAGCCGCGGCATGACGACGTCGAGGATGAGCAAATCGATGCCACCCTTTTTGGCGCGCTCGAGGGCTTGCTGCCCGTCCTCCGCCTGCTCCACGCGCAACCCGTGATCCAGCAGCGCCTTGCTCACCGTCTGGCGGGTCATTCGGTCGTCGTCCGCCACCAGGACGAGCGGCTTTTCCTGCCGCTCAGGCGGCTCCGATCCAGCCTGCATTCGGTTCAGCGTACGACCTCGGACCGCGCCTGTCTATGGACAGGTGAGATCCTGGAAAGCCACGTGTGCACGGGGACTTTCATCGCGCTACACAGAATGTGCCAAACGCCGCATGCGCCTTCTCAGCGTGAGCTCGGGAGCCTATACTCCAGGGGAGTCTCGGCCAACGGGGCCGAGGGGGGTTGGAAGCACCCGGACCGCGAGCCGGTGTTCTCGCGGGAAGTTCGGTCTGGTTTTTGCTCACGCGCCGACGGCGCTTACTGATGGATGGCTCGTGGGCGAACGCGCCCGCCAAGCTCGCAGCGGCCCCGCAGGGCACCTTCGACCGACAAGGAGACTGGGATGGAGATCAAGCAGCAGCTACGGCTCTCACAACAGCTCGTGATGACGCCACAGTTGCAGCAGGCCATCAAGCTGCTCCAGATGTCGCGCATGGAGCTCGTCGACATGGTCCGCGAAGAGCTCCTCGAAAATCCGGTCCTGGAGGACACCCAGGACCAGGCCGACGTGCTCCGTGCCGATCGCTCCGAGCAGGCGGCGGAACGCGCGGAGATCAGCACGATCGACCAGCAGATCAACGCCGATGACCGCGCGGTGAACCTCGAGAACAAGGCCAGCGAGAAGAAGGCCGACGAGATCGACTGGGAACGCTACCTCGAGAACCACGCGCTCCAGGCGCCCCTGCCTTCGTTTCGTGGCGGGCTCGAGGACGAGATGCCGAGCTACGAGGCGACGGCCACGCGCGCCGAGGACCTGACCGATCATCTCACCTGGCAGGTCCGTATGAGCGACCTGCTGGACGACGAAAAGGCGTTCGCTCTCCTGGTCATCGGAAACCTCGATGATCACGGCTACCTGCGGGTCGAGGGCGTGAGCGAGGAGGAGATCGTCCCCAGGCTCGCGGCGGAGGCCAGCCTGGACGCCGAGGACGCCGAAGAGGTCTTGAAGATCATCCAGCGTTTCGATCCGGTGGGCGTGGGCTCGCGCAGCCTGCGCGAGTGCCTGCTGGTGCAGGCCGAGCACTTCGGGCTCGATCCGCTCGCCATGCAGGTGCTCACGGACCACCTGCACAACCTGGAGAAGCGTAACTACCAGGCCATCGCGAAGGCGCTCAAGGTCACGGTCGAGGAGATCTACGACGTGGCCCAGGTGATCGCGGAGCTCGAGCCACGGCCGGGGCGTAACTTCGTCAGCGAGGAGCCCCGCTACATCACGCCGGACGTCGAGGTCATCAAGGTGGGCGATGAGTACTTCGTGCGCGCCAATGACGACGGCATGCCGAGGCTGAAGATCAGCAACTTCTACCGCGCGGCCATGCAGGGCGACCCCAAGGCCAAGGAGTACATCCAGGGGAAGTTGCGCAGCGCGCAATGGCTCATTCGGAGCATCGACCAGCGCCGCAAGACCATCGTCCGCGTGACCGAGTGCATCGTGGAAAAGCAGCGCGAGTTCTTCGACAAGGGCATCGATTTCCTCAAGCCGATGATCTTGCGCGACGTCGCGGAGACCGTGGGGATGCACGAAAGCACCATCTCCCGCGTGACCAGCAATAAGTATGTGAACACACCGCAGGGGCTGTACGAGCTCAAGTTCTTCTTCAACAGCGCCATCCGCCGCGAGCACGACGACGATATCGCCTCCGAGAGCGTGAAGCAGGCGATCAAGAAAATCATTTCCGAGGAGGAAGCGAGAGAGCCCCACAGCGACCAGAAGATTGTGGAGATCCTCGCTCAACAGGACATCGTCATCGCCCGGCGAACAGTGGCCAAATATCGCGAGATGCTTGGTATCCTGAGCTCTTCCAAGCGCAAGAAGTACTTCTAGGACGTTCGCTGGCGAAGGCTGGCCAAATCGGAGGACAACCCATGAGAATCGCATTCACGTTCCGCAATCTCGACTCATCCGATGCGATCAAGAACTACGCCTCCGAGAAACTCGCCAAAGTGCAGAAGTACCTGCGCGCCCCGCTGGACGCCGACGTGACCGTATCAGTGGAGCGTCACTACCATCAGATCGAGGTCGTGCTGCGCTCCGACGGCCACACGTTCGTGGCGGCCGAACAGTCGGACGACATGTACAAGTCCATCGACAAGGTGGCGGACACCGTGGAGTCGCAGGTCCGCCGCGCCAAGGGGGCCGAGCAAGACCGTCGGCGCCAGGCCAACACGGAAAAGTGATCCGCGCGCGATTGCGTGCGGTGATGTCCTAGGGTAATCGGCGAGCGCTGGTCATGCGGCTCATCGACATTCTCAGCGAAGAGCGCGTCACGACGCAACTCTCGGTCTCGAACAAAGACGAGGCCTTGAGGGCGTTGGCGAAGCTATTTGCTGAGCGTGACCCGGCGCTCGACGCGGACGTCGTGCACGAGGTGCTCTCGGAGCGAGAGCGCCTGGCGAGCACCGGGGTGGGCAGCAGCGTGGCCATCCCCCACGGGCGCATTTCGGCGATCGATGACCTGCGCGCGGCCCTGGCCATCAGCCGAGATGGCATCCCCTTCGAGGCGATCGATGGCGCACCCGTGCGCATCATCATCGGTGTGCTCGCGCCCCAGCATCACACGGGAGACCACCTGAGGGTGCTGGCGCGCGTCTCGCGCCTGTTGCGGAACAGCGAGGTTCGAGAGGGCCTTTTGGGGGCACCCGACGCCCACGCCGCCTATGAGGTGATCGCCCGTGCCGACCGACAAGCGTGAGGGTGGGGGCCTCGCGCCCGCGCCCGAGGGGCAGGCCGAGGCGAGCGCGCCCGCGCACCCAGGCGCTCCGCCGTCAGGGGGCCCCCCGGCGCCCCGGGTGACCGTCGCCGAACTCTTGGCGCACCCCGAGATCTGCGCGTGCCTCACGCTTCGCGCGGGCGCGGCAGGGGTCGGCCGTTTCATCGCGCACCAGCGGGTCCAGAAGTCCGGCCTCGTCCTGGCGAAGCACTCCCAAGGGGTCGTCCCGTGGCGGATCCAGGTCCTGGGCGAGATGGAGATCAGCTATCTCGAGAGCCTGCCCGAGTCGGAGCGGGAAGAGCGGGTCGCGTTCATGCTCGAGATGGGCATGTCCTTGATTGTGGTCACCCGTGGCGTGGAGCCGCCAGCGCCGCTCGTGGCGCATGCGGAGCGGACCGAGACCCCGCTCGCGGTCGCGAGCATGCGTTCGAGCACCACCATCAATCAGTTGCACGCGGTGTTGGATCGGGTGCTGGCTCCGCGCACCCGGCTGCACGGCGTGTTCGTGGTGGTCCACGGGGTAGGCATCCTGCTCACCGGGGCGAGCGGCATCGGCAAGAGCGAGTGCGCGCTGTTTCTGGTCGAGCGCGGACACCGCCTGGTGGCAGACGATCAGGTGGAGCTGGTTTGCCTGCCCAACTCGATGCTGGTGGGCGCGCCGATGCCGCTGCTCAAGCATCACCTGGAGATCCGGGGGCTCGGCATCTTGAATATCCGAGATTTGTTCGGGGCGACCGCGGTGCGAGATGAGGCGCGCGTAGACCTGGTGGTGGAGCTGTGCTCCTTCCGGGACGACGAGCCCTACGAGCGGCTCGGATTGGACGACCAGCGCATCGAGCTCTTGGGGGCCAGCGTGGCCAGGCTCCGGATACCCGTGCGTCCCGGACGGGACATGGCGGTCATCCTCGAGATATCGGCGCGCAATCATCTGCTCAAACGTGAGGGACTGCACAGCGCGCGCAGGTTCGCCGAGCGCCTCGACCGGGAGCTCTTCCAGCAGGACAAGAAGCCAGGTTGACCGTTCGCTTGCGCGCGAACGGGCGCTCCTGGGGCCGGGGCGCGACCATCGGCCCCATCCGCGCCGGTCTGCACTTTCGAGTATGATGTTCCCATGAGCGCACAGCTCGTCATCGTCACCGGGCTGTCAGGGGCTGGCCGGACCACGGCACTGAGGGTGCTCGAGGATCTCGGCTTCTATTGCGTCGACAACCTGCCGCCGCGGCTCGCACCGGGGCTGCTCGAGCTCCTGGAGAGCGGCAACGAACGGGGACCCGTGGGGCTCGGCATCGATGTGCGGACGGGCGCTTTCCTGGAGGGCGCGGACGACGCCTTGGACGAGCTGGCAGCGCGCGGCTTCCCACCGGAGGTGCTTTTTCTCGACGCCTCGGACGACGCGCTCGTGAGACGTTTCAGCGAGACGCGGCGTCCGCATCGGCTGGCGCCCGACGGCGACTTGCTCAGCGCGATCCGCGCCGAGCGCGAGCGGCTGGCCTCCCTACGTCGCCGGGCGAGCCGCGTGATCGACACCACGCACCTCAATGTGCACGACCTCCGCCGGCAACTCGTGGCCATCGTCTCCGGGCGACCGGATGGCATTCAGCTGGTCACCCGTGTGGTCTCGTTCGGTTTCAAGTACGGCTTGCCACAGGATGCCGATCTCGTGTTCGACCTCCGCTACCTGCCGAACCCCTACTTCGTGCCCGAGTTGAGCGCATTGAGCGGGCTCACCGAGCCGGTCCGCAACTACGTGCTGCAGACGGCGGAAGCTCAGGAGTTGCTCGGGGATCTCACGGGGCTCTTGCAGAAGCTGCTGCCGCGCTACGCCGCCGAGGGTAAGGCTTATCTCACGGTGGCCATCGGCTGCACCGGCGGTCGCCACCGCTCCGTGGCCATGGCGGAGGCGCTGGGCGCAAGGCTCGCCCACGGGTCGGTCGTGGTCGTCCACCGGGATGTGGAGAGGGCCAAGTAGTCATGTCGGAGGTGCGTGCAGCGTTTCGCATCATCAACAAGCTCGGCATGCACGCGCGAGCCGCCACCAAGCTCGTCCAGACCGCCAGCCGCTTCAAGGCCGACGTGGAGATCCAAAAGGATGGCCACGCGGCGAACGCCAAGAGCGTGATGGGGGTGCTGCTCTTGTGCGGCCACCAGGGCTCTACGATCGAGGTGTCGGCGCGGGGGGAGGACGCCGAAGAGGCGGTGAAGGCGATCGGGGCGTTGATCGAAAACCGCTTCGGGGAGCCGAGCTGATGAACGCCGAACGGCAGGTCCTGAGCGGGATCGGTGCTTCGCCAGGCGTCGCGGTGGGGAGGGTTTGCGTGGTCGACCGCTCGCACGTCTACGTGCCGCGGCGTTACGTCTCGCGCGATCAGCTGCGCAGCGAGGAGAAGCGGCTGCACGCGGCCATCGAGGCCTCCCGCAAGGAGCTCGAGAGCATCCGCGCGCGCATCGGTTCGTTGGCGGAGAACCGCTTGTTGCTCGACGCGCAGCTCTTGATGCACCGGGACGAGCTCCTGATCGACGGCGCGATTGAGCTCCTGCGGGAGCGCTCCATCAACGCGGAGTGGGCGCTTGCCCAGGTCATCGCCAGGATCGCCGGACGCATGCGCCAGGCCAGCGAGGAGTATTTCCGCGAGCGGGCCGTGGACATCGAGCACGTTGGGGAGCGCATTCAGCGCAAGCTGGTCGGCGGAGACATGATGTTGCCGCAGGTCGGGCCGGATACGGTCATCGTGGCCGACGACCTCGGCCCCGCTGACGCCGCGCAGCTCCTGCGCTCGATGGCCGGCGGCATCGCGATCGACCTGGGGAGCGCCTCCAGTCACACGGCCATCCTTGCCCGCGCGCTGCACATCCCAGCCGTGGTCGGCGTGCGCAACCTGTCGAGCCTGGTCGCAGACGACGACCTCGTGATCGTCGATGCCTTCCGCGGTGAGGTGATCCTCTCGCCGAGCGAAGAGGAGCTCGCCTCGGCGCGCTCGCGCGGTGAGCGGTACCGGTCATTCACCCAGGAGCTGCGCGAGCGCGCGGGGCCCGGGGTGGAGACCCGCGATGGTGTGCCCATCGTGCTCGACGCCAACGTGGAAGTACCGCAGGAGGCCGGGCTCGCGCTCAGCTCGGGGGCCTCGGGCATCGGCCTCTATCGCACGGAGTTTCTCTACCTGGATCGCGGCAAGGCCCCTTCCGAGCGGGAGCAGGCCAAGATCTATCGCGATGTCGCGGAGGTCCTCGCGCCGCGGCCGGTGGTGTTTCGCACCTTCGACATGGGAGGCGACCGCCTGCACGGTTTGGGGCCCTCCGTGGCGCGCGGCGAGTTCGCGAACGCGCGCGGTACGGGCCGCTTCGATCGCGACTCCGACCTGCTCAACCCGGCGCTCGGCCTGCGCGCGCTGCGCTTGGGGCTCGCGCACCCGGAGCTCTTGATCGCCCAACTCCGCGCGATGCTGCGCGCCAGCGAGCTCGAGAACGTGCGCATCATGTTCCCGCTCGTGACCAGCGTGGAGGAGCTGCGCAACGCGCGCAGCGTCGTCTCTGAGGTGCAGCGCGCGCTCGAGGCCGAGGGCGTGCCCATGGGACAGATCAAGGTGGGGTGCATGATCGAAGTGCCCTCCGCCGCGCTGACCGCCGACTCCCTGGCCAAGGAGTGCGACTTCTTCTCGGTGGGCACCAATGATCTCGTTCAGTACGCGCTGGCGGTGGACCGCGCGAACCCGCGCGTGGCGCACCTCGGAAGTCCCTTGCATCCGGCCGTCCTGCGCTTGCTCGAGATGACCGTGCGGGCGGGAAAAGCGCAGAACATCGATGTGGCGATGTGCGGAGGGATGGCGTCGGATCTCGTTGCCCTGCCCGTGGTCCTCGGACTCGGCTACGAGCACCTCTCGGTGGACGTGGGCTATCTCCCGCTGACGCGGGCTTGCATCGAGCGCGTCGACATGGCTTTGGCGCGCAAGGTGGCCGCGCTCGCCCTCGCGTGCGGCACCGCCGAGGAGGTGCGGGCTTTGGTCATGCAGTTCTTTCGTGACGACCTGGTGGAGCTCTGGCAAGAGCAAGGGCTCCTCGGGTCGTCCTGAGGGACGGGTGGAACAGCCCCACTGCGCGCGCGGCGCGCGATCGGAAAGAGCAGCATGAAGACTCATGGATTTTCTGCGCCCACCCACGCCTTCGTGCACCGGTTTCAGGTGGCGGCCGCCGATATCGACGGGCTCGGCCACGCCAATAACGTGGTCTGGGTGCGCTGGGTCAACGAGGCGGCGCTCGCGCATTGTGAGGCGGTCGGCTTTGGTCCCGAGGCCTGCATCCAGCTGAAGTGTGCCTGGGTCGTGCGACGACACGACATCGAGTACCTCTTGCCGGCACTCGCCGGCCAGACCCTCGAGGCCTGCACCTGGCCCGAGACCCTCAAGGGCGTCTCCTCCGTGCGCCGCACCCTGTTTCGCTGTGAGGGGCAGGTCCTCGCGCGGGCCGAGACCACTTGGATCATGATCGACCTGGAGACGGCCAAGCCCAAGCGTGTCCCGAGCGAACTCGCCCGCGCCTTCGGCTATGTCGAAGCGAACGGTCCCGGGAGGGATTGAGCGTCGGTCAGTCCAGCAGGTACCGGCCGAGCTGCTGGATGAACGCCTCACGCTGCTCGCTCGACGCGTCGGGCTCGACGTTGCCCTTGTCGTTGGTCTTGAGCAGTCCGTGGTCCTTGAGCGCCAAGAGGGCGTTCTCGAGCTTCGGCTTCGAGATCGACTCGCGGTCCTGGATCTCCCCGGCCAGGTAGAGCCGTTGGCCCAATGCGAGCGCCTTCTTCAGGAAGTCCTTGCGCGAGAGCCCACCAGCGGGGATCTCTCCGAGCGCCCTCGTGCCGAGCCAGTAGGCCTCGAAGTAGCTGCGGATCATGGTCGCGTAGACGCGCACACGCTGGCCCGGTCGTCCCTCGGCAGGTCGGATGCGATCGACGAAGCGCTCCACTTCGCCCGAGCGCAACATGCCCTCGAGGGCGTCATCGAAGATCTGCTCGAAGTCGGTGTCCGCGCGGTACATGAACTCGTACTTGAACAGGCGCGAGATCTTGCGCACGCGTTCGCGCAGCTTGTGCTCGGAGACCGCGCTCTCGTCGTCGCTCACCATGAGGGCGCTCGAGATCAGCGCGCTCGGCACGAAGAAGTGCAGCAGGTTGTTCTTGTAGTACTCGAGGGCGAGGCGGCGCTCCTCGGGCACCGTGTACACGGCGTCTCGCCCCTCACCGTGCTGCATCACGAGCTTTCCGTCCCGGAGCAGGGCGACCGCCTCGTCGATGGCGCGCGCGTTGATCGGCCCCGGATCGTCGATGATGGGCGCGAGCCGGGCGTCCAGGCGGCGCAGCACGTCGCGCATCATGTTGGCCATCTCGTCGAGCTGCTGGCGGCCGAGCCCGCGCCTGCGGTGGGCCATCAGGCAGGAGGCGATCAGCGCCACCGGCGTGACCACCGTGACCCGGTTGATCTCGTAGGTCGCACGGTGGCCGATGCGCTGCACCAAGTTCTTGCGGTCGACCTCGTCGAGTTCGAGCCGCGTGCGACCCTTGCGCCCGGTCGCCTGGAGCGAATCTTCGAGCAGCTTCTCGAACGGCATGACGTCGCCGAACTGGATGTAGAGCCGGCCGTAGCGCGAGCGCAGCACGTCGGGCGTCTTCAAGAGCCCGCCGATGTTCTCCTTCTGCTTGTCACCGCCGGCCAGCTCGTTCACGTAGCTCTGCTGCTCCACGATCAGCTCGTAGCCCACCGAGATCGGCACGAAGTGCACCTTTCGGTTGTGGAGCGAGAGACAGGCGTTCACCAGCATCGAGAGGATGCCGAACTTGGGGGGCAGGAGCTTGCCGGTCCGCGAGCGGCCGCCCTCGATGAACACCTCGATGTGGTGCCCGTCGAGCAAGAGCTTGCGCATGTAGGTGTCGACCACGGAAGCGTAGAGCCTCTTACCCTTGAAGCTGCGCCGGATGAAGAACGCGCCGCCGCGCCGCAAAATGGGGCCGAGCGGCCAGAAGCTCAGGTTGTCACCGGCGGCGATCAAGGGCGGGGAGAGCTGGTGCGTGTAGAAGACATCGCTCAGCACCAGATAATCCACGTGGCTCTTGTGGCTCGGCAGCAGGATCAGCGGCCCCTGTCGCGCGGCCTCGCGCACCCGCGCAAGACCCGCCTGATCCACGTCGATACCGTCGTAGATCTTGTGCCACACGCGATCGAGCAGCCGGTGCAGGATCGCGAGCGTGTACACGTCCGGGGTCGCGCACAGCTTGCGGAGCTCTTTCTCCGCCTCGGCGATCACTTCGCCCTCGTTGCGGCCCGAGCTGCGCACCACCTCCTCGATGTCCTTGCGCAGGCGCGGGCTCTTGATGATCTCTTCGCGCAGCCGGTGTGGCGTCTTCTTGGTCGGTCCGACCACCAGCGCGCGCTCACGCTCCATGCGGCGGGTCACCGCGTAGCGCACCTTGTCGGCGGCCTCCGCATCGCTCAACCCGGGGTTGGCCGCCAGAAATGCCTTGAGATCGAACGGCTCGCCCGTGCGCAAGACCGCGTTTCGATAGTGGATCAGGAAGCGGAAGATCGAGCGCACCCGGCCCGGCCACTCCATGGGGCCGAGCAGGAAGTCCCACAGCCGCTTCTGCTGTTGGCCCGCGATTTTGCCCCAGATGAACGTCTGGGGGACGAGCAGGATGGGGCGCTCGCTCTCGCGTTGCGCGGCGATCAGGGTCACCACCAGGTCCGAGGCGGGCTGCTCGCCCTTGCGCGAGGTCTGACCGATGCCGGGCGGGCGGCGCAAAAAGAGCAGGGCGCTCTGCTGATTGCGTAGCTTCTTGGCCAGGGCCGCTTGCTCGGAGGCCGCGCGAGTCTCGCCCCGCTTGGGGCGTATCCGCCCGAAGGGGCCCCACAACCACAGGCCGAGGTCATTCACGAAGCGCAGCAGCGGAAGCTCGAAGCGCTTGGTGAGATAATCCAGGCACAAGAAGTCCACGACCGACAGCGATCGCATCATGTAGACGACGGTGCCGCGCTGGGCCGCGCTGCGCACCGCCTCCACCCACTGCGGGTCGACGTCGATGTGTCGGAAGAAGCGGGCCGTCAGCCAGCGCAGAAACCCGTTGGGTCGATAGACGGATGTGCTTTCCTCGCGGCTGGCTTCGGTGATGGCAGCGGTCATCGGACCCCGGAACCCTAGCAAAGGCGGGCCAGGCCGGCTTGGTCAGCTTCGGTCCAAGCGCCGTCGATGGTCATTGCCGTAAACCGCGCGTCAGGGCGCGCCCTGGGCTCCAGAGGAGAGGTCCTGGCTCACGCGACGGCGCTCCCCGCGTTGGATGGTGACCGAGTCCAGGGACCGCCGCTCGCCGCGCGATTCGATCTCGACGGCGTAGGTCCCGACGCTGACGCGGCCGGCGACCCCGGCCGTCAGCGTGGCGACGATCTCCTTGGCCTGCAGCAGCTTGATGGTGCCCACCGTACGGTGGCCGTCGCGGGTGAGTTCGACCAGGAGCTCACCCGTCTCGAAGCTCGCCTTGGCCTTGGTGAGTTGCCCCACGCGCAGCTCTGCGCGCTGCCGGACGACCGGGGCATCCAGGGCGCCATCGAGGCTGATCACGAGTTCGTGGCTTCCGGGCGCGGCCTCGGCCGCACGTCCACAGCTGCCCTTGGCGATCTCCGCGCCGCCGGAGAGCAGGCGATAGGAGCCCAGGGACGGCTTGCCATTTTCGAGCACCTCGCAGTCCACGCGTGCCGGCGCCGCGGCGCCCGCGCCGTGCGCTCCGAGGCACGTGAGCATCGCGAAAAGGGCCAAAACTGTGCGGTCTTTGAGCATGTGAACGTCTCGCGGGTAGGGGGGCTCGGGACGCGGAGAGCGCCAGCGCCGCGGCCGGGCTCGTGCCAGGGGGCGCCCCGGCGACCTGGCAGCAAGGACGCGATGTGCTCCGGCGCTTGACAGGTCACCTGACCAGGCTAACACTTCGCCTCCCGTTCGGGTCGGCAATTGCCGGCTGGGAAAGCCAGTGCTTACCCCGCCCATTTATCCGCCCATCCTCGGGTAAAGATTCAAAGCTTCGGCGCCTTGCGAGAGGCGTTGAGAGCGAGAGAGACGGAAGGTATCGCGATGCGCACGCTCAGCGCCAAGGCCGAAGAAGTTAATCGCCGCTGGTTCGTGGTGGATGCCCAGGGCAAGACCCTCGGCCGTGTTGCCACCCAGATCGCCGCGGTCCTTCGTGGCAAGACCAAGCCGGAGTACACGCCCCACGTGGACACGGGGGATTTCGTGATCGTCATCAACGCCGAGAAGGTCAAGCTGACCGGGCAGAAGCTCGACCACGCCTTCTATCACCGGCACCTCGGCCGTCCGGGCGGCATGCTGGAGTTCACCTATCGCTCGGCCCTCGAGAAGCGCCCCACCTTGGCGATCGAGCATGCAGTCAAGGGCATGCTCCCCAAGAACCCGCTCGGCCGTAAGATGGCCACCAAGCTCAAGGTTTACGCTGGCGCTGCCCACCCGCACGCCGCGCAGAAGCCGGAACCGCTCGCGGTTTGAAGATTAGTAGAGCACCAGAGAGATAGGACCCCAGATGCCTCAGGCGATCATTCACGGCAAGAACTACGGCACGGGCCGCCGCAAGACCGCGGTTGCGCGCGTTTTCCTCAAGGCCGGCGAGGGCAAGATCTCGATCAACGGGCGCACCCCGGAGGACTACTTCCCCCGCGAGACGCTCCGCATGATCATGGGCCAGCCGTTCGACGTGCTCGAGAAGCAGGGCCAGTTCGACGTGGTGGTCAACGTTCATGGCGGCGGCATCGCGGCCCAGGCCGAGGCGGTTCGTCACGGTATCTCCCGCGCGCTGCTCAGCGTCAGCCCCGAGTTCCGCACGCCGCTCAAGCGCGCCGGTTACCTCACGCGCGATTCGCGTAAGGTCGAGCGCAAGAAGCCGGGCCGCCCGGGCGCACGCAAGCGTTTCCAGTACTCGAAGCGCTGATCCCCGGTTCACGTTTCTCTCGATTCGCGCGCCATCAGGGATCCTGGTGGCGCGCTTGTCGTTTTTGGGCCTTTCGTTTCGTTTCGCCTCAACGGAGTTCCCATGTCTCAGTCAGAGAAAGTGCGCGTCGCCGTGGTCGGGGCTACCGGGTACACCGGTGCCGAGTTGCTTCGATTGCTCCACCTCCACGCGCGTGCCGAGGTGGTGGTGGTCGCGGGTAACGGCAAGGTCGGCCAGAAGATCGCCAAGGTGCTGCCGAGCTTCCACGGCACGCTCCAGGGCGAGGTCGTGGCCGCAGACCCGGCGGTCATCGCCCAGCGCTGCCAGGCGGTCTTTTGCGGGCTCCCGCACGGCGCGAGCGCGCCCATCGTGCGCGAGCTGCGTGCCCGGGGCTTGGTAGTTTTCGATCTGTCCGCGGACTTTCGACTCAAGGACCTCTCGGTCTACCGCGAGTGGTACGGCGAGCATGGCGCGCCCGAGCTGAACGACCAGGCCGTCTACGGCCTCCCCGAATTCGAGCGCGAGTCCATCACCAAGGCCGACCTGGTCGCGGTGCCCGGCTGTTATCCGACCTCCACCGCGTTAGCGCTGGCGCCGCTGGTGAAGGCCCAGGTCATCGATCTCGAGAGCATCATCGTGGACGCCAAGAGCGGCGCTTCGGGCGGTGGGCGTGGGCTGGGCGAGAGTTTTCACTTCTCCCATCTGGCCGACGGCTTTCGGGCCTACAAGGTCGGCGGGCTCCATCGCCACACACCCGAGATCGAGCAGACCTTGAGCAAGTTCGCCGGGCGACCGCTGCGCATCACGTTCACGCCGCACCTGGTCCCGATGATCCGCGGCATCCTCTCCACCAGCTACGCCAAGCTCACGGGTGACGTGAGCCGCGAGCGCTGCACCGAGCTCGCGCGGGCGATGTACGAGGGCTCGCCCTCCGTGACCGTGCTCGACCCCGGCGAGAACCCCGACACCTCGTGGGTGAAGGGTTCCAACCGCTGTTTCCTCTCGTACACCGTCGACAAGCGCACCGGGCGCGTGATCGCCCAGTCCGTGATCGACAACCTGGTCAAGGGCGCCTCGGGGCAGGCGATCCAGTGCTTCAACTTGCGCTTTGGTTTCCCCGAGGCGATGGGGCTCGAGGGCGTGGGCACCTTTCCGTGATGCGCGTCCTCCACTTCAGCGATGTCCACGTGCAGGAGGCGTTCGGCGCGATGCCCGTGGCAGAGCTGATGGGGAAGCGCCTCTTGGCCGCGGGAAATCTGCTGCTCACGCGGGGCCGGTTGTTTCAAGACGTGCCGATGAAGCTCGAGGCGCTTTCGCGCTTCGCCCGAGACGAACGCGCGGACCTGGTGATCTGCACCGGCGACTACACGGCCCTGGGCAGCGAGGCCGAGTACGTCGCCGCGCGCAAGGCCATGGAACCCTTCCTGCGAGCCCCGCTGGGCTTTTGTACGGTCCCCGGCAACCACGACCTCTACCTCGCGGACACGCTCCGCGACCGGCGCTTCGAGCGGCATTTCGGCGCGCTGCTCACCAGCGATCTCCCGGAGCTCGCCGTTGACGGCGCGTTTCCCACCGTGCGTCTCATCGGCGATCGATTGGCCGTCATTGGGCTCAACAGCGCCAAGCCCAACCCCAACCCGTTCTCCTCGGCGGGGCAGATCCCGGAGGCGCAGCTGGCTGCCCTCGAAGGCGCGCTCGCGCACCCGGCGCTCGCGGGTCGCTGGATCTTCGTGATCACGCACTACGGCATCCTGCGTCCGGACGGAACGCCCGATTCGGCGCACCACGGCCTCGCGAACGCGCGCGAACTTCTGCGCATCTGCACGAGAGCGCGCGTGGCGCTGTTGCACGGGCACATCCATCACCGCTTCGCCCACGCCCCCACGGACGAGCATCCCTGGCTGTTTTGCGCGGGCAGCGCGACCCATCGCGGGCGCGAGGGGCTGTGGATCTACGAGTTCCAGGGAGAGCGGGCGCGTGCGATCCCGGGCCGCTGGGATCGGGAACGCTACATCCTTGAGCACGCGCAGGCCGTGGAGCTGAGCGCCCAGGCGTCGTGATTTGCGCTTTCGTTGGCCCACGGTCGAAGTGGGCGTAGCATGTACGACATGGTGGTTGATTGTCGGGTGACAGCCACCATTGGAGTACGTGTATGCGAAGTGGCTTCTGGAAACGACGCAGCCTGCGACGCGCAGTCGGGCTCGAGTGCGCTCTTCAGAGTGACCTGTGGGACGGCTTGGTCTCCATGCCCATCTCCGACGTGTCCCACGAAGGGGTGTGGATCGACACCCCCTACGTGCTCGAGCCGGGCGAGGAGCTGGTGCTGTCTCTTCTTCCCCCCGGAGCCTGCCCAGGCGAAGAGGTCTGGGCGGTCGCCGAGGTGGCGAGGGTGGGCCTGTGGCGTCGGCGGCTGGATCGGTGGCCAACGGGCATGGGTTTGACGTTTCGCTACCTGAGCCAGGTGGACCGCCGATTCTTGACGCGCTCCCTGGTGGGCCATCCGCCGCGGCTTCCGGTCCGCCGCAGGCCTCCACCGCTGCCGGGCTCGCGTGGGACCTATCGGGGCGTGGAGCGCCGGTCAGCCCAGGCCCTCACGCTCTCGGATGTGGCCTTCCTCGACGCCGACCCCGACTGGCTCGTCCCCGCAGGCACCGTGGGCCCACGCAGCTCGGGAGAGTACCTGAAGGGCCTTTGAGCTCCCGAGCCCGACGAGCCGCCTAGTTGTCGCCGTCGCGTAGGTAGGCAACGGTCCGCACGAGCGACACGATGCGCTCGCGCATCTCCGGATTCAGCTCGCGAAAGCTCACGCCCATGCCGGGATTGAGGTTCTCCTCGAACGGCCGGAGCGGGTTGACCCACGTGACTTCACCCCGCAATTCGATCGGCTCTTGTCCGTCCGGCGAGAAGCGGAGTTGCAGCAGCGTGCCGATCGGCAACGGCTGCTCGGAGTGAATGAAGATCCCCATCTCGCTGATGTTCTGGATGTAAGAGAACAAAAAGGTATCGCCACTCGAGTAGTCGACGGAGATGGACGTCTCGTAGCGCTCGTATTGGCGACGCTCGAGGCCACTCTTGACGGGCTCAGCCTGTTCGCTGTCTTGAATGGCTTGTTCCTGTTGCGTCTCCACGCGACCTCTCAGTTGGAGTGGGTGGTTGTCCATCCGCCCCACGAACCCGGTAAAAAGTTCTCAACGCACTTCGATTTCGCCTGCTCGCAGCCGATTGGCCCCGTCGTGTTGGCCCTCGACAACCTTGAGCCGAGCTTCTCCTCGGAAGAAGCCCACGTACAACACGAAACGGTCCGGACGAGAGGTGGTCGGCACGCTGACCTTCTGCCGATCCACGATCACGTCACCCTCGTCCCATAGCCTCACGGGGTACTTCCCGTCTACAGGTTCGTGATCGCCGTTGATGCGTTGATTCGCTGCGTCAACGTGCATAAAGATTTTGTACGTCCCCAAATTGCTCTTGAGCGCCCGCCAAACCCAAGTGACATGGAACACTTGGCCGGGTCCGACGTAGTCTTTCCCCCCCAGGTCCAGGCTGTAGCCAATCAGCTCCACCTTGTCCTCGAACTTGGCGCCAACGGGGTGCTGCACGGGCGGCGGTGACCTCAAAACGAAGCGCGCCAGTGGATTTTTGTCCCGCTCGCCCTTGATGGGCCGCGAGACCACCAGCGTGACGCGCGCGTTCTCCGAGCTCGGAACGAACAGATGGCGCTGGGTCTTGCGCCGGAAAGCCGCGTCGATCTCGGCCAATTGGTCGGCGGGGATGGCAGCCCAGCGGCGCTCGTTGCCCGCGCTCAGGTAGTCGATGAGCTCGGTGCGCGTCTTGATTTCGCGCACCTGGCCCCTGGCGTAGTAGTGGGCCGCACCACTTTCGACCTGGTGCTGCGCCAGCGGCTCGTTCTTGCCCGCGAGCCGGTTGTAGGCGTCGAACAGCTTCGCTGGCGAGAACTGGCCGCTCAGCGCTGGGACGAAGCCAAAGCTGGTGTAGGCGCCGAAGGCGAGGGCGACGACGAACATCAACGCGTGGCGCGCGGGAGCGAGCTTTTCGCTGTAGCGAAAGACGAGCTGACCGAGCGCCACCACCACCGGCAGCGCGAGCGGGAGAACCCCGACCACCTTGCCCACGCGGCGCGTGAGGGAGGTCAGCCGCACGCTCGGGATGAACGCGGCCACACCCCAGGCGAAGAGGCCCAGCGCGAGCAACGCGGTGAGCACGAGCCACACCTTGTGGCCCGCGCTCCGTTGAAAGAGGCGCGCGATGCCGCGGTAGGGGGCGCGCAGATCCAGTCCGGCCCTTCCTGGGGTCGCCATGGAGGAGAGGGCGAGCGCCAGCGCGAAGGCCGAGAGCAGCGCCCCCCACAGGCGCTTCGGGTTGAACGTGGCTGGCAGCTTGGTGTCGCCCAGCACGAGACCGCCGAGGGGGCTCGCGGGATAGAGCGCGTAGTCGCGCACGACCAGGCCCACGAGCAAGGCGGCGACGGTGACCTCGGGCCAAAAGCTGCGCGCGCGCTCGCGATCGCGGTCGGCGAGCCAGACGGCCACTGCGATGGCCAGTGCGCCGGGGGCTGGGAAGGGCGCGCTGCCGTAGGACGAGAGAAACAGCGTCTGCGCGGCATAGGCGAGGCTCGCCCACGCGACGCTGAGCAGACGGAGCGGTTGGTCGGCGCGCGCGTCCAGGCGCAACAGCGCGCCGAGTGCGACCGGCAAGAGCGCGCTCCAGGGGGCGAACGAGTGGAACAGCTGCTCCACCACGCGCTCGTAGCTCGGGACCGCGCCGTCGGTGGGAGAGCCTCCGAGCCACAGGCTGTGGTCGGCTTCTCGGCGCAGGACGGCGCGGACCACCATGAAGCTCACCACCACGGCGAGCCCCACCAGGATCCAGCGCGCGTGCGCGCGCGCGGGGCTCACGCGGTCCGCGGCCTCTCCCTGGTCCCGTTGGGCCGAGCGGCGCAGGAGCACCACGAGCGCCACGGCGAGCAGCGGCGGCAGCGCGCCGAGCAGGATGCCGGTCGAGAACGCAGCGAGCACACAGCCGACGAGGGCGAGCAGCAACCAGGCGTATGGGGCAAAGGGCCGCTCCTCTTGCGCCTCAACGCTCGGAAATGCGGCCGCGGAGGCTCCCCAGAAGACCAGGGCCGCTGCCAAGAAGCCGGGCGCTCCCCCGAGCAGCAGCCGGGCGTGCAACAGAAAGAAGGGCGTGGTGCCCAAGGCGAGCGCCGCGTACAGGCCGACCCGGGGGCCTGCGAGCCTGCGCGCGCTGAGCCCGATGACCACGAGCAGCGCGACGCCGCACAGCGCGAGCGGCGCGCGTCCTGCCCACTCATGCGCGCCAAAGCTCGAGAAGCCTGCGGCCAACAAGCGCAGCGCGAGTGTCCGCGGTTCGTCGGCGGGCAGCGTGCCCTCGGCGAGCTTTCGTGCCTGGTCGGCATAGGCGAGTTCCCAGGGATCCCAGATGCCGAAGCGCGAGAGACCCAGCAAGGTGCTCGCCAACACGGCGGCGAACGCGAGCCAGGGGAGCAGTTGGCCGAATGAGCGCGAATGCGAGGAGCGAGCGTCCGACGTCATGGGTGCGCGACGCGGATACCACAACTGGGCCGCCAAAGCAGCGGCCGAGTGCCGTCAGAGCTCTTCTTCGCCCAGGTCGAACGGTGCTTCTTCGACGGCCGCGCGGCTGCGGACGGGGGCGGGACGTTCGATGGGTACGCGCGCCAGGGCAGCGGTCAACTCGCGCACGCGGCGCTTGAACTCGGGCAGCTCGCGGTTCGCCATCGGCAAGCCGGGGCCGTTGAGCTGGGACTCGGGATTGAGGAAGTTGTCGGAGCGCTTGAGCGAGAAGTGCAGGTGCGCGCCCGTCGAACGCCCGGTGGACCCCACGTAGGCGATCAGCTGGCGCTGCTTGACCTTGCTCCCCTTCTTGAGGCCAGGCGCGAAGCGCGACAGGTGGGCGTAGAAGGTCTCGTAGCCCTGCGCGTGGGCGAGCGCGATCAGGTTGCCGTTGGGGCCCTTGGGGCCGATGAACGTGACGGTCCCGGACGCCGCTGCGCGCACCGGCGTGCCGATGCTGGCTGCGTAGTCGATGCCGTTGTGCAGCTTCTTGCGCTTGAGCACGGGGTGCATGCGCATGCCGTAGCCGGAGGAGATGTGATCATAGCGGAGCGGTGTGCGCAGCCAGCCGCCGTGCAAGGCGCGCCCGGTGGCGTCGTAGAAGTCTCCGTCTTGGCCCTTGGCTGCGTGCCAGAAGGCGGTCAGTCGACCTGACTTGGCGCCGTTGAACTCGAGCGCGTGGATGGTGCCGACGCGCAGGAATGCGTCCTCGACATATTCCTCGTCGAAGATGATGCGGAAGGTGTCCCCTGTGCGGGTGTCCGTGGAGAAGTTGATCTTGCCTTCGAAGACTTCGGTGAAGGCGCCGGCCAGGGAGCGTCCCAGCTTGAGTCCCTCGAGCGCGTCGCCGAGCGAGCCATCGACCGTGCCGCCCTTGGCCACGCGCACCTGGCGCACGGGCACCTGGATCTGACGCCCCTCGAAGACTCCGGCCTCGTTTCGACGCGCCTCGTAGCGCTGCGTGAGACCGGAACGGTACTCGAAGCGCACCAGGCTGTCGGCGGCGTCGCGCTCCATGATCAGGAGGTCGTCGGCCTGCGAGCGGCGGAAGTCCATGACCGGCGTGAGCCCGGCGATCACCGCGTTGGCTTCGTCTCGAGACAGGCCGTTGCGCTCGAGGCCGTCCCGGAACGACACCGCCTGGCCGAAGCTGCGCTGCACCCGGGTCTGCGCCCGCGAATCCACGGGTGGCAGGTTCGGCTGGGCAGGCGCCTGGCTGACGGCCGAGGGGAGAGGGGGGCTCGGCGCCTCTTCGCCGGCCTCCGGCGTGGAATCCACCCCGAGCGCGGAGGGGGCGCTGGCGCCTCGGTCATCGCCGTCCAGCGGGCTGCCTTCCGAGCTCACCACGGCGGCCTGCTCGGCGTGCTCGCGGGGCGCGGAGAGCAACGAGATGGCGACGAAGGCCGCGACGCCCAGCAAGGCGACCACGACGGCCAGCAGGCGGAGCGCACGTCGACTGCGCAGCGCCGAGCGCTCCTCCCGCAGCAGGGGGATGTCGATCGACGGTAGGGGTCGGAGGGGACGCATCGCGTCCTTCGGGGGCTGCTCCGACGTCATGCGGCGGCTGGCATATCAGGGGGGGGGCCCAAAAGCAATCCTTCCTTGGGACCCTGTTTGGGTCAGGCGTCGAACATTCCAAGCGCCCAGCGCAAGGTGTTGCGGTCGGTGTTCTGGCCGGTGTGGACGATGACGACGCGCGAGCCGGCGAGACTTCCGCGGATCTTGCGGGCAGCCGCGTAGGCCGAGGCTGCGGCGCCTTCGGCCACGTTGTGGGTGGTTTCCAGGGACTCGCGCACGGCCTCGCGCATCTCTTCCTCGCTCACCAGCACGACCTCGTCGAGTTGCCCCTTGAGCAGCTGAAAGGGCAGCTCGTAGGCGAAGCGCGTCGCGAGGCCGCCCGCGAAGGTGTCCGCGTGACTGGTGCTCACGAGCTCGCCCTTCTCGAGCGAACGCGCGAGCGCAGGGGCACGCTCGGCCTGCACCCCGATGATCCTCACGTGGGGCAAGAGGGAGCGCAGCGCGATGACCGTGCCGGAGGCGCAGCTCCCCGAACCCATGGGCACGATGATGGCATCGAGCTCGGGCAGCTTCTCTGCGACCTCGAGCGCCATCGTGCCGACCCCAGCGATCAAGAGCGGCTCGTTCGCCGGGTGCACGTAGCGCAGGTAGTCGCTGTGCGCGCGCGCCTCGGCCTCCAGGCGCGCGTCGTCGAAGTCGCGCCCGAACTCGACGATCTCGGCACCCAGCGTCTGCATCAGCGTGTTCTTTTCTGGGTTGTTCCCGCGCGGCACGTAGATGACACAGCGCGAGCCGAACATGCGCGCCGCGTAGGCGAGCGAGAGCCCGTGGTTACCGCGCGTGGCGGCGATCACGCCGTGCTTGAGCTCCCGCTCCCCGAGGTTGGCGAACAGGTTGAGGCCCCCGCGGACCTTGAAGGCCCCGATCGGCAGGTGGTTTTCGTGCTTCACGTAGGCATCGAAGCCGAGCCGTGTGCTCAGGAGCGGGTGCCGATACAGCGCGGTGGGAGCGAGGTAGCGTCGTAGGACGCTGCGCGCGCTGAGGATGTCGCGCATGGTCACGGTCATGATGGATGCTCGAGGATAGCAGCATACGCGCGTGCTCACCGGAGCACTGTTGGGCGCAAGCGGCCATGCGGGCTCCTGCCCCCAGGGCCCCGGCCCCGGGGGCGGGCCGGCCGCGGCACCGAAGTGGCCTCGCCTCGGTCTTGACACTTCGACGCACCAGCGCTACTCGTTCGCACGCTTCGACCCGGTTTGGTTCGGTGATCCCGAGCCCAATCTGGCAGTGGCTCCAGGCACGTAGCTCAGTGGTAGAGCACTACCTTGACACGGTAGGGGTCGACGGTTCAATCCCGTCCGTGCCTACTGCGGCGCTCATCGGCGCGCGGTGTTAGAACCTGATTGCCCACGGTTTCCGTGGGAGATTTGCAAGCCGGGGGGCGTGCTAGGTTCCGCCTGCGTATGAGTAACGCCTCTGTGCTCGCCGGACACGATGTGTCAGCTTGCGAAACGCAGGCTCCAAGAGTAATCCGGCGGGCCAAACAATTGTCGAGAAGGGTGCTCCCTTCCTACCGGAGAGTTGACCATCAATAAGCCCAACTTCGATCCTCGAGCACGCGTATTTTCCGGTCCACGGGTCAACGAGCGCATCCGCGTTCCAGAGGTGCGCGTGATTGGGCCTGAGGGCGAGATGCTGGGAATCATGCAAACGCGTGAGGCCTTCCTCTACGCCCGCGACCGGGAGCTCGACCTCGTAGAAGTGAACCCCAAGGCCCATCCGCCGGTGTGCAAGGTGATGGACTTTGGCAAGTACAAGTACGAGGAAAAGAAGAAGCAGGCGGACGCGCGCAAGCGCCAGACCATCGTCGAACTCAAAGAGATCAAGATCCGTCCCAAGACGGACGATCACGACATGGAGTTCAAGCTCAAGCACATCCGCCGCTTCCTCGAGGAGGGGGACAAGGTGAAGATCACCTGCCGCTTCCGTGGTCGCGAGATCACGCACCCGGAGACCGCCCAGAGGCAGCTCGACATCATGGCCGAGCGCATCCAGGACATCGGCACCGTGGAGACCACGGCGCGGATGGAGGGCCGCACCATGACCCTGGTGCTCGCGCCCAAGGTCTCCAAGGCCCAGATGATGGCCAAGAAGCGCCAGGAAGACCAGCGCGCACGGCGCGAGCAGGTGCTCGCCGCGGGCGGCACCGAGGCCGAAGCCGCCGCAGCAGCGGAGGACGAGGATTGGGAAGACGAGGGCGGCGAGGGCAGGCCGCTCAACTGAGCGGCGGGATCGTCGGGGAGGGCCCCTCGCTTCCGCTCCCTTCCCGTCGCGCCGGCTTGACAGAGGCGCCCAAGACTTCTACATAGCGCGACCCGCGTAGCATCGGTGAACACCCGTGTGCGCCTGCTCGCCGGACCGACCCGTGAGCCACGGTCACCGTGCCCGGTCAGCCGTTTCGACCCAGGATTTGTCATGCCGAAGATGAAGACCAACAGCAGCGCGAAGAAGCGCTTCAAGGTGACGGGCAGCGGCCGCGTACGTCGCGGTTCGGCTGGCCTGAGCCACATGATGATCGGCAAGTCTGCCAATCGCCGTCGCAAGCTCCGCAAGCACGCGATGGTGGACGCCGCCGACGAGAAGCGCATCAAGCGCCTCTTGCCCTACGGTTGATCAAACTTTCACGTATCGATGTTCTGCCGACTACCTGTGGAAGCGCGCGCCGCCCGAGGGCACGCTTCGACGAGGTACCGGCCCAGGTAAAAGGAACGAGTTCTCATGCCGCGCGCAAAACGCGGGTTCAAAGCCCGCCGTCGTCGTAACCGCATCTTGAGGCACGCGCAGGGCTTCTACCTCGCCCGTGGTCGCCAATTCGGCGACGCCGTGGAGCAGGTTCGCCATGCCTGGGCCGCCTCCTATCGCAGCCGCCGTCAGCGTCGACGCGACTACCGCGCGCTGTGGATCGCCCGCATCAACGCGGGGGCCCGGCTTTTGGGCGTCAGCTACTCCAAGCTGATCGGCAAGCTCAGGAGCTCCAAGATCGAACTCGACCGCAAGGTCCTCGCGGACCTCGCGCTGCGCGATCCCGCGGGCTTTAAGGCGGTTGTTCAGGCCAGCCAGGGCTAACGACACCGCGCCAACAAAGCATCAGATGCCCCGGCTGACCGTGACCCGGTCTCAGCTGGGGCTTTTTGCGTTTGGGGTCGAAACGGGCGCGATTGCCCGCGAGCTAAGACCACGAGCCAAGCCTCGGAACGAGTTACATGAGCCAAGACATCGTCCAGGAGTTCGAAGCGGGTTTCGCGCGCATGCGGGAGGCCTATCAAGGGGCGTTCGAGAGCGCCAGGAGCGAGCACGAGTTGCGCGAGCAGAACGCGCGCTTCCTCGGGCCGTCCGGAGAGCTCACGCAGCTCATGAAGCGCATGCGTGACGTTCCGGGGGACAAGAAGAAGGA
Organism: Myxococcales bacterium; assembly: GCA_044507075.1. Taxonomy (GTDB): domain Bacteria; phylum Myxococcota_A; class Polyangia; order Polyangiales; family DASUME01; genus DASUME01. The sequence continues at coordinate 71,924 of JBIQKA010000009.1, forward strand.
GCTCGGACAGCGCTCGAATACGCTCAAGAGCGAGATCGAAGCGGCCTTTGCGGGGCGCCTCTCCGCGCTCGCGCGGGCGCAGAGAGAGGCTGAGCTCTCCGGCCCCATGCTTGACGTGAGCCTGCCCGGGCGCGCGCCGCGCGTGGGGCGATTGCACCCGATCACGCAGGTGACCTATCGCCTGCTCGACGTGTTCACCTCGATGGGCTTCGATGTGGCCGACGGTCCCGAGATCGATCTGCACGAGCACAACTTCGACAAGCTCGGCTTTCCCAAGGACCACCCCGCGACGGACATGCAGGACAGCTTCTACATCGCCCGTGACGGCGCGGTGAGTCAGAAGTCCCTGCTGCGCACGCACACCTCCACCATCCAGATTCGCGAGATGCTGCGCCGCAAGCCGCCGCTCGCCGTGGTCGCGCCCGGCGCGGTGTTCCGGCGCGACGACGACGCCACGCACTCGCCCATGTTCTTTCAGATCGAGGGCTTCATCGTCGACGAGGGCATCACGTTCGCGCATCTGAAGGGCGTGCTCACGCGCTTCTTGCAGGCGTTGTTCGGGGCGGAGGCGCCGGTGCGCTTTCGTCCGAGCTACTTCCCGTTCGTCGAGCCGGGCGGTGAGGTCGACGTGGGGCGCAACGGCAAATGGCTCGAGGTGCTCGGCTGCGGGATGATCCACCCCGTGGTGCTCGAGAACGTCGGCTACGACCCGGAGAAGGTGAGCGGGTTCGCGTTCGGCATGGGCGTCGACCGCATGGCCATGCTCCTTTACGGCATCGACAACATCAAACAGCTCTACGAAAACGACGTGCGGCTCTTGTCGCAGTTCTAGGTGTCATCATGCTGGCTTCCACCAAGTGGTTGAATGAACTCACCGGGCTCGAGGCGACACCCGCCGAACTGTCCGCACATTTCACCGAGGCCGGGCTCGAGGTCGAGGGCGTCAAGGCCTACGGTCAGCTGCCGAACGTCGTGGTCGCGGAGGTGCGCGGCAAGCGCCCGCATCCGCAGCGCGAAAAGCTCTCGCTGGTCACGCTGTTCGATGGGAACGAAGAGGTCGAAGTCGTGTGCGGCGCGCCCAACGTGCCCGCTCCAGGCAAGCGGGTGCTGTTCGCGCGCCTCGGCGCGAAGCTCCCGAACGGCATGGAGATCACCGAGCGCAAACTCGGCGGCGTGGTCTCGCGCGGCATGATCTGCTCGGAGGTGGAGCTCGATATCGGTGCGGACGGAGAGGGCATCCTGGTGCTCGAGGACGACGTGGTGGCGGCTCCAGGAACGCTCGCATCCGCGGCGCTGGACCTCGAAGATCACGTACTCGAGATCGGGCTCACGCCGAACCGTCCCGACTGCCTCGGGCACGTCGGCCTCGCGCGCGAACTGTGCGCCATGTTCAACGTACGCACGGCGGGCGCGAAGGTGGGCGCGCTGAAGCTGCCGAGCGGGCCTGCTCCCAAGCAGACCCTGGCGGCGCAGGTCCCCGAGGGGGCGCGCGCGGTTCCGCTGTTTTCGGATCAAGGGAGCGATGCCAAGGCCGCGCCCGTGGGATTGTCCGTGGCCGATCCCGAGCGCTGCCCGCGGTATGCGGCGTGCGTGGTGAAGGACGTGAAGGTCGGTCCTTCTCCGTTTTGGCTGCGCTATCGCCTGCATGTGCTCGGCCTGCGCGCGATCAACAACGCGGTCGACATCACGAACCTGGTGCTGCTCGAGTACGGCTACCCGACGCACGCGTTCGACCTTTCGCTCGTGCGCGGCTGTCGCATCGAGGTGCGCACGGCGAAGGAAGGGGAGTCGCTGCGCTCGCTCGATGGCGTGGAGCGTCAGGTGAGCGCGGATGATCTCGTGATCTGCGATGCCGAGGGGCCGCTCGCCGTGGCGGGGGTGATGGGCGGCGCCGACAGCGGCATCCACGCGCAGACCCAGGAAGTCTTGGTGGAGTGCGCCTACTTCGAGCCGCGCGGCATCCGCCGCACTTCACGGCGGCTCGGCCTGCACACGGACTCGTCGCATCGCTTCGAGCGCGGCGTCGATCCGGGGGCCGTTCCGCATGTGCTTGGTCGCGTGGTCTCGTTGTTCGCCGAGCTCGCGGGCGGTGTCCCCGCGGCGCAGGGCTTCGAGATCTATCCCCGACCGATCGAGCCCCGTGAGATCACGCTGCGCATCGCGCGCGCCGAGGCGCTGCTCGGCGTGAAGCTGCCGGCCGGGATAGCCGAGTCCGTGCTGCGCGCGCTCGGCTGCCAGGTGCAGAGCGAAGACGTGCTGCGGGTGATCGCACCGACGCATCGTCCAGACCTCACCCGCGAAGAGGACTTGATCGAAGAGGTCGCGCGCATCTGGGGCTACGACAACATCCCGACCCAGGTGCCGAGCGTCAAGGCCTCGCACGACGGAACCCAGCCCCTCACGCGCTTCGTGCGCGCGCTCAAGGAGCGCGCCGCGGCGGTGGGGCTCACCGAGGCCGTCAACTACGCCTTCGTGTCGCCCAGGCAGCACGAGCGTGCGCGCGTATCGACTGACGCGGTGCGCGTCGCCAACCCGCTGTCCGAGGAGCGCTCGGTGATGCGCACGAGCCTCTTGCCAGGGCTTTGTGCGAACCTGCAGCGCGCGCAACGACACCAGGTTCCGAGCACCACGCTCTTCGAGCTGGCGCGCACGTTCAAGCCGAGCCAGGCGGAGCTGCCAGAGGAACGCCACATGCTCGCGGTGCTGCTCGCGGGCGCGCGCGCCGAGTGGGTCGGTGAGCTAGGCACGCTCGACTTCTTCGACGGAAAAGGGATGCTGGAGAGCATCGTGCGTCCCTTGACGCGCCACAGTGTGGAGACCGTTCCCGATCCCGAGTTCGTGGCTGACCGAGCGTTCCTGCACCCGCGCCGCGCCGCGCGGGTCGTGGTGGGCGGGCGCTCCGTCGGCCTCTTGGGTGAGCTTCATCCCGACGTCGTCGAGGCGCTCGAGCTCACGGGGACCGTCGTATACGCGGAGCTCTTGGTGGCGGAGTTGCTCGCCGCGCGGGAGGTGGGGGCGCCGCAGGTGCGGGGCTTACCCCGCTTCCCGGCCTCTAGCCGTGACCTGGCCATCGAGGTTGACGAGAGCGTGGTCGCGGGGCACGTGGCCGAGGTGCTGCGGCAGGCAGGCGGCAAGCTGCTGGAGCAGGTCAAGTTGTTCGACCTCTACCGTGGAGGACAGCTCGCCCCAGGCAAGAAGAGTCTGGCGTTTCGCCTGACCTATCGCGACCCGGATGCGACGCTCACGGACCAACGCGTCGATGAGGCTCACCGCAAGGTGGTGGCGGAAGCGAGCAAGCGCTTCGGCGGAGCCCTGCGGGCGTGAGCGCGGCCGACAATGGGCTGGGCGCGCGCCCCATCTCACTGGACGCCCCAGATTTGTCCCGTGTGGGATAGGTCCACGATCTGCTTGGGGATCTGGGCGCGGGCGGTCTTTTTGGTCGATTCTCGTTAGCTAGATCGCCAAAAAGGGCGTTTCAAGGCCGATTTTCACCCCTCCAGGTACGTACCGGGGCAGGGCACCCTTCATCTTCACCAACGAAACCGCCTATTTGCGCTTGTGCCCCGCGATCGAACGTGGTCACAATAACGGGTCGTTAGGGGACGTGCTCAGGAGGCCTTCATGACCAAGGCTGAGATCATCGACGCCGTTTACGAGAAAGTCGGCGGATTCTCCAAGAAGGAGTCTGCGGAGATCGTCGAGGCGGTGTTCGACACCATGAAGGAAGTCCTGGCCGACGGGAAAAAAATCAAGATTTCGGGCTTCGGCAACTTCGTGGTTCGTGCCAAGAAGCAGCGCATCGGCCGCAATCCTCAGACGGGTGCGCCGATCCCGATCAGCGCCAGACGCGTGCTCACCTTCAAGCCCAGCCAGGTCCTGAAGGGCGTGCTCAATCCGCACAAGGCCGAGGCGCAGGCTCAACTGCGACAGGCGCAGGGCGAAGGCTGATCACCGCGGGCTGTTCTTCGATGTCCCCGTCCGTGCCACCCGAAGCCGATGCGAACACAGCCGCCCGCGCGTGCAGTGACGACGACGTGCGACGCGCGCAGCCTCTCGGCAAGACGGCCCTGCCGGACAAGCAGTTCTTCAAGATCGGCGAAGCCGCAGACATCGTGGGCGTGAAGACGCACGTGCTCCGTTACTGGGAGAGCGAGTTTCCGAGCTTGCGGCCCATGAAGACACGCGGGGCTCACCGCATGTACCGGCGCGCGGACGTCGAACTGGCGTGCGTGATCCGCCGGCTTCTGCACCAGGAGGGCTACACCATCCCCGGGGCAAAGAAGCGCGTCCGTGAGCTTGCGGCCGCGCGCGCCGAGGCGGTGCGCACGGCTGCCGTGACCCAGCCCGCGCAAGGCGTTACCCGGCCCCGCCCGCTGGACGCGCAGGCCACGCGGGAGCTCTCGTTGCGGGCCGAGCTCATCCAGGTACGCAACGAGCTGGCCGCGCTGCTCAGCTCGCTCGATCGTCGGGCCGCGGCCGAGCAGGTCGCAGGCGAGGAGCCCAAGGTGCGCGCGACCGTCACGGCGGTGGTCCCCAAGACGGCGCTCCTCAACCAGCGGTCCCGCTGAGCCGAATCACCGCGATCTCGCCGGAGGCTCGGCTTCGTGCGGGGACGCCGGGGAGCACGCCACGCCCTGGCCTTTCCTCGCCCATGCGCCGGACACGAAATCGTTTTTTGCCCGTCGTTCGGAGTTGCGGGGGCAGGTGATTCGACTATCCTCCGCACCTCTTCGAGCCGCGAGGTGAGAGGAAAGTTCGGGGCGTAGCGCAGCCTGGTTAGCGCACCAGACTGGGGGTCTGGGGGTCGCTGGTTCGAATCCAGTCGCCCCGACCAGTACAGAGGAGCCCGCAGGTCCCCCAGACCTGCGGGTTTTCCCAATTCTGGATTGTTCGCGCGGACGGGCGATACGTTCGAGGGTGTACGCGGGGGGATGTCGATGGCGCAGCAGGACTCGCACGAGGAATCACGCTCCTCCGTGCCAGCACCTCCCCGCCCGCTGATCCTGCTCTCGAATGACGACGGAGTGCACGCCGAGGGGCTGCATCAGCTCCGCAAGGCGCTCGCGGAAGTGGCGGACGTGTTCGTGGTGGCGCCCGCCTCGGAGCAGAGCGCGACCAGCCACCGCATCACGCTCGCTGAGCCCTTGCGGCACCGGGATTTGGGGCACGACGTGCACATGGTGTACGGCAGCCCGGCCGATTGCATCTACGTCGCGCTGAACCTGGGCGGACTCTTGCCGCGTCGCCCCGAGCTCGTGATCAGCGGCATCAACCACGGCTTCAACCTGGGCATGGACGTCATCTACTCGGGCACGGTCGCCGCGGCGCGCGAGGGCGCCATGCGAGGGATCCCGGCGATGGCCATCTCCGCGGATCCGCGCGCCGATTTCGCGCTCGCCGCGCGTGAGAGCGTCCCGTTGGTACGCCGCTTTCTGGAGGCGGAGCGCCCGGCGGGCCTGGCGCCGCTCTTGAACGTGAACTTTCCCGCCGAGTCTCCGAAAGGGGCACGCGCGACCCGTCTCGGGCGCCGCGACTACGAAGACAAGATCGAGGTGCGCGCCGATCCGCGGGGGCATCGCTACTACTGGGTGGGCGGTCCCGCGGTCGTCCATGACGGGAGCGAGGGGGCGGACACCACCGCGGTCGACTCCGGCTACGTGTCGGTCACGCCGCTGTCCCTCGAGATGACGCAGCCGGCCCACGCGCCCCTGGCCCAGCGCATCGCCGGCGAATAGGCAGTCAACCCTTGCGCGTGCCGCGATTCTGAGCGAAGTCAGGGGAAGCGCCGTGACTGACCTACGCCTCGAACGCCTCAAAATGTTGATCCGAGACGTGCCGGATTTCCCCAAACCCGGGATCGTATTCAAGGACATCACCCCCGTCCTGGCGGCGCCGGCGGCTTTTCGCGACGCGATCGATCTGATGGCCGAGCCCTACCAGCGCTCGGAGATCGATGCCGTGCTCGGCATCGAGTCGCGGGGCTTCATGTTTGGTGCGCCGCTCGCGCTCCAGCTCGGCGCAGCGTTCGTGCCGGTGCGCAAGCCCGGCAAGCTCCCGCGCAAAGCCACGCGCGTCGAGTACGCGCTGGAGTACGGCCAGGATGCGCTGGAGATGCACGCGGACTCATTCGAGATCGGCGCCCGCGTGCTGATCGTCGACGACGTGATCGCCACCGGAGGCACCGCGGCGGCCACCGCCGAGCTCGCCAGCCAGCTCGGCGCCCAAGTCGTGGGGGCCGTGTTCCTGATGGAGCTCGGCTTTCTCGAGGGCCGGGCCCGCCTGCGCGATGTGCCCGTGACCTCGCTGATTCATTACTGAACGACCTTGGCCCCCGTGACTCTGGTCGTTGCAGGAACCAGGTGTTATAGACGCCTCGCCGCTCCCGTAGCTCAGCTGGATAGAGCAGTCGCTTCCTAAGCGAAAGGTCCCAGGTTCGAATCCCGGCGGGAGCGCCAAGAGAACTGCGCGCGTCAGTTCACGGTGCGCAAGAGTTCGAGCATCTTCTCGGGTTCCACGAACTCGGTGACCCGCGCTCGCTCTCGCCCCTCGCTGTCGTGCAGCACCACCAGGGGCAGGCCCCGCGCGCCATAGCTGCTGAGCCATTTGCGTCCGCGCTCGACGTCCTGGCCTGGGCTGAGATCCACCTTCACCTTCACGAAGCGGGCGATCTCGTCGAGCACGCGCGGATCGCTGAAGGTGTGTCGCTCGAGCTCGCCGCAGGCCTGGCACCAGCTGGCTCCGAAGTCGATCAGCAGCGGGGACGCCGCGGCCTTGGCCTTCTCGCGCGCGGCCACCAGGTCGGCCTCCCAGCCCTCGTGGACCGGCGTGACCTCGAGCCTTCCGAGCAAGAGCACTGCGCCCAAGCTCGCCAGCGCGATCCCGGCGGTCTTGCGGGCGCGATCGAAGCGGCTCCCCGAAAAGCTCAAGTGCACCGCGCCGAGCCCCAGACCGAGCGCGAGGCAGCCCCACGCCGCGTAGAGGAACACGGGGGCCTCGGTGATCTGTCCGTAGCCCGGCAACCATCCGCGCACGAAGTACAGCGCAGAGGCGATCATCACCAGGCCGAAGGCGCTCTTCACCCACTCCATCCAGCGGCCGCTCTTGGGCAAGGCGACCGCAAAGGTGCCGACGACCCAGAACAGAAGGCCCATGCCGAGCGAGTAGGCCACCATGCACAAGAGGCCGAAGCCCACGTTGCCGGTGGTGCCGATCCAGGGCAGCAGGAGCCCGAGCACGGGACCCACGCAAGGGGCCGCGATGACCGAGCTCGCCATGCCGAGCACGAACGCGCCGCGATAGCCGATGCCGCCCATCTCGCTGAGCTTGGTGGTGAGCGCGTAGGGCAGGGCGAGCTCGAAGGCGCCGAACATGGAGAGCGCCATGGCGAAAAACACGGCGGCCAGCGCGAACGCGATCACGGGGTTGCCGAGTTCGTCGCCGAACACTCCGCCAGTGAGCGCGGCGGCCACGCCGAGGGCGCTGAAGAGCAGGGTCATGCCCGCGACGAACGCGCTGGAGAGCAGGGCTCCTTCGGTGCGGGTGGTGACGGCGCGCGCGCCGAACACGCTGACCGTGATCGCGATCATCGGGTACACGCAGGGGGTGAGCGAGGTGGCCACGCCCGCGAGGAAGGAGAGCAGGAGGGCGTTGCCCGTGCTGCCGCCCTCGAGCGCGCTCCGGAACGCGGACGCCATGCCGTCATCGGCGAGCGCGCGCGAGCTCAGGAGGGGCAACAGGAGGGTCGCGGCGAGCCTGGCCAGCGCGGGGGGCAAACCACGAACCACGACGAGGGAACGCATTACCCTTCTTATAGCGTGAACTCCGCGCCTGAAGACGGCCTCCAAAGACCAGGGGCCTTGCGCCCCCACTTGAGCCCGCGTTTGGGGGGCGAAGACCCCAGCGCACCCACACCCACCTCGCGAAAACAGGGGCCTTTCGGGCACCATGGGGCTGGCCCAGGCATTGCTGTCTTGGGACTTGCGTGAACTGGGGCCGGAGGCGAACCATGGGGCGATTGCAGGCGGTGCGAAGGGGGCTTGGGGGACTCGCGCTTTGGTCGGCGCTCAGTGTCGGCGCGGCGGCGTGCACGACCGAGCCGAAGGATCAGGGCATCTTGCCCGGGGTCAATTCGGTGGTCTTCGTGAAGCGTGCCTATCTCAGGCCCGACGGGTCACACGAGGTGACCGGGGGCATGGGGCAGGTGGTCGACTACGAGCGCTACAACCCGGGCGAGGGGGCGGGCCTGTTCGTGCTCACGCCGCCTTCGCCCAACGGCAAGCTGCGAAACCTCACCGAGAACTTCAAGGGGGTCGACATCAACGGGCTCGACCTCTCCTTCGACGCGAAGAAGGTCGTGTTCTCGATGCGCACCGAGGGCGACAACCGCTATCACATCTATCTCGCCAACGTGGACGGGAGCGGGCAGATCAAGCAGCTCACCTTCCACGACGCCGACGACGTGCAGCCCGTGTTCCTCGCGGCCGGACGGATCGCATTCGTGACCAATCAGCCCTTCACCGAGGGCGGCACTCGCGCCGACGAGTACAACCACGCGCGCCGCGTCACGCAGCTCGCCATCATCTCCGAGGCCGGCGGCGACGCCGACCGCAAGCTCTGCTCGCAGAACTTGTCCCACACCACGGGCCCGTTCGCCATGGCGAGCGGCCTGGTGGGCTACTCACGCTGGGAGCACCTCGGCCCTGTCAACGACCTCAAGCTGTTCGCGATGCGCCCCGATTGCACGCAGATGCGCGCGCTCGCGGGCCAGCACGACAAGCCCTTCAACAGCCTCGTGCAGGTGCGCGAGATCGGAAGCGGTGAGTTCCTCGGGATCGCCACCAACCGCGACGGCACCGTGCAGGCGGGCGCCTTGATGCACGTCAGCGTGCCGCACCCCGCTTCGGGCGATGGCGCAGGCATCGGCTTCTTCGACGAGCAGCGCGCGACGTTCAAGAACCTCACGCTCGCCGTGCCGACCGACGATGCGCCGCCGCCCTCCGGCGTCGGGCGCTATCGCTCGCCCCACGTGTTGCCGGGCACGGAGAAGATCCTGGTCTCCTGGGCGGACGGAGATGTGAACGACCGCAATGAACTGGCGGGCACGGCCCCGAACTTCGGGCTCTATCTCTACGATCCGGCTCGCGGCAAGCGCCAGCTCGTGTACGACGATCCCGGGCTGTGGGACCTGTACGCCATCCCGGTGGTCCCGCGCGCGGAGCCGCCCAAGCTCGCCGACGTGACCGAGGGCGCCTACGACTTGAACACGCCCACCACGATCGGCTCGATCGACGTGCGACACACCTCGCTCGACGAGCGGGTGAGCGGAGGCCAGTTCGACGGGGTGCCGCTCGCGCAGGCCCTGCACGAGGCCCAGCGGGTGCGCGTGATCGAGGGGTTTTCCTCGGAGATCGGCGCCGTCGGGCAGTTCGGCCTCACCATGCACGAGGGCGCGGCGATCCTGGGCGAGCCCCGTGTCTACGCCGATGGCTCGTGGCGGGCGGAGATCCCTCCTTACATGCCGGTGCACCTGCAGCCGATCGATCGCTTCGACATGGCGATCCGCAACCAAATGCTGTGGATTCAGGGCATGCCCGGGGAGAGTCGGGTGTGCGGCGGCTGTCACGAGGAGCGCACCGGATCGGTGCAGGGCCTGACCACCATCGCCGAGAGGCGAACCGAGAACCTGGTGAAGCCCGCGGCTGAGCGCATCGAGCTTCCCTGGTTCGCGGCCAGCACGGGCAGCAACGTGCAGGACGTGTTGACCGCGAAGTGCGCCGGCTGTCACTCGGGCGGCGCGGACGACCCCTTCGCCGGGCAGACTTACCGCGTCGTGGTCACGCTCGAAGACGGCCCGATGGCGGGCGAGGAGCTGACCTACGACATCCCGGTGCTCGATCTCTCCGACCGGCCGCTCAACGCGTACTACGAGAACGAGGCGGTGACCTATCCAGCCTCCTACGTCACGCTGCTCTTCCCGTCGGCGATGATGGGCGAGATCCGGGTGGAGGGTGCGCCCATCGAGTGGGTGATCCCGGGCAACGCGCGCGCCAGCCGCGTGGTCGCCAAGATGAACATCAACGCCGTCAAGTACACCGAGGACGCGGACGGAGTGCCCACGCTGATCGAAACAGACGAGTGGGCGTTCCCCGGCGGGGGCCATCCCGAGGACGAGGGCGTCACGCTCACGCGCGAAGAGCGCCTGACCTTGATCCGCGCCATCGACCTGGGCGGCCAGTACTACTCGCGCCGCAACGTCGAAGGCGCAGGCGAGATGATCTACCGACCGTGAGAGAGAGGAGGAAGACCATGAACAAGCTTCAAGCATCGTTGTCGCTGGCCATCGTGGGGCTCGCTCTCTCGCAGGGCGCGCCCGCAGAAGCCCAGGCTCAGCCCATCGTGGAGACGCGCGAGTACAGCCGTCGGGGCGAGATCAGCCCGGGCACGGCGGCGCCCACGGTGGCGCAGATGGTGGCCGTCATCCAGGGCGGCTCGGCCGAGAAGCTCAAGGCCACGCTCGAGTACGGCGAGCGGGTGTATTGCGCCGAGTGCGTGCCTTTGCTCGAGCGCAACTTGCTCGAGAGCGGAAAGCCGCGCGTACGCGAGATGAGCGCCTGGTGGCTGCGGCGCCAGCCCTTCGCGGCACCCGCGCTCGTGGTGCGGTTGCGCAAGCTGGTGCGCGCCGACGCCGATCCCGTGCGCCGAGCGCGCGCCGCCGAGGCGCTCGGTGAGTTCATGGATCCCCACGCGGTGGCAGAGCTCTCGGATGCGGCCCTGATGGACGTGGATGTGCAGGTGCGCGTCTCGGCGGTGCGCGCCCTGGCGCGGCTCAACAGCGATCTTGGCTTCGCCGTGTTGACCGACACGTTGAGCGACCCGGACACCGCGGTGAAGCTCGCGACGCTCGACCAACTCGTCAACATCGGCTCCTTCCGCGACCATGGAGCACTGATTGCGCTGCTGGGCGACACCAGCCCCGAGGTGCGCACACGGGCCGCGCGCTTGTCCGGGGAATATCGGGTGGTCGAGGCGGTGAGCACGTTGATCGCCATGCTGCAGGGCGATGTCTCAGCTCAGGCTCGCAAGGCGGCGGCGTGGGCGCTCGGGCGTGTGGGAGCGGCCGAGGGGCAGGCGGCGCTCGCGGGTGCGGCCGGCGTAGAGCAGGACCCGGGCGTCCTCGACGCCATCCGAATCGCGCAGCGCATGCCGCTAAGGCTCTGATCGCACACCGAATCCCGATACAATCCCCCGGTGCATCGGAGCTCCATGAATCCCCGCATTCGCGCGCGCGCTTGGGCGGCTCTCGGGTTCGCGAGCGCGCTCGCCTCGGGCGCCTGCGAAGAGGCGACGCCGCCCGCGTTCACCTACTACGACGAGCGCGTCGCGCCGGTGCTCGGGGTCGGCTGCGTGCAGCAGACCACGGGATGCCACCTGGCCAGTCCGGAGCAAACCGCGGTCGGAAACCTCGACCTCTCGAGCTACGACGCGTTGATGCGCCGCCCCGACCTGCTCCCCGCGATGGGACCCTATCCCGTCGGTGCGCTCTTGTTGAAGGCCGGCGATCCGGTCGAGGTGTCGGTGCAGACCTTCGATGCACCGGACCCCGCGCGGCCCAACGACCGACTCGTCGCCATCACCACCGACATCCGTCACGCGGGCGGCAGGGCGCTGCACCTCGGCTCCGATGGCTATGCGCTGCTCAAGAGCTGGATCGCGCAGGGCCACCGTCGTGATGGCGCGATAGAGGAGCCGCTCCGTGTCAGCGAAGGACCGTGCGTCTCGGGTGCGGGGCACCACCTGGGCTTCGATCCGGCGGCGCCGCCCGCGGACGCCGCGAGCTACGAAGCCTTCGTGCAACGCGTGCAGCCGGTGTTGGTGGAGCGTTGCGCAGGCTCAGCGTGTCACGGCGCGCGCATCGCAGATCTCTACTTGAGCTGCGGGCTCACCGAGGAGGAGAGTCGCTGGAACTACTTCGCGGCGGTCTCCCATCTCGACACCTCGGTCTCGCTCTCGGAGCTCCTGCGCAGGCCGCTGTCGAAGACGCGCGGCGGCACGTTCCACGAGGGGGGGACCGTCTTTCCGGACACGGAGGACCCTGGCTACAAGGTGGTGCGTGCCTGGGCGGAGGAGCTGATCGCGCGCGCGCCCGAGGTCGTGAACTATCAGCCCGAGGACGAAGGGCTGCGTTTCTTCGGCAACTACGTGCAGCCCATGTTGGTGAAGAAGGGCTGCATGTTCGGAAACTGCCACTCGCCCTCGATGTTTCACGATCTGCGCTTGCGCACCGGCTCGCACGGCACCTTCTCGCGGATCGCGACTGACCGCAATTACGAGGCCGCGAGGCTCATGCTCTCACCCGAGTCGAGGAACGCGAACGACAGCCGCCTCATCGCGAAGAACCGGTTTCCGCCAGAGAATGGTGGCACGGGTCTCACGCACCGCGGTGGCGCATTGTTCGAGGACTTCCCGCAGAACGCGCGGCCCGAGCTGTGTGAGGGCATCGCGATCGGGCCCGGCGTCGATCTGAACCAGGTGCCGGCCTATTGCGTGATGGTCGCCTGGCACAGGCTCGAGCGCGAGCGGGCCATCGAGGCAGGCACGTTGGATGATGGGAGCAATCAGAGCTTGCTCTGGGTCTCCCGTCCGCTCGGCGTGGGGGACCCGCGTGACTTCGACACCTATCGACCCGGAGCCGACCTCTTGCTCGCGGCGCTGACGCTGGACGAGGACGGGCGCCCGAGCCTGGGGCCCAGCGAGAGCCTCCTCGCGGGCTGCGGGCTCGAGCGCGCCACCGCAGACGTGCGCGGCCCGAGCGTGTCCTGGGATGGTCGGAAGATCGCGTTTGCCGCGCGCAGCGCCGCCTCGGTGCCGCTGCGCCTCTACGAGGCCAACGCGGACGGCTCCGAGTGCGCGCCCATCGCGGGCGTGGCGAGCGAGGCCGAACAGCTCAACGGCATCCTCACGCACGACTTCGACCCCACCTATGCGCCAGACGGGCGCCTCGTGTTCGCATCCACGCGCGGCAACATCCAAGGCGTAGGCTTCCGCTACACGGGTCCGCAGCGCACGCCGTCGCAGCTCGCGCCCAACGCGAACCTTTACGTGCGCACGCCTGGCGAGGGCTCGCTGCGCCAGCTCACCTTCCTGCTCAACCAGGAGATCATGCCGAGCTTCATGACCGATGGGCGCCTGATCCTCACCGCCGAGAAGCGAGCCCCCGAGTTCTTCCAGCTCGCAGGCCGGCGCATGAACCTGGACGGCGGCGACTACCACCCCCTGTTCGCCCAGCGCGACAGCGTGGGCTTCGAGCTCGCGACCGAGGTCGTCGAGCTATCCAACCGCAACTTCGCGCTGGTGGCTGCGCCGGCCGGGGCCCAGGATGGAGCGGGCAGCATCGCGATCATCAACCGATCGATCGGGCCCGATCAGGACGACCGCGATCCGAACGATCGCTACTACCTGCACGCGATGACCTTCCCGGCGCCCGGTGCGCTGGGCGGGCAGGCCGGGGCGTATCGCTCGCCAGCTCCATTGCCCTCAAATTGGATGGTGGTGTCGTGCGACCCGTCGGCCCGCGATCTCGGGCAGGGCGGCTTCGACTTCGATCTGTGTGCGCTCAACCCCAGCACCGGGGTCGTGGAGCACCTCGGGGGAGAGGCGGGCCGTGCGGAGGTCGAGGCCGTGGCGGTCTACGCGCGCTTCAACCACGGCGTGTACTACTCGCGCATGGACGAGGTCAACGGCGCGACCCGCGTCGATCCGGGGGCCACCGACGCCGAGATCCACGTGGCGGACTTCCCGCTGTTGGCCACCTTGTTGTTCGCCAACACACGAACTGGCAGGCCGATCGACCCGCGGGTGGAGGGGGTCGAGGTCTTCGAGTCGTTCCCGCCCCCGGTGGAGAGCACCGACTTCGCCCAGCTCAATGGGGCCCAGGTCGTACGAGACGCCTTCGGCTCCGTGTACACGCATTACGAGTCGTTGGGCACCATCCCACTGTACGCGGATGGCTCGACCAAGTTCCGCATCCAGGGCGGCCATCCGATCGTCCTCGCCGCCACCGATCGCACCGGGCGACCGCTTTCGTTCCCGTCGGACGCGCCTTTCACCGGGGACATGGTGCAGCGCGAAGAGATGCAGTTCTATCCGGGAGAGCGGATCAACCAGAGCTTCCGTCGCGAGCTGTTCAACGGCATGTGCGGCGGCTGCCACGGGTCGATCACGGGCCATGAGCTGGACGTGGCAGTCGATCTGGATGTGCTGACCCAGGCCTCGCGGACGGTCGCCAAGCGCGAACCCGCAGTCGACTTGGTTCGCTAGTGATCTGCGTGACTTGCCCGCAAAAGCTTGTGCTACGTTGCGGGCGGTTCTTTACTCGCGGGCGAGCTCGCCCGCGCCGTGTTTCGCGCGCGGGTCGAACGCTCCCGCATCGAAGCTCTTGCCCGCGGGCGCGCTCGCTCGCTTCGACCGAGCCGAGCCGCTCGCCAGGTCCGTTGTCTTGCCACTTCCCACGCAACTTCTGCTGACGTTCGCATCCGGCGTCCTCACCGCGCTCGCGGCGCGCTCGGACCTGCGCGGAAGCCCCAAGCCCGCGTTCGTCTCGCGCGCGTTCTTCGCCTACCTGCTGTACGTGAGCCTGGTGATGGTTCCGGTGTCGGCTTATTTCTACATCTTCCACGGCGACTGGTTCCTGCTCTACCTGGCGGACACCCAGCGGGTCCCCAGCGCGCTCGCCCTGGTTGGCGGCCTGGTCGAGATCGCGCTCGGGGCCATGGGCTTTCTGATCGGCGCGTCCCTGGTGCGTACGCAGCGAGACCAATGGGCAGGCGCGGCCATCGGGGTCGCGCTCTCCATTGCCCTGGGCATGTTACCAGTGGTTCGTAACCGCCTGCTGGTGGTGGGCAGCTACCGGCAGTTTCACGGCGACTTCGGGCTCCGTTCCTATGGGGGTGCACTCTTGCAGGGCACGCTCGTGATGTCCCTCTGGATGGTGCTCGGGTTGGCTTTCCTCGTGTATCGCCTGGGGCCTGGGGCGCGCCGCGGCTAGACCGCGCGGGGCTCGCGGACGGCTTGCTTACACTTAGGCACACCCCAGTTGACGGGGTAGTGGGTTGTTGTTAGCGTCCGGCCGGCTTGTCAGCGAGTTTCGCTGGGTTTTCTGGAGTGGCGCGTGGTCAAAGACCGGGATCTGGGTAGGCGAAAATGGGCCCTGTGCGGGGGCCTGCTCGCCTTGCTGAGCGGCTCAGGGTGCGTGGCGGCGTCGGCGGCGGTTCAGTCCACCAAGGCGGCGCGCGCGGTCGAACACGCGCGGCGCTCCAATGCCGGAGAGCATGCTCCCTACGAGTTCGCCCTGGCGGAGGCCTACCTCGCGAAGGCGCGCGAGGAGGCTTCGCAGGCCGAGTATCAGGATGCCAATCGCCTATCCCGCAAGTCGCAGGAAAACGCAGCCAAGGCGGTGGAGCGCTCACGGGCGCAGCGCGCGGGCGGGGGGCGTTGAGTTCGATGCCCCGTCCTTCTCTGGCGCGTTTCATCGCTCGTGCGGCCAAGGGTGCGCTGCGCCCGGGCACGTTCGGACATTTGGCTCTATTGGGACTGGTCGCTTGCGTCACGGCTTGCACCGAAGCCCACGTCTTGAAGGGGCACATCGACGGCCTGCGTGAGATCACCGAGCAGGCCGCGCAAAATGGCGCCTACAACTGCGCGCCCCAGGAGCTCGCCCTGGCCGAGGCCAACGTCGAGTTCGCGGATTTGGAGCTCGCACAGGGCAATCACGCGCGTACCAAGGAGCATCTGACGCTCGCGGAAGCCAATGCGCACGCTGCGCTCAAGATGAGCCCCAAAGACCGCTGCACTGGCGCCCCTGCGCCGGATGATCGCGACCGCGATGGCATCCTCGATCCGGACGACGCCTGCCCCGATGAACCGGAGGACCTCGATGGCGTCGACGATCACGACGGTTGCCCCGAGGATCAGGATACGGACGGCGACTCGCTCGCCGACTCGATCGACCTGTGCGTGGCCGAGGCCGAAGACGTCGACGGCTACCTCGATACCGACGGTTGCCCCGATCACGACAACGATGGGGATCTCGTGCCGGACGTCGACGACAAGTGCCCGCTCGTGCCGGAAGATCCCGACGGCTTCGAGGACGACGATGGTTGCCCCGACGAAGACAACGACCTCGACGGAATCGCCGACAAGGTGGATATGTGTCCGAACGAGGTCGGTCCGGAGAGCGAGCGCGGCTGTCCGAAGGCCTACAAGGACGTCGAGGTCACCGACAGCCAGGTCGTGATCAGGCAGCAGGTGCACTTCCAGACCAACAAGGCGAAGATCATGCCGGATTCGTTCGCACTCCTCGACACCGTGGCCCAGGTCCTGCGCGACTTCCCGGGCATTCGCGTCGAGGTGCAGGGGCACACCGACTCGGTGGGCTCGGACGCGAAGAACCTCAAGCTCTCGCAGCAGCGCGCAGACTCGGTGCGTGAGTACCTGATTGGCCGCGGCATCGAGCCTTATCGGATGACCGCCCAGGGGTACGGTGAATCGCGCCCCATCGAATCCAACAAGACGGCCTCGGGTCGTGCCGCCAACCGGCGGGTCGAGTTCAGGCGTACCGACGAGTCTTCGCGTACTTCCCCCGCCCCAGCACCGAGATAACCCAGCGCGGTGCGCGGCTGACGGCGCGCCACCGGAGTATGAGACACCATGCGTCGACTGATCCTTATCTTCGCCTTCATCCTCTGTTCCTCCGCCATCGTCGCGGAGGGACAGGCCAATCCGCGCCAGCTCGCAGACGCGAACCGCGTCGCGATGGACGCCTACAACAACCTCGAGATCGAGGTGGCCAAGGAGACGCTGGAGAGGGCCATCGCGGGGGCGGAGAGCAACGGTCTTACAGGCAGCGGCCTCGCGCGCACCTACGCCAACCTCGGCGTGGTGGAGATCGGAGGCATGAGTGATTCGGCCGCCGCGCTCGAGGCGTTCATCCGGGCGCTGCAGGAGGATCCCACGGTCGAACCCGACCCGCTCGTCTCCACGCCGGAGGTGCTGTCGGTCTTCAACCAGGCCAAGCGCAAGGCTGGACAGGGCGGAGGAAGGCGGCCCAAGTCGACGCCCGCGGCTCCGCCGCCGCCCGCGCCCGTCGAGGGCAACCTCGAGCACACGCCCGCGGCCGAGCAGCTCAAGAACACCGACCTGCCGATCTTCGTGGTGGCCTCGAACCCCGAGATCGCCAGCATGAAGGTGTTCTATCGCTCGGTCGGCATGTCGAAGCCGAAGTCGGCCAACATGAATCAAGGAGCCGACGGCTTCTCGTTCCTCATCCCCTGCAGCGATGTGTTCGAGCCCAACGTGGAGTACTTCGTGCTCGCGTTCGATGCGGCGGGCGAGAAGATCGGCAACGCCGGCAGCCCCGAGAACCCGGTGTCGGTGCCCATCGTCTCCGTGCGCAGTCAGCCTGCGCCGTCGCTTCCCGGCGAGGTTCCGCCGAGCTCGTGCGGCGGGGACGACGGGGGCTACAGCGCCGTGGCCAGCATGGGGCGCGAGGGTGCGTTGGGTGACACCTGTACGGACGACAGCCAGTGTGGTGAAGGGCTTGTCTGCTACGACAACTTCTGCGCCCTGGGGCAGCGCAAGAAGAAGGACGACGACGACGATGGAGAAGCGTCGCGCTTCTACTTCGACCTGGGAGGTGGCGTCGCGGCCACCATGGTCAGCAACAGCACGGCCACCGACTCCAATCCTCCCGCGACGTTGTTGGACGAAGCGGTCGACGAGGCGGGGAACCTGTCCGGCGACGCCAGAATCCAGCGCGGACAGGAGATCGTGGCGACGAACGGATGGAACTGCTCCGTGACCGAGGTGGCCACCGGGGGCTTGGCGTTTAGCAGCTGTAAGACCACGGTGGCCGCGGCGGGCTTCGTGGCCGTGCCCATCCTGAGCGGCACCATCGGCTACTTCGTGACGCCGCGCTTCGCATTGGAGGGGCACTTCCGTTTTCAGCTCAAGAGCGGCGCCAAGTTGGGCCTCGGTGGCGCGCTGCGCGGCGAGCTGCTGCTGACCGAACCCAAGGCGGAGGGATTCCATGCGGGGTTGCTCGCCGGCGTGATGCTCGGCTACATCCAGGCCAAGGCGCCGCCCACGGCCAAGTCCGATTACAAGGGGCCCTACGCCATGTCGGGCATCTTCGGCGCCCAGCTCGGCATGCGCCTCGGCTACATGTTCACGCCGCACGTGGGGCTGATGGTCACGCCCGCGGCGAACCTGATGTTCGGCAACTTCCTGTTCGCGCTCGATCTGAACGCAGGGCTGCGCTTCGCGTTCTGAGCCTGAGCGCTGCGCGCAACGTCCGGCTTAGCCCGTGTTGAACTCGCGGGCGCGCTTGCGTGCGCGCAGGGCCGGATCGCTCACCCAGAAGCGATACAGGTCGCGCGTGGTCTCCTCGCTGTTATCCGTCGCGCCCGTGTCGCGGCTGCGTGCCATGCACTCCAGCGCCGCCTTCAGATCGTCGCAGATCAGGGCAGCTACGCGCGCGGCCTCGCGTTCGCGGCTCTCGACCCACGGCACGACGTCTACGCCCCCCTGGGCGGCATAGCGCTGCGCCGTGTCCTCGATGGCCTTGCGGTTGCGCCGGGAGAGCGCCTTGTACAGGCGGCGCCCCTGCTCATCGAGAAGATCTTCGCTGGTGAGGCCGACCCCGAAGTTGGGGATCACGTTGCGCACGTAGGCGGCGAACACCACCTCGAGCTCGCGCGGCGCGAGCTTGATCACCGGATGGCACTGACGGGCGCACAGCACCAGCAGCCGGGCGAGCATGAACACCTGATGAGACTCGCTCTGCTCGAGGATCCAGGCCGGGATCATGAGCAAGGGGGTGCTGTCCAGCTCGATCCCGGGACCACGTCCGCGGGCGCGATGGAGGTAGATCTCGTAGTCCGTGACGCCCACCACGGCTGCGATGCGATCGGCGAGGGCGCGCAGCGGATGGCTCGAGCGTGCGCTCAGCCGGTCGCGCGAGGAGACGCCATAGCCGGGCAGATCGGGGGGGTACAGCTTGTCGAGTCCTTCGAGGAGCAGCGCCAGATACTCGCCAGCGATGCCCATCGGCAAGAGATCGGCGCTGAGTTCGTCCACGATGGAACCCGCCCAGGCCCCGGGCTCGCTCAGGATCGGCGCGGGTTTGGGGCCCTCGACGCCGTGCGGACCGTAGCCCATCAAGCGCAGGACCTCCATGGCGCGCGCCTGGGGATCGTCGAGACCCATGCTGCCAAAGGTCTCCCCGAGATCGCGCCAGGTCGAGGCCCGCTCGGGGTCCAAGAGGAGAAGCTGTCTGAGCTCCTTCACGCACGCTTCGTGCGCACCGGTCTCGCGCAGGAGCGTCGCGTACTGCGTGCGGAGCAGGAGGCTGCTCGGCTGCCGGGCAATGGCCTCCGCGAGGGTCGCGATCGCTTGGCTCGGAGCGTTCAGCTCACGCGCCTGCACGCGCGCGAGCTCCAGGTACACCTCACTCGCGAGCGGGCGCCCCTCGGGGAAGCTCTGTACATGCTTGCGCAGCGCGCGTTCGTAGTCGCTGCTCTGGATCCCCGCGCCTATCGCCTCGCGCATCGCCGCGCCGGCCCCGCCAAGTGGGCCGTCGATGGAGACCGCCTCGCACATCGCGCGCACGAAGCCCCCCGCGTCGCCGCGTCGCCGCTCGAGCCGGGCCAGATGCAAGAGCGCGCCCACCTGGGCGGAAGGGCTGTCGCTCAGCTCCACGAGCCGATGGGCGAGGGTGAGGGCCTCGGCGTGCTGCTCTGCCTGGGAGAGCAGGTCGGAGAGCCGCACGAGCAGCGCGCCGTCGTGCGGGCTGGCCTTGACCGCGGCTCGCAGGTGGCTGATGGCGAGCGCCGGTTGCTTGAGCTGATCCTCGTACAACACGGAGAGCGCAGTGTGGGCGCGCAGCGTCAGAGTGGGTTCGTTCGTGCGCTCGGTGATGCGGAGCAAGAGCGCGGCGGCCTGCGCGTACTGCTCATCGCGCTGGAGGATCTCCGCGAGGTCGGTCATCACGTGCGGATCGTCGGGCAAGAGGCGGCTCGCGCGCTCGAGCGCGCTGATCGCGCCGGCCAGGTTGCCCTGCGTGTCGGCGTACAGGTTCGCGACCTTTCGCCAGATGCCCGCCGCGTGACGCTTGTCGGCGCACGAGTTGGCGGCGCGGGCGAGCAGCTCCGTGAGGCGATCGATGTCGCCCGTTCGTGCGAGGCACTTGCGCAGCTCTTGCGCGGCCACGGGGTTTTCGGGGTCCAGCTCCAGCGCGCGCTCGAGGGCGTGGGCGGCCTGGTCTTCATCGGTGCTCGCGCGCGCGGCTCGGACGTAGAGCGTGGAGGCCGCCTGTTTGTCGCTGAGCACGCTGGCTTCGCGTTCGGCGGCCTCGATCAGGATCTCGTATTCGTTGTTGTGGACGGCCAGGCGCGAGAGCCCTCGCGCGGAGGCCAGGTTCTCCGGATCGAGCTCCAGCGCGTTGCGGAACAGGGGAAGGGCGCCCTGGGGATCGCTGCGCTCGAGCGTCTCCCCGAGCCGGGTGAGATGCGAGGCGCGCAACGCCCGATTGCGCACGGAGCGGGCGATACGCTGGTCCACGAGGCTCAAGAGGGCGGTCTCGCGTTGTTCGAGGGCGAGCATCTCGAGGGCGCCCAGCGCTTCCAGGTCGTGCGGGGCCATCGTGAGCACTTCCTGGTACGCGCGCAACGGGCTCATCACGCCTTCGACGCGGCTGCCGAGTCGGGCCAGTTCGCGCAGCGCCGCCGTGCGCGAGTCCGCGTCCGCCAACACGCGCGCCGAGGTGGAAAGCACGCCCGCGAGCTCCTGCCACTGGTTGGTCTTGCGATAGAGGGACTCCAGGGCGAGCAGCGCGCCGTGGTGATTGGGATCGACCGTGCGCACCTCCTCGAAGCAGGCGATGGCGCGTCGCAAGTCGCGCGAGTGATCGCGCAGGACCTCGCCGAGCTGCATCAGCAGGGCGATTCGGTGATCGGGATCCATCGCGAGATCCACCGCGCGGGCCAGGTCCTCTCCGAGCTTTCCGTGCTCGGCGCGGGCAGCGCGCAGGCGGATGCGTCCGGTCAGTGCCAGGAGTTGGTTCTCGTCCTCCGTGAGCGCTTTGTCGTACGCCTCGATGGCCGCCTCGGGGCGCCCGAGCCGGTATTCGTACACCTCGCCCACCCGCAGGTGAACCGCCGCGCGCTCGGCGGGCTCGGTGTGGTTCTTCAGATCGCGGAGCAGGACCTCGATCAGCTCCTCCCAACGCCCCTGTTCGCGCAGCTTGCGCCCCAACGCGCGCAGCGCCGTGGTCGAGGTCGGATCGAGCTCCACCGCGCGCCGGTAGAGATCGGTCGCCTCCGGATGGGTGCCGAGCCGGTTCTCGGCAATTTCGGCCATCTTGAACAAGAGCTGCGCGGCGCGCTTCGTGTTCCCGAGCACCGTCAGCTCGGCCTGGTAGAGGGCGAGCAGGTCTTCCCAGCGGCCCGCCTGGTAGTAGATGCGCCCGAGCGTAGTCAGGGCGGGGACGTAACAGGAGTCCATGGTGACGACGCGCTTGAGCATGGCCACCGCGGCGGCGCGCTCGTTCAGATGCTCGTCGAGCACCTCGGCCGCGCGGTGCAGCAAGGCCACCTTCTGCGGCTTGTCGGCGGCGAGCTCGGCTTCGCGCACGAGCGCCTCGGAGAGCTCTGCGTAGCGCTCCGCCGCCTCGGCTGCGCGCTGCAGCGCGTGCAGGGCGCCAAGGTGCTTGGGATCGCGCTCGAGCACGCGACGGTAGGCGTGCATGGCCTGGGTCGGATCGTCGAGCTGGTCTTCGTAGAGGCTGCCCACCTTCAGCAGGTAGGTGTTGGCTTGCTCAACGTTTACGCGCTCGATCGCGCGCTCGTAGAGCTCGATCAGCTCACGATAGCGCTTGGTCTGGGAGAACAGGCGCGTGAGCGCCTTGAAGGAGGGCGCATAGATCGGCACGGCCGAGAGCGAGCGCGTGTGGTGCTCGATCGCGCCCTCGATGTCGTTCAGCCGCTTCTCGAGGATCTCGGCGACGCGGGCGTGGCTCGCTGCGCGGCGGGCGGACTCGGGGGTGGCCGCGCCTTCGGCGAGGTGCATCGCCATCAACTCGTCCCAACGCTCGTGGGAGGCGTAGAAGTTGCCGAGCGCCTGCAGGGCGGGCACGTAGCAGGGGTCCACCGCGAGCGAGCGCGCGAACCAGACCTGGGCCGTTTGGGGATCGCCCAGGTGCTCGTCGTGGATCTGTCCGATGCGATGCAGAAGACCCGCGCGATCCGGCACGTCGCCCAAAGCCTCGGCGAGCCGCGACAGCACCGCCGCGAGCCCTGGATAATCACGTGCCGCCTCCTTGAGCTGTACGAGCTCCTCGAGCAGCAAGCGATCCTGCGGCGAGAACGCGAGCGCGCGCTCCAGGGCGTGGATGGCGTCAGGCCGGTTTTCGAGCTTGTCCGCATGGAGGCGCGCGACGCTGTGCAACGCCGCGATGCGCAACGTGAGGTCCGAGGTGCGGCTCGCCTCGAGCTCCAGCATGCGGATCAAATCGCGGTGGCGACCACGACCATAGTAGAGGCGCTTGAGCGCCTCGAGCGCGTCCTGGGACTCGCCATCGATCTCGAGCGCCGTCTCGTACTGCGCGATGGCGCCTTCGACGTCCTTGAGGCGCGTCTCGAGGATCTGCGCGCGCTGTACGAGCAGCGCAGCGCGCTGCTTGGTGTCCGCGCCCACGGCGTTGGCCTGGCGCGCGAGCGTTTGCGCGAGATCCGGCCAGCCCTCGGCCAAGTACTCGCATTGCTCGAGCGCCTTGAGCACCACGGTGTCCGAGGGCGCGAGCGCCAGCGCCTGCCCGTAGATGCGGTGGGCCTCCTGACGCATGGCGAGTCCGTCTTCGAGCAAGCGTCCCTTGGCGAACAGGAGGCGCGCCTTGTGGTTCGGATCGGGCGTGAGTCGCGCCTCGGCGTCGTACAGATCGGCCGCCTGACGCAGCGCGCGCCGCGCGATCAACCCGCGCCGCAACCCGCGGATGGTGGGCAGGTGATCGGGGGTCCGCTCGAGCGCCTGCTGATAGTGGTTCACCGCCTTGCGTGCATCTCCGAGCGGGTGCTCCCAAAGCCGCGCGAGCTCGTAATGCAGGCGGCCCGCGCGCTGGGGGCTCGGGTTTTCGGCCAACAGGGCTTCACAGCGGGCGATCAGCGCTTGGGCCTGCTCTTCGGGGGAGCTCGCCCGCGCGTCTGGCGCCGGCTCCTCGGACAGCGAGATCTCCATCGTGGCGTCGGACTCGGGCGCGGGCGGCGGCGCGGTCACGGCCTCGGCGCGCTGGCGAGCGGCTTCGCTCACACGCGGGCTGGATGGGCGCGCGCCGATGGCGGGCGGCACGGAGCCCACGGCGGTGGGGTTTGGCACCTTGGAGGTGCGCACAGGGCCGACCGAGACGCGCGGCGGTGACGGTGGCTTGGGCGGCGGCAGGGCAGGCTGGGCCGCGGCGGCTTTGATCCGTTTCTTGTGAGGGAGCGGGGGAGGGCGCGAGGAGCTCCGCTCGGCGACCTCGATGGGCTCATCCGGCCCCTCTGGCGGCTCCGTGAGGGCCACGACCAGGTCGTTGGCGCTCAGCTCTTCGTCACCCTCGGCGGCATCGTGGCGCTTTGCGCTCACGGGGTCCATCGGGCGTCCATCGAGCGTCATGGTGCCCCGAGTGTACCGGCGAGGCGCCACGGATTGAAACGGAGTTTGCCGGATTCCCGAATCTTCTTCGAAGCCGGAAATTCAGCGGGTGCGCTCTCGATGTCTCGCCGCGGGATCCGAGCGCCCACATCGCGTGCCTGCTGGGGGACACCCAGCCGGGGGCCGCCGCCGAGCGCAGCGGGCTCAGGCGCTGAAGCTCGAGCCGCAGCCGCAGGTGGACTTGGCCTGCGGATTCAGGAACTTGAAGCCGGCACCGTGGAGCCCCTCGACATAGTCGATCTGGACGCCCTCGAGATACTGGTGGCTGATCATGTCCACGAACAGCTTGATCCCCTCGGATTCGTACTGCTCGTCCATCTCGTTGACCTCGTCCTCGAAGTAGAGGTCGTACTGAAAACCGGAGCATCCGCCGCCGATGACACGCAGGCGCAGCCCCTGTTCACCGAGGCTCTCGGTTTCGCGGATTTCTTTGACCTTGGCGGCGGCCTTTTCAGTGAGCGTAATCATGGTCGCGGTCTCTCCTCGTACTGATCCTCGAGCTTCGCGCCGGACGGGTTCACGAACAAGCCAACTATGGGCGCGTTTGCCTCACCGGGCAACGATCGGGCACTCGTCGGTCGCAGCTCCTACCACGGCGCGTACGACCCACTCGCGGTCACCTGCACGCACGTGCTTGCCGGGCTCCGCGACAGGCCGCTTGAGATAGGCCAATGCCACCGTCCTGGGCGGGTCAGTCGCGGTGTCGTCCGCCCGCGTTACGGCGGCGCTTGTGAGGTCACCCACCCGTTTGCCCTCGGCATCGAACGCGTGGAGTTCCCCCTCGAGCGTGAACGGGCCGGGGCTCTCGAGCTGGACCAAACGGCGCGCCAGTTGGCCCCGATTTTCCAGCATGCAAATCACCTCCTGTCCGAGGTAACACCCCTTGTTGAACGAGACCGCACGGCCCTTGAGGCCCGCCTCCTGAGGGTAGGTGTTTTCCCCGAAGTCCACCCCGCAGCGCGGGGTCCCGGAGAGGACGTGGGCCGCCGCCCAGTCTTCGGCCGTGACCGCATCGCCCCCGATCGCCCGGGCGGCTTCCACCAGGCGCTCCTTGAGCGCCGGGAGCTCCGCGCGCGCGACCCACAGATCGAACCCCGGAGCCCCCAACCTTCCGACCGGAAGGGCCTCGTCCGAGCGACCGACGGCGGCAACGGCGCGGGCGGCTTCGGGGCCCTGCACGGTCAACACCCGGAGCTCCTCGTCCAAGACGAGCTCCACGTCTTCCATGATGATGTGCTTCTCGAACGAGTCACGCGCCAACTCGACGCGCGTCTCGGGCAACACGAGCGAGAGGGTGTCTCCGCGCTGACATGCCCAGCCGTCGCTGAGCACGCGCCCCTTGACGCTCACGGCCAGCACGTACACGGCGCGCTGCTTCGCGAGATCGCGCAAGTCATTGGTGACCTGTCCGCTCAGCCAACTCGACGCGTCGTCTCCGGTGACGTGCAGCACGCGGTCTTGCGTCTCGTACACGGCCGCGTGCTGAAACGCGCCGAAGGGAAAGAGGGATCCAGAAGCATCACCCATGGTGACTCCAAGGTGGGGCGGCGGCCCGGCTTTCGCAAGCCCACGCACGTCTCCGCGTGCGGCACGAGCTCGGCTAGACGGGACGCAGGGTTCCGGAGAACACCGTTTGCATCCCCTGCGCCGTCTCGAGCAGCAGGGCACCCTCGGCGGAGACGCCAAAGACCACGCCCTCGCGCTCGTCGCAGCGTGCCCGCTCGCCCCGCAACGCGAGCCGCTGTTCGAGCGCGTGGACCACGGGGGCAGGCCCCTCGGCCACGAAGCGATCCACCCAGCGCTCCAGGTTCTCGAGCAAGGCCGCAAGCACCCGCGCGCGGTCCAGGTCTTCGCCCCGCGCGCCCGCCAGCGCGAGCGAAGTGGGCTCGGTGTCGAGTCGCTCCGGAAACGCGCGACGGTTCACGTTGAGCCCGATGCCGATCACCACCGGCTGCCTCGTCTGTCCGACAGATACGCTCTCGACCAGGATGCCAGCGCACTTCTTGCGCTCGATCCACACGTCGTTGGGCCACTTGACCTGTGCCCGCGGTCCGGCGGAGAGGAAGGCGTCTGCCGTTTCGGCGACGGCCAGACCGACCGCCAGGGTGAGCGGAGGCAGTTGGTCCAACCTGAGCGGGACGTGCGCGACCACCGACAGGTAGAGATCCACCCCCGCGGGCGAGACCCAGCTGCGCCCCCGAGAGCCGCGGCCCCGGGTCTGACTTTCGGCCACAATGGTGTGCCCGTCCGAGGCTCCCGCGAGCGCCGCCGCGCGCGCGTCGTCGTTGGTGGAGCCGGTCTCGGCCACGAGCGTGAGCGAGCGACCATAGCGGGCGCTTCGCAGTTGCGCGTGCACTCTCTCGACGGTGAGTCTCGCCATCCCCGATCCCCGTGCGCCTCCCGATTCAGGCGCCGCGTTCTACTGTTCGTCCCAGTCGAGCCCGATGTCTACCGAGGGCGCCGAGTGCGTGAGTGCGCCCACGCTGATCACGTCGACGCCCAGGGAGGCAAGGCGCGCGATGCGCTCCAGGGTGATGCCGCCCGAAGCTTCGAGGATGGCCGGCGGCGTGCGCGCCCGGTTGATGGCCACCGCGCGCTGGACCATGTCGTCGTCGAAGTTGTCGAGCAGCACGATCTCGGCGCCCGCCGCGAGCGCCGTCTCGAACTGCTCGAGGGAGTCCACTTCGCACTCGATGCGCGAGGTGTGTGGTGCATTCGCGCGGCAGCGCGCGATGGCTTGTGCGACGCCGCCCGCCGCGGCCACGTGGTTGTCCTTGATGAGCACGGCCGAGCCGAGGTCTTCGCGATGGTTGTGTCCGCCGCCCGCGCGCACCGCCTGACGCTCCAGGGCGCGCAAGCCGGGCGTGGTCTTGCGCGTGTCCGCGATGCGCGTGGTGGAGCCGGGGGGCAGCGCGTCGACGTAGCGGCGCGTCAGGGTCGCGATCCCGCTCAGGCGCTGCATGAAGTTGAGCGCCACCCGCTCGCCCTTCAGCAGGGAGGCTGCGGAGCCGCTCACCCGCGCGATCACGCCGCCCGCGGAAAGGTGGGTGCCCTCGGGCACCAGATCGCTGACGCGTACGCTCGCATCGAGCTGCCGGAAGACCTCACGGATGATCTCGCCTCCGCTCACCACCAGCGGAGCGCGGGCTCGAAAGACGCAGCTTCCTTGGACTTCGCGCGGCACGCATGCGTCCGTGGTGACGTCACCGCGGCCCACGTCTTCTTCGAGGGCCGCGCCGACCACACGCGCGAGGTTGATGGGGGCTCTTGGACTCACGTTCTCATCTCTCCCAGGCTAACCGCGCCAACGTGCCACCACGAGCCGGCGCGGTCGAGCTTCGATCCGCCGGGCGGGGCCGACCTGGTCGATCACAGCCAGCCTCGCGTCAGCAACTCGGATAGCCCGTTGCTCAACGCATGAAACCAAATGGCCGCCCCGATGCCCCCCCGAAGGGCGCGGATATAACCGAACAGGAGCCCCGGGAAGAAGACCGCGAGTCGCGCCGGTTCGAAGCCCACCAAGAAGTGCAAGAGCGCGAACAGGGCCGCCTGGATGACCAGGGCCGGCCACGAGACGTGCGCGCCGAAGAGGCTCTTGCGCGCCGGAAACAAATCCTGGAGGCGCGTCTGAAAATAGCCTCGGAAGAGCGCCTCTTCGGGCAGCGCCACCACGAGCAACTGGCCGAGCGCGAAGTCTAAAGGATGCGCAGGAGGTTGGAACGTGAAGGGGTGCTGGACCTGGTGATAGAGCGCGAACAGCAGCACGAAGGGCGGGAACACGATGGCCGCCAGCTTGAGCGCGAAGACGAACTCGCGGCCGAGAGAGGGAAGCCCCGCGCGCAACGCTTCGGCGAGGCCCTCGCCGCGCCGCGGCTCCAGCACGCCCTCCAGATCGATGCCGTAGTGCGCCGGGCCGCGCGGGTCGCGGCGGGCCCGCGCCAGGGCGCCGAACAGGAACACCGCGGACAACAGCAAGGGGCCGACCAAGTCTGCGGCTTTGCCTGGCGTGTGGGTAATCACCCACGTGACCAGCGACACGGCCAGGAAGGACACCCCGAGTTCCGCGGCAATCGTGCGACGAGACACGCGGGCAGTGTAAAGCAGAGCCTTGACCATGCCGGTCTCTCTCTCTACATGGTGACGCTGGACGATGCTCGCCGAAGGAAAAATCGACGAGATTCGCGGGAGCGTCGATTTGGTCGCGCTCATCAACGAGTACATCCCCCTGCGCCGACAGGGAGCGCGCTTCGTCGGCCTGTGCCCGTTTCACCAGGAGAAAACGCCCTCCTTCGGCGTCTCACGGGGCAAGGACTTCTATTATTGCTTCGGCTGCCAGGCGACCGGCGACGCGTTCAGCTTCCTGCGACACGTCGAGGGCCTGAGCTTCGTGGAGGCCGTGCAGAAGCTGGCGGAGCGCGCCGGCATCGAGCTGCCCAAGGCCGACGATCCGGCGCAGGCCGCCATGCAACGCGTGCGCGCCCAGCGAGAGCGCTTGGCCGAGGTGATGTTGGCCGCCCAGAGCTACTTCGAGGCCCAACTCGCCCGCCATCCGCACGCGGAGGCGGCGCGCGCCCAGATCGCCAAGCGCGGGGTTCGTCCGGAGGTCGCTCAGCGCTTCCATCTCGGCTACGCGCCGTCGGGTTGGGAAGGGCTCGCCCAGCACCTCAGCCAGCAACGAATCGACCTACGGGATGCGACCGAGGTCGGGCTCGTCTCGCCGCGACGGCAGGGCGGCGGCTACTACGACCGCTTTCGTCATCGTCTGATGTTCCCGGTGGCCGACCAGCACGGCCGGATCATCGCGTTCAGCGGCCGCGCGCTCGATCCTCCCCCTGGCTCCCCGGCAGAGAGCCAACCTCCCGCCAAGTACATCAATAGCCCCGAAGGTACGCTCTACAAAAAGGGCCACGTGTTGTTCGGGCTCGACACCGCCAAGATCGCCATGCGCAAGCACAACCAGGTGATCCTGTGCGAGGGCAACTTCGATCTCCTGGCTATCTACCAAGCTGGCTTCGAGCACGTCATGGCGCCGCTCGGCACCGCGTTCACGCTGGAGCAGGCGCGCCTGATCCGCCGCTTCGCCGAGGAAGTGGTGGTCGTCTTCGATGGCGATGGAGCCGGTCGCAAGGCGACACGCGCCGCCTACGATCTGCTCGAGGGGGCTGGCTTGCGCGGCAAGGTGGTGGCGCTCCCACAGGGGCACGATCCGGACACCTTCATCCGCGAGCATGGCGTCGAACGATTTCATGCCGCAGTGCAGCATGCCGTCCCGATGGTCGATTTCCTGATCGATGCCGCAGCCAACCAGCCCGAGGACGTCGACGCGGCGACCCGCGCCCAAGCCATCCAGAGCCTCGGCCCGGTGCTCGCCAAGCTCCCGCCGGCGGAGCTCCACCTGCGCATCGAGCGGGTCGCCAAGCGCTTCGAAATTCGCGATCTCAACGTGATCAGGCACGAACTTCGACTCGGCGTGATGGCTTCCCGGAAGGGCTCTGCGGGGGCAGCGCGGCGCGCGCAGCCGGCCGAACCGAGACCTGAAAAGCAGTCCGGAACCACACCTGTCGCACCCACGCGCAGAATCACCGACTTGCCCGAGCGTCAGCGCTTGATCCTCGGAGCGATGCTCGACTCCCCGGCTTTGTTCCGCAAACCGGAAGCGCATCAAATGGCCGAGCTTTTGACGGATTCCGATCTTCGGGCCATCTTTCTTGTCACTGCGCGAATGGTCGAGGAGCGAGGGGACGTCGACGCGCGGTCGCTACTCGAACAGCTGACGCAGAACGCAGCGCGGACATGGCTTGCAAGACGTCTCTCGAGCTCTCCAGAGCTCGACCCCGAACGTGCAGAACGAGTGTGGATTGAAGGGTTGCCTTTGCTTGAACGCGATCGAAAGGATGAGCAGCGCGCGAGGCTCAAACGAGAGATCCAGATCGCACTTCAGAGTGGTGATACACAACGCGCGCAAGAACTGACGCGTCAACGAGATGAGCTGGCCAAGTCGTGAGAGCGAGTGGCCGAGAGGTGAGCATGGCGGACAACGAAGAGCGCTCCGGACGCAAGGACAAGTCGAAGACGGGCAAGAGTAAGGCTTCGGCGAAGGCGTCCGCCTCAGGGCATCGATCCTCGATGCGTCCGCCGCCTCCCAGCAAGAGCGCGTCGTCGACCAAGGCGGCCAAGGGCAAGACAGCGTCTGCCAAGGCGACACCGGCCACGGGCAGCAAGGCGGCCAAGGGCAAGGCCACCTCCAAGGCCAAGGCGGCAGCTCCCGCCAAGAAGGCCAAGAAGGCCAAGGCCGCGGCGAGGGACGTCGACGAGGACGATGACTTCGACAGTGACTTCCCCGGGGCGGCCGATGCCGACTCCGATCGCGAGGAGGCGGAGTTCGGCGATTCGGACGACGACACCGAGAGCGATGCCCCTCCTGCCCCGGCCGCCAAGGCCAAGAAGAAGATGAAGGACCGCCCGGAGGTCCTGAAGCTGATCGCCAAGGGGAGAGAGAAGGGCTTCGTCACCTACGACGACGTCAACGATTCGCTGCCCGACGACATGTCCTCTGCGGACGACATCGACGATCTGATGTCGACCCTGGCGGAGCAGAAGATCTCGGTGATCGACGCCAGCGCCCCGATGGCGCCCGTGCAGATCACCACCAAGGCGCAAAAGCCCCGCTCCGCCGCGGCCGAAGAGCGCAAAGCCAAGGCCTTCCGTCGCGCCACCACGCTGTCCGACCGCCCGCCCGTGGACGAGGACAAGCTCTCCTCGATCGCGCCGCCGCCCTTCGTGGAGCGCGCGCCCACGCCGAGTGGGGCCGACGACAGCTACTCCGGTAAGTCGAACGATCCGGTGCGCATGTACCTGCGCAAGATGGGCTCGGTCTCGCTCCTGACCCGCGAGGGCGAGGTCGAGATCGCCAAGCGCATCGAGGACGGCGAGCTCAAGGTCTTCGAGGTCATCCTCAAGAGCAAGGTGGGTCTCGAAGAGATCCTCGAGCTCGGCGAGAAGCTCAAGAAGGGCAAGATCCGCGTCAAGGATGTCGTCAAGGACGGGGACGTCGAAGAGGGCCAGGAGTTCGACGAGGTCGAGGTCACCAAGCGCGTCATCCGCCTGCTCGACAAGGTGCGCCGGGTCGAGGGCCACAATCAGAAGGTCCGTGAGGATCTCGAGCAAGGTAAGAAGCTCACCGAGAAGCAAAAGAAGACGCTGCGGGCGACGCTCGAGAAGAACCGCCTGGAGCTGCTCGACACCCTGCGAGAGGTGCGCTTCGCCAAGAAGCAGATCGACGCCATCGTCGGCAAGCTCAAGAGCTACGTGCGCCGCATCGACGAGGCCGAGGCCATCATCCGCGAAGCGGAGGAGCGCTCGGGGCAGATGCCGGTGCTGCAGATGCCCAAGTGGGTGCAGGAGATCGAGAGCAACCCGCAGCTCGAAAAGAAGCTCGAGAAGAAGCACGGCATCAACCTCGAGATCTTGCACATTCAGCTGCAGCGCTGCGAAGAAGCCCGCTCCGACATCATCAAGGTCGAAGAGGAGATGGGCCAGTCGGTCGAGAAGCTCCGCGCGACCTACAAGGAGCTCCACGAGGGCGAGCGTTCTGCCGAACGCGCGAAGGCCGAGTTGGTGGAAGCCAACCTGCGCCTCGTGGTGTCGATCGCCAAAAAGTACACGAACCGCGGCTTGCAGTTCTTGGACCTGATCCAGGAGGGCAACATCGGCCTGATGAAGGCGGTCGACAAGTTCGAGTACCGCCGCGGCTACAAGTTCTCCACCTACGCCACCTGGTGGATCCGCCAGGCCATCACCCGCGCGATCGCCGATCAGGCCCGCACCATCCGCATCCCGGTGCACATGATCGAGACCATCAACAAGCTGGTCCGCACCTCGCGCTACCTGGTGCAGGAGCTCGGCCGTGAGCCGTCGCCCGAGGAGATCGCCGAGCGCATGGAGATGCCGCTCGACAAGGTCC